>NZ_JAGIPX010000003.1 GCF_017814945.1 Paraburkholderia sp. LEh10
TGCCTGCGGCGCATGGTCGAGTGTTTAACTCAACCTTGCGCCGCCGTCTGGTGTCGGATTTACGCCGCCGCCAACACGCTCACGAACTCGGGGCGATTTATCTTCACCGACCCGCTGCAACGATCTTTAAGGACCTTACGCGAGCACCGCATCGGTTGCCCCCCTCGATTAAGATCCCGGGACGGCGCGGACGTCTTTGGCTCGAGTCAATAGTTGTCGATTGGTTGAGAGACCATCTAGAGGCCGCACAAGAAGTTGGCGGCAGCAAGTCTGCAACGACGATCGTCCGTACAATCGCAGCGCCCTCCCGCAGCGTTTCGAACAATCCTCGACGGCAGGTCGGCCGACCGACGAAACGACAGCAGCTTGAACGTCTGGCAGTGGCGCGGGAGGGCAGATGAACTCCCTGAATGAGCAGATCCTGCCACTGGTTGACGGGGGCGTTCGCCCGCGCCCTTCGCATCGTCAACCGATAAGTGACATGCATGCGTGCGCCGTTGTAGACCGCTGCACGTGTCGCGAGCAGGAGGCGGCAGGTTCGCGGAAGTCTGCGGCTGACATCATCTTCGCGCATTCGCCAGAGATCGTGCAGCGGTCGATTGCGCAACAGGACAAGCAGGCTGCGCACCGAGCAAAGCTGGACGCGGCTATAGCTGAGAGCGTAGCCAACCAACAGCTATCGCTCCCTTTCTGGCCTGCGAAGTTCCGTGCGCTGCCGAACGAAGTTTTCCGATCGGCTCTCTTCAACGCACGCAATAAATCCAGGAAACGCGAGTACCTGAAAGAGCGTGAAATCTACGTCATCGGTGACGGTCGGATCACTTACACGGGTGAAGAGCTACGGCAGGATGATGAAACGGTCTGGCTTCAGCTGATTCAGCTCGCCAAGTGCCAGCCACTTGGCGAAAACGTGCGGTTCACCGCACGCTCCTTTCTCCTGGCGATCGGATGGCCGGTCAAAAGCCAAAGCTATACCCGTTTGCGCGATTGCTTGACGCGTATGCAAGCCACGTCGCTGCAAGTGATAGTAAAGCGCCTCGACGACAGCAATGAAAAAGGCGAGGAAGACGGCAAGGCGATGTCGATGATCCCAGCGTTCGAGTGGCGCGACCCTCGTACCGGTGCGCCACTCAAACAGTACAGGGTGCAATTGGCCTCGCAACTGGTCGACCTGTACGGCGGAAAGGGCTATTTCACCCGAGTCGAGTGGGCGCAGCGGCTCGATCTACCGCCTGGCCTCGCAACATGGCTACATGGCTACTTTGCCAGTCATGAAGTGCCGTTTCCTATCAAGCTGGGGACCATCAAGGCAGGGGCCGGGCTGACAACTACGACGCAGAAGCATCTGCGCGAACTCGCCAAAGCCGCCCTGAATGAGCTCAAGCGGGTCAGGTTTCTGAAAGACTGGTCCCTTAGTCCGGACGACCTTGTGAAGGTCGAGCGACTGCATGACCTTTGACCGACCGAAGTATGACTTTTGGCCGACCGGCTGTGACCTTTGACCGACTGGAGTATGACCTTTGACCGGCCGGAGTATGACCTTTGGCCGGCGTGTGATCTCTTCAAATCCGTTCTGAACAAGGCTAAGCGGCCGGTTTCGGCAACCCCTAACCGTTTACTAACCTCTCTTTAACCGTAAACCGTCCTCGCGCTGTGGAAAAGCTACGGACAACTCGGCAGAGAATTTCGCGTCGGCTTACTTCGCACCGCCATGGAACGGAACAAGTGCGCGCCTGCGACGCGTGATTAGCCGCTATGTGAAATACCGACGGTCAACATTCGCCCAGCCGGATTGCCCGGCCCGAAGGGCCGGTCGGCATTCCACCGCCCTACGGGCGGCGGTGCCCGTGCGCCTCAATCCGGGCTCTTGGCACTCGCGTTGCCCAATCATCGATCAACGGCTCGGGCTTGCAGAGAGGGGCTTATGGTTGGCCGTCGTTCTCGCTATGGCAAGCCGCATCGCGGCGCGTCAGGCCGAAGGCGAGGCTCGCGGGGAGCCGGTGGGCGGGAGCGGGACGCCGGCTACGAAGCCGGCGCTGTCCACGCCCTTGCGGTGTGGGCAGCGCTCCCGTCCACGGGCGGGCGCGGGATCCGTCACTGCGGCGCGAATCGATGGTTTTGACTGGGGCGATGATAGGTATTCGAGCACCGAGCTGCCGCGTTCTGTCGGGCGCGACCAAATAACCTCAGCACAATGCGAAAAACGTAGTATCCGCATCTGTTAGTTAGCGCTCTTTTCGCAGCTGCAATGAGAACCGTCAATCGAGTTCGCGCTACGGCCATGTCACCTTCCATCTGCCGCAGAGCTTCGGCGTCAAAGCCCGGACATCGCCACCCAGCGCCCATTGGCCTTCGCATCGGGACTCCACTTTTTATGCCGTTTGAGACGTGCATCTTTTCACTACCGTCGCCGACTATCTCTCTTATACTGGCGGGCGGAATTTAAGGCTGCTGCCAGCGTTGCGATTCCATTTGCGCGGGCTCTTGACGACTGGTATGGATTCGCATCTGGAATCCGTCGGACATCGTATGCCGTCTGAGCATGCTTTTACCCAAAAAGAAGATGGTCTGAGAGACAGACATGACAGAAGCACAATTAAAAGTAATGGGGCTTGTCGCCGACCTGCGCCGAGTGACGAAATGGGGGCGGATGAGTGCTTATGCTAGCGCGAATGGGCTTCCTGTTACTCGCACATGGGATCCGTTTTTGGCGGGGCTGCTGGAAAGCAACACCACTGACGCCACATTGAACAAGGTTACCGCAAAGCTCCAAGAGTTCTACATGGCGCAGCTGTTGGCGGGCGACCGGGTCGTAACGTTCTTCGAGCCTCATCCGGACTTCAAGGGCCGAATTTATGACCTCGCACGAAAGGCGGTCGCTCCCGTCAGCCCCGTTTCGAAAAGCTTCCCCTCATTGATTCCCGAGGCGCGGGTTAAATCGGACGTGCCTGGGGTCCCAACGTTTGCGGGGAGTGTGAAGCATCCGGACGGTCGGATTGCGTTATTTTTCTTATCTGGTCGTTATGTCGAAGAGCGCGACAAATACAAGCGGGACGAAGTTTCCGCCGCCGTGCGTGACGCCTTTCAAGACTACGATGAATTTATCGCTATAAAACTTCGCTTCAAGCAGTGTATGGATAGCATCGTCGTGTCGCCCGATTGTTCGGTTCAAATTCGGCTAGATTTGCCGACGCTGACGAACATGGACTATGCGGAAATTTGCGCAAAGACTCTGCTCCAGCACTTCCACGCGCACTTTTCCGGGCCGAAGGGCGAGCCAATCCTTGGCGAGCGCCAAAATTTGTTTAGGGCGATAGATAAAATCTATCAAAAAAAGGGGCTGGGTCGCGTCAGTGAGCTGGGTTTTGAAACGCCGACGGATTCGGTCAAGGTCGAGAAGATGCGAGACAAGACTTCGGACCTGCGCGAGGAGTTGTATCATAAAGCTGGAAAAGCAGGCCTCGGAGGCTTGGCAGAAATAGTCCCCTATCGGCTGGCGGTGCGCTTCCCGTCTACAGTCCACGGCGCTATGGTCGAACTCATGCTGCCGGGATCATTCAGGGAGCTTGCAAAGCCTTCGCAGCGGCTGGAAGTCGCGGCGATCAGCGGGTGCATCTCCGAAGTCGACTTTGAGAATGCCGTGCAGACCCTTCTTGGGCATGTTTGATTCCCTGATGAACAGACACCAAGCAATCGAGCACGTTCAATCCGTTTGGGCACAAGCCCCGACGGGTGCTCTTTGCATTGCCGTGCTAGACCTGATTGCGGAAGGTGTCCTCAAGCGGCTGACGTTCGGTCAACTCGATAGACTTGCAGCCAAGACTGACGCGCAGGAAGCCGATATAGCGAGAGCGATTCAGTACCTTACCGGCCACGACCTCCATCTTCTCGATATGCAGTTCGAGTTCATCGACGATGAAGATGAGGTGTTTTATTTCGACGCAAACGCGCTCGATGCCGCTCGGCGTGAGGGCGAACTAAATCACCCAGAAACAGGCGATCCGATAGAAAACTACGAGGATCGCGTGTTCGTAACGTTTGTGCCGTCGCCGTTGGCAAAGGAAATCGTCGCCAATGAGTGAAATTGCTTTCGTTTTGCCGGCAGACGATTCAGGTCGTAAAGTTAGTGTAAAGGCATTTGAGGCTGTTATGCGGTTGGCTGTCGGCGGGGATCGGATATTGCGCCGAGTAACCACGGAAACGTATGAGGAGTTCGTCGAACTGCTTTACGAAGACTTAGACCAAATTCTTGGCGACCTAGAAGACCGAAAAAAGTATTTCGCCGAGGCGAGCGAGGATCAAATTTCGGACGCGATCATTAGCGACCTCAAGCGCTTTGGATATTCGGCGCATCATGACAAGGACACAAACGGGCACGTCGATATAACGGTCGAGTGCAGGCACAAGCAAGGCTTCAGTTGGCTCGGAGAAGCAAAGCTCGACAGGGGGCCAAAATATTGCTTTGGCGGCTTGGAGCAGTTGACTACGCGTTACAGCACTGCACGTAAAAACGCCGATCGCGGCGGGATGCTGATTTATAACAGGGACTACGACAACGCGAACAATCGGATGCAGCAATGGGCGGATCACCTGACGAACGACCATGGTATTGCTTGCGATATGAACGATGCTGGCCGTCCGGGCTTGGCGTTCTCGACTGCCGAGGCGCATAAAGGTACGGGTCTTCCTTATTACATCAGGCACATGTTTTTGCATTTGCATCATGATCCGCAGAAGTGACCAAGTCGAGCGCAGCCGAGAGCCCCGCGCGTACGACAGCACAAGAGCCGACCGGTGTTTCCGGCCATCAAGACGTGATGACATATATTCGTGACCCTGTCGGCAAAGTCAGAACTGGCTAGGCGACGCACCAACCGATCTGGCTTTCCGGTACGATACGGGCCACGGTTGATCCACAAATTATGAAAACAATGGCAAAACCAAAATCCCACACCTTATTTCACTTCACGTCGAATCTCGACATTTTGAAGAGCATCCTTTCTACTGGCCTTCAGCCGCGTTATGCAGTCGAAGACCTATCATGGCTGACTGGAAAGGCGAAGCTTGTTGCCTATCCAATGATCTGTTTCTGCGATATCCCGTTAGGACGAATTGAGAATCATGTGGACTCCTACGGTTCGTACGGCATCGGAATGTCAAAAGAGTGGGCGATACGTAACCAACTCAATCCCGTGATATATCTGTCAGATCAGAGTTTGCTTCGCGATAAGGTCGAGAACCTCTTTACTTATGTAAAAGAACACACATCTCCGTCTGAAGACGAAGCTAAAGCGGCGCGCTGGGACGTGCTTCGGCTGCTCCAATACGTAAAGCCGCTAGAGGGCACGATGATGCTCAAAGGGGCTGAAGTTCATGCCGAGTTTTATCAAGAGTCTGAGTGGCGGTATGTGCTGCAGAAGAAGGAGATAGATCATCTGCTGTGGGGACCGTTTGATGATCCCACTGTGAGAAACGCAGCCAATGAAACGACGAAAGGTCATGAACTGAAATTCAATCCTGACGATATTCGGTATCTGTTTGTCGCGAAAGATGCGGATATTCCCCCGCTTGTAGATTTCATAAATACAGAACTCGATGACTTCAAGGCAGGTGAAATGAAAATCCTTTTGTCCAGAATAGTTTCGCTGGAAAGCTTGGCGCACGACCTTTGAAAGTTCACTGGTGGCCGACCCCGACGTCGGTCGCGCCGTCTTGCCCCTACCTTGGATCATACGAGGCGGCAATCCTAAGAATTGGACGCGGCGCGATCCAATGCCTTGAATACCGAAGCGCTTGAGTCATCCTTCGCCGATGTCCGATTCAACGGGCAGAGTGTTTGCGGCGCGAGGACGCAGCGAAACGGATCCGCCTACACTGAAGGAACCGTCGGACGCACTCGCAAGTGCGGGCCCTCTTCGCCACACATGATTCAACCCGAAATGCGGGTGCCCAAAAACGCACGGCGGCAGCCGCCATCAATTGTTCCACGGAAGAATTTGAAACTGCTGTAAACCCGCGTCGCTGAATGCTTTACGGGCGATGAAGCCAGGATGTTCCACGGGCCATCGAGTGGCTTCGCCCCTTGACGTTGCAACGGTGACATAACAGCGCTTATGTCAGATTAGGGTGGCTGATGATCAAAGAAATGACGTTGTACGTAATCGTGAGTCGGTGTCACAGAGCGACGACGGGTTGACGAGCGGAGCGGCATTTGGATCGCTTGGTGAGGTTATTTGGTCGCGCTTACCGCAATCGCTCCGATCAGGTCATGCAGACCCTGTTGCGATATCGGGTCCGTCGAGGCAGTATTTGCACTGGTTGAATCGAGATTGGGCCACGGCGGTCGCGAAGTAACGCGCCGTCGATAACACTACGGGAGTCCCGGTCATGCCGGAGTTTGATCGTTACACGCTTGGTCTCGCCCAGCGCAACCAGCGGATCGCCGACCACAACAGGCAAGTTGCTGACCAAAATAGGCAGGTTGCCGATCACAACAGGAACGCCGTCGATCAGTGGATCGCCTACGCGGACAAACTCAAGGCCAAGCTCTCAACCGTCGAGCGAGAGCGAGACGCCCTGCGTCAGCAGCTGGAGGCCATGCAGGCACGGACGGCCGCGCTCGATGGCCTCCAGGACAAGATGGCGGCCGAACTTGCAAAGGTCAGCCCATCGAACCCGCTCGTGTCCCAGGAGCACCGGAACATCATTATCGAGACCGCTTTGACCATGGCGCGCGCACCGCAGATGCAGCTATGAAGCTGCATCGCAGCGAGTACCTTTGCTGGTTGCCCTCTATCGGCGTGAAAACAGCCCCGTGGTGCCCTTGGTGACGGTCGGCGAGAGTCGTGGGGCCGGCGAGTTAGGCGAACGGTCCAAAGGCCCGAAAGTTCTCGCTCCATCCTGGCCGTCGATCGAGGTTATTTGGTCGCGCCTGTCGGGTAGAGGCTCGAAACCAAAGACGAAGTGTTGCGATGGACTGAAGCTTTGGAAAAGCGCGGCCCCCGAGTTCGCATCGGATCTGCCGCCTGTCGTGAGTTCGTTAGCGGAAACGGGACGTAGCCCGCACGTCGAGGCAAACAACGAAACGCTCGCGCAACGACAATAAAGCCCACCGATGGCGGGCCTTATGCGTTCACGGTTAAACATCTGTCCGTGGAAGCGGAGCGGGCAAAGCTGGTGCGGTTGGTGCAACTGTTTTCGGAGAACATCGACTGAAAACGGGTATTGGTATTCTGCGGTTGATTTGTCATTGTGCGGCGCAGTGAAAGCGCTGGGGTGAAAGCGGCTGCCAGGGCGTCGCAGAACGGCCAGGAGCCGTCATTCAGTATGAGCAAATCGTCAGTCATAGGGCGTCCGGTGCATGTCGGATAACTGCCGTTCAAGACCGGAAAACTTGTTATAGAAGTTGGCAGGCCACACGACCATGAGAGAATTCTTGCTCTTGCACTTGTTCTCATCCTCGTCGCCTCATGAAGATCCTCGAATACACCGGGCTCGACACCTCACGCGTCAAGGCCAGCTACGACAAGGTGTCCGCGGCCATCGCTCGCCACGACTTCCGTGCTGCCCAAGTCAAGAAGCTCGCCAATCTGAGCCACGGCAAGTTCTACCGGGCGAAGCTGGATGACGCCGACCGGCTGTTGTTCTCGCTGGTGCGCCACGGGGACGAAGTCTGCGCACTGATGCTGGAAGTGATCGCCAATCACGCCTACGATAAGTCACGCTTCCTGCGCGGCGCGGCGATTGACGAGAGCAAAATTCCAGACATCAGCGCTGATGACGCCATCAGGGAGGCGCAAGCTCTACGCTACCTTCATCCCGAACGTACCGGAATTCACCTGCTCGACAAACCGATCTCGTTTGATGACACGCAGGAGACCATTTACCGACAGCCACCTCCGTTGGTTGTCGTCGGTAGCGCTGGCAGTGGCAAGACCGCACTGACGCTTGAAAAGCTCAAGCATGCCGAAGGTGAGGTCCTCTACGTCACTCACTCCGCCTTCCTGGCGCAGAGCGCCCGCGACCTTTACTACTCCAACGGTTTCGAGCATGGCGGTCAGGATGCCGTATTTCTGTCCTACCGGGAGTTTGTCGAGTCGATCCGCGTTCCGGCAGGACGCGAGGCTAGCTGGCGCGACTTTGCGGGCTGGTACTCCCGTATACGGCAGAACTTCAAGGATGTCGAAGCCCACCAGGCTTTCGAGGAGATTCGCGGCGTGATTGCTGCCGGGTCGGGCGGTGTCCTGTCGCGCGACGAGTATCAAGCACTGGGGGTGCGTCAATCGATCTTTCCCGTAGAACGGCGCGACCAACTCTACAATCTGTTTGAGAAGTATAGCGCCTGGCTGGCCGAGGCAAAGCTCTACGACCTGAATCTTGTCGCACACGACTGGCAAGCGCTGGCTGCGCCGCGCTACGACTTCGTGGTTATTGACGAGGTGCAGGACATCACCACCGTGCAACTCGCGCTCGTGCTGAAAACCCTGAAGAAGCCTGGCCATTTCATGCTCTGCGGGGATTCCAACCAGATTGTCCATCCCAATTTCTTTTCCTGGAGCCAAGTCAAGAGCCTGTTCTGGAAGGACCCTAAACTGGCCGAGCGACAGGAATTGCGCGTGCTTGAGGCCAACTTTCGCAACGGCCTGGAGGCCACTCGCGTCGCCAATCAGTTGCTCAAGATCAAGCAGCGGCGCTTCGGTTCCATCGACCGCGAGAGCAACTTCCTGGTCCAGGCCGTCGGCGGCGAGACCGGCCAGGTTACGCTGATACCCGACAAGGACGCCACCAAGCGCGAACTGGACCAGAAGATTCGCCAATCCACACAGTTCGCCGTCCTGGTAATGCGCGATGAGGACAAGGCCGACGCTCGCAAGCACTTTGCCACGCCGCTATTGTTCTCGATCCACGAAGCCAAGGGTCTCGAATACGAGAATATCGTGCTCTACCGCTTCATCTCGGATCACCGCGGCGAGTTCAACGATATCGTCGAGGGCGTCGCCAAGGCCGATCTGGCGGTCGAGACACTGGATTACAAACGCGCCAAAGACAAGAGTGATAAGTCGCTCGAAGTCTACAAGTTCTTCGTCAATGCCCTGTATGTAGCGCTGACGCGCGCCATCAAGAACATCTACATGATCGAGTCGGACACAGGGCATGAGTTGTTCGGGTTGCTGGATCTCGTCGTCGGCCAGACCAAGATCGAGGGCAAACAATCCACGCTCGAAGACTGGCAGAAGGAAGCACGCAAACTCGAACTTCAGGGCAAGCAGGAGCAGGCGGACGCCATCCGCCGCACCATCTTGAAGCAGGTTCCGGTGCCTTGGCCGGTGTTCGATGATGCCAAGGTCAGGAACCTGCTGATCAAGGTCTTCCGCGAGCAGTCTCCGGGCAACAAGGGCAAGCAGCAACTCTTTGACTATGCCACCTGTTTCGACGAACCGCAGCTCGCCAAGTGGCTGGCAGTTGAGGCGAAATTCGAGCAGGCACGGTCCTTTGATCAGCAGCGCGCGGTATTCGGCCGCAAGAGCTACGTCCCTTACTTCGCCAACCACTTCAAGGACATCCTCAGGCAGTGTGACCTGCATGGCGTCGATCATCGCCTGCCAATGAACCAGACGCCACTGATGGCCGCAGCTGCTGCGGGAAATGTGGCGCTGGTAGAAGCCCTGCTGGAGCGCGGTGCCGACCGCGATGCCGTCGATCACTATGGTCACAATGCACTGCACTGGGCTCTGCGGCAGGCATTTGGCGATACAAAGTTCGCTGCTGGCCCGCTGGCGGCAATCTATGAATGCTTGGCTCCGCCCTGCATTGATGTCAGAGCGGGTGATCGCTTGGTCCGCATCGACCGGCATCTGTCTGAATACTTTCTGTTCCAGACCCTGTGGGTATTGTTCAAAGCCCAATTCAGCAAGATACGACGCAATGCAGACAGCGCGTTCCAGACCCAAATCATCCTCGATGCCTGGCAACACTTACCCGCTAACGTAGTGCGGCCCGAGCGCAACAAGCGCCAGCATCTTTCTGGCGTGCTGGCGAGGAACGAAATCGACAGAGACTATGCCTACAATAGATCTCTGTTTCTGCGTGTATCCACCGGACGGTACCAGTTCAATCCCAAACTCGCTGTGCGTCGCCGCCAAGGCGAAGAAGTAAACTGGATCCCGATCTACACGGCACTCAATCTCCCGTTGATTAGCGAGTTTGCCTACAACGACGGCTGGATCAGCACCTGGGACAATATTGACAAGCTTGTGATCCTTGCCGGACTACCTGAACGAACCACACCTATCGCCGCTGAACGCTTCGCCGAGCGGGAAGCGGCCAAAATGAGGGAGTTGGACGAACGCAGAGCCAACCAACTTGCTGCCAAAGCGCGTATTCATGCCGCCGCCGAAGGCACCCAAAACAGAGCGCCACCATGGGGAACAAAGGAAGCCAAACGGCTTGAAATCGAACGTGTGAGACAAGAAATCGAAAGACGGAAGAAGAATTGACATGCCGATTCTCGTTGGCCGTATAAAGCGCTTCGCAAAACGCCGTTAATCGCCGCCGGACTCGAAGAGTCGACGGCCGCTGTGCACTTGGAAGCGGTCACAGCGGCGGCGCTGTTCGGAGCGGCCGCAGTGGGTCGAAATGCGTCCGACGGACGACACACAGCTACCGTGCTCAATTGGTGCAATGCAACCGAGAACGCCGGCATCAACCAGCAAATACGGATAGCCCTGATAACATGTGTTATGCGGGATCGCTAGGCGACAGCAGCCCAAGCTGCTTGGCCGTGGTGGTTGGCAAGCGCAGCAGTACCGTGCCCGCCTTTGCCCATGCACTGTCGATCATTACTACGTCGGCCAGTACGCCTTCCAGTTCGAGATAGACGACGTCGTCTTTTTCGAAAGCTTCCGTATAAAGATGCCAGGACGGCTCCCCGCCCTCGCCGTCGTGATATTTGATTGATGCCTTGGTGCTCATGGGATGACCTTCGCTGTGAGGGTGACGATTGCCAGTGTAGTGCGGGCTGGGCACCCAACCGGCCGACAAGTCTGGATTATCTCGATGTGCGTGGTCTACGTTGGCTTCGCCAAGTGCGGGCGATGCGCGGAAACCACCGCCACCTGCCCGCAATTGCGCGATGGAACCACCCAGATGCGCAGCGTTAGCCGAAGAACGCAGCAGGTGCGCCGTTTCGATTGAGCCCTCGTAATGCTGAACGAGGATGCTCAATATCTCCAGCCTGTCGCCTTCCGGCGTACCGGGCTCCGGGTCCTGTTCGACCAGCGCCGACACTTCCGCCAGCGCCGAACGATAGTCATCTTCAGTGTGCAGCGGTCGGATGTCCATTTTTGTCCCGAGGCGTCGTATGCACCGAGTGTAGCGGCCCCAGCCACAGTCGCAAGAGAAGCGTGCTACGCCAATTGATTGTGACGACATGGGTAGGATGTCCTTCGGCCTGTGCGGCAACCGTGAGGTTAGTTGGTCGCGCCTGCGTCGGCGCAGCAGGCGAAATCAACGCTTTCGAGGGTCCGGGCGGTAGGCGTATCCTTGTATTAACAAGGAGAAGAAGCCATGCCTGCGAACAAACTAGGCCGCTACATCACGAGTCGCACGTTTTTCGAACGCGCTAATGCAGCCGTCGCCGAGGCGGTGCGCGCGCTTGAGGCCAAGGGCATTAAGCCAGCCTACATCGTGCGTAATTCGACGCGTGAAAAGGTGCGGGCGGTGTCGGCCGAGGCTCGCGCAGGGCGAATGCTTGCCGACCGCGCTAAGCGACTGACGGCGCTCTGGAACACGCCAGACAATGCGCGCCAAGCGGATGACGCGACAGAAGCCGTTGCGCGCGCGTTGTTGCTCGCCAAGACGGTAATGCCGAGCGAGGAAACGAAGTTTCTAAACGAGATCCGCGAGCAGCTTGCGCAGGTGCGGGCGCAGCCTGCCTTGATCGAGTGGGCACAGCTGCTGATCGAGACAGACCGAACCGGCAGCGACATGTTTCGCGATCGCTCGATCATAGATGACAGTCTCTTTCACAGGCGTCTCGACGCAATTCGCGACGGGCTCGCGCAAGGAAATATGGCCCGTCGATGACGGGCCTCGTTAATCACTAGGCGGAAGCGGAGCAGGCGCGATCGGTGCGCTTGGCGTAGCAGGTTTCGGAGAACCACCACGCCCGAGCGCTCCCGTTGCAGATCCTTGCCCGTGCCTTGTACCCGCGCCAAGGATGTCCTTCGCCTTGTCGTGCATGTCCCGACCAACCGCACCCGCCATCTGTCCGCCGACCCACGCGAACACCTGATCGGGTACAACGTGGATCAGTGAGAAGGTGCCTTGCACCAAGGTTTGACACATTCCCACATACAAAACGATGTAGCCGATGATGCTCACCAGCCCGGTTGACGAGTCGAATTGCGCGTTCGTCAATGCGACTCCGAACATCGTGTTGAGCAATGTGCCGAGCACAACCACCCCGGCCCCACCAAGAACGAAACCGAGCATCATGAAGACCGGGCGGAACATCACGTTCAGCAGGAAGATATAGCCGTGCGTGGTGCGCTGGCCCATACCTTCGCCGTCGCCGTCAAGGTGAGCAAACGCCCACAGCGGTGCGGCAACGACGCTTTCGCCGACCACGGCATACCACGACACAATGCCACCGAACCAGATGAGGAACGGAAGCATCGGAATGTAGATCGACAGCATCGCGCCGAAGAAAAACAGTGTGACAAGGATTATCACGATGAACGGAGTGAGCGCGCTCAACAAGCCGTCGCCTGCGCCCGTCAATAGTCCAGAAACGCCGGCTGTGAACACATCGGCAATCTTTCCAGCCATGCTCTCTTTCGCCGCGCCCGCGATAGCCTTCGCGCCCGCGTAAGCGCCGAGCGCGGTCCAGCCGGTGTTGAGGATATCGTCGCCGAGGTTCTTCATGCCGATGAGCGGGTTGGTTGATCCGCCCGGCCCTTGACCGGAGTTCAGATCGGTTGCCCACTTCACCCACTGCTGCCCGCTGAAGAGCTTGCCGAGGATGCTTTTCGGGTCCGTGCCGGTGATACCCACCGACAGGGCACCTTGCGTCGTTGTAACCGATGAGTCCAACTGTAGTTGCTGGCTGTAGACGGCGCTCACCTTTCGGTATAGCTGCGGGTAAGGCAGGTTGTCGGGGCTGGTCCCGGACACTGCTGCGGCCGTCGCGTTGGCGAGACTCGTAAGCTGCGAGTTCGCTTGCGCGAAAGTCTGATACCAGGCGCCCATCATGATCCAGCCGTCGCGTTGAAGGTTCGACTGGATGACGCCAGCAAGCTGGTTGATGCCGCTTGACGAGTCTGCGAGCGCCTTCGTGATCGTGGCCTGGTATTGCAATGCGGCCTGATTGATGGTGTTCGCAGGGTCGGCCGGTTGACCCTGCCTGTCGATAGCTGACACGTAGGCTTGCGCGGCACCGGACAGCGTTGATTGCATCGCCTTGAGCGCGTTTTGGTGAGCTTCGAGCAGGTGCTTATACTCCGGGGCCGGGTCGTTCGTATAAACGGCCATGCCCATGGTGTCGTATTGCGGGATCGACTGCGGGGCCGTAATCGCAATTTCCGCCCCGCCGCAGGAAAGACCACGCCCGTTTATCAGGACGATCTTCGATCCGGTCCCGGCCGAGATGAATTTCTCGGCTGGATCGACCGACACGCCCGTATCGTTGGGCATGTCCTCGATGGCCGTGTTCGCGGCCTGCGCGCACAGGTTGGCTTCGAAAAGGGCCTTTGCCAACGTCGTTGCTTGCGGCGCGGCCGGCGTCGCGATCATCGAACCGCCGCTATTGAGCACGGTAACCGCCGCATCGAGCGACAGGTTCGCAATACCAACGCCGATCATTGTTCCCCAAAGCATAACGGCTTGCGCGCCGTTGTAGCCCGCAAAGATCGGAACGAGGCCAGTGAAGCCGGCCCCTGTTCGGATCATGAACCAGGGCGACGACTTTTTCTGGCCCATGAACTCGCCGTCCGCTCCCGTCGCGATTGCCGCGGTGAGGAAGTGATACCCGGCCCAAACCGCGCCGACCGCGAGCATGCATGCATTCAGCACGAGGAACAATTGCGCCATCATGCCGCCCGAGCCACTTCCAGCGAGCAGCGGGTTGTGAATGATCGGGCCGTAGACCAGTTCCAGCAGCGACATCGACTTGTCGCCGCTGCGATTCGCCGCGTTCTGGATATCGCCGACCGAAACGCTCGCCTGTTGGGCAAATGCCGTTGCCGCGACAAGGATGAGCGATAAGGCTACAGTTGCCCGCTTGAGCATGTTGAGCTTGAGCATCGACGGACTCCGGTTAGAAGAGACGCGGATTGAATAACCGCAGGAGCGCGCCGCGAGAGCGGAAAAAATCACCGTAGCCGCCAAGCGGTTCGTCGGGCCGAAGCGGGCCGGTCTCCAGTTGCCACAGACGGTGCTCGTACTTGACCGTGAACAGCAACGGGAGCTCGGCAGCAAAAACACTGATGAACACGACCAGGAAGTACCCGCTGACCACCCCGTAGATGAACGACAGGAGGCAGAGGTACGCAATGAAGAGGCACATACGCTTGCAATTGAGACAATGCCGCGCGATCCACTCCAGCGGTGCCGCGTCGGCCGGTCGGAGTGCAAGTGCTTCGCGATAGGTGCGCACGATCCGGGTTGTTGGCCGCTGCCGTTCGAGTTCTTTGTATTGATCGAGCACTGTCTTTGCGCCGCCGACGATCATTTCCTTGCCGGACGCAAACGCCTTGTAGATCGGATAGCCTGGGACCATGTTGTAGGCAATCCCACGTGCGACACGGCGGCCGATGCCGGCTTTCTTCGTTTCGTTGCTCATCGTTGGATCTCCCGTGCCATTGCGTTTTCAACCGATTGGTATGCCTGCTTCAAGAGGAAGCACCAGAAAAAGATGACCCACGCCACGGCTACGGCGACGCCGAGCCAACGCGTCGGATCGCCTTCGTGGCTGCGAGCCCACCAGATCGAGGCGGCTACAAAGCAATGCACGAGAAAACAAATCTGGACGACGAGGCAGGCATCCTTGAACTGCTCATGTGTGAGGCCACCACGTGCGCGGCGACGGGCCAAGACGCGCGGCGAAGCGGCGAGCACATGAAGGAAATGGTTGATGGTCATATGTGCCTCTCGCTTTACTGGAACAGCCGCGCTAGGCTGCCGGTAATGGTTGAAATCACGCCGTTGGACGATGGCGCAACCTGATTGAACGTGCCCGATAGCAATCCGCTCGACCCGGCCGTAGAGCCGGCCACGTTCTTTTGAATGGCGTCAATCTGCTGCTGCACCTGGGCTTGCGCTGAGGCCATTGCCTGCGCCGAGGTCTGCCGGGCCTTGTTCGCGAGCGACTGGCAGGATGCCTGCTTGATCTTGTTGAACGCCGTTGTCATCACCGAGCTATTGCCGAGGTACTGCGTCGGATAGTCGGGAAAATTTTCGAGGCAGGCCGTCTGCAACTGGTTGAGTAGCTGAAGCTGCTGAAAATTGGTGTTGATGTTGTTCAAACGGCGTTGCTGCTCTTGAGCCTGAGCGTTCGACATTTCCGTTTGCATCGTGCAGGTAGCTTGCACGGGTTGAGCGAGCGCCGTCGCGATCAACACCGTTGCCAACGCACACCCGAAACTCTGTCTCTTTGGCTTCACAGCCACTCCTTATCGAGCATTGGTCGCGCGCACGCGCTGTAGCTGCGTTTCGATCGCGGTGCGATCCGTTCCCCGCTCATTGGCTGCGAGCAGTTGCCCCAGGAGCAAGTTCGTTTGCCGCTGCGCCTCGACGTGCTCATGGGTTTGGTAGACCTGGAAGGCGGTCGCAAACAGCAGTTCGCGCAAGAGCTTCGTCGGGTCGGCCACAGCCCCGAATTCGATGTGCCAATACGGATTTTTCCAACGGCGGCCGGCCTCGAAATCTTCGAGTTCGGCGAGACTCATCGTGCCTGTGCTCTTGGCGACGCTCGATGCGGTTGCATTGAAATACTGCGCGGCGGCGTCCGACTGCTTGAGTTCTTGAATCAGTTGGGTGCTGCCGTTGAACGGTTGACGGGAGCCAATCAGGTCATTCATCGGCTTGATCGCGCTCGACATGTTGGCCTGGTAACCCTTCTGCATCGCGATATAGAGCTTGCCGGCCTCCGTGCCTGCCTCAGCCTTGTTGATGCTCTCGGGCGGCTGCGGATCGATCGACATGCGCGCGTAGGCGCGGGCCGCGTCTTGTTGCTGTTGCGTGAACGTCAGATCGACGCTTTTACCCGGCAAGCCAGCACCGATGAAAATCGAATCCACATCCGCATCGCCATCAGGAAGTTGCGATGACTTGCAGCCCGGATAGCCAAGCTGCAACTCCAGCGGCGTGCAGTAGTTGTCGGCATGGATGGCCGCCGAAGTGCGACGCGAAGCCTCAACAGACGGGGCCGGCGAGTTCAGCGCCTTTTCGAGTGGCGGATAGCTGACGTGTGCGCCACCCGGACGCAGCGAGGACGATGTAGAGGCAGCGCCGCTAACCGCTTGCACCGCATAGTTGCTCGAAGACGTGGCGCACGGGTCGATCGGCAATTCCGTTTCGCGGGCGACCTGATCCATTTCCTGCTGTCGCTGGACTTCGAGCGCCATTTCGCGCTGCGAGTCGGACGCCTGCGTAACGGCGTTCGAGACCTTCGTGCCAACGGACGCGATATCGGTGTCTATCTCGTTGAACAGCGTCGTGAACGATGTACCGAGCGCCTGGATGAGGCTGTTGAGCGTCATTGATGCTTGCTCGACAGCGCTCACCACGCACCCGTCGCATACAGCGTAGGCGCTGCTGGTCGAAAGCAGGGTCGAGCCGGCCAGCGCGGCGCATAGGACGGTTTTTCTCAGCTTCATAGGGCTTCTCAGTGGCAGGAAGAAAGCAGGCGCATCGCTGTCGGAGGGGATACGAACGTTTCGAGCAACCGCGCCTTCATGGCAAGGGCCTTGCCTTCGTTCAGGTACTGCCGCAGCGTCGTTTGATGGTAGACGGATACCCCGTTCACGCAGTCACACACCATCACGACACGATCCATAGCCGAGTCGTCTTCGGACTTGAGTTGCGCAGTGACTTCGGCGTGGTGCGCATCGGCCGCAGCCTGCGCGGCCGCGATCACATCGGAGACGGTTTGTTGACCGGCAAAAACTGACGCCGACACGGCAGCGAGCAGGCATGCGCAAATGACTTTTCTCATGGTCAGTGCCCCCGTGCGTAGACCACTGTTCTGCGCAGGTCCAGAAGGCCAAATAGATACCCGCGCAGTTCCGTACCGGGTTCCGTGTCCTCGATGAGACTTTCGAGCCGATCAAGGGGCATGTGAAACGGATCGCGCAACTCAAATTCGATCGACAGTTCGCTGTCGCTTGAAAGGGAGGACAGGGGGTGACTTGCTAGAATGCTATTAGCCATTGCGTAGCCTCTCGTACAGGTGACGTGGTGGTTAGGTGCGACGGCCGGTGCCAGCCGATCGTCGCACCGCTTTTTTAAGGTGTTCTAATTAAAGATAATCAATTATCACCCTTTCAGATAATCGGACAATAGGCGGGTTGCGCTATAGTTCAATGTCGGCAAATTTTTTTTCTGTCCGTTGTGAAATTGCCGAAGTTCCCCTGTTGTTAGTCCAAGGTCGACTCACGAGAAGCGTCCTGCCCGCCACTGTAAAACTTAGGAGGAGGGCAAAGTGGGCTGACGTATGCACCCAGCCAAAACGCCTGATATCAGCGAAATAAGAGTTGATGAATGCGCAACAAGTGCTCTTCGTCAACTATCCGTTCCGGGGCGTTGATCGCCGGACGGGTGCTTGCATTTGCGCAGTCGGTTTTGCGGTTTGCACTTGCCGGAATTCAGACCAAGCGCTGCGGCGCGGTGCATAGTGTCGGCGCGCAGTGCGGGTCGATCGGTGGCCGAGGAGAGCGGCAACTTCCTCTGCGGACGCGATAGCCTTCGCGTTTGCCGAAAATTGATGGCGAGCGGAGTAGAGCGCGTATGTTCGCTTGTCGTCGCTAGGCCACAGAGCGGCGCACGTTCGGCGAATTGCTTGCGTGCATCCCTTCTGAATCACGGAGAACTCGAGCCCGCGAGCGAGAAGCTCTCGGAGTGACGCGAGGTGAGCGCGGACTACTGTGAAGTCGTCGGCGTTAACGGGGACCACTCGGCTTGTGCCTGTCGCTCGGCCGTTGGTAGCTTTTGCGTTCAGGACGTTGAGAGTCCTGCCGTCTTCGGACAGTTGTGCGTTTTCCCATTCGCACGGACGCAACCCCGTCACAAGTCCCGCCATTAGCCACAGTGCGGCGCGTTTCGAATAATCGCTAGCTCGGGCTGGATTGGCGAGGTTTGCCACCAGCACATCGTAGTCGCGCTTGGGAATGCCTTTTCGTTTCCGCGAGGACGTGTGACCGGGTTCGCGGTTCGGCCGACAATCGGCGGACGGAAGGCTGCGGATCTCCTCTGCAGTCTGCTGGAACAACGGATCTCGATTACGCTCGAATTCGAGTTCGTATCTGCAAACAAGGCTGGCTTGGTATTGCCGAAAAGTCGCCCACTTCCAGTCTTTTGCGCGCCGCTTCATGTAGGCAACGACATCGCTTGGTGCCGGATAGGCATCCTCAGGCAACTCCAATTCTTCTGCAATCCGACACAAGAGGCCATGGGCGCGCGACAAGTATGCAGCGATGGTTGGCTTCGTCCGGGTTTGATTTCTGGCCGTTTGACGTGGGTCCTTCATGATGTGGATCCGGGTTCCCTTTGGGGCGGCAATTGGTGAGTGATCGGCGTGGCGTGGTCGAGGCGTTGCGGTTTCAAGACTATCAGTTTTCGAATGGATTTTGCGTTCCGCCCGATCGTATTCTGAGTGTTTCGGGATTCGTTACACGGTTAGGTATCACGTAGCGGCTATATTCCATATAGCCGCGTTACAGCTTCACTTGCCGTGAGCTGTAACAGCCGTCAGATGGCGAATGGGCTTCAGATACCGAGCAATTAAGAATCCTTATCCGCGTCTTGCCTTCGTCTCGTGGGCGCTCGGTATGCGAGTGTTCGATAGCGACTGCCAACGCCTCGCTGCTAAGCTCGATCGCGGTAGGATGCGTCGAATTTGCGTCGTTTTCATGCGGCCGTTCGGGGACTTAGCCGCGAGTGGGCACTAAACGACGCAAGTTTGCGTCGTTTGTCGGTCCTAGAGGACGTGCGAGGCAAAGGGCGGGAGGTCTTGCGTCGAATTTGCGTCGAATTTGCGTCGTTTCGATCACGCAAGACACGTGTCGTTTCGGTGCGGGGCTTAGAAGAGGAGTCTACTTGACGGGCTGTGGACTGGCCCGAAGCTACTCTGACGAGGGACGGCCCGTCCAGAGTTTGTTAGTATTCGGGATACTTGGGGCACGGGTATTCACCGCGCATAAGTTGGGCGGCTCGGGGGCGTCGCGCTCACGGAGGTTGACGGGGGCCGCCTTGGGGGGGCGAGCTGCGGGAAGCCCGCCTCGAAGGCTAAGACTACTAGTATAAAAAGGGGGCGTTCATGAGCGGCAAAAGCATGGACGTATTCTCGCTGCGCGACTCGATCGTCAGTGAGTACCGCAAGTTCGCAACGTCTTTCACGACTATCCACGCGGATGACATTCGCGCACAAGTCGAGGCGATCTATGCCAAGGGGCGCTTCTGGCCGGACCCGCTCCTTCAGATTAACCCAAGCTACAAGCGTGGCTTGGGCATCGACATCCTCATCGCGAATGGTGCACTAGACCACCGAACTGCGGAAATCTTCCGTGACGGAGGGGTGCCGCTGTCTCTCTACAAGCACCAGGAGCAAGCCGTTGTCCTCGCCTCGCAGGGTGAGAGCTACGTCGTCACCACAGGCACGGGATCCGGTAAGTCACTCTGTTTCTTCATCCCGATTGTCAGCGCAGTGCTCGCGGAGAAGCGAGGGGGCGCAACGAGGCGTACGCGCGCGATCATCATCTACCCGATGAATGCGCTGGCGAACAGTCAACTTGAGGAGCTGGATAAGTTCGTCGCGAACGTCCAAGGCGAACGCCCCGTGACCTTCGCCCGCTACACGGGGCAGGACGACAACGAGGAACGTCGGCGTATTGCCGAAGATCCGCCGGACATCCTATTGACGAACTTCATGATGCTCGAGCTTCTGATGACTCGTCAGGACGAGCTGGATAGGAAGGTAATCGGCAACTGTGCTGGCCTTCGATTCTTGGTACTCGACGAGTTGCACACCTACCGGGGACGTCAGGGTGCCGACGTCGCTTTGCTTGTGCGCCGCGTTCGCGAGCGCCTTGCTCCAGATCAACTCCAGTGCATAGGCACTTCGGCGACGATGGCGAGCGAAGGCAGCGTGAGGAACAAGCAGGAGGTTGTTGCTAGCGTCGCATCCAAGCTTTTTGCAACGGCGATTGATCCGAGCCATGTCATCATTGAGGAGCTTGAGCGCGTCACCGATAAGTCGAGGCGTGCCGAGTCGGTGAAGAGTATGCTTGGTCCGGCGATCGACGTTGGCATTGCGCCGAACATCACGGACGACGCGCTTAGAAGCCATTCGCTTGCAATCTGGACGGAGACACGCCTCGGTATCACGACAACCGACGCGAACCCGGCGTGGCACCGCGCGCGCCCGCGTACACTTGATGAGGCAGCGCGCGAACTCGCAGCGGACGCGGGGCGAGACGAACAAGCGTGTAAGGATGCACTGCGGACGTTGCTCTTCCTGTCGAGCCTTCCTGAGTCGGATCGAACAAGCAACGAGGCGGCGTCCCACCGAAGCTTCTTCGCCTTCAAGTTGCACCAGTTCGTCTCGGGTGCTGGCCACGCCTTCGCCACGCTCGAACTGCCAGGCAAGCGGTCGGTCACCGTTGAGGGGCAGCAGTACCTGCCGGGTGACCCTGACAAACGTCTTTACTCAACTCATTTTTGCCGTGACTGCGGGCACGAATATCATCCAGTTCGCTTCATCTCTGACGATGGCGAGCGGAAGTTTCTGGCTCGCGACATCGACGATGCGCCCCCGGCAAAAAACGATGACGAGCCGGGGGGGGAGGGTGAATCTTCCACCGATCAGGAGCTTTTTGGATTCCTCACGCTCGACGCGCGCGACTCAGAGTTCACCTTTACCGACCGAGACGAAGATTACCCGGAGGCTTGGCTCGACTTCGACGCCGCTGGAAGTCCACGCGTCAAGAGTCACTACCGACGTGCTCGTGTTCGCGAAGTCTTCGTAACGCCCGACGGCAGGGTGGGTGCTGGCACGAGAGCTTGGTTTATCCCCGGCCGCTTTCGGTTCTGCCTTCGCTGCGGAGCAACGCACAGCACGTCAGCGCGCGACCGCACGCGCCTCGCGTCCCTCTCCGCTGAAGGCCGGAGTTCGGCCACCACAGTGCTAGTATCTAGCGCCCTCCGCTGGATGCACGGGAAGGACTCGAGCCTCTCGACGCACACGAGAAAGCTGCTCGGTTTCACCGACAATCGCCAAGACGCCGCGCTTCAGTCGGGGCACTTCAACGATTTTCTGTTTGTCAGTCTTATCCGTGCAGGCTTCCTCAGTGCGCTCGATGTCGCGAGCGACAAAGGGCTCCGCAGCGACGAACTAGGCGCAGCACAGCAGCGCGCGCTCGGCTTCGACCGGCCTGCGCCGGAATTCCGCAGGGAGTGGCTCCTTGAACCGACGCTTAAGGGTTTCAACCTGCAAGAGGCCGAAAGCGCGCTCCGGCAGGTCCTCTCGTACCGTGTGTGGTTCGACCAACGGCGAGGTTGGCGATATACAAATCCGAACCTCGAGCAGCTAGGGCTCGTCGAGGTCGAATACCTTGGTATCGACGAGCTGGCTTCTGACGAGGAGTTGTTCACGAGTGCGCCGGACGTCCTTCGGCTCGCTTCGTCCGAGGTGCGCAAAGCCGTTTACATCGAGGTGTTCGACCACCTGCGGAAGTCAATGGCGATCCGCAGTCAGGTGCTTGATCCCACGGTCATCGAACAGATGCTGCAAAAATCGCACAGTCGCCTGCGTACACCGTGGGGATTTGACAACGACGAGAAGCCGCTCAAGGCGCGCTGGCTGCTCGTCGCACCGCCGCCGCGCAAGGACAATAGCTTGCGCGACGAGGACCTCATTGTGCGCGGCGGCTCGCGTAGTGCGCTTGGAAAGCTCCTAAAATCGTCACGTGGAACGCGCACGTCGCTGGAGCCTAATGGACGCAGGCTCTGGAAGAGCCCGTCTGCCGTGCGCGCTCTTAAGTCCAAGGACTTCGACGCGCTGATAAAAGTGTTGCTCAAGGGCGCCGTTACTCACGGGCTGGTGTCCGAAGAGGTAACTCCCTTCGGTGACCAGACCGGTTTCCGCCTTAACGATGCCTGTGTGCTCTTCAAACGGGGAACGCCGGCCATTGATCCGGATCACCCGAACGATAACGCCTTCTTCCGGGACTTCTACGCAAACCTCGCGGCGACGCTGCGCCAGCCAGTTCACCCGCTCTTCGGGTTCGAAGCGCGTGAACACACGGCACAAGTCGATGGTGAAAGGCGCGCCGTGCGTGAGAAGCGGTTCCGCTTTGGTGCGAAGGAGCGCGAAGAGCTCAGCACCGACGAGAAGCACCTGCGGGAGATCGGCGAGGCTAACCGATTTCTACCGGTTCTCTTTTGTTCGCCGACGATGGAGCTCGGCGTTGATATTTCGGCGCTCAATGCGGTCTACCTACGCAACGTCCCACCGACGCCGGCGAACTACGCGCAGCGCAGCGGTCGGGCGGGGCGAAGCGGACAGGCAGCACTGGTTCTTACATACACGTCCTCACAAAGCCCGCACGATCAGTACTTCTTCCGTGACCCGAAGGCAATGGTGCACGGCGAGGTCCGTCCTCCACTCCTCGATCTCGCGAACCGAGATCTCGTCGAGAGCCACCTCTATGCCGTCTGGCTTGCGTGTACCCAGTTGCCGCTCGAGCCATCGATCGGCGAGCTGCTCGTCCTTTCGGAGACAGGGCGCCCGCTGAAGAAGGAAGTGAAGGAGCCAATGGCGCTGCAGAAGGTCGCCGACGAGGCCCGTCGCCGCATTCGACGCGTGCTGAATCTACTGGGGGAAGAGTTGTCGCCCGCGCTTGCGCCTTGGCTTCAGAGTCGCGAGGTTTTCGCCGACGAGGTTGTGGAGCGTGCGCTGACGCGCTTCGAGCTGGCATTCAATCGATGGCGCGATCTCTTCCTCGCCGCCGAACGGCAGCGCGA
Organism: Paraburkholderia sp. LEh10; assembly: GCF_017814945.1. Taxonomy (GTDB): domain Bacteria; phylum Pseudomonadota; class Gammaproteobacteria; order Burkholderiales; family Burkholderiaceae; genus Paraburkholderia. The sequence goes on from NZ_JAGIPX010000003.1 coordinate 23,236, forward strand.
CGCTGCTCGCCGCACTATGGACGACTACTCGGCCCCTCAGAACGAGAAGCGTGCTGCGCAGAGTCGTCACGCGCAGGCCATAGACCAGCTCAACCTATTGCAGTCGGACACGCGGAACTCGAACAGCCCCTCAAGCGACTTCAACACATACCGCTACCTTGCGACCGAGGGCTTCTTGCCTGGGTATAACTTCCCGCGCCTTCCGCTGATGGCTTATATTCCGGCGACGAATGACGGACGTGGCAGACAGACGTACCTTCAGCGGCCTCGCTTCCTCGCATTGTCTGAGTTCGGTCCACGCAGCCTCGTCTACCACGAAGGGCGCGCGTACCGCGTAGTGCGCGCGATGCTTTCCCTCGGCCATCAAGCGAGCGCTACTGCCGATGTGCGCCTACCGACGAAAAAGGTTCGCATCTGTAAGTCCTGCGGCGCCGGGCACTGGACCGATGAAGCGTCCATGTGCCACGCGTGCAGCGCGTCGCTTGGAGATGCTGAGATCGTCAACCATACGTTTCGCATTGAGAACGTCTCGACTCAGCCCGCTGAGCGCATCACAGCGAACGACGAGGAGCGACAGCGCCAAGGCTTCGAGCTGCAGACGACGTTCGAGTGGGCCACACGCGACCATGTGCTCGACGTACGAAAGGGCATTGCGCTCGACTCCGAGGGCGAGATTGCGCGACTCTCCTACGGGCCGGGAGCCGCGATTACCAGGCTGAACAAGGGTCTGCGTCGCCGAAAGGACCGCACGAAACTTGGCTTCAGGATGGATCCGGTCTCGGGCTTTTGGGCGAAGAACGAAGACGAGGAGGACGACGGTACTGACCCGAGTGCGTCACCCCGCCAGTGGATCGTGCCAAGTGTTCAGGACCGCAAGAACGCGCTTCTACTCCAGCCCCAAGGTAGCGAGCTCTCGCAGGTTACGCTGACGACAGTGCAGCACGCGTTGCTTAGGGGCATTGAAGCCGTGTTCCAACTCCAGGAGGGCGAAGTCCTTGCCGAGCCAATGCCTCAACGCGACGCGCGAACGGGCTTCCTCTTATACGAGGCGACGGAGGGCGGCGCCGGTGTTCTCACCCGCCTCGTAGCAGAGCCCGAATGCCTGGCTAAAGTGGCCCAGGAGGCGCTTGCTATCATGCATTTTGACTTGTCGAATGGCCTTCCGGCTACAGAGGTGCTCTTTGTCGACGCGCCGGGCACTTCATGCGTTGCCGCCTGTTACCGGTGCTTGATGTCATACTTCAACCAGCCGGATCACGAACTGCTCGACCGTAGAGACGACGGCGCGCGCGCGTTCTTGCTCCGGCTTGCCCGAGGAACTCTCACGGGGCTTGTGCCGCTGCTCGGCTCCTCTCCTGAGCTTTCTCCCAGCGCCCTTGGCACGGATGGTGACCTCACGGGAGTGTGGCTCGCCTACGCAAGTAGCTGTGGTATTCCTTCCCCTGATTTAGAGCCTCTTTTGGTTAACGAACAACCCGTCGCGCTTGTTTGGCGCAATCACTACGTCGCTGCACTGTTGGCTAACGACAGCGCGTTGTCCGCGAAGCTCGAAGACAAGGGCTTCGAGGTCGTCATGCTCGGCGAGAGCGAAGCAGGCTGGATTGAACCTACGGCGTTGCTCTCAACGCTTCTCGGGAGGGTGCTGTGAGTACGATTGCTGCGACGTCGATACCGCCCTCGGGCGCCCGCTGGAGTCCTGGTAGTCTCGTCCGCGCGCGCGGCCGCGAGTGGATCGTGCTTTCCGGCAGTGACGCCGAAGTGCTGCGGGTTCGTCCGATCTCGGGCTCCGAAGAGGACCAGACATATATCCACCTTGCGCTTGAAGCAACGCCGGTTGTAGATGCTTCGTTTCCAAAGCCTGCTCCGTCGCAGATGGCGGGTCACGATGCGGCATTGCTTTTGCGCGACGCGCTCGTTCTCTCACTGCGCCGGGGCGCCGGTCCGTTCCGCAGCTTTGGCCAGATCGCCATCGAGCCGCGCGCCTACCAGCTCGTGCCACTGCTCATGGCGCTCAAGCTCGATCCGGTTCGGCTGCTCATTGCTGACGATGTGGGCGTTGGCAAGACGATAGAGGCGGCGCTCATCGCGCGCGAGTTGCTTGATCGCGGCGACGTTGAGCGATTTACTGTGCTCTGTCCGCCGCACCTTGTCGATCAGTGGGTCAGCGAGCTCGAAGGCCGGTTCCACTTGCACCCCGTGGCCGTGACGGCTGCGAGCGCCGCGCGCCTCGAACGCAACCTTCCGCCAAGTGAGAGTATCTTCACAACTCACGCGCACACAGTTGTCAGCCTCGACTACATCAAGAGCGAGCGACGGCGTGCGGAGTTCCTGCGCGCGTGCCCGGAGTTGGTCATCGTCGATGAAGCGCACACCTGCGCGTCAACCGGACAAGGCCGGCACCAGCGCTACGAGCTGTTGAAGAGCCTTGTCGGTGAATCAGCGTGCGGCACACACGGTGACTCGGTCGCGCGGGCACGTCACCTCGTAATGCTAACCGCGACACCGCACAGTGGGGATGAGGATGCATACTTTCGGTTGATCGGGCTACTTCACGCGGACTTCGCCGCGCTCTCCAGTGCGACGGGCGATGAGCACAAGAGACTTCGCGACCGTCTCGCAGCGCACTTCGTTCAGCGTCGTCGTCCGGACATCGCGGAATGGAAGGACGGTAGTCTCTTCCCTCGCCGCGAAACTACAGAGCTGACCTACAAACTCACGGGGGCATGGGAGCGCTTCTTCGACGCCGTGCTCGATTACTGCGCGTCCGTTGTTGCTCAGGCCGGTGAGGATACCAAAAAGCAACGGCTTAACTTCTGGGGTACGCTGGCGCTCATGCGGTGTGTGGCGTCAAGCCCCTCGGCTGCTGTCTTGGCGCTGCGCACACGCGCGGGGCTTGAAGGGGACGTCGGCGAGGACACCATGGAAGAACGAGTCTTCGATGGCGCCGCCGACGCGCTCCCCGATGACGACGTTGAGCCTCCTGCGGGTCTGGAGGACGAGGCACTCGCGGCACTGATCTCGCAGGCCGAAGAGCTCGCCGGGCAAGCAGGCGACCCCAAACTCAAGGTGCTTACCGACCATGTCGCAGAACTGGTAGAAGAGGGCTTCAACCCCGTCATATTCTGCCGCTACATTGCGACGGCCCACTATCTCGGCCAACAGCTTGACGCCAAGGTGAAGGGCGTCACGGTCGGCGTCGTCACGGGCGAGCTGACATCTGACGAGCGAAAAGAAAAAGTCGAGCTTCTAGGCGATGCCGAACGCCGGATTCTCGTCGCCACCGACTGCCTTTCTGAAGGAGTGAATCTGCAGGAGCACTTCGACGCGGTGGTCCACTACGACCTATCGTGGAATCCGACGCGGCACGAGCAGCGAGAGGGACGAGTCGATCGTTTCGGGCAGGAGAGCAACGTCGTGCGTGCCACTTTGATTTTCGGCGCAAACAACCCCGTTGACGGTGCGGTGCTTGAGGTCATCCTCAGGAAGGCCGAAAAGATCCGGGAGGAGCTTGGCGTACCGGTGCCACTTCCTGACGACGGGCACACACTCAGCCAAGCACTGATGAAGGCCGTATTGCTGCGCAATCGCGAACGCGACCGGAAGCGTCAGCTAACGTTCGATTTTTTGGAGTTGGAGGAGGCCAAGGTCATCGAGAAGCGATGGCTCGACGCCGCGGACAAGGCGAAGAAGAATCGCCGCACTGTCTTCGCGCAGCGCCGACTCAAGCCTGAGGATGTGCTGCCGGAGTGGAAAAAATCTCTTGCTGTACTTGGCGGCAAGGAGGACGTGCAGCGCTTTACCGGGCGTGCTTTGGCGCGATTGGGCGGAGCACTTGAACCGCTAGGCAATGCTGGCCGCGGAGGTTTCAAAGCCCCCTTGGATGCGCTTCCCGAGGATGTGCGTGAGCGCTTGGAAGTGGAGGGGCTTGCGGGTTCGATCTTGATCGACTTCCAGTACCCACCTGCTTCGCGGTGCCGCTCGGTCCAGCGAAGCCATCCGCTCGTTTCGGTGCTTGCCGAGACGATGCTCGAGCGTACGCTCGGCAACGTAGCCAGCGCCGATGCGAGCGATACCGGCGTGCTGGGGCGTGTTGGCTGTTGGGTCGCAGACGGTATCACGTCGCGCACCCTGGTTGTGCTCGTCCGCCTCCGGCATCAACTCATTTCGCAGCGCGGACATCATATAACGACACTTCTCGTCGAGGAGGCCACTGCCATCGCTTGGATGGGCGACCCCGTTCCGTTCGAGGGTGCTGATGCACTGGCATTGTTGTCGCCGTTGCCCGTAGCTGATCCACCCGTGCACGTGCGTGAGAGAGCTGTCACACAGGCACTTGAGCAGCTTGAGACGCGCCTGCCGGAGTTGAATGCCTTCGCCGAGCGACGCGCGCAGGCGCTACTCACCGATCATCGCCGCGTGCGTGAGGCCGCTGAAGCCGCCGGTCGCTACAGTGTGAAAGCGCTTCTTCCGGCTGACGTCATCGGCCTATTCGTCCTTCTGCCGAAGGTGGACTGATCATGGTCGCCAAACGAAAAACCAAAACCAGCGAAGCGCAGCTCGCCTTCGAGGCTCTCTCGATCAACGGAGGACTGCTCTCGCCAGAGTGGCTTTCAAAGGTTGCTCAGCTTCAGGCGGGTATTCAGGCAGAGACCGAATACCGTATACCCAAGGGGCTTAACCTGCGCGACGAAATTGGCCGCTACTGGCGAATTGCGCAGGCGCATTGGACTGATTTCAAGTCGGGCCTTGAAGCTAAGACGGATTCGAAGGCCGTCTCCGAGCGCTTCCTCCTGGCGCTTCTCCACGATGCGTTCGGCTTCACGTCGCTCACGCAAGTGGAGCCGGTTATCCTCGCTGAGCGCTCTTACCCGATTGGGCACACGGCACTAGGGGGGCGCGTGCCCATCGTCATTGCCGCTGCCGCTAGTGGGCTGGATACGCTCGCATCCGCGTTCAGTGCCGGAGGACGCAAGCGCAGCGCTTTTGGCCTAGCGCAGGAGTATTTGAACGCGCAAGAAGACGCGCTTTGGGGCATTGCTAGCGACGGGGCGTCGCTTCGAATCGTACGCGACAACGCGAGCCTTACGCGCCCCGCATGGATTGAGGCTGATCTTCAACGGATTTTTGCAGAAGAGCGGTATGCCGACTTCGCTGCGCTCTGGTTGCTCTGCCACGAGACGCGCTTCGGTCGCGAGGGCCAGCCGGTCACAGCATGCGCGCTTGAAGCGTGGCGCAATGCGGGTCGGGAGGAGGGCACTCGTGCTCGCGAGCACCTCCGTCGCGGCGTTGAGGAAGCGCTAGTTGCGCTTGGTCAGGGTTTCCTCACTCACCCCGAGAACCAGGCCGTGCGTGGCGACCTGCAGAACGGCACCCTGCCGTTGAAAGACTATTTCAACCAGCTGTTGCGGATGGTCTACCGGCTCATCTTTCTCCTGACCGTGGAAGAGCGCGCGTTGCTCCATCCCGATGGCACCTCCGAGGCGGCCAAGGCACTCTACGGGGATGGATACGGCATGCGACGCTTGCGCGAGCGCTCGGTGAAGCGCAATGCCTATGATCGATTCGCGGATCTCTGGGAAGCGACAAAGGTAGTGTTCCGAGGACTAGCCTCTGGCGAGCCGCGCCTCGGTTTGCCTGCCCTTGCAGGCATCTTTGCTGAAAGCCAGTGCCAAACGCTCGACGGAGCGAAGCTCGAAAACCGCGCACTTCTCCTTGCGATGTTCAAACTCTCGTGGTTGCGCGAAGAGGGCAGACTATCACGTGTTAACTGGCGCGATATGGGGCCTGAAGAGCTGGGTAGCGTCTACGAGAGCCTCCTCGAGCTCGTTCCGCAGATTACCTTGGATGGGCGCCAGTTCGTGTTCGCGAAAGGTGAAGAGAAGAAGGGCAACGCGCGTAAAACGACGGGCAGCTACTACACGCCCGACAGCCTCGTCCAGGTGCTACTCGATAGCGCGCTCGAGCCTGTTATCGCTGACACAATTGCGAAGAATCCAATAAACCCCGTCGAGGCGCTCCTGAGTTTGTCGATCGTCGATCCGGCCTGCGGATCCGGGCATTTCCTGCTTGCTGCTGCGCGTCGGTTGGCGGCGCACATTGCACGTCTTCAGGCGAATGGCACTCCTTCGGCCGCCGAATACCAGCACGCGATTCGGCAGGTTGTGGGGCGCTGCATCTTCGGTGTCGACCTCAACACCATGGCTGTTGAGTTGTGCAAGGTCGGCTTGTGGATGGAGGCCGTCGAGCCGGGTATGCCACTAACGTTCCTCAACTCACATATCCAGCATGGTAACGCGCTTCTTGGCACGACGCCTGAACTGATGACCAAGGGCATTCCGGACGCTGCTTGGGAACCTATCGACGGGGACGACAGGAAGACGGCGAGCGCACTGAAAAAGCGGAACAAGGCGGAGGCGGGAGGGCAACGAACGTTCGATTTTGGAGGAAAGCAGAACAGCGAGGGCGAGTCCGAGGCAGTCTTCCGCGCGGTCGCAGAGCTCGACGCTGCAAGTGACGCGAAGCTCGACGAACTGACGAAGAAGGAAGAGCTTTGGGATGACATCCTCGGTTCGCGCGAGTACTGCCACCAGAAGTCCGTGGCCGACGCGTGGTGCGCAGCCTTCGTGTGGCCGAAGCAGCCTGGGGAGCCGGCCGATGCTGCGCCGACGAACGAGTTATGGCGACAGCTCAGGGACGGACAGGGCGAACCTCCGCCGATTACGACAAAAATGGTGGATCAGCTCGCTCAGCAGTATCGGTTCTTCCACTGGCACCTGCAGTTTCCGCAGGTGTTCGCGAAGGGGGGATTCGACGTTGTCCTCGGCAATCCTCCGTGGGAGTCGTCGGATTTAATGAAGGTGGAGTTTTTTGCCGCCCATCGTCCCGAGGTACTGACGGCGGGTACAACGGACGAGCGCTTGAAGATGATCGACCGCCTGTTGGTCGAGGATCCACGTCTGGCACTTGCGTGGTCCAATGCTCAAAGGCAAAGCGCTGGTGAAGCTCACTTTATTTCCGTCGCCGGCCGCTACCCATTCACATCGATCGGTAAGCAGAACACATATCGCACGTTTGCGGAGCTCTGCGTAAAGATTGTAGAGCCATACGGACGAACGGGTTTAGTGCTGAAAACCGGGATCGTTAACGCGCAAGACAACCAACACTTCTTCGCGTCCTTGCTTCACGATAACCGGGTTGTGGCGATTCGAGATTTCGTTAATACAGAAGGAATCTTCCCAGATGTTGTTTCGAACGAGCGGTTCTGCTCGTTTGTGGTTGCCGGCACATCGCTAAAGATGGACAGTACATCTTTCATGTTCTGCCTTACGCGCATCGGTGACTTAGCAGACACGTCACGTTTGATTACTGTAACGAATTCTCAACTTGCTAGGTTGAATCCAAATGACTTAAGTGTGCCACCGCTTACCTCCGTGCGCGATAAGGAAATACTTCTCGGAATTCACGAACGTATTCCCGTGCTGGTAAACGAATCTATCCCGAGTAATCCACTGCACGTCCGATACGCGCGCGGTCACCTTAACTCTTCCACAGACTCGGGCTTGTTTGCAGCAAATGATTTCGAGGCACTGCTGGCATCCGGTTCGATCGATATTAGCGGCTACTGGGCACCGGGAGTCAGGCCCCTGATCGAAGGTAAGCTGATCGGCAGCTTTAACCATCGATTCGGAACGTTTTTGGATGTGCCACGGAAAGCACGGTTTGGAAAAAAAGCGGAGGCACGTGACTTGGGCGAGGAGGGGATTGCGAATCCCTCAATGCGCGCTGTACCGCGCTATTGGCTACGCGAGGATGACGCCGAACAGCGTTTCTCAGCAAAGGGCTGCCGACACTATTGGCTCTTAGCTTACCGCCACGTATGCCGCGCTATCGTCGATGCGCGTACCGCACAGGTCGCGATCATTCCGAGAGAACCGGTAAGTGATTCGTGCGCGCTCCTCTTGATTGATCAGGACAGTCCAGATGCTGCGATCTCGGCCGCAATCATACTTGCCTCGTGGACCTCTTTTGTCGGTGACTACGTGCTTCGTCAGAAGATTTATGGTCCGGCGCTCACAAAGGCTATAGCGCAGCAACTTCCGGTGCCAACCGTAGCGATGGTGAAAGCCGCTCGACCGCTCAATCAGGGAATTTCATTTATATTATGCCGGGTGCTGGAACTCACTTACACAGCTTGGGACTTGGAGCCTTTCGCTCGTGATCTTGGCTACGCGGGAACGCCATTTTGCTGGGACCGTGAGCGTCGCTTCTTGCTTCGCTGCGAGTTGGATGCGGCAATGTTCCATCTGTACGGACTGTCACGCGAGGACGTCGAGTATGTGATGGAAACCTTCCCAATCGTCCGCAAGAATGACGAGAAGGTGCACCGCGAGTATCGTACCAAACGAGCTATCCTCGAAATATATGACGCGCTTTCGACGGCGGCGCAAGACGGCAGGCCCTACCAAACGCTTCTTGATCCGCCTCCTGCCGCGCCGGGGGCGAGCTACGGTACATTCCAGAAAGACGGTATACCTAAGAACTACGCCGAAGCGCTTCGTACCGGCTTGCTCTTCGCACTTGTCCGTCTTAGTGGGGAGTCGGGCATTTCGCTGAGCATGCTTTCTCGAACACTCGTCTGGCTTCAAGATTCGAAGCACGCGACCAACTGGCTCGAACGTTCAGCGCTCGCATATTTCGAGCAGATCCGGAGTTCGGACCCGATCCTTACGGACGGTGCCGCGGAGAGCAAAGCAACGAATCTGCTCGCCGCGCTCGAGACAGCGAAGGCAATTACCCAGGATAGTAAGGGCATCGTTCGACTGCACGCTGGCGGTACGATTCCGGCTTGGCTCCCGCAGACACCTGTGCTGGCAAAACTCGCGAGCGTTCTGCGTAGTGGCATTGAGCGTGCCGAGCAAGGTGCTAGCACGACGCTTACCGTCGAGACGGTCCAGACCGAAAAGGCGAAGCGCGCATGACCGCATCGGCTCCGCGTCTTCACATCGAACGTCTCGTGATCGTCGAGTCGCGCTCGCCGGCCACATTTATTCGTGACATTCGACTGCGCACGGGCCTCAACATTGTCTGGGCTGAAGAGCTGACGCCTGCCGGCGGCGCAACAGAAGTTGAGCGTGCCGGCCACGGCGTCGGCAAGAGCACGTTCACGCTCATGCTCCGAGCGGTGCTGGGCGACGATGGCGCGGCCGTTAAGACCATGCGGAATCATCTTTCCGAGTTCTACGGCAGCGGAGGTATTGCCGCCGAAGTCGTTACCGGCGAGAAACGATTCGCAGTCTTGCGCTCCTTCGGGCAGCAGAGCTTCGCACTCGAGAATGCCACAGTTGAGGATCTTTTCGAAGAAAATGCGGAGGCGAATGCAGTTGCCTTCTCAGCTTACGTCGCGGCGCTCGGCGAACACGCTTGCCTGCTACGCATGCCGACGCGCACACTTCCTATCACCGGCCAAACCGTCGAGTGGTCGCACATCGTCTGTTGGATCGCCCGCGATCAAGCGCTCGGGTTACGCCAATACTTCGAGTGGCGCAATGACGATGGGACCGGACTGCGTCGCAAAGTCATGGACCCGCCGGCTCTCGTGCGGCTTGTTCTCGGGCTTCTCGGCGACGCGGAAGCCAAGGCCGAGAAACGGATCTCAACCATCTACGGCGAGCTGTCGCGGGCTCGCGACACCCTCAGGAGTGAGGAGCAGCGGGGTACGAACACTCGTAGCATCGTCGAGACGCAACTTCGCGTATGGGCGGGCGTGAGCAGCTCGCTGCAGATGGTCACCGACGATCTCTTCGCAGAGTCCGTTGAGACAGAGATTGTGAGGCGGGCGGCTCAACTAGAAACCAAGAACGACGATGATCGGACACTGATCGCAACTTTGGACCGAGACCTTATCGAGGTCGCCGCTGACGTCAAGGTGCAAGAGCGAATCGTAGAGTTGGCGAAGGCGCGCTGGGAGGAAAGCGTGGCGCTTCGGTGCAAAGATGACACGTCGCTGAAGGAAATTCGCGAGCGACGAGACACGCTCCTCACACTTACCGGCATGTGCCAATACGGTGGGGTCGCGTATCCGGAATGCAGTTACGTCCAGACGCAACGCGACGTGGTCAAACTAACGGCCAAGCGTGACATCAACGTGCTCACGAAGACGATCGAAGTGCAGGGCGACCGTGAAGCGGCCGAAAAGGCAGACTACGAGCGGGAGGCGAAGGCGCTCGGCATGCTAATGGACGCGCGGGAAAGGATGATCGGGCATAGGGCGGCGCTGAGCTTTGAGATCGAACGCCGATTGCGGCAGCTTGGTGAGGGCGATGGGGTGCGCCGGACGCTCAGGCAATGGCAGGAGAGCCAGCGAGCGGCTGAAACGGAAAAGTTGCGGGACGCTCGTGCCGCCGTGTTGAATTTCGAAAGGAATCTTGAGACAGCAAAGGGTGCCAAAGTCGCAGCTCAACAGCAGGTGTCCGAACGTGAGCAGCAGATCACAAAACGAGTCGCCAAGCTCGCCGAGGCGTTTGGCGTGAACGGGCGTTACGTGCCCTCGGACGAGAAGCGTCCGTTCCAGATGCTCGGCGCTGACGGGGATGCTTATACGGTGCTGGAGATCTTGCTCGGCGACCTCGCATGCGCTCTGGACGGCGCGAGTGGTGGCGGTGCACATCCGGGACTTCTGATTTTCGACTGCCCGCGAGAGCGTGAGATGAGCCCGCACCTATATGACCGCTTCCTTACCCTCGTTGACGAAGCCTGCAAGGCAGTTCCTGGCCTCCAGGTAATCCTTACGACCACTACCCCGCCTCCAGGGATGCTTTGCGAGCCTCCGACACGCATCCTCAAACTGTCGCGCGCGAGCGACGATGACCTACTCCTCAAGCGTCGTATCGAAAATCTGCTTGCCCGAGCAGTACCTTCCTCGCGTGAGATGACCGACGAGGACGAAGGGTGACTACGTTGCTATCTCCCATCATCGTCTCTCGCCTCGAGAAGGTGGCGACGGACAATGGATTCGACCGAGAGCTTGAGCGCGAAGGCGACTGGCTCAGCTTTGCGAGCACTCAGTGCCCGCTTCGTGTGTGGCTCGCTGTGTCCGGTGACGCTCTCTTCCTTGCGGCGTTCTCACAACAGAACGTTGTCCGCGCTCTCGGCGAATACGGGATACCGATGGCTGCGCCGAATCCAAAGAGAGCTTTCGCCGGACGTGCCGTGCCCGACGTGCCCGCCCTTCATCGGCTCCTGAAGCGAGCAGTCCAGCTTTCAAAGACGCTCCCGAACGAGCTGCTCCATACGTTCGAGAAGCAGATCGCCATGTTGCCGAAGACCACAGAGGCTGAGCGCCTCGTGCTTGAGCGCGTCGGGCAGAACTTGTTCCGCGAGGGACTACTGGATCTGTGGGAAGGGCGCTGCGCTGTGACTGGGTTGGCGGTGCCCGCGCTCTTGCGCGCTAGTCACATCAAGCCTTGGGCTGACTGTGAGACGGATGCCGAACGGCTCGACGTCTTCAACGGAATCCTGCTCGCGCCGCACCTTGACGCTGCGTTTGATCGCGGCTTCATCACAGTGGCCGACGACGGAATGATCATTGTGAGTGACGTGCTTGACGCCGAAGCACGGGCGACTCTGGGGCTCAATCGGCCGCTTTGCGTGCGCGGGCTAGGGGACGGTCACCGTGCCTACCTCCCCTGGCACCGCAACCTAATATTCAAGACAGAAGCGAGCGACCGCACCGCATGAATGATGCGTCGCCCGGCGCAATGCGTCCCCCTTTGGGCAGGGCATGCGGGTAATGGAGCGGCGTTATGAACAAGGCGAAGCATCGAAACATCCGGCGCGAATTGCTCAGTCGTTATGGGCGCGTCGTTAGCTGGCACGCAAGTATCTCAGTTCGTGCGGACCGGCCTCGTGGCCTTCCTCCGTGGCGAGAGACTCACGCATCGATCCAGTTGGAGGGGGAGTTCACGGAAGCGGTGGCCGGCGTTGCCCGGTTCTTGATTCAGGTTTCTCCCAAGGACAAACCAGATTTGGGGAATACCGCTATTCCGAACATCGGTGCGTTTATAGCGGTCAAACCGGAGTTACAGGGAGTAGTTGATATGACTGAAGGCGAATTTCAACGATTGTTAACACTCGCCGCGTCAGATCGTTTGGCGTGGATTTTCGTCGCATTCACGACGCCACTGCGCAGGTCTGCTTTGATCACCAGCATTGACTTCAGCACGCGCGCGCCTGACGACGAGGCGTAATTCGTTGCAGTTGGAATGACACTCCGATCGGTATCAACTTGCTAACGGCGAACGCCAGTGGCCGTACTGCTGGCCGGACATGGCCAAAAACTTCGTCGGAGATGTCACGTCCTAAGCGATGGTTAGTCCAGCTTCTTCGCAAGGTCCTCAGCCCTCGGATGGTAGTACCGCATCAGCATTTTCGTGTCACGATGGCCCGTAATCTTCGCCAACTCATGGAGTGGGAATTTTTCGGCAAGGCGTGACGTTGCCTCGTGTCGCAAGTCGTGAAAGCACAGGTCGACCAAAAAAGTAGGGTCCACCGCTACTGCATTGTTCGCACAGTCTTCCTCGTAGGTTTTCCTGGCCCGAGCGACCGCTCTCTCGAACGCACGTGTTACCGCATCGGGACGCAGTGGGAAAAACAATTCGCGGCCGTCTTTGACGAGCTCTTCAAACACAGCAATGGCTTTACTCGAAAGGGGGACGTCACGTGAACTCCCGTTCTTTGTGAGGGCAAGACGCGCAACGCGCTTTGTAAGGTCAACCTGGGCAGGCCCGAGCGAGACCAGCTCACCTCTACGCATCGCGGTTTCGACCGCTATGTCAATGAGGGCTGGCAGGAACGCAGACGCGGAAGCTGTCTTGACGTACGTGAGTTCGTCGGTCGAGGCGCCTCTGATGGCATCTGATTCGATTCTGGCGATGCGGCGTGTGCGTTCGTTCTTGACTGTAGGCTTTCGAACTAGCTCGACAGGATTGGAGAGGCTTTCCAGCCCCCACTCCTTCCGGGCGATGGTGAAGAGGTGAGAGATCACGGCTAGACGGCGGACGACCGTCGCCGGACTATGCGTGATACACCATTCATCACGCAGCTTCGCAATATCAGCCCTCCGAATCCCAGCGAGTGGGCGCTTTGCGAGCCATGAGTCGCGGAGCTGGCGAATGATTGACTGCTCCTGCGTCGCGCCTCGTTTGTTCGACGCTATCTCCCGCTCGTAGCGATCCAATGCTTCGGTAAAGGTTGTGCTCTCAGCTTCCGCGCTGCTAACGAAGCGACCCCGGTCCATCTCCCGTTCGATGGACCTGGCCCACTTTTCAGCGTCCGCCTTGGTGTCAAATGTCTTCGATTGTTGGGGGTAACCTTTTCTGCGAATTTTGGCTTGCCACTGCAGGTCACCGCGTTTGGTAAAGGTCGCCATAAGCTGAGTGCCCGCCAGGAGTCTTTCTTGAGAGGTAAGTGTCTCAAAATTGTCCCAGAAACGCAATAAGTGCTCGCAAAGACTGTATTCACAGTGGGAAACCTTCTAATTCGCAATGCGAAGGTCGGGAGTTCGATCCTCCTCCGCCCCGACCGCTCCTACAAACGCACCCAGCCCCACCAACCGAGTTCGAGCATGCCCCCCACCAGCCCCGCTCAATCGAAGTGGATTTCTTCCGAGGGATCGTATTGATCGTGATCGTTCTGGATCACATCCCGGGGAGCGTGCTCCAGCACCTGATGCTGCACGCCTACGCCTTATGCGATTCAGCCGAAATATTCGTTTGCCTGGGGGGCTACGCGTCAGCAGCAGCCTACAACGCCGTACTGACCAAAAAAGGCCCCAAGGCTGCCCAAACCCGCTTCTACAAACGCTGCTGGGAAATCTATCGCGCCTACCTTCTCACTGCGCTCCTTACACTGCTTTCAGGCGCGATCCTCCAGCGCTTGCACCTAAACCACCCGATGGTCGACCTGACAGGCTGGCCATCCTTCTCATCCGCACCAATTTGGGAAGCCTTGGAAATCGCGACATTGAGACGCCAGCCCTACCTCTCCAGCGTCCTGCCGATGTATGTCCTCTTCGCGATCACCGTACCGTTCATCGTCCCGCTCGCGCGAAGATCGCCAATCGCCGCCATGACGCTAAGCATCGCGGTCTGGGCGCTTGCCGGCCCGCTAGCAAGGCTGTTCGCCATCGACGACGTCACCGACTGGGCTTTCAATCCGTTTGCCTGGCAACTGATGTTCGTCATCGGTATCCTTTGCCGTGAGCATCCTGTTTCCGACGCTTTCAGCGCATCGAAATCAGGACACTGGCTAACCAGAATCGCCATAGCAGCCGTGCTAGCCTTCGCCATAATCAAACTGTTCATCCTGACGCAGCCGCTACCCAGCCACCTGAAACAGAACCTGTCGATCGAACGCGTGATCAACTTCCTTGCCATCGCCTGGCTTGTCACCCGACTGGTGCGCATCGGCGGCGTCGCCAGACTCGCGCTGCGCATGCCTGCCGTCGTCAAGGTCGGCCAGACGGGCCTCGTCTGTTTTGTCGGCGGCACGCTGATTTCGCTGATCGTCGACACAGCCACGCCGCGCAACATGCACGGCGTAAGTCATGGCCTGGTAGCGCTCGCGGGCGACCTGGTCGCGATCATCGCCGTCCTGCTGCTGGCGCGTGTCTGGAACGACTGGCAGGGCACCATGCAGTCGCGCGCCGCGGTCCGCGGAGCCGATTGCCGATGAAGTGCGGTATTGCATGGCCGCGTGCGGCGCTCAGGCACGCACGCATTGCGCTCCTGTGCATCGTCGCGTTGAACTGCGTCGGCGCAGCGATGGCGGGCGCCACCGCGACGATTGCCCCGACCCAGAACCCAGATTCAAACGCAACCGCCAACCCAACCGCCAACCCAATCCCAGCCCCGACGCCCCCATCCCGACAGCCGCCTTTCGCCACCCGCTGCACGGACCTCGGAGGCGTCTGGCTCGACTCCGACACGATCGCGTTACCCACTCACGGCGCGCACGTCGAAAGCGCGACGCTGATCTCTGCGCAAACCCCGGGTAACGGCGCGGGCGAATTCTGCCGCATCACGGGCCTCATTCGAGCCATCAAGGGCACGACACCCGACATCCGCTTCGATCTCAACCTGCCACGCCGCTGGAACGGCCGCGCGTTGCAGGTCGGCGGGGGCGGTTACAACGGCACGGTCGTGACGGGCATCGGCGTGATGCCGTTCTCGCCGATGCGCGCGCCGCTCGCGCAAGGCTACGTGACGTTCGGCGACGACTCCGGCCACGTCGGCAACTCGTCGCTCGCAGTGTTCGGCCTTGTCGACGAAGCCGTCGTCAACTTCGGATACGCGCATCTGAAGAAGACGCATGACGCGGCGCTCGCGCTGATCGTGCGCATGTACGGCCGGCCGCCCGGCCGGATGTATTTCGCCGGCGGCTCGACAGGCGGGCGCGAAGGCTACACGGCGATGCAGCGCTTTCCCGACGACTATGACGGCGTGATCGCGGATTCACCCGCGCTGAACTTCTCGGGCGTGCGGCTGATAGGCGTGCGTGTCGGCCAGGCGGAGTACGCGACGCCCGGCGGCTTCGTGCCGCCGGCGCTGCTCGACCGCGTGTACCTGAAGACGCTCGACGTCTGCGACAAGCTCGACGGCGCCGCCGATGGCATCGTCAGCGACATCGTCGATTGCCGCCAGCACGAGCCCGAGATCATCGATGCGCTGCGCTGTCATCGCGGCACATCCTATGCGCACGAGGGCGGCTGTCTGAACGACGCGCAACTCTCGACGCTCTTCGTCCTGCGCGA
Organism: Paraburkholderia sp. LEh10; assembly: GCF_017814945.1. Classification (GTDB taxonomy): domain Bacteria; phylum Pseudomonadota; class Gammaproteobacteria; order Burkholderiales; family Burkholderiaceae; genus Paraburkholderia. Next base: position 39,044 of record NZ_JAGIPX010000003.1, read on the forward strand.
CGGACTCAGGCTGCCGTACAAGCTCGCCTACGATGTCAGCGGCTACCGCGGCTACAACGTCTTCCAGGGCACGCGTCTGAACGGCATGCTCGGACTCGGCCGCGACCCCGTGCATCAGACATCGCCCACGTTCAACGGCAACGGCTATCTGTTCACGCAAGGCGACGGCTACATCCGCTATTTCGTCGCGCAGGACGCCACCTTCGACTCATTGAAGTTCGATGTGCTGCATCCCGGCAGATACCAGAAGCAACTGGTCGCGCTGTCGCAGACGATCGGCGCGATGAACCCGGAGCTGGGCCGCTTCATCGCGAAGGGCGGCAAGCTGATCACGATGCAGGGCCTCGCCGACGAAGTCATCAGCCCCAACCAGACGATCGCGTACTACGAGCGCCTCGTCGATCTGTACGGCGACGAGCGCGTGAATGGGTTCATGCGTCTGTACATGGTGCCGGGCTTCCAGCATGGCGGCGGCGCATTCATTCCTTCCGTCGACCTGCTCGGCGCGCTGGACAATTGGGTGACGCGCGGCGTGTCGCCGGAAACGCTGCTCGCCACCGATATCGCCGCACCGACCAACGGCCGCTCACGTCCGTTGTGTCGTTATCCCATGTATCCGCGCTATCTCGGCAAAGGCAATCTGAACGACGCGAGCAACTTCGCGTGCAGCGAGCCCTGATTCGAAGCTCTTCAGATCAAAACAACGCGTCACGGAAGGCAGAGACATACCTCTGTCTAGTGTTGTCACGCAGCGCACACTTGCGCTCGCTTATTTGCCCGCAACGGCACCACCCGCCTGTAGTATTTGTCGAACGCACGGCAAGGCGCTGCTAACTGCTGTCATCGGCGCGTCTTCCGGTAATGTTTGCGCACATTGAACGTGTGCGAACAGTTTGCACGCAAACAGTTCAGCAAAATTTACTTGCCCTGTTCCCGGAGACCTTATGGAAGCATCGAAAAGCGCGACCCTCGTTGAAGTGCTGACGCGTCACCGCGACACGTTGCTAGCAGACTGGTTGAATCAGCATCTATCGATCGCACTGCGTCGCGGGCTCACCACGGAAGCGGAAATGAGCGATCAGTTCCGCAAGTTCCTGAACATCTTCTCCGACACGCTGGCCACGGCCGATACGCTCGACGCGAGCCGTCCCGAATGGGAACCTGTGCGCGCGTTTCTCGGCGACATGTCCGCGCATCGCGCGCGCCAGGGCTTCACGCCCGCCGAAACGGCGACTTTCGTGTTCTCGCTGAAGCAGCCGCTGTACGGGCGCATGCGCGAGGCGTTCGGCGACCGCCCGGAAGAACTGGCGGAAGTGAGCTGGATGCTGAACCTGCTACTCGATGCGCTCGGCCTTTACACGACGGAAGTGTTCCAGCGCAGCCGCGATGCCATCATCGCGCGTCAGCAGGAAGAATTGCTCGAACTGTCGACGCCCGTCGTGCAACTGTGGGACGGCATTCTTGCGCTGCCGCTGATCGGCACGCTCGATTCCGCACGCACGCAAGTCGTGATGGAAAGCCTGTTGGAGAAGATCGTCGAAACGGGCGCGGCGATTTCGATCATCGACATCACGGGCGTTCCGACCGTCGACACGCTCGTCGCGCAACATCTGCTGAAGACGGTCGCGGCTGCGCGTCTGATGGGCGCCGATTGCATCATCAGCGGCATTCGTCCGCAGATTGCGCAGACCATCGTGCATCTCGGCGTCGATCTCACCAACGTGATCACGAAGTCCACGCTCGCGGATGCGTTTATCGTCGCGCTGGAGAAGAGCGGGCAGAGCGTGTCGTCGCGCGTCGGCTGAGGAGCGGACATGGACCGCATTCCAATCTTGCGGATGGGCGACTGTCTGATCGTCGCGATTCAAGTCGACATGCACGATCGTCTCGCGCTCGCGCTTCAGGACGATCTGACCGCGCGCATCGTCAAGGACAAGGCGAAGGGCGTGCTGATCGACATCTCGGCGCTCGACATCGTCGATTCATTCATCGGCCGGATGATCAGCAATACGGCCGCGATGGCGACGGTGCTCGACGCGCAGACGGTTGTCGTCGGGATGCAGCCGTCGGTCGCGATCACGCTGGTCGAGCTCGGGCTCACGCTGACGGGCGTGCGCACGGCGCTCAACGTCGAACGAGGCATGGCGCTGCTCAAGCAGCGACAGCGCTGACCAATTGGGGCGCTCAACCATGAACTCATTCGGCGTAGTGGTGACGTCGACTCTCGAAGTGGGCCTGCGCTCGGATCAGGAGATCGTCAAGCTTCGGCAGATCGTGCGCGACGAGGCGATTACGCAAGGCTTCTCGCTCGTCGATCAGACAAAGTTCGTCACGGCCGCAAGCGAACTGGCACGCAACACGCTTTTGTACGGTGGAGGCGGTGATGCGACCTTGGCCGTGGTCGTCAACGGGACGCGCAAGGGGCTCAGGCTGACGTTCGTCGACAACGGCGCAGGCATACCCGATGTGGAACGCGCGATGCAGGACGGCTTCACCAGCGGCTCGGGACTTGGCCTCGGCCTCGGCGGCGCGCGGCGTCTGTGCGACGAATTCGAAATCCACTCGGAACCAGGAAGGGGCACGACAGTGTCGATCACCAAATGGAAACTTCGCTGAGCGGTCTGCGCGGGATGCATGCGTCGTTCGAAATCGCCGACGCGACCAGCGTCGCGTATGCGCGGCGCGGCGCGACTGAGGCGGCGCAAAAAGGCGCGCTGAACGAAACGGATCTGGGCCGCGTCGCGCTGATCGTGACGGAGGCGGCGACCAACATCCTCAAGCACGCGCAGCACGGCGAACTGCTCGTGCGCGAATTGCCGGCCGAAGCGCCGGGCACGCCCACGGACGGCGTCGAGATCATCGCGATCGACAAAGGTCCCGGCATGCAGGACGTGCGTCTTGCGTTTCACGACGGGCGCTCGACGGCGGGCTCGCCGGGCACGGGCCTCGGCGCGATCCGGCGTCTGTCGGAAGAACTGGCGGTGTATTCGCAGCCGCGTCTTGGCACCGTGCTGCGCGCCGTCGTGCGCGGCCGCGGCGCGAACGACGGCATGCCGGCACGCGCCGCGCCGGCGGCGGGCACGGATATCGGCGGCGTGTGCGTGCCTTATCCGGGCGAAGTGGTTTGCGGTGACGCGTGGGGCATCGAGTCCGACCAGCACGGTCTGACGATCACCGTCGCGGATGGTCTCGGCCACGGTCCCGATGCACATGTGGCGGCCGCCAGCGCCGTCGATGTCGTGCGGCGCCGCGCGGGCCGCTCGCCCGCCGCGCTGATGGCGCTTGCGCACGGCGCGCTGCGCCCGACGCGCGGCGCGGCCGTGGCGATCGCGCGGCTCGACCTCGCGCGCTCGCAACTGGCGTTCGCGGGCACGGGCAACATCGCGGCGTCGATCTTCAATGCCGGCAGGCCGGCGCTCGTCGGCGGCGGCGCGGCGCACGGCGCGGCGGCTGCGGGCGGAGCGCGCGACAGCTGGCAGCTCACGTCGCGCAACGGCATCGTCGGTCATACGATGCGCGAGTCGCAGGAATACGAAGTGCCGTGGACGCGCGACGCGCTGCTCGTCCTGCATTCGGACGGCATTGGCACGCGCTGGGACCTGGCGGCCTATCCAGGCTTGCATCTGCAGCCGGCCGTGATGATCGCCGCCGTGCTGTACCGCGATTTTTCGCGCCGCCGCGACGACGCCACGGTGGTCGTCGTCAAGGCGGCTTAGCCACCAGCTTGCATGGGAGCAGAGTAAAGCATGGGACGTGAGTACATTTCAGGCTTGGCGACCCCCTTGCTGCGCATGCGGCTCGACACCGAGGAAGACGTGGTCGCGGCCCGCCGCAAGGCGCGTGCGCTGGCAGCAGGCTTCGGCTTTTCGCCGCTCGACCAGACGCGCATTGCGAGCGCGGTGTCCGAAATCGCGCGCAATGCATACGAGTACGCACGTGGCGGCGAAGTGTCGTTCGCATTCGACGGCGCCGCGAAGCCGCAGGCGTTTCTGATCGACGTGAGCGACGACGGGCCCGGCATCTGCGACCTCGAAGCGGTGCTCGACGGCACCTATCGTTCGACGACGGGCATGGGGCGCGGCATCGCCGGCAGCCGCCGCCTGATGGACCGCTGCGAGATCGAATCGGCGGCGGGAAGCGGCACGACGGTATCGATGGCGCGCTTCCTGCCGATCGACCGGCCGGAAGTGGCCACGACGGGCCTCGATGCCGTCGTGCGCGGCCTGATGCATCAAGGCGCCCAGGAAAACGCGCAGAAACGCGCGCAAGCGGGCGCACCACGCGACGCGCTGGAGATGGCGCGCCGTTCATTCGACGAAATGCACGAGCAGAACCGCGAACTGCTATCGACGCTGACGGAACTGCGCGACCGCCAGGACGAACTCACGCGCCTCACGCAGGAACTCGAAGCGACCAATCGCGGCGTGGTCGCGCTGTACGCGGAACTCGACGAGCGCGCGGACGAATTGCGCCGCGCCGACACGATGAAGTCGCGTTTCCTGTCGAACATGAGCCACGAGCTGCGCACGCCGCTCAGCTCGATCCGCGCGCTGTCGAATCTGCTGCTGAACCGGCTGGACGGCGACCTGACCGCGGAGCAGGAACGCCAGGTGCTACTCATCCGCAAATCGGCCGAAGACCTGTCCGACATCGTCAACGATCTGCTCGATCTGGCCAAGATAGAAGCCGGCCGTGCCGACGTGACGCCAGTCTGGTTCAAAGCCACGGGCCTTTTTGCGGCGCTGCGCGCAACGCTCACGCCGCTTTTGAGCGATCCCGCCGTGGCGCTGATTTTCGAGGACACGTACGGTTTGCCACCCATCTTCAGCGACGAAGCCAAGCTCACGCAGATACTGCGTAATTTCGTCTCCAACGCGCTCAAATTTACCGAGCGCGGCGAGATTCGTGTGGGCGCGCGGCTGGAGCCGGATGGCAAAGGCGTCACGTTCTTCGTGGCCGATACGGGAATCGGCATCGCCGAGGAGCATCAGCAAGTGATTTTCGAAGAGTTCGGCCAGGTGCAGAACCATCTGCAACAACGCGTGAAGGGCACGGGGCTCGGCCTGTCGCTGTGCCGCAAGCTTGCCGCGCTGCTCGGCGGCTATACGGGTGTCGACAGCACGCCAGGCGTCGGCTCGACGTTCTACACGACGCTGCCGCTCAAGGCCGAAGCCGTCGCCGGGCACGACGCGCCCGGCGCGAACGGTGACGCAGGCGGCGCGTCCTCCGCGCCCGGAGGCGCCTCATGACCGTGGCCGCCGCGCTGATACTCAACGTAGACGACAATGACGGCGCGCGCTACGCGAAGACGCGCGTGCTCGTGCATGCCGGTTTCGAGGTGATCGAGGCGGCGACGGGCCACGGCGCGCTCGATCAGGTGCGCGCGCACAACCCGGCGCTCGTGCTGCTCGATGTGAAGCTGCCCGACATCAGCGGCATCGAGGTCTGTTCGATCCTGAAGCGCGATCCGCGCACGCGCTCGACGCTCGTGCTGCAAACGTCGGCGGCCGCCGTGCAATCGTTCGACAAGGTTCGCGCGCTCGATGGCGGCGCGGACAGCTATCTGACTGAGCCGATCGAGCCTTCCGAGCTCGTCGCCAACGTGCGCGCGATGTTGCGGCTGCATCGTGCGGAAGAGGCGCTGCGTGACGCGGACCGGCGCAAGGACCAGTTTCTCGCGACGCTCGCGCACGAGTTGCGCAACCCGCTCGCGCCGATCCGCAACGCCGTCGAACTGATGGACCCGCGTCATCACGCGAACGAGGAAGCGGTGCGCGACGCCCGCATGATCGCGCGCCGCCAGGTCGAGCATCTGAGCCGGCTCGTCGACGATCTGCTCGACGTGTCGCGCATCACGCACGGCAAGATCGCGCTGCAGATCGAATGCGTCAATGTCGCGGCAGCCGTCGCAACGGCGGTGGAAACGAATCAGCCGTCGATCGTGAGGAAGCATCACGCGCTGCACGTCAACTTGCCCGAACCGGCCTGCATGATTCGCGGCGACTCGATGCGCGTCGCGCAGATCATCGGCAATCTGCTGTCGAATGCGGCGAAGTACACGCCGGAGGGCGGCGTGATCGCGCTGGACGTGAGCACGGCGGGCGGCAGCGTGGTGATTCGCGTGCGCGACAACGGCATCGGCATCCCGCCGAACGAGCTTGCCGATGTGTTCAACCTGTTCATGCAATCCGAAGATTCGCTCGCGCGCTCCGAGGGCGGCCTCGGTATCGGGCTGTCGCTCGCGAAGACGCTCAGTGAGTTGCACGGCGGCACGATCGAAGCATTTTCGGCAGGGCTCGGGATGGGGTCGGAATTCGTCGTGACCTTGCCCATCGCGCTCGAAGCAGGCGCTGCGCCGTGCGTACCGACGCCCGGCGTATCGACGCCCGGCGTATCGACGCCCGCTGCAACGGCACCTGACACAACTGCGCCCGGCGCGAACCCAGCCGATTCGGCGGTTCATCGCCCGTCTGGCGGAAGCGCGCCGAATGCGAAGCGCCGCGTGATGGTCGTCGACGACAGCATCGACGGCGCGGAGTCGATGTCGATCCTGCTGGAGATGCTTGGCCACGAGGTCCGCGTGCTGTACGACGGCGCGGCCGCGCTTGCGGCCGCGCCCGAATTCAGGCCGGATGTGGTGCTGCTCGACATTGGCTTGCCGGGCATCGACGGCTTTCAGGTTGCGCGCGCGCTGCGCGCCGAACGGGCGACCGCGGGCGCGCTGCTGATCGCGCTGACGGGCTACGGGCAGGAGAGCGACCGGCAACGCACGCGCGATGCAGGCTTCGACCATCATCTCGTGAAACCTGCATCCCTCGACGACATCGAGCGCGTGATTGCGGCGGACGCGCCAGGCGCTACGCCGCGCAACCCGGGCGTGCCGGCGCAGCCTGACGCGGCCCGTTCGGATATGACGGAGTGAGTTCGGGCGAGGAGCGCGCAAACACGAGAGCGAGCTGAATCCGGCGGCAGGCAGGGAAAGCGGATAAGGGCGGCAGGCAGACGCAGGCGGAAAAGACAACCAGTGGATTGACGAATGGAGGCGCGGGCGCGACCGGCAGGACGGCAACGGAACTATGCGCGCGCGTCATGCGACGGGACATTTGAGGTTGCGTCGATGAAACCGGACAACACGATGGCAGGCACGCACGCTGAGGCGGAAGGAGCCCTCGCGGATGGCGCGGCGCCGAGCTTTCTCGCCGGCGGCGGCGAGATGGGCGAGCTGATGCGCGCGTACGACTGGCGCGCGACGCAGCTCGGCGATCCCGACGGCTGGCCGCAAAGCCTGAAGACGGCGATCCGCATCATGCTGACATCGCGCCAGCCGATCTGGATCGGCTGGGGGCCGGACCTCGTGTTCTTCTACAACGATCCGTACAAGTCGATCATCGGCGGCAAGCATCCCGCTGCGCTCGGACAGCCGACGTCGGTCGTATGGCGCGAAATCTGGAGCGAGATTCATCCGCTGCTGGAAACGGCGCTGACGGGCAGCGAAGGCACGTTCACCGAGCAGAAGCTCCTCATCATGGAGCGCAACGGCTACCCGGAGGAGACGTACTACACGTTCTCGTACAGCCCGGTTCCCGACGACGGCGGCGGCACGGGCGGCATCATCTGCGCGAACAGCGACGACACCGCGCGCGTGCTCGGCGATCGTCAGTTGCGGCTGCTGCGCGAGATCGGCAGCGCGACGCGCGAGGCGCTGTCGTGGCGCGACGTCTGCGAAGGCAGCGTGCTCGCGCTGAAGAGCGATCCCTATGACATCACCTTCGCGCTCTTCTACCAGGCCGAGCCGGGCAGCGCCGTCGCGTCGCTCGCGGGCGCGTGCGGCATCGCCCCCGATCATCCCGCCGCGCCGCCCACGATGGATGGCGCGCGCGGCCCCGTATGGCCGTTCGTCGACGTGTTGCGCGGCCAGCGGCTCGCGATCGTGCCGGATCTCGCGGAGCGTTTCGGCACGTCGCTGCCTACAGGCGCATGGCAGCGTCCGCCGGCGCAGGCGGCCGTGCTGCCCGTGCAACCGTCGGGCGAAACGGGACGCGGCGGCGTGCTGGTAGTCGGGCTCAACCCGTACCGGCTCGTCGACGACAACTACCGGTCGTTTCTGACGCTGGTCGCGCGGCAGATCGGCGCGGCGCTCGGCTATGCGGACGCATATGACGAAGCGCGGCGGCGCGCGGAAGCGCTCGCGGAAATCGACCGCGCGAAGACAACGTTCTTCTCGAACATCAGCCATGAGTTCCGCACGCCGCTCACGCTGATGCTCGGCCCGCTCGAAGAGTTGCTGGCGAAGCCGCAGACGGACGCATCGGAGCGCATGCTGATCGAAGTCACGCATCGCAACGGCTTGCGGCTCCTCAAGCTCGTGAACACGCTGCTCGATTTTTCGCGCATCGAAGCGGGACGGATCGAGATTCATCCGCAGCCGACCGACCTCGCCGCGTTCACCGCCGATCTCGCGTCGCTGTTCCGGTCGGCGATTGAGTCGGCGGGCATGACACTCACTGTCGATTGCGAGCCGCTGCCGCATCTCGTGCCCATCGACCGCGACATGTGGGAAAAAGTCGTGCTGAATCTGCTGTCGAACGCGTTCAAGTTCACGCTCAGCGGCACGATCACGGTCAGCGTGAAAAAGGCGGACAACGGCAGCATCGAAGCAAGCGTCGCCGATTCGGGCATCGGCATTCCGGAGCACGAAATTCCGCGCCTGTTCGAACGGTTTCATCGTGTCGAGGGGGCGATGGGCCGCTCGGTCGAAGGCAGCGGCATCGGGCTTGCGCTCGTGCATGAACTCGTGCGGCTGCATGACGGCACGATTCGCGTCACAAGCGAACTGGGCGTCGGCACGCGGTTTACCGTGGTGCTGCCGCCCGCGCCCATCGACGCCGCGTCGAGCGGCGCCACGCGCGCGCTGACGAGCCGGCAAGCGCGCACCTATGTCGATGCGGCGAGGCGCTGGCTGCCCGACGCGCAGAACGCAGACGACGCCGACACCAACGACATGGGCAGCCTGCTCGACGATTCCGCCGACACGGCGGGGGGCGGCCAGCAGGGCGCGCAAACGGGCCGATTGCTGGTCGTCGACGATAACGCCGATCTGCGCGACTACATGCGGCGCATCCTGTCGGCGGCGGGGCATGACGTGCAGGTCGCCGCCGACGGCGAAGAGGCGCTCGCCGTCGCGGGCAAGCTGCGGCCCGATCTGGTGGTGTCGGACGTGATGATGCCGAAGCTCAACGGTTTCGAGCTGCTGCGCGCATTGCGCGCCGATGCTGAACTGCGCGAAACGCCCGTGCTGCTGCTGTCGGCGCGCGCGGGTGAAGCGGCGAAAGTGGGCGGTCTCGAATCGGGCGCGGACGACTATCTGATCAAGCCGTTTGCCGCGCGCGAACTGCTCGCGCGCGTCGCGGGCAACCTTCAGCTCGCGCGTCTGCGGCGCGAGACGGGCAACCGCCTGCGCGAGGAATCGCGCACGCTGGAAATCCTGAATCGCGTCGGCACGGTGGTCGCGGCCGAACTCGATCTGAACCGCGCGGTGCAGGTCGTCGTCGATGCCGCAACGGAGCTCACGGGCGCCTCATTCGGTTCATTCTTCTACAACGTGCAGGACGACAAGGGCGGCGGCTACATGCTGTACACGCTCTCGGGTGTGCCGAAGGACACGTTCGCGAAGTTTCCGATGCCGCGTAACACGGCCCTGTTTGCGCCGACGTTCAACGGCGAGAGCATCGTGCGCTCCGACGACATCACGAAAGATTCGCGCTACGGCCGCAATCCGCCTCATCGCGGCATGCCCGAAGGTCATCTCCAGGTGCGCAGCTATCTCGCGGCGCCTGTCGTGTCGCGCACGGGCGAAGTGCTCGGCGGGCTTTTCTTCGGCCATCCGGCGCCGGGCGTCTTCACCTCGCGCGCCGAGCGCATCGTCGAGGGCATCGCCGCGCAGGCCGCGACGGCCATCGACAACGCGCGCCTCTATCAGGCCGCGCAGAAAGAGATCGTCGAACGCACCAGGGCGGAAGAGGCGCTGCTCGAACTGAACGAAACGCTGGAGGCACGCGTCGTCGAAGCCGTCGCGGATCGCGACCGTCTGTGGGAGATCAGCGAGGACCTGCTGGTGGTCGCGGGCGTCGACGGCCGATTGGAGCGCGTGAGTCCTTCGTGGACGCGCGTGCTCGGTCACGACGTGCGCTGGCTCGCGCTGCAACCGTACTTCGCGCTGATCCACGCCGACGATCTCCCGCTGGTCAACGCGCATCTCGGCGAGCTGCGCCGCACGGGTGCGCCTGTGCGCTTCGAGAATCGTCTCAGGCATGCGGACGGCTCGTGGCGCTGGATCGCGTGGACGCTCTCGCTCGATCCGGATACGGAGCGCGTCCACGGTGTCGGCCGCGACGTGACGAGCGACCGCGAAACGCAGGAAGCGCTGCGTCACGCCGAAGAGGCATTGCGCATCGCGCAGAAGATGGAGGCGATTGGCAAGCTGACGGGCGGTGTCGCGCATGACTTCAACAATCTGCTGCAAGTGATCGGCGGCAATCTGCAGCTTCTCGCCGACGACGTCGCGGGTGACGAGCGGCCTTCGCAGCGCGTGCGCAATGCGCTGGCGGGCGTCGCGCGTGGCGCGAAGCTCGCGTCGCAACTTCTCGCGTTCGGCCGGCGACAGCCGCTCGCGCCGAAGGTGGTGAACCTCGGGCGCTTCGTGCGCGGCCTCGACGACATGCTGCGCCGCGCGCTGGGCGACGGCATCGAGATCGAAGCGGTGGTGTCGGGCGGCCTGTGGAATACGCTCGTCGATCCGTTCCAGGTCGAGAACGCGCTGCTCAATCTCGCGATCAACGCGCGCGATGCGATGGACGGCCACGGCAAGCTCACCATCGAAGCGGGCAATGCGTCGCTCGACGATGCGTACGCGAAGCGCCATGCCGATGTGGTGCCCGGTCAGTACGTGATGGTGGCCGTCACCGATACGGGCTCGGGCATGTCGCCGCAAGTGCAGGAGCACGTGTTCGAGCCGTTCTTCACGACCAAGCCCGAAGGGCAGGGCACGGGGCTGGGCCTGAGCATGGTGTACGGCTTCGTCAAGCAGTCGGGCGGTCATGTGAAGATCTATAGCGAACCCGGACACGGCACGACGATCCGCCTTTATCTGCCGCGCGTGCGCGAGGAGGAAGACCTCGAAACCGAAGTCGATGCGGGGCAGGCGAAAGGCGGCTCCGAGACGATCCTCGTCGTCGAGGACGATGAAGACGTGCGTACGACGGTTGTCGAGATGCTCGCGTCGCTCGGCTATCGCGTGCTGAAGGCGAGAGATGCGCAAAGCGCGCTCGCGATCATCGAGAGCGGCGTGCCGATCCATCTGCTCTTCACCGACGTCGTGATGCCGGGGCCCCTGCGCAGCACCGAACTGGCGCGCAAGGCGCGTGAGCGCCAGCCGGGCATCGCGGTGCTGTTCACGTCGGGCTACACCGACAACGCGATCGTGCATGCGGGGCGTCTCGACGAAGGCGTCGAGCTGCTCAGCAAGCCTTATTCGCAGGAAGCGCTCGCGCGCAAGATCCAGCACACGCTGCGCCTGCAATACGCGCGGCCAGGCGGCGGGGTCACGTTGCAGGCTGAGGACTCGCAGACGGTGCGCCTGGTGGATCGCGGCAGCAACGAGACGTTCGAAGCGATCCGCCATCTGCGCATTCTGTTCGTCGAGGACGACGAACTGGTTCGCGTGAGCACGGCGGAATTGCTGCGCACGTTCGGGCTCGACGTGGCCGAAGCGCAGAGCGCGGCGCAAGCGCTGCAGATGATCGACGACGGCAGCTTCGACGTGCTGTTGACGGACGTGGGTCTCGGCGGCGCGTCGGGCGTCGATCTCGCATTCGACGCGACGGCGCGCCAGCCCGCGTTGCGCGTGATCTTCGTCACGGGCAACGATGCGCCGCTGTCGCCGCAGCAGCGCACGCAGCTGCACAACGCGGCGCAACTGCGCAAGCCGTATGATCCGCTCGAGCTGATCCATGCATTGCGCGCGTGTGTCGAGTGACGGCTGGCATTCCGTGCGGCGGGTGCGTGTCTAGTCTAATTTTTACCCGGATGATATTGCATTTTCTATTTATACCCGGATAAAATGCGCGAGCGATTTCACCCATCGAGGCACGACATGACCACGCTTCCAGCAACCTGCACTGCTTTCGAAGGCGTCCGGCGCATTGCGTCCGGTGCGCTGAAGGACGTCGCGCTATCGGTGAAAGCCGCAACGGAGCGTGACGGCGCGGCCCCTGTGCTGATCTTCGACGACCTGACCAGTCTGCCTGTCGAACTGGATTTGCGAGGCTCGACAGGCGACATGCTCGCGAGGCTCGCCGAACCCGACAGCGCAGACGCGCACCAGACGCAAAACGCGAACCGGGAAGCTGGCGCATCGCGTGGCCGCGGCCGTCCGAAGCTCGGCGTCGTCGCGCGCGAGGTGACGTTGCTGCCGAGGCATTGGGAATGGCTGAACGGGCAGCCGGGCGGCGCATCGGTGGTGCTGCGCAAGCTGGTCGATGCGGCGCGCGTCGCGAGCGAAGGGAAGGACCGGGTGCGTCACGCGCAGGAAGCGGCGTACCGTTTCATGACGGCAATGGCGGGCGATTTCGCAGGTTATGAGGAAGCGACACGGGCGCTTTACGCCGACGACGCGCTTCGTTTCGATGCTATGACGGCTGCGTGGCCTGTCGATGTTCGCGATCATGCGCGCATGCTGGCGAAGCGCGCGTTCAGTAGCGATGCGCCAGAAGATGCGTGACGCTCAGTCCTGAAGCAATGAAGAGAAGGCGAAAAAAAACCGCTCACGCCGGGGAGCATGAGCGGAAAAGTCGGAGAGTTACAACATCGCTTGCGTTACTCAATTGGGGTCACGCAGCCTTTGAAGTGTAGGGATCGAATCATGCGATCCGATATCAGAGAAGTCTGAAAGGGCGTCGCATTGGCCCCGACGCACCGCATCGGCCCGTCTTCGCCACGCGCACACAAACCACCCGCGCAACTCTCATTCGGGCTTTCTTATCCCGGACATCCGTTCATCAAGTCCGCGCCGTGCAACGGATGACGGACATCATGGGCGAGAGTTCGGCCGCGTCGGGCGAGCAGAGCACGGGTATCGAGCAGGTGAACCGCGCCGTCGCGCAGATGGACGAAGTGACCCAGCAGAACGCGGCTCTCGTCGAGCAGGCGGCTGCGGCGGCGGGCGCGATGGCCGGGCGCGTGATCTGAAGGCAGCCGTCGCCGCATTTTCTCCTTGATACAACACTCGCCCGCACGATCGCGGCTATCGATTTTGCGCGGCTTGTCATCGACATGCGCTCTCCGTAAACTCGCGCGTAGTTCAAGAATCCCATCCTGGACCGCGCCGCCTGACGCGCGAATACGCGTGCAAAAATGCCTGCGAAGCCGGCGGCGCTCCCACACAAGATCCACGCCAATAGAGGAGAACCCCCGCGATGGCCGATTCCTGGTTTCCGCGCTGGCGCGTCCAGCCGAAGAGCGTCGAAGGGCGCGTCGTCAACACCGATGAGCGCCTGCCCTGGCCGCAAATGTTCGCCATGGGCATTCAGCACGTCGTCGCGATGTTCGGCGCGACGGTGCTCGCGCCGCTCCTGATGGGCTTCGATCCCAATCTTTGCATCTTCATGTCCGGCATCGGCACGCTCTGGTTCTTCGTGCTGGTCGGCGGCCGCGTGCCGAGCTATCTCGGTTCGAGCTTCGCGTTCATCGGGCTCGTGATCGCGATCACCGGCTACACCGGGCAAGGGCCGAACATGAACATACCCGTCGCGCTCGGCGGGATCATTGCGTGCGGCGTCGCTTACATCATCATCGGGTTGATCGTGTCGGTGATCGGCACCGCCTGGATCGAAACGCTGATGCCGCCCGTCGTGACGGGCTCAATCGTCGCGGTGATCGGTTTGAATCTCGCGCCGATCGCCGTCAAGGGCGTGAGCGGCAGCGCGTTCGACTCGTATATGGCGCTCGTCACGGTGCTGTGCGTGGGCGCCGTGGCCGTATTCGCGCACGGCATGCTGCAGCGTCTGTTGATTCTCGTCGGCCTGCTGATCGCGTATGCGATCTACGCCGTCGTCACGAACGGCATGGGCATGGGCAAGCCGGTCGACTTCTCGATCGTCGCGAACGCGCCGTGGTTCGGTATGCCGCATTTCATGGCACCCGTCTTCAACGGCCAGGCGATGGCGCTGCTCGCGCCCGTCGCGGTGATTCTCGTCGCGGAGAACCTCGGCCATATCAAGGCCGTCAGCGCGATGACGGGACAGAACCTCGACCGCTATATCGGCCGCGCATTCATTGGCGACGGTCTCGCGACGGTCGTCTCCGGCTTCGCGGGCGGCACGGGTGTGACGACGTACGCGGAGAACATCGGTGTGATGGCGGTGACGCGCATCTATTCGACGCTCGTGTTCGTGATCGCCGCGCTGATTGCGCTCGTGCTCGGCTTCTCGCCGAAATTCGGCGCGGTGATCCAGACGATTCCGGGCCCCGTGCTGGGCGGCGTATCGATCGTCGTGTTCGGGCTGATCGCGGTGACGGGCGCGCGCATCTGGGTCGTCAACAAGGTGAACTTCTCCGACAACCGCAATCTGATCGTCGCTGCCGTGACGCTCGTGCTCGGCGCAGGCGACTTCTCACTGAAGTTCGGCGGATTCGCGCTCGGCGGAATCGGCACGGCGACGTTCGGCGCGATCATCCTGTATGCGCTGCTGCGGCGTAAGGGTCCGCAAGAGCCTGCTGTCTGACCGGCAGGAAGCGACGACAAAGCCGGCGCGTCAGCACACGAGGCGCCGGTTTTCATTCAGCCTCAATTCTTCCCTTTGCCGCGCGTCAGCAGCGCGGTCTCCGTCAGATCCACTTCGCGCATCAGCTTGTTCATCGTGTCGTCATTGATGAACTGCTTGCCGCGCAGGTCGAGCAGCGTCGCGCGCTCGGCGCGCATCGCCGCGAGCTTCATCTGGAACTCCAGTGCTTCGCCGCGCCGCGCCTTGGCGGCGGGCTCCTTGTCGTCGTCGAGCGTCGCGAGGCGGCGGCGGTAGATATTCATCACGCGCGCCGTCACGTCGGCGGCATGCGCCGATGCCGCTTCGTCGAGATCGGCGGCGGCGTTCTCGTGAAACTCGTCGATTGCGCGAATCGCCGCTTGTGCCGCCTGAATGCGCGCGGCGCGTTCTTCGGCGGCGTGCGGATCGGCACGGCGGCGCGCGCCGTTCATCAGCACGGGCAAGCCGACGACAGCCACGACCAGCGACACGAGGATCACGCCCGACGCAATGAAGATCGCGACATCGCGTCCGGGCAGCGGCTGTCCATTCGACAGCGCGACGGGCAGCGACAGCACGCCCGCCAGCGTCACGGCGCCGCGCACGCCGGCTATCGTCGTGATGGAAGCCGTGCGCAAGCCGGGCACCGCATTCGTGACACCCTGCGTGGCCGCGCTGCGGCTCGCGAACCAGCGCAGCAGCCACACCCACACGAAGCGCAGCGCGTAGAGCGCGAGAGCAACGGCCACGACATGGAAGATCAGCCGCAACTCGGAACCGCTTGCCTCTTCGTGCGCGTCGAGCAGCGCGCGGCCGATGATGTGCGGGAACTGCAAGCCGAGCAGAATAAAGACCATGCCATTGAAGACGAACTCGATCATCGTCCACGTGACGTTCGCACGCACGCGCGCCGACGCGGGTGTCGCGCGCTCGAAGTCAGAGTAGTTCATCGTCATGCCCGCGGCGACGGCGGCGAGAATGCCAGAGAAGCCGAAGTGCTCGGCGAACAGGTAGGCCGCGAACGGAATCAGCATCGTCATCACGACGCCGGGCGCGGGGTCGCCTTCCTCGGTGAGGTTGAGAAAACGCGTCGACGCATAGCTGAACAGCCAGCTAACGGCCGCGCCCGTCGCGAGCCCGCCGAGCGCGATGATGACGAAGCTCACCGATGCGTCGCGCAGCGAGAACACGCCCGTCAGCGCGGCGGCGACCGCGAACTTCAGCGCGACGAGGCCGGAGGCGTCGTTCATCAGCGCTTCGCCTTCGAGGATGTGCATCAGGTGCTCGGGCAGCCGGTTGCGGCCAGCGATGCCGGCGAGTGCGACGGCGTCCGTCGGCGAGAGCACGGCGGCGAGCGCGAAGGCGACGGGCAGCGACATCGACGGCACCATCGCGTGAATGAAGTAGCCGATGGCGACGACCGTCATGAACACGAGGCCGAGCGCGAGCATCAGGATCGCGCGGCGCTGCATGAAGAACTCGCGCTTCGGAATGCGCCAGCCGTCCGCGAACAGCAGCGGCGGGATGAACAGCAGCATGAAGAGCTCGGGATCGAACGTCACATGCAAGCCGAGGCGCGGCCACGCGAGCAGCGCGCCTAGTCCGATCTGCACGAGAGGCAGCGGCAGCTTGAACGGCACGAGCCGCACGACGACGCCGGAAGCGGCGACGGCAAGCAGCAGGATCAAAACGGTGAAGACGATTTCCATCAGAAGCGGAGGAGGGTGGGGAAACAGGCAGACGCGCGCGAGCAAGAGGCCGACACTTCGCGCTGTACGAGTCGCCTCGTCGTGAGGAGGCGGCGCGTCGGTCAGTCCGAAGTTTAGCCCGACCACCTGAAAACGCGCCGCGAACGTTGCAAGTCGTCCGAAAGCCGGCGCACCGTCACGGTGCATTGCACGCCCCTGCGCGACGCATCCGCCCTTATGCGCGGTGCAGCCCGCGACGCAGGATTCCGTTATCCGTGGGGCAGCGTGCGCATGGACCTTGCTTAACGGGTGGCGATGACGCACATTTTGAGGACGGCCGCGGCTCTTTCGCATTCGCGGACCCGCGCCGTGACTCTTGCGTGAGAGGATTGCATGACCATTGCGCAGCAGGAACGAACAGCGGCGCCGCACGGCTTCGAACTCAGCGTGAGTTCGGGCCTTCAGCGCTATTCGGTACAACACGGCGACCTGACGCTCACGAGCGTCTTTCAGCCGATCTTCAGCCTGTCGCACCTGCGTGCCGTCGGCTACGAGGGCTTGCTTCGCGCGCACGATCCGCTCGACCGCGTGGTGTCGCCCATCGACGTGTTCGGGCAGGCGTCGCGTGTCGGTGACGTGCTGCATGTCGACCGGCTCGCGCAGTCGCTGCATCTGGAGAACTTCAAGATGCTCGGCGCGGAGCGCGAGTGGCTGTTTCTCAACGTCCACCCGGGCGCGTTGATCGACTCGTATCATTCGGCCGCGCTGCTCGCGAATCTGCGGCGGCTGAACCTGTCGCCGCGACGCATCGTGCTCGAAGTGCTCGAACAGAGCGCGGAGGACATCGAGCGTCTCGCCGACGCCGTGCGACAGTTCCGCGAGCGCGGCTTTCTGATCGCGCTCGACGACTTCGGCGCGGGGCATTCGAACATCGAGCGCATCTGGCAGTTGAACCCCGACATCGTGAAGCTCGACCGCATCATGCTGTCGCATGCGGCGCATCGCGCGGACGTCGCGTCGATCCTGCCGGGGCTCGTGTCGCTGCTGCACGAGGCGGGCAAGCTTGTGCTGATCGAAGGTGTCGAGACGGAGCACGAGGCGCATATGGCGCTCGAATGCAACGTCGATTTCGTGCAGGGCTTTTACTTCGGACGTCCACATCCGGGCCTGGCCGATGCGCCGCACGCGGCCGCCTGCATCGGCGAGCTGACTGAGCGCTTCCAGACGCAGATGGAAGAGCGCGAGCGGCGCAACGCGTCGCGGCTCGCGCCGTACATCCGGGCGTTCGAGCGCGCCGCCGAGCGGCTGGCCGCGGGCGAACTGCTCGACGAAGTGTGCTGGAATTTCCTCGCGCTCGATCACGCCGCGCGCTGCTATCTGCTCGACGACAAAGGTCGGCAGGCCGGGCGCAACGTCGTGTTGCGCGCGGACCGCGCATCGCACGAGACGCGCTTTCTGCCGCTCTCCGATGCGCAAGGTGCGAACTGGCTGCGCCGTCCTTATTTCCGCACCGCGATCAATGCGCCCGAGCGCGTGCATGTGACGCGGCCCTATCTGTCGATCAACGAGGCGGTGCCGTGCGTGACGTTGTCGGTGGCGACGCAGATCGGCAATCGCACTTGCGTGCTGTGCGGCGATATCGACTGGTTCGAGGAGCCGCACTTCTGACATCATGTCGGGGTTCAACACGACATGAATCCCTGACATGCAAAACGAACGGGTGCTGCTCGAAGTCATCGCGACGACGCTCGCCGATGCGAAGGCCGCCGCGCGTGGCGGCGCGGATCGCATCGAACTCGTCACGGCGATGGGCGAAGGCGGCCTGACGCCGAGCATCGGCATGATCGAAGCCGTGGTCGCGGCGGTGCCGATTCCCGTGAACGTGATCGTGCGTCCGCATAGCCGTTCGTTCGTCTATGACGCCGGCGACTTTGCCGTGATGTTGCGCGATGTGCGAGCGGCGAAGTCGGCGGGCGCGAACGCTGTCGTGATCGGGATGCTGACGGCGTCGGGAGAGGTGGATCGCGAGAAACTGAAGCGCGCGGCCGAAGCCGCCGACGGCATGCCCCTCACGTTTCATCGCGCATTCGACGAAGCACGCGACCTGCATCGGGCGTTTGATGTCTTGCTCGGCTTCGATGCCGTCACGAATGTGCTGACATCAGGCGGGAAAAGTTCTGTGCTCGATGCGTCTGCGCAGATCAGTGACCTGGTGACGCGCGCGAGCCAGTCGCGTTGCAATGTACTGGCGGGCGCCGGATTGACCGTCGATCGCGTTGCGGACTTCGTGCGCGCGACGCGAGTGAAGGCCGTTCACTTCGGCTCGGGCGTGCGTGCCGGCGGCAACGGTCTTGCTCCCGTCGATGAGGAAAAGGTGCGGCGCGTGCGGACTCTGCTGGACTCGTGACGCTTGTTCATCGATGCCGTGCATGTGCCGCGCTCACGCACGGCACATGCTTTCATGCATCACGTCATTTCGCCACGACGACAGGAATGCCGCGCAACGTTCCCGCGCCCTTCGCTTCTTCGAGTGCCAGCTTGACGGCGGCCCCCGTTGCCGCTTCGATATGCAGACGCGCGGCCAGTTCGCGCTCGCCGCGTTTCACCGCCGCGAGGTTCGCAAGCTTCACGTGACCATAGCCGCGCACGCGGGCATGCAGATCGGCGAGCCTGACGATGTCGTCGGCGGTGACGTCGTTCAGCATCGCGAACGCGCGCTGCATCGTCGTTTCGTAGTCTGTCGAAAGCTCGCGTTCCATGCGGCGCTCGACCGTGCGGCCGAACGGATCGAGCATCGTGCCGCGCAGGCCGCGCCATTTGGCCATCGCGCCGAACACCGGCCACATCCATTGCCCAAAGGTCTTCTTTTTCGGCTTTGCGCCGTGTTGTGCGCGTGAAATCGTCGGCGGAGCGAGGTTGAACTTCACGCCGAAGTCCTTGCCCGCGACGCCTTCGAACTGCGCTTCCAGCGCCGCGCGAAACGCGGGATCGCTATGCAGGCGCGCGACTTCGTATTCGTCCTTCACGGCGAGCAGACGATAGAAGGTCGTCGCGACTGCGCGGCTCAGGCGTGCCTCATGCGCGCCTTCGATCTTGCGCTCAGCGGCGCGCGCCGCATCGACCAGCGCGCGATAACGCTGCACGTAAGCCGCGCCGCCGTAGGCCAGCAGACGCGCTTCGCGATCCGCGATCAGGGCTTCGAGCGTATCCAGCGACACCTCCGCTTTGGCGGCATGGCGCTGCCCCCACAGTGCTTCGAGCCCGGCGGGATCGGCGGCAGCCATGCGGCCGATCGAGAACGCGAGCTGGTTCATCTGCACGGCGACGTTGTTCAGTTCGATTGCGCGCATCATCGCGGCGAACGAGACGGGCACGAGGCCGAGTTGCCACGCAAAGCCGAGCATCAGGATGTTCGCGCCGATCGTATCGCCGAGGAAACGCGTCGCGAGCGCTTGCGCATCGCACGACGACATGCGCGCTTCACCGGCTGCGTGACGCATCTTGTCGAGCAGCGCATCGGCGTGCAGATTCGCATCCGGATTCTGCACGAACGACGCGTTCGGAATCGCGTGCGTGTTCACGACGATCCGGGTGCGGCCATGACGCACCGTCTGCAATGCATCGGCGCTCGCGCCGACCACCATGTCGCAGGCGAGCAGCACGTCGGCTTGCTGCGTGTCGATACGCACCTGGTTGAGCCACTCGTCGCGCGCGGCGAAGCGCACGAACGACAGCACCGAGCCGCCCTTCTGCGCGAAGCCCATGAAGTCGAGCACCGACGCGCTCTTGCCTTCGAGATGCGCGGCCATGCTGATCAGCGCGCCGACCGTCACGACGCCCGTGCCGCCGACGCCCGTCACGAGGATGTCGTACGGCGCGGCATCGAGTTTCGTCGTGGGCAGCGGCAACGCATCGACGCGCGCGGCAAGGGCTGCCGCGTCGAATGCGACGCCCGCCGCCTTCTTCAGCTTGCCGCCTTCGATCGTCACGAAGCTCGGGCAGAAGCCGTTCACGCACGAATAGTCCTTGTTGCACGACGACTGATCGATGCGGCGCTTGCGGCCCAGCGGCGTTTCGACGGGCTCGACGGACAGGCAGTTCGACTGCACGCCGCAATCGCCGCAACCTTCGCACACTTCTTCGTTGATGAAGAGGCGCTTATCCGGGTCGGGAAACTCGCCCTTCTTGCGGCGGCGGCGCTTTTCCGCTGCGCACGTCTGGTCGTAGATCAGCACTGTCACACCGTCGATGTCGCGCAGCTCGCGCTGCACCTTGTCCAGTTCGCTGCGGTGATGGAAGGTCGTGCCTTTCGGGAAAAGGCCATGATGGCCGTCGTACTTCTCGGGCTCGTCGCTGACCACGACGAAATGCGAGACGCCTTCCGCTTCGACCTGGCGCGCGATCTGCGGCACGGAAATGCTGCCGTCCACCGGCTGGCCACCCGTCATCGCGACGGCATCGTTATAGAGGATCTTGTACGTGATCGTCGCCTTCGCCGCGACTGCCTGGCGGATCGCGAGAATGCCCGAGTGGAAGTACGTGCCGTCGCCGAGATTCTGGAATACGTGGCGCGTCTTCGTGAACATCGAATGCGCGGCCCAGTCGACGCCTTCGCCGCCCATCTGGATCAGGCCCGTCGTGTCGCGCTCCATCCACGACGCCATGAAGTGGCAGCCGATGCCGGCCTGCGCGATCGAGCCTTCCGGGACTTTCGTCGAGGTGTTGTGCGGACAGCCCGAGCAGAAATACGGCGTGCGCTTCACGGCGTCGGCGGCATTCGACAGGATTTGCGGCGCGACAAGATCGACCACGCGCTCGCGGCGGTCCAGCGCGGGCTTGTGCTTCGCGAGCCAGTTCGCGAACACGGGCAGAATGCGCGACGGCCGCAACTCACCGAGCGACGACAGCAGCATCGAGCCGTCTTCTGCATGCTTGCCGACGATCGCCGGCCGTGCGCCTTCCTTGCGGTTGTACAGATAGTCCTTGATCTGCTGCTCGATCACGGGGCCTTTCTCTTCGATCACGAGCACTTCAGAAAGCCCGGACACGAACGCGTCGATACGCGTCATTTCGAGCGGGAACGACAGGCCGACCTTGTAGATGCGCACGC
The DNA here is from genome assembly GCF_017814945.1 of Paraburkholderia sp. LEh10. Taxonomy (GTDB): domain Bacteria; phylum Pseudomonadota; class Gammaproteobacteria; order Burkholderiales; family Burkholderiaceae; genus Paraburkholderia. Next base: position 60,640 of record NZ_JAGIPX010000003.1, read on the forward strand.
CCGCGCGGTCGAGGTCGGCGACGGTGAGATCGAGGCGGCGCAGCGCCTCCATCAGATCGAGATGCGCCTTGCCGCATGTGACGATGCCGACGTTCGCATGCGGGCTCGGCGCGATCCACTTGTCGATGCTGTTGAAGCGCGCGAAGTGGCGCACGGCGTCGAGCTTCGCATGCAGGCGTTGTTCGATCGTGAGACTCGGCAGGTCGGGCCACCGGTTGTGCAGGCCGCCAGCGGGCGTCTGAAAGTCTTCGGGCGCGCGCCATTGCGTTTGCAGCGCGTCGAGATCGACGGTCGAGCCCGACTCCACTGTCTCCGAAATCGCCTTGAAGCCGACCCACGCGCCCGAAAAGCGCGACAGCGCCCAGCCGTAGATGCCGAATTCGAGCATGTCCGCGACATTCGAAGGATTCACGACGGGCATGTGCCACGCGATCATCGCGAAGTCGCTCTGATGCGGCATCGACGACGACACGCAGCCATGATCGTCGCCCGCGACGACCAGCACGCCGCCATGCTGCGACGAGCCGTACGCGTTGCCGTGCTTGAGCGCATCGCCCGCGCGGTCCACGCCCGGGCCCTTGCCGTACCACATCGCGTACACGCCATCGACGGTGCGTTCCGGATCGGCCTCGACGCGCTGCGTGCCGAGCACAGCCGTGCCGCCGAGTTCCTCGTTGATCGCGGGCAGAAAGCGGACGTCGTTTGCGTCGAGCAGTTTCTTCGCTTTCCACAACTGCTGATCGACCATGCCGAGCGGCGAGCCGCGATAGCCGCTGATGAAGCCGGCCGTGTTCAGGCCGCGCGCCTTGTCGAGCTGGCGCTGCATCAGCGCGAGACGCACGAGCGCCTGCGTACCCGTCAGGAAGATGCGGCCGCGCGTGGCGGTGAGGTTGTCCGAGAGGCGGTATTCGGCGAGTGCGGGGGTGCCGTCGATGGGCAGACGAGCGGTCATCGTGAGTCTCCATTTCTTATGCGTTTCGCTGCGGGCACGCCGAAGGTGGCGCCGTCCCAGCGAAAGAGACTCCATTCTTTCGCGTCAAATAGAGAAGATTATTGCTACTTTGTCCGCTTGGGCGAGCAACAGCGAGACGTTTCCGGGCATTGCGGCTCATTTTGAGATGGATCATCCACCGCTTGCCGAAAGCCGCATTTTCGCGGGATTTCGGCTTCCGTTTTCGTGTCCCGCCTGGCCATTTGGATGAGGGCCGCTTGCGCTGCTGTTGGGGTACGCTATGCCGACCGGGTTCTGGAACGAACGCAAAAGGGGGCGCGATGAAACTGTATTACTGGCCGAAGACGCGGGCGTTCCGCGCGCTGTGGATGCTCGAAGAAACGGGCGCACCGTATGAGCTGGCGCACGTGAACATCCGCGCAGGCGAGCAGGACACCACCAACTTCCACCAAGTCAACCCAATGTGCAAGCTGCCCGCGCTCGACGACGACGGCGTGCAGGTCGCCGAATCGGGCGCGGTGCTGCTGTATCTGGCCGACCGTTTCCCGGCGGCGATGCTTGGCGCACCCGTCGGCGATCCGTTGCGCGGGCGCTTTTTGCAATGGCTTTTCTTCACGCCGGGCTGCCTCGAACCGGCGATGGCCGAAAAGATGACGGGCGCATCGGGCAATTCGTTCAGCTTCGGCTGGGGCAATCTGGAGCGGGTGAAGGCGGCCATCGACCAGGCGCTCGGCGAAGGCGACTGGCTGCTGGGTGAGCGCTTTTCCGCCGCCGACCTGCTGCTGGCAAGCACGCTGCAGATCGCGTTCGTCGCAAAGCTGCTCGATCCCGCGGGACGTATCGGCGAGTACGTCGAGCGGGCGATGGCGCGCGAAGCGCATTCGCGCGCGGTGGCCGTCGAGCAGCGCGAAATCGGGGCGCTGAAGTCGGCGCGGTGAAGTCCTGCCCGGACTCGCGCCGAGCCGTCAGCCCGTCGGCTGCTGCCGCAGTTCGTGCGGTTGAAGCGGCACGACCTCGTCGAAGTGCGAGTAGTCGATGTGGCTCACGCCGTTCTCTTCGCGGATCAGATCGACGAATCGGTGCTGCCAGCGGATGTCCTCGCTGGGCCACGAGTAACGGGCCTGCATCGTTTGTGTCGTGTTTTCGTCGGAGCCTTCTATCGTGATCAGAAGCGATGCGTCGTGTTCGGCGAGGCTTTCCTGCGTTTGACCGTAGAGCGGGCTCGCTTCGTCGATGACGTGCATCAGGTTCCAGCCGAGAAAGAACATCGGCTGCTGGTCGCGAACGAGTGCGAGATCGTAGATCTTGCGCAGCACGTAGCCTTCCGACGACCGCTCGACGCGCATCAGCCGCAGCCGCGCGCGGGCCTCGACGATCACGTTCTGTCTCGCGTTCGCGGTGCGCACCATGAGCGTGGTGCGTCCGTCGATAGGGCGCACGATCGCGTAACGCGAAAACATGATCTTGGCGCGCGGGCGCGAGAAGCGCGCGAAGATCAGACCGGTGGCGAGCGCGATCCCCGACATGCCGACGAAGATTTCGAGCGTGGCAACGAAATGCGCGTAAAAGGTCTGCGGATGCATGTCGCCGTAGCCGACCGTCGCGAGCGTCTCCACGCTGAAGAAGAACGCGCCTGCGAAACCTTTGGGGTTCTGGTTCGCAATCGATGCGCCGCCGAGTTCATAGAGCGACGCGAAAATCGAGTTCAGCAGCAGGAACAGTATCGCAAGGGAGATGAAAAAGACGGGCCACGTGATCGTCAGCGCGCGGTGGTAGAGGTCTTGCCAGACGCGCAGCGGCAACCCGTGCGCGACGACGGTGTGCGAGCGGGAGCGAATCTTCCGGTCGAGGATTCGGCCCTGGCGTGACGGGTGATGGTTGGAGTCGGGCGGGGTCGCGCTCATTGTTCTTTTGATTGGCTGACGGACGTATCGCGCAGCGGCGCGGCGCGGCCATGATGCGCGGCGCTCGCTGCGGCGTGTAGTGTAGCGCGGGAATGCCGCCGACATCCGTCGTGGGTTGCTCCGCGTCCGGACAACGCGTGTTTCGTGCGGGCGCGCGAAGCCTCACGAATCCGGGGCGCCGGCGCTGCCTGCGGGCCAGCGTCGACGGACAGGCCGCCGTCAGCGAGACCGCCCGATCCCGGGCGGCAACAGCTCATGGTCAGGCGGCGCAAGCGTGCACTGGCACGGTCAAGGAAACGCGCGTGGCTTCGGCACGCCTGCGCCGTGCTCGATATCGGCCACTGCCTGCTGGTGGGCTGTCTCGACAGCTTCAGCTTCCGTCGCGAAGCCTGTGTCGCCGCCTACCGTGGTCCAGCGCTGCACGGGATGATCGAGATGACGGATCTCATACTCCGCGTCCCAGCGTGCGCCTTGAAGTTCGAGTGGACGCACGTGTATCGCATACACGCCGTAAAGAAAGAGCGGTTCTGCCATGATCGCCTCCGCCTGTTCAACGAGAAAAGGCCGTAGGCGCAGCGCGCGCCGGACGCGCCACGTCTGCCTCGATGCATTAGCCCACTGCCTAAAGTTCGATCTCGCCGAGGATTCTGTGGGCCAGCGCCTTGGCTTCTTCGAGCGCTTCGTCGGCCGTGGCCGAGCTGGCGTCGACTTCGTAGACGGTGTCCTCCGTCTCGTCGCCTTCGTCGCGTGAGAGCGCGACCACGCCCTGGTACTTGCCGCCATCTAAAGCGCGGACCGTCGCCGTCGCCGTATAGAGCCCTTTGGTGTAGGTGACGTCCTCCATGATGCATCTCCTGCAAGGGGGAGATTCCATCGTAGCACGCGTTTTCGACGCTCACATGTCGCCGCCTCGGGGCGTACCCGGGGTCTTGCCAGGCGTCGATGCGTGCCGCCGCGCAGATGCCGCAGTTGCCGGCTCGGTTCGCACGTCGCGCGCGGCCGCCGGCAACCCTGCCGATCAATCCTGCAGCAGCGATACCACTTCGTCGAGCGTCGGCGAATGCGCGCCCGAGTGGCGGCATGCGGCCGCGCCCGCGGCGAGTGCGAACGCCAGATGCTCTTCCCACTTGCGCTGCGGCGCCGTCATCAGGCTGAACAGCAGGCCGCCGATCGACGCATCGCCCGCACCGACGGTATCGGCCACGGCCACGCGCGGCGGCTGCGCTTCGACGATGCGATCGCCGTCGATCAGCGTCGCCTTCTCCGCGCCGCGCGTAACGAGCACGATCGCCTTCGGGTTCATCGCGCGCAGTTGCGCGAGGGCGGCCGCTTCGTCGTCCGTCTTGAAGAGCAGCCGCAGGTCTTCGTCCGACACCTTGATCAGATCGGCCAGCGACGCCATGTGCCGCAGCGTCGGCTCGTAGCCGTGCGCCATCAGGTTGCGGTAGTTCGGATCGAAGCTGATCTTCACGCCGCGTTCGCGCAGGTCGGCGGCAAGCTTCGCGAGCGTCGCGCCGATCGGCTGGCGCACGAGGCTGATGCAGCCGAAGTGCGCCCACTTCACATGCGACATCCAGCCTTCCGGCAGCTTCGACGGATCGAATGCGAGGTCCGCGCTGTTGTCGCCCATGAAAAAGTACGCGGGCGGATGCGTCTGATGCACGACGGCAAGCAGCGGCGCGCGCTCGACGCGCTGCATGAAGCGCATGTCGAGACCGGCGCCGACGCTCGCGTTCCACAGATCGTCGGAGAAGTTGTCGACGCCCAGCGATCCTGCGCACGCGGTCGGCAGGCCGAGCCGCGCGACGGCGCGCGCGACGTTCCAGCCCGCGCCGCCGGGCACCGACAGCCAGCTTGCAGGACCCGTGCGCACGAGATCGGTGAGGATGTCGCCGGCGGATACGAAGTCAGGAAATTCAGGGCTCGCGCTCATGATGCTCACCGTACGAGGTTATTCGGACTGGAAGGTTGCGCTGCGGATTGCAGTGCATGATGCAGCACTTCGTAGCATGCGCCCATCGTGTGATAGTCGGTCTTGCCGGCCGGGCTCTTTTCGTCACTGTACTTGCGGTTGTCGCACGTGAGGATGCGATACCACGCACCATGACGATGATCGACGAAATGCGTCCAGCTATAACGCCAGATCTCGTCATACCAGTCCCAGAAGCGTTCGTTGCCCGTGCGATTGCCGAGCAGCGCCGCTGTCGCGAAGGTTTCCGCCTGCACCCAGAAGTATTTGTCGTGATCGCAGACAGTCCCGTCCGGGCCAAAGCCGTAGTACAGGCCGCCGTGATCGTTGTCCCATGCGTGCGCCATCGCGGCGTCGAACAGCTCGATCGCGCGCGGCAGCAGCCACGGCAATGGGCGGTGACGTTCGAGAATCAGCAGCAGCTTGGCCCATTCCGTCTGATGGCCGGGCTGGAAGCCCCACGGACGGAAGATGTTCGAACTGTCTTCCTCGTTGTAGTGCCAGTCCACCGACCAGTCCGCATGAAAGTGCTCCCACACCAGACCTTGCGACAGCTTCGCCTGCCGCAGCGTGATGTTGGCCGCAATGCGCTCCGCACGGTCCAGGTACACGAGATGGCCCGTCGCCTCATACGCGGCGAGCAGCGCCTCCGTCGTATGCATGTTCGCATTCTGGCCGCGATAGGAACTCACGCGCCAGTCGGCGGCGGCTTCGTCGGCGTAGAGGCCGGTGGCCGGGTCCCAGAAGCGGTGCTCCATCAGCTCGAACGTCGCGCCGATCATCGGCTTCGCTTCCTCGATGCCCGCCATCGCGGCATGCGCGTACGCGAGCAGCACGAACGCGAGGCCGTAGCAATGGCGCGTCGCGTCGAGCGTGCGCTTGTGGCCGTCGCGCCAGTCGATCTCCCAGTCGTAGCCCTGGTGATGCGGGTCCCAATGTCCGTCGTGCAGGAACTTCAGGCCATGCTGCGCGTACTCCAGATGCTGCGGATCGCCGAACTGGCGGTACGCCATCGCGTAGTTGAAGACGAAGCGGCAACTGCTGACGAGGTGCCGCGTCGCCCGGTTATAGATCGAACCGTCGTCGCGGAAAAAGTGAAAGAAGCCGCCGCTCGGATCGAGCACGTTCGGCGCATAGAAGCGCAGCGTGTCTTCGATGTGCGAGAGCAGGAAGTCGCCGTCGCGGAAGCTCGCGACGGGCGGCGCCTTGTGATTGGCGGCGTCGTTGTTCGAAAGGGTGGTTTCGGGTTGTTTCATGGCGTGTTCACCGAGGTGCTGGCACGGACAACGAGTTGGACCGGAACGCGAATATCGAGTGCGGACGGCGTGTCTTCGAGCAGCAGTTCGACGCCGCGCCGCCCGAGCGCTTCCTTGTCGACGGCGATCGTCGTGAGCGGCGGGCGCGCGTGCGCGGCGGCGGGAATGTCATCGAAGCCGACGATCGCGATGTCTTCCGGCACCCGCACGCCGCGCGCGAGACACACGCGCAGCGCGGCGAGCGCCGCGAGGTCGTTGTAGGCGAAGACGGCGTCCGGGCGCGGGCCGGGACGGTCGAGCAGTTGCTCCATCGCGAGCGCGGCGCCTGCGTCGGGATCGAGGCCGGCATCGATCGTCACTTCCAGCGACGGATCGAACAGCAGCCCCGCTTCGAAGAACGCGCGCCGATAGCCGAGCGCGCGCTGCGCGATGCTGTAGTGCGCGAGCGAGCCGCCGATGAACGCGACGCGCGTGCGGTTCTGCGCGAACAGATGCTGCATCGCGAGCGCGGCGCCCGCCTGGTTGTCGAGATTCACCGAACGCAGGTTCGGCGCCCACAGGTCGATCAGCACGAGCGGGCGCTGCATCGAGGCGAGCGTCGCGAGCGTTTCCGGCTCGACGAAGCCGGCGACGGCGATTGCGTCGGGCGCATGCAGACGCATCTGCTGGAGCACGTCCTCGGTCGGGCCGGCCGTCAGTACGGAAGGAACGATGCCGTGCTCGCGGCAGGCGTCTTCGACGCCGTGCAGCACATGCGAGAAGAATGGGCTGACGGCGAAATTATTGTGATGACGATGCAGCAAAAAGGTGAGCCGGCGGATGCGCGGACGCAGTTGCGCGGAATCGTAGCCCAGCCGGCGCGCCGTTTCGACGACGCGCTCGCGCGTCGACTCCGACAAGCCCGGCTGATTTTTCAGTGCTCGCGAAACCGTGCCGATCGACACGCTGGCTGCGCGGGCGACGTCGCGAATCGTTGTTGCCATCGAAAGAAACGGCGGAGCGCCGCGGCGGGGTTCAGGTTCGGGTGATTGTATAGTAAAACGTCGCACGGAAAACCCGGTTCGACGATGTTCGATACGCGTAGATACCCGTACGTAGGCGCATTCGATTTATATCGTTCGTTTAGTAAAATTCACTAAACGATGCATTCGATTCATTATTGGGTTGGATTGCGAGGCGCTGCGATGACGCGCGCGAGCGCTTTGCGCGCGTGATTGCGGATGGCGGGATGAGACGACGGGGAAACGCGCAGTTCGAGCCTCGATGCGAAGGTGACTGCCCGTCATGACAAGGAGATGTCGGCGAAAGACGCGCGGCGTCGGGGACGAAAGCGCGGAAGCCGAGGGGATGCCGTGTGTCTGCGGCGTTACGAAGCTCAATCGACGGTCGCTGCCGCCGTACGTCCTTGCAACAGCGCCTGGCTTTCTTCGAATTCGACCAGCACGAGACCGGACGCCTCGCTTTTCGCACGCCGCTTCGCGAGCGCAGCCACGGACGCGATGTCCTCGCTGCTGTACATCGGCCCGCCTGCTTGCGGCTGCACTTGCACGCAGCCGATCGCCATCGTCACGAAGCCGCAGAAGGTCGGATTGCCGCGCCGGTCCTCGCCGTGGATGCCGCCCGCGAGCCGGTCGCCCGGCGCGTAGAAGCGCTGCGCGCCTTCGTTGAAGATCTGGATCGCACGCTGCGCGCGCTCGCGCCAGTCGTCGCTCTGGAACAGGACCAGGAAGTCGTCTCCGCCGACATGCCCGAGGAAATCGCGCGTCGGATCGCAGACTTGCGCCAGCACGTTCGCGGCGAACTTCAGCACTTCGTCGCCTTGCCAATACCCGTACTGATCGTTGAACGGCTTGAAGTGGTTCAGGTCCACGTAGCACGCGTAAAAGCACGCGTCGTGACCAAGCAGCCGCGCGATGTGCGAGCTGATCGGGATGTTGCCCGGCAAGAAGGTGAGGGGATTCGCGTAGCGCGCCGCCTCGATGCGCACTTCGGTGACTGCGCGCACGAGGCTTTCACCCGTGCCCAGGCCGACGTACTCGCCCTGATCCGTAATCACGAAGCCGTCGGCGAGATAACGCTGGTCGTCGCTGGCAAGGAGCTTCGCCATGTTCTCGACGGTCATCGACTTTTCGATGATGACGGGCGACGCGTTCGCGAACAGCATGCACGGCCGCTTGCCGAACAGTTCGCGGTGGTACGGCAGCGCGTAGCGGTCCATGAACGCGCGCCGGTTGATCAGCGCAACCGGCTCGTTGTGCTCGATGACGGCGACGGCATGCAAATTGGGCAGCCGGTTGAACAGTTCGAGCACATCGTTGTTCGTCGCGTGGCGTTCCAGCGCGGGTGCGTGCACGATCATCTTCGCCGACGCCATTCCGCCCGGCGGCGAAGCGCTCACCGTGCGCGTCGCTCCTGGGAACACCGCGATATGGCCCGCACGAAGCGCCTCGCGCGCGTCGTCGGAGACGGTGCGCAGCGGATGCGCATGCGGCCTGCCGAAGAAATAGCCTTGTCCGCAGGCGATGCCCATATCGCGCACGACGATCAGGTCCGCTTCGTTCTCGATTCCCTCGGCGATCAGCCGCGCGCCGCTCGCGGCCGCGAAGTGCTGCATCGCCTTGACGGCCTCGAACTTGAGCGGGTCGCTGGCGATGTCATGAATGAAGAAGCGGTCGATTTTCACGACGTCCGGTTGCAGCCGCACCCACAGGTTCATGCTCGCGTTCGCCGTGCCGTAGTCGTCGAGCGCGAACTCGGCGCCCGCCTTACGCAACACCGAAATAGCGGGCAGGAAATTGGCAAAGTCGGGAATCGCGCTTTGCTCCGTGAGTTCGATCACGATGCGTTCGGCATCCACGCCCATGTTGCGAAGCAGCGCGAACGTGCCGTCGCGGTCGTCCGCCAACTGGCGGATTGCACCCGCGCTGAAGTTCAGGAACAGCTTGCCGTCGTACGCGAGCTTCGCGAATGCCTCGATGCAGGTGCGCGCCGCGGCACGCTCCAGCGCAATCGCGCTGCCTTCGGCGGACGCCTGGGCGAACAGCGCGTACGGCGTTTCCAGCGCGGTCCCGGCCGGCCCGCGAATCAGCCCTTCGTAACCGAGAATCGCGCGGTCTTCGAAATCGACGATCGGCTGGAACACGGCGCAGAGGCCACGCTGCGCGATCAGGTCTACGATGCGCGGCGCTACGGTGGATGAGGACGAGCGTTGGGACATGACAGACAGCCGGAACATTGGTTCGACGGCTTATCGGCAGCAAGGCGCTGAAATTAAATGAATTTTTAGTGACATTCGGATCGCCGAGAGGCGTACCGGAAGCGCTTCCACTATCTGGGATTGATGGGCATTTTTCCTATGCCATCGCGTCGAGGCGACACCAGGCGCCTGCCACGCTGAAATAAGCAAAAGCCGCCCGAAGGCGGCCTTCCACGACATGCACTCAGGGAGAGCGCTTATGAACGGTTTATATCAATCGGGCACAGGGCTAGCGGCGGGCAACGGCGGCTGCCGCGCCCTTTTGCGCGGCGCGCTTTTCGGCGCTGGTGTCGCGCGCGCCCCAGCGTTGCGCCAGCGCCGCGCAGACCATCAGCTGGATTTGATGGAAGAGCATCAGCGGAAGCACGACAGCGCCGACCGCATGCGTCGCGAAAATCACCTTTGCCATGGGCACGCCGGCCGCGAGGCTCTTCTTCGAGCCGCAGAAAATAATCGTGATCTGGTCTGCGCGGCTGAAGCCAAGGCGCTTGCTGACGAACATCGTCAAAAGCAGCGCGAGCGCCAGCAGCACCGCACATACCACGAGCAGGCCGCCCAGCGCGGCGAGCGGAATCTGATGCCACAGGCCTTCGTTGACGGCCTCGCTGAAAGCCGCATATACCACCAGCAGGATCGAGCCCTGGTCGACGAACTTCAGCACGGCGCGGTTGCGCTCGATCCATCCACCGATCATCGGCCTCAGCAACTGCCCGGCGACGAACGGCACCAGCAACTGCAGCACGATATTCCATACCGTATGCCACGGCGACGCACCGCTTGCCGCCTGGCTGCTCACGATAAGGCTGACGAGGGCAGGAGTAATGAAGATGCCGAGCAGGCTGGACGCCGACGCGCTGCATACGGCAGCCGGCACGTTGCCCTTAGCAATCGACGTGAACGCAATCGACGACTGAACCGTCGACGGCAGCGTGCAGAGAAAGAGGATGCCGGCGTAGAGCGACGGCGTCACGAGGGGCGAAAGAAGCGGTTTGAGCACGAGCCCGAGTATCGGAAACAGCGCGAACGTGCTTAGCAGGACGACGAGGTGCAGCCGCCAATGCGTCGCGCCGGCGATGATGGCCTCGCGCGACAGCTTGGCGCCATGCAGAAAAAACAGCAGCCCGACGGCGACATCCGTGACCCAGTTGAACGCCATCGCCGCCTGGCCGCGAACGGGCAACAGGCTGGCGAGAACCACCGTGCCGATCAGGCATAGCGTGAAATTGTCGGGAAGGAGTTTCGGACGGGCCATCTTTGAAATCTCGCTGCTGATGAGGCGGTGCCCATGCAAGCGGTGGCAGGCGAACGCCGAGCGCCTATTGTCGACGCAAAGCGATTGAAAAAGCAAATTCATTTGCCGAATTGATTAATTACCTAAACGCATGAAAGCCTGCCTGGTGTCGTTGCGCGCGCATCGTCATGCATGGTGCGGCGGGCGTTTGGATGGGCGTCGGACAACGTCGTATTGGTCTACAGAAAGCGCCAATTTTCTCGTCTCTGCTCAGACGAATTCAGTTGTTCGAACGACTTGTTTTCAGCGCTTTTTCACGGGGTTCTGCAAGCGGTTTGTGGCGAAAAAGCGTCGCAGTAACAATGCGTTACAAGAGTGCGGCAGACCTAACACATTTTGGCTCGACACCCTTGGAGGGCGCCAATAAATTACTGTTCGAAGGCCGTTGGGACATCGCGCGATGCATGTCGTATGCAGCCGCGTCAGTCCCGGAACAAGCTCAGCCGCTGCTCGAACGGTGGGCTTCAAGGCGGGTCGTCGGGCAGGTGAAACATGGTGCACGTAGGGCTGTCGAGAATGAAATGGTGGGCGACGGGCGCGCTGGTCGTTGCGCTGACTTCGCTCGCCTACGCAAAGCCTGTGTTCGGTCCGCACGAAGGGCACGGCTTCTTCGGCGGCAGTTCAAGCTTTCACGGGTCGTCGTTTGGCGGCACGGTGCATATGAATCAGGGGCCACGCGCGAATATTTCGCATGAGACGCCGCGCGTCATGCCAGGTCCGGGTCACATCAGCCGGTATGCGCGAAACGAATCGCAGTCGCAGCACCTGCACGTGAATGCGCCCAGCCGGGGCAGTTTGAACGATACTTTCGCGGGTCGCGTCGACGGCGGCAATGCACGGGCGTACGGGTCGCAACGCATGCCGCTGCCGCCGGATGTCTACCGCAACCGTCCGACGGCGCAATACGTCGGTACTCAGTACGCCGGCGCGATTACTCCTGTGAGCACGGAATCGCGCAACACGCCTCGACCGCCGTCGAACACGCAACCGGCGCACATCGGCTCGATCCGCGACGACGTCACGCGCTACAACGAAGAACGCGGCGCATCTCGTCAGATTCCGCGTCCGCCTGGCGATTCTTCGCGCATTCCGTCGCCATCGCCTTACCGTAACTGATCCCTGCGAGTCCTTTCGCGCTCCCTTTTGCCTGGACGTTTGAACGTTTAACCTCTTCCGCCTCGTTCTGATGGCGGATTCCTTCTCCTGCGTTTTCCGCGTCCCACAGACGGGCCGCTTCCGCCCGTACGTCCGACAATTGCCCATGCGGTCGATAAGACGTCGCCAGGACGCCACACTTTATTGAAAACGCTCGTCAGCCTCCGCTGTTTTGTCGTCAAATCTCGCCTCCGTTGATGCACTGCGTCAACAAATGGCTGATGCGTCTGCGGTATCTCAGCATCCGCGCACCTGAACGCGCGCGCGGGAACTTGCGGCGCTGCGGAAACCAGGTGCGTCGGCAACCAATACCCGGCCGAAAGTCGGCCAAGCTATTCAGTCCGATATACCGGCAATAAGCACAGATATTTTTGTCCGCAAAAATGGTCCGCAAAGATTTGTCCCAGCCCAGATTGGCTCGGACGATCCAGACGGATAACAAGCACACGGATCAGGCGAGCGCCCCGCCGCACAGCCACACCCTTTTGACAAAGATTGGAGAACCCATGAAAACAACCGTCAGCCGTGCGCTGAGAACAACTCTGAAGGCGAGCGTCGTCGGCGCCTTGCTGGCCGTCGCGTCGACCTCGTCGTTCGCGCAGTCGAGCGTGCAGCTTTATGGTCAGGTCGACGAATGGGTTGGCGTGACCAAGTTCCCGGGCAACCAGGCCGCGTGGAACGTGTCGGGCGGCGGCATGTCGACGTCGTACTGGGGCCTCAAGGGCGCTGAGGATCTCGGCAACGGCTACAAGGCGATCTTCACGCTCGAAGACTTCTTCCGTGCTCAGAACGGCAAGTTCGGCCGATTCGATGGCGACACGTTCTTCGGGCGTAACGCGTACGTCGGTATCGAGTCGCCGTTCGGCACGGTGACGGCGGGCCGTCTGACGACGCACCTGTTCGTGTCGACGATCCTCTTCAACCCGTTCATCGACTCGTACGTCTTCTCGCCCGCCGTCTATCACGTGTTCCTCGGACTGGGCACGTTCCCGACCTACACGACGGATATGGGCGTGGTCGGCGATTCCGGCTGGAACAACGCGGTCCAGTATTCGTCGCCGGACTTCAGCGGCCTGTCGGGCAGCGCGATGTATGCGTTCGGCAACACGGCCGGCCACAACGGCTCGAAGAAGTACAGCGCGCAGTTCCTGTACTTCCACGGTCCGTTCGCGGCGACGGGCGTCTTTCAGTACGTCAACTTCAACAACAGCCCGACCGACCTGGGTTCGCTGGTCGCGGGCCTGAAGAGCCAGTCGGTCGGCCAGCTAGGCGTGTCGTACGACCTGAAGTTCGTGAAGTTCTACGGTCAGTACATGTACACGAAGAACGACCAGGACGTCGGCAGTTGGCACGTGAATACGGCGCAAGGCGGCGTGTCGGTGCCGGCCGGCCCGGGCACCGTGATGGCGTCGTACGCGTACTCGCGCGACGCCGGCGGCCTCGACCAGATGCATCAGTCCGCGGCGATCGGCTACGACTATCCGCTCTCCAAGCGCACCGACGTGTACGCGGCGTACCTTTACGACAAGTACACGAGCCAGTCGTCGGGCTACACGGCGGGCGTCGGCCTTCGCGCGAAGTTCTGACCGACGCCTTCAGGACGTATTCCTGCCCGGCCCTGCCTTCTTCACGGAACGCAGGGCTTTTTCTTTCGACGCACCCGGCGTCGCCCATTGCCGACCGCTCCTTGATAAAGTCCAGGAAATCAGCCCGATTCATTCCTGTCCGGAGCGAGCAGCCATGGATACTCTCGTCAGCATGAAAGTGTTTCGCCACGTGGTCGAGGTGGGCAGCTTTGTCGGCGCGGCGGACAAGATGGACATGTCAGCGGCGATGGCGAGCAAGCATGTGATGCATCTCGAGCAGCAGCTCGGCGCGCGGCTCTTGAACCGGACCACGCGCCGCGTCGCGCCGACGGAAGCGGGTCGCGAGTACTACGAGCGCTTGAGCCAGGTGCTATCGGAACTGGAGGAAGCCGAGCAGGCGGTCGGCGCGGCGAGCGTCGTGCCGCAAGGGCGCTTGCGTGTGTCGGCGCTGTCGGCTTTCGGTCTGCGTCACGTGATGAGCGCCGTCGCCGACTTCGCCACGCAGCATCCGCAAGTCACCGTCGATATCACGCTGTCGGATCGTGTCGTGGAGTTGATCGACGAAGGTTTCGACGTTGCGATCCGTGCGTCGCCGTCGGGGCTCAAGTCGTCGTCGCTGATCGCGCGGCAGGTGGCGACCGCGCATCTCGTGCTGTGCGCGTCGCCGGAATATATCGAGCGCCATGGCGCGCCGAAGCGCGTCGCCGATCTCGCGCGGCACAACTTCATCCAGTACGCGGGCGTATCCGCGCTCGAACTGGTGGCTGGCGCGAATACCGACAACGCGCGCGTCAAGATCTCGGGCAACCTGATCGTCAATCATCTGGAGGCGCAGCGCGTCGTCGTGCTGCAGGGCGCGGCGCTCGCGCTGCTCGGCACCGAAGTGATCGGCGACGATCTGGCGGAAGGGCGCCTCGTGCCGCTGCTCGTCGATGAGCTGCCGCCGCGCGAACTGCCGATTCATATCGTGTATGCGAGCCGGCGGCATCTGTCGGCGAAGGTGCGTTCATTCGTCGATTTCATCGCGGAGCGCTTCGCGAGCGAGACACTCTGGCCGACGCTCGATCAGATCCGAGCGCTGGCGGCGCGGTGAGCGTTCCGGCCGCGCTCCGTCGAAGGCCGCCCGGGTGATCGGGGCATGTCGTTATACTGGTTGCAGCACCCGCGAAGCAGAAACGAACGAACCTCACGATTCGATCCGGGGGAGACATGACCGATCTTTCCACGCCGCAGCGCATCGGCGACGACGCGCCGACTTCCCAACCTGCCGCGCAGCGCGCGCCCGGCGCGCAGTCCTTGCGACGCTTGCGTTTCGTCACGGCTGCGGCGCTGTTCGACGGTCACGACGCGTCGATCAACATCATGCGGCGCATCCTGCAGGCGAGCGGCGTCGAAGTGATCCATCTCGGCCATAACCGCTCCGTCGAAGAAGTCGCGACGGCGGCGCTGCAGGAAGACGCGGACGGCGTCGCGGTGTCGAGTTACCAGGGCGGGCATGTCGAATACTTCCGCTATCTCGTCGATCTGCTGCGCGAGCGCGGCGGCGACGGGATCAAGGTGTTCGGCGGCGGCGGCGGCGTGATCGTCCCCGACGAGATCGCGGAACTGCAGCGCTACGGCGTGGAGCGCATCTACTCGCCACACGATGGCCAGCGGCTCGGGCTGCAGGGCATGATCGACGACATGATCGCGCGCTGCCGAGGCGCGGCGCGATCCGGAAAGCCGCCCGCGCAACTGGCGCGCGAGCTGACGGGCGCGCTGCACGGCGATGCGATCCCAGGCGCGGTGTTTCGCAAGCTCGCGCAGCTGATCACTTCGCTTGAAACGGGCGATGCCGACGCGGCCACCCGCGACGAACTCGCTCGCGATGCGCAGCAGGCGAGCGTGCCCGTGCTCGGCATCACGGGCACGGGCGGCGCGGGCAAGTCGTCGCTGACGGACGAATTGATCCGGCGTTTTCGGCTCGACTACGGCGACGCGTTGACCATCGCCGTGATCGCCATCGATCCGTCGCGCCGCAAGTCGGGCGGCGCGCTGCTCGGCGACCGGATCCGCATGAACGCGATCGGCGACTGGGGCGGCGGCGCGCGCGTCTTCATGCGTTCTCTGGCGACGCGCGAGGCGTCGAGCGAGATCTCCGACGCGCTGCCGGATGCGATTGCCGCGTGCAAGGCCGCGGGCTTCGATCTGATCGTGGTCGAGACCTCGGGCATCGGCCAGGGCGACGCGGCCATCGTGCCGCACGCGGACAAGTCGCTGTATGTGATGACGCCGGAGTTCGGCGCCGCGAGCCAGCTCGAAAAGATCGACATGCTGGATTTCGCGGATTTCGTCGCGATCAACAAGTTCGACCGCAAAGGCGCCGCCGATGCACTGCGCGATGTCGCGAAGCAGGTGCAGCGTAACCATCACAAGTTTGCGTCGCCGGTCGAGCAGATGCCTGTGTTTGGTACGATAGCGTCCCGCTTCAATGATGATGGCGTAACGGCTGTGTACCAAAACATCGCGCAGGCGTTGCGCGAACACGGCTTGCGCAAAAGCGACGGCCGGCTGCCCAGAATGGAAGGCGTGCGCCATTCGACGGGCCGCAACGCGATCGTGCCGCCCGCGCGTGTGCGCTACCTGTCGGATGTCGCGCTGACGGTGCGCGGTTATCGGGAGCGGGTCGATGCGCAATCGCAGCTTGCGCGCGAGCGCTGGCATCTGGACGAAGCCCGCCGCATGCTGACCGACGCGAACGGCGGCGCGCAAGACCTCGACGCGTTCGATGCGCTCATCGCCGCCCGCACTTCGCAAATGGGCGAGCGCGAAAAGGCGCTGCTCGACGCGTGGCCGAAGACGGTCGCTGCCTATTCGGGCGACGAGCATGTTGTGAAGATTCGCGACAAGGAGATCCGCACGGCCCTCACCGTCGAAACGCTGTCGGGATCGAAGATTCGCAAGGTCGCGCTGCCGCATTTCAGGGACCCCGGTGAAGTGTTGCGCTGGCTGATGCTCGACAATCTGCCGGGCTATTTTCCGTTCACGGCGGGCGTGTTTCCGTTTCGCCGCGAGAACGAAGACCCGACGCGCATGTTCGCGGGCGAGGGCGATCCGTTCCGCACCAACCGGCGCTTCAAGCTGCTGTCGGAAGGCATGCCGGCGAAGCGTCTGTCGACGGCGTTCGATTCCGTCACGCTGTACGGCGAAGAGCCGCACGAGCGGCCCGACATTTACGGCAAGGTCGGCAACTCGGGCGTATCCGTCGCGACGCTCGACGACATGAAAGCGCTCTACGACGGCTTCGATCTGTGCTCGCCGGAAACGTCGGTATCGATGACGATCAACGGGCCCGCGCCGACCATTCTCGCGATGTTCTTCAACGTCGCGATCGATCAGCAGATCGCGCTCGCGCACGCGAAAGCGCAGGCGCAAGGGCGCGATCCGTCGCAAGACGAACTCGACGCGGCACGCCGCTTCGCGCTGGAAAACGTGCGCGGCACCGTTCAGGCCGATATCCTGAAGGAAGATCAGGGGCAGAACACCTGCATTTTCTCGACGGAGTTCAGCCTGAAAGTGATGGGCGATATTCAGGCGTATTTCGTCGAACGCGGCGTGCGCAATTTCTACTCGGTGTCGATCTCCGGCTATCACATCGCCGAGGCGGGCGCGAATCCGATCTCGCAGCTCGCTTATACGCTCGCAAATGGATTCACCTATGTTGAGGCATATCTCGCACGCGGCATGGCGATCGACGATTTCGCGCCTAATCTGTCGTTCTTCTTCTCGAACGGGATGGACCCCGAATACACGGTGCTCGGCCGCGTCGCGCGCCGCATCTGGGCCGTCGCGATGCGCGAGCGCTACGGCGCGAACGAGCGCAGCCAGAAGCTCAAGTATCACGTGCAGACCTCGGGCCGCAGCCTGCACGCACAGGAAATCGACTTCAACGATATCCGCACGACACTGCAGGCGCTGATCGCGGTCTACGACAATTGCAACTCGCTGCACACGAATGCGTTCGACGAAGCGATCACCACGCCGACGGAAGACTCGGTGCGCCGCGCGGTCGCGATCCAACTGATCATCAATCGCGAGTGGGGCCTTGCGAAGAACCAGAATCCCAATCAGGGCAGCTTCATCATCGACGAACTGACGGATCTGGTCGAAGCCGCCGTGCTCGCGGAGTTCGACCGGCTCACGGAACGCGGTGGCGTGCTCGGCGCGATGGAAACGGGGTATCAGCGCGGGCGGATTCAGGACGAGTCGATGTTGTACGAACATCGCAAGCATGACGGCTCGTATCCGATCGTCGGCGTGAATACGTTCCTCGGCGCGCATGCGCATGACGCACCGCCGCCGATTGCGCTCGCGCGCTCGACGGAAGACGAAAAGCAGGGCCAACTCGCGCGGCTGCGCGCATTCCAGTCACGCCACGAAAACGACGCGCCCGCGATGCTCGAACGGCTGAAACAGGCCGTCATCGACGATGAAAACGTCTTCGTCGTGCTGATGGACGCGGTGCGCGTCTGTTCGCTCGGACAGATCACGCACGCATTGTTCGAAGTGGGCGGTCAGTATCGACGGAACATGTGAGGTGTCGATACCAGAAGTACCAGAAGTACCGGAAGGGCCGCGCGCAGCGACGCGGCCTCTCACTATTGCGGCCTCGCTTGCTAGCGGCCGATCGCGAGGCGCGTCTTGGCCGCCTGATATTCCTCCTTCAGACGCGCGACGAGCTGCCCGACGCTCGGCACATCATGCATCAGGCCCACGCCTTGGCCCGCACCCCAGATGTCTTTCCATGCTTTCGCCTTTTCGTTGCCGAAGTTCATCTTCGACTTGTCCGACTCGGGCAGTGCGTCCGGATCGAGCCCCGCGTTCACGATGCTCTCGCGAATGTAGTTGCCGTGCACGCCGGTGAAGAGGTTCGTGTAGATGATGTCGGCGGAATTCGCGTTGATGATCGCCTGCTTGTAGCTTTCGACGGCGTGCGCTTCCTTCGTCGCGATGAAGCGCGTGCCCATGTACGCGAGATCGGCGCCCATCGCCTGCGCGGCGAGAATCGAGCCGCCGTTCGCAATCGATCCCGACAGCACGATCGGGCCGTCGAACATGCGCCGCACTTCGCCGACCAGCGCGAACGGCGACGTCGTGCCCGCATGGCCCCCCGCGCCCGCGGCGACGAGAATCAGCCCGTCGACGCCGGCATCCAGCGCCTTTTGCGCGTGACGCAGGTTGATGACGTCGTGCAGCACGATGCCGCCGTAGCTGTGCACGGCATCGACGATCTCCCTCGCGGGCGCCCGCAGGCTCGTGATGAAAATCGGCACTTTATGCTCGACGCATACGCGGACGTCGTGTTCGAGCCGCGCGTTCGATTGATGGACGATCTGGTTGACGGCGATCGGTCCGATGACGGCATCGGGATTGGCCGCCTTGTGCTCGGCCAGCGACGCCTGAATCTGCGTCAGCCATTCGTCGAGCAGTTCGGCTGGGCGCGCATTGAGCGCCGGAAATGAGCCGACGATCCCCGCCTTGCACTGCGCAAGCACGAGTTCCGGGTAGCTGACGATGAACATCGGCGAAGCGACGACGGGCAGCGCAAGTTGCTGCAGAACGGCTGGCAATGCCATGGTGCGAGTCTCCTGATCGACATGCCGGTGTATTCGAACCCGGCGATATGAGTGTAGCGGCGCGAAAGCGACGCTTCGACAAAGCTCACGCTCCGCCTGAAAGGCACTTTCGCTCAATTTTGAGAACGATCGTTCGATTATAGGCGAGTCTGACGCGCGTTGCTCAGCAGGTGGCCGTTCGAAGGAGTGTTCAGGTTCTACGAAAGCGTGGGTTATCCCACTCGCAGGGACACATCGGCCTTCTACAATTCCGGGACTTACGACGACAACGAGAACCGACATGCTTTTCGAGGACTTCACACCCTTTCGCGTTGCGGCTGGCGAAGTCGATATTCATGGAGTCAAGGGCGGAGCAGGGCCGCCTTTGCTGTTGTTGCACGGTCATCCGCAGAGCCATCTGATCTGGCATCGATGCGCGTCCGAACTGGCAAAGCACTTCACGGTGATCGCCACCGATTTGCGCGGCTACGGTGCGTCGGCGAAGCCGCCCAGCGACGCCACGCACGCGCCTTACTCGAAACGCGCGATGGCCGCCGACCAGGTCGCGCTGATGCGTCATTTCGGCTTCGAACGGTTTCTTGTCTGCGCGCACGATCGCGGCGCGCGGGTCGCGCACCGGATGGCGCTCGACTTCCCCGTCGCCGTCGAACGTTTGATGCTGCTCGACATCGCGCCGACGCTCGCGATGTACGAAGCGACGGACCGCACGTTCGCCACGCTCTATTTCCACTGGTTCTTTCTGATCCAGCCGCAGCCGCTGCCCGAGACGCTGATCGAAGGAAATCCGGATGTCTATGTGGACCGCGTGATGGGCAGCCGTCACGCGGGCCTCGCGCCGTTCGCGCCCGAAGTGCTCGCGCAATACCGCGACGCATTGCGTCAGCCCGGCGCGGTCCATGCGATGTGCGAGGACTACCGCGCGTCGGCGACGATCGATCTCGATCACGACCGGGCGGACATCGAGCGCGGTCACAAGATCGGCTGTCCGTTGCGCGTGCTGTGGGGCGCGCAAGGCGTGATCGAGCAATGCTTCGAGCCGATCGCTGAATGGCGCAAGGTCGCGCGCGATGTCAGCGGCCGCTCGCTGCCGTGCGGTCATTACATCCCGGAAGAAGCACCCGCCGAACTCGTCGCGGAAATGCTGTCCTTTTTCGAAGCCATCGAGCCTTGAGCCCCGACGCCTGACAGTGCGCGCCGCCCGTCCACTCAGACGAGCGGCGGCAAGCGCCGCGGCACGGGCGTCGACTTGACGATCGCCGTGCTCGTTTCCGCTCGCTCGGTCACTTTCGACAGGATTTCGTCGAGTTGATCGATCGTTCGCAGATACAGGCGGCAGATAAAGCAATCGTCGCCCGTCACCTTGTCGCATTCGACGAACTCGGGAATGCGCCGTATCACCTCTTCCACCAGATGCAACTGGCCGGGCAGCGGTTTTACGCGCACGATCGCCTGCAGCGTGTAGCCGAGCGCGCGCGGATCGATCTGCACCGTGAAGCGCTCGATCACGCCTTGCGCGTCGAGACGCCGCAAGCGGTCCGCAGTCGCGGGCGCGGACAACCCGACGTTGCGCGCAAGATCGCTGACGGGCTGGCGTGCGTCGTCGGCGAGCGCTGCGAGAAGTGCGCGGTCCGTGTCGTCGAGCGTTGCGGGCGCGGGCGTCTGCTTCGAGTGAGGAGTAAGGCGTTTCGTCATTTTGACCTTCGCTTTTTAGGTCGACCGATTGCTTCACCTCATTTTAGAGATGTATCCGCGACTTCGGATTAATTACACTGACCGGCAGATGTGACTTTTCTGGAGACCTTCAGATGGGAGCAAGCAACGAAGTACGGCGCGGCGCGGTCGAGATGACGCTCGCGATGCTGATGTCGGGCACGATTGGCTGGCTCGTTGTCTCCTCGCAGCAATCGGCGCTGAACGTCGCGTTCTTCCGCTGCCTGTTCGGCGGCGCGACGCTGCTGCTGATCTGCGCGGCGCTCGGCCTGCTCAAGCGCAAGCTGTTCTCGTCGAAGGTGATCCTGCTCGCGACGCTCAGCAGCGCGGCCATCGTCGCGAACTGGGTGCTGCTGTTCGCCGCGTACTCGCGCGCGTCGATCTCGATGGCGACGACTGTCTACAGCACGCAGCCTTTCATGCTCGTCGCGCTGGGCGCGCTGGTGTTCCGCGAGCGCGTGACGGCGTCGACGGTCGTGTGGCTGCTGATTGCGTTTGTCGGTCTCGTATTCGTCGTGAAGGTCGAGCCTGCCGTGCTCGCGGTGCCGGGGCAATATCTGCAGGGCGTCGCGTACGCGGTCGGCGCGGCGTTTCTGTACGCGGTTTCGTCGATCATCACGAAGCACTTGAAGAACACGCCGCCGCACCTTATCGCGCTGATCACCGCGACGACGGGCGTCGTCGTGCTCGGGCCGTTCGTGCAGTACGACGCGTTGCCTTCGACGGGCACGCACTGGCTGCAACTCGTCACGCTCGGCGTCGTGAACACGGGAATCATGTACGTGCTGTTGTACGGGGCCATCCAGAAGCTGCCGACGGCAATGACGGGCGCGCTGTCGTTCATCTACCCGGTGGTCGCGATCGTCGTGGACGGGATCGCGTTTGGTCAGAAGCTCGCCTGGATTCAGGTGCTAGGCGCGGTGCTGATCCTGCTCGCGGCGGCGGGCGTGAATCTCGGCTGGCGCATCGTGCCGACGCGCCGTTACTCGATATAACGGTAGTTCATACCGATAGTACGGATTCCGAATAAGGAGTGAGCGAAATTCGTCGGACGTCAAGAATCTGTAGGGAAATCACCGATGCGTCCGAAAGCTTCGCGCAGGTATCATTTCTTCGACGCTGATCACGTCAACAATAATTGCGCCGCTCGAACTGAAAGCCGAGCGGCTTTCTTTTTTGTACGCCCGTTCGCGCTGGTTGTGCGTCCGCGCCTCCTCCTCGTCTGTGCCCTCATTCGGCGCGTGCGCTGATTTGCTCGCCGTCGAACCGCAGCGGCCCGTTCTCGCCCGCCATGCCTTCGATCAGTTCGCGCAGCAGCGCAGGCCATGCGCTGCGCGGCTTCAGCATGGCCGCCGCCGCTCGCATCACGCTGGCCTCGTCGATCATGCGCAACAACGTTTCGAAAGACAGCACGCGCGCGTCGAGCAGCTTGAACACGATCAACACCTTGAGCGCATTACGGGCATTGTGCGCGGGATCGGCGCGCAGCCATGCGACGCGGGACATCGCGCGGTCGAGTGCCGCGTTGACGCCGGAAAACGGCGCGCCGTGGCCGGGAATGACCGTCTTCACGGCGAGCGTGCCGATCAGTTCGAGCACGGCCTGTTGCTCGGCAAAGCCGCTTTCGCCTTCCAGTTCGGGAAAGATCACGCCGAAGCCGTTTTCCCACAGCGCGTCCGCGCTGATCAGCAGTTGTTGTTCGGCGCAGTAGAGCATCAGTGAATGCGGGTCATGTCCCGGCGCGCCGAGCACTTCCCAATCGAGGGCGCCCAGTGTGAGATGTGCTCCCGGTGCGATCGTGTCCGAAAATGCGAAACGTTCGCAGTATTGGCCCGTCGCGCGAAACGTCAGGCGCGTCTCATCCCATTCACGCACCGCCTGCGCTTCCGTCGACGGAATCAGCGTCCGGCACGGCCATGTTGCTTGCAGCAGCGCGTTGCCGCCGCAGTGGTCCGAATGCAGATGCGTGTTGACGATCAGATCGAGCGGCCTCGCGCCGAGCGCATGCCGAACGAGCGCTGCCGTCTGCGCCGCATGCGTAGCGTAGCCGGTATCGACGAGCGCGGCGCGCGCGTCGTCGATCAGCAGCACGTTGTTCGACGACAACCAGCCGCGTTCGAACACGCGTACTGAGCGAGGCAGCGCGATCATGTCCGGCCTTTTGGTTCGATGCCGGGCTTGGGCATGACGAGTATCGTCGACTTGCCGAGCAGCACCGTTTCAGAGCGCTGATTGAAGGCGCTGCCTTCGAGTTGCGTCAGGTCGCCGTTGAGGCTCGCTTTCCAGAACGCGCCGATGACGCGCCACGTAAAGGTCAGCGTATCGCCGCTGTGCACGGCTTTTTTTAGCTTGATGTCGAACTCGAGGCCGAGCGGCTGCGCATAGGTGGAGAAATGCGTGGCGAGCAGCGCCATGAAGTGTGCGGTGGGCTGCGTGCCGGAGGCGATCAGGCCACGGAAGCGGCTTTGCGCGGCGTATTCGTCATCGTGATGCAGCGGGTTCAGATCGTTGACGATCGTCGCGAACGACTTGATCGAATCCGCGGACAAGCTCAGCGTCGTGCCGAACGTTTCACCGACCGTGACGACGCGCGGCGGCGTATTCATTTGCTCTCCTCGCGACGTTGTTGCCTGGCCATCAGGTCGGCGTGACGCTTTTCGATTTCTTCCCAGATCGCGCGTTTGGCCGCGTCGTCGAACGACGACCAGTTCGCGATTTCGTCGATCGTGCGCAGGCAGCCGTCGCACAAGCCTGTCGCCGGGTCCATCCGGCACACGTTGATGCAGGGCGATGGAACGGGCGCGTTGCGTTGCGCCGTGTCGTGTGCAGCGTCTTGCGCGCGGACGGTGTCGGCCGTCATGCCGTCTCGCGCAACGCTACATCGACGATCGGCGCGCCCGTCAGCGTGGCCAGTTCCTGCGGCGTCAGATTGAACACGGCATGCGGATGACCGGCGGCGGCCCACAGACTGCCGAGCGTGAACAGGTCGGCGTCGATCAGCGTGACGGGCGGTGTCGCGTGGCCGATCGGGCACACGCCGCCGATTGCATAGCCTGTTTTCTCGCGCACGAATCGTGCGTCCGCGCGCGCGACGTCGCCGACCTGCGCAGCGACCTTCTTTTCATCGACGCGATTCGCGCCGCTCGCGATGATCAGCACGGGTGCATCGTCTTCGCGGCGGCGAAACAGGATCGACTTCGCGATCTGCGCGATCGAGCAGCCGAGTCCCGCCGCCGCTTCCGCCGATGTCTTGCCCGTTTCCGGCAGCATCACGATTTGCCCGGCGTGGCCGCGTTCGCGCAGCAGCAGCGCGACGCGGCGCGCCGAGTCCGGCAGCGAATCGAGATCGGGCGTCTGAGGAGTCTGAACCGTTGCGTTGTCCGTCATGTCCTGTTTCCTGTGAAGCTGGTTGCGCGCTACATCACACGCAAGTGTTTTTTTCGCTGCGTGCCTTCGCCAGCAGCGCCTTCCCGGCGCGCGAGACGTTTGGCCTGCCGATCGACGTCGAGATGAAATCACCGATCTCGACGACTTGCGCGAGATCGACGCCCGTTTCGATGCCGAGGCCGTCCATCAGATACAGCACGTCTTCCGTCGCGACATTGCCCGTCGCGCCCTTTGCATACGGGCAGCCGCCGAGTCCCGCCACCGACGCGTGAAAAATTTCGATGCCTTCCTGCAGCGCGGCGTAGATGTTCGCGAGCGCCTGCCCGTACGTATCGTGGAAGTGGCCCGACAGACGTTCGCGCGGAAACACCTGCGTGACGGCCGCGAACACTTCGCGCGTGCGCTTCGGCGTGCCGACGCCGATGGTGTCCGCGATATCGATCTCGTCACAGCCGAGCGCGGCGAAACGCTCGACGACATCGACCACGGAAGCCACGGGCACTTCGCCCTGATACGGGCAGCCGAGCGAGCACGACACGCTGCCGCGCACGCGCACGCTTTTGTCTTTCGCGGCTTGCACGACGGGCACGAAGCGCTCGATGCTCTCCGCAATGCTGCAATTGATGTTCTTTTGCGAGAACGCTTCGCTGGCGGCGCCGAAGATGACGATCTCATCGGCGTGCGCTGCAACGGCGCCTTCGAAGCCACGCAGGTTTGGCGTCAGCACCGAGTAAATCGTACCCGGGCGGCGCTCGATGCCCGCCATCACGTCGGTGCCGTCGGCCATTTGCGGCACCCATTTCGGCGACACGAACGAGGCCGCTTCGACGTTCCGGAATCCCGCCGCCGACAGGCGATTGATCAACTCGATCTTGATTGCCGTCGGCACGAAGTCTTTTTCGTTTTGCAGTCCGTCGCGCGGACCGACCTCGACGATCTTTACTGCTTGTGGCATGGCCATGTATTGTCTCCTGCCGCGTAATGCGGCCTGTCTTGCTTCCTGCTTCGTACCGTACGCGTGTTCAATATCCGCGCGCGATGTCGACGATTCCGCCAATCCGCTCGCCGCGCGCAAGCGCGACGATTTTCTGCGCAATCTGCACGACGCTTTCCTCGCGCAACGTCAGCGCGGAAACATGCGGTGTGATCGAGATGCGCGGATGCTTCCAGAACGGATGATGCTGCCGTAGTGGTTCGTCGGTGAATACGTCGAGCGTGGCTGCTGAAATCTGGCCTTGCTCGAGTGCGTCGAGCAGATCCTGCTCGACGAGATGCGCACCACGCGCGATGTTGATCAGGTAGGCGCCGCGCGCGAGCTTCGACAGGCTGCGCTTGTCGAGTATGCCGTGAGTATCGGGCGTATGCGGCAGCAGATTGACGAGCACCTTGAGGCCATTGGCGAACGCATCGAATTGCGTGTCGTGCGGCAGGCCCGCGAACGTCACGACGCCGTCGATCTCGCGCGCGCTGCGACTGAACCCGCGCACTGGAAAGCCGAGCGACACGAGCGATTTCGCCACATGCGCGCCGAGCACGCCGAGACCCAGTATGCCGATCGTGAACGTCTCGCGCGGATGCGGTTCGAGCACATGCCAGCGCTGCTGTGCCTGCTGCAGATCGTATTCGTCGAAGCGGCGCATGTAGCGCAACACGGCATGCGTCACGTACTCGGCCATCTGCTGCGCCATGCCCGTGTCTTCCAGGCGCACGAGTTGCGCATTGCGCGGCAGCGTGCCGGGATGCTCGCGTTCGAGCGCGAGAATGGCGTCGACGCCCGCGCCCAGATTGAAGATAGCGCGCAGACCGTCGCGGCCGGCGAGCATGTCGCGCGGCGGACGCCAGACGATTGCGATATCGGCAGGGGCGTCGTCGCCCGGTTGCCACTCGCGCAGGTCGGCTTCGGGCAGCGCGCGCGACAGGTCGCGCAGCCAGTCGGCGGCGTCAGATTGCGGTGTGTAGAACAGGACTTTCATGCGTGGTCGGTTGTGCGTTGCCGTCACTTCGCGAAGAGTCGGCTAATGTCGGCGAAAGCCTTGAATTCGAGCGCGTTGCCGCACGGGTCGAGGAAGAACATCGTCGCCTGCTCGCCGACTTCGCCCTTGAAGCGGAGATGCGGTTCGATGATGAACTTCGTACCCGCCGCGCGAAGCTTCTCTGCGAGCGCGTGCCAGTCGTCCATCGTCAGCACGACGCCGAAGTGGCGTACGGGCACGTTGTCGCCGTCCACCTGGTTGACGCTCCTGTGTCCCGCGTCTTCCGGCGACAGATGCGCGACCAGTTGATGGCCGAAGAAGTCGAAGTCGACCCATTCCGGTGAACTGCGGCCTTCCGGGCAGCCGAGCAAATCGCCGTAGAACGCGCGCGCATTGGCGAGGCTGGTGACTGGGAACGCCAGATGAAAGGGCTGCAGCGCACGTGGCGTTGCGGACGACGTCTGCGACATGAGGCCACTCCATTTATGGATAGGCTTCATTCTACTTTTTCGCCGCCGTTCGCGGGCGGTCGACCCGCCACGACGCGCCGGGCACGGGGCTCAGCAAACACGCGCACAGGCGGGCCGATATGCAAAGCACGAAAAATTGGTTCAAGCCGCATGCCGCCCACGCGACAATGATTTCCCGTTTCCCGCAGCGAGGAAAAGAATCATGTTTTCGTGCACCCAGTCGATCTGGCCGCCGCGGCTCGTGACCGTTCCGGGCTTGCACGGCAGCGAAGGCGCTCACTGGCAGAGCTGGCTCGAGCGTCAGTTTGCGCGTTCATTGCGCGTCGAGCAGGCGGACTGGGATGCGCCCAATCTCGCGCAATGGGCGCAAGCCGTGCGTGATCTGATGGCGAAAGAGCGCGGGCCGTTCGTGCTCGCCGCTCACAGCTTCGGGTGCCTGGCTACCGCGCATGCATTGCAGCAAGGCGTGCGCGCGGCGGATATCGCCGGCGTGCTGTTCGTCGCGCCGGCCAGCCCGAAGAAGTTCGAGTTCGCGGGCGCTTTCCATGCACACCGCCTAGGTGTGCCGTCGATTCTGATCGGCAGCGAGACCGACCCATGGATGCCGCTTGCCGGTGCGCGTGAGCTTGCGAGGCGACTAGGCAGCGCATTCGTGAATCTGGGCGACGCGGGACATATCAACACGGCGGCAGGCTACGGACCATGGCCGCGCGCGAAATACTTCGTGGATACACTTGCTCATTGCGCTGCGCCGCTGCGATTTCGCGATGAGTCGCCGGAACTGGACCTGCAGGCCTCCTTCTGAGTGCGCGATGCAAGACTGAGCGCCGCAACGCGACGCGGCGGCTCTCAGATCCATTGAAAGCCCTTCGCCAGGATGCCGACGAGCGCGAAGTTGGCCGCCCACAACAAACGGAACTCAGTGCGCATGGCGCTTTCGAGCGCGGCGAAACGCGAGTCCATCTTTGCTTCGATTTTTGCTTCGAACTGCCGGAAGCGTTCATCCACATAGTTCTTCAACTCGCGCACTTCGCGCTTGAGGTCCTCGAGGTCCTGGAGAATGTGTTCGATCGTGGTTTCGGCGCGGGTCATTCGTGCCTCCATGTTGAGACCGCCATGAATCAGCCGAAGCGCGTGGAAGCGGCGCTTCGCCAGAGGTTTTTCCATCATTTCCATTTGCACCATCCTATGCAATTTCCTTCCTAAGCTGGGGACTGTTTGATCAGAACCTCGACAGATAGACGCGTGCAACCCGCGCCGCTACGCGACCTTGCATCACTCGCGAGCGATGCCATGAACCGATCGTACGCGTGATCGATATGTCAGAACACCTGGCCGGAAGGCATAGGACATCTTCTCAATGCCGCCAGGAATCGCTCGGGCGATTCGTTAGAATCGCTGCTTTAGCCGCGGCGCGGCTGCAACGGGTTTCATCATCGACAAGCGGGGGAAAGATGGCAGGCAGAAGGGATCAGATTCGCCGGGTCGCAGCCGGCATTGCGGCGTTGACGCTGTCGTTCGGCGTGGCGCAGAGCGCGCATGCGGATGCATCGCTGCTCAACGTGTCGTATGACGTCACGCGCGAACTGTATAAGGACATCAACACTGCATTTATCGCGGCGTACAAGGCGAAAAGCGGTGAGGCCGTATCGGTCAGGCAGTCGCACGGCGCATCGAGCGCGCAGGCGCTGTCGGTGCTGCAGGGCTTGCAGGCCGACGTCGTGACGATGAACCAGCCGAACGACATCGATCTGCTCGCCGAGCGCGGCCATCTCGTGCCCGACAACTGGCGGGCACGCTTGCCGAACAACAGCGCGCCGTATACGACGACGATGGTGTTCCTCGTGCGCAAGGGCAACTCGAAGCACATCAAGGACTGGGACGACCTGGCGAAGCCGGGCGTGCAGGTCGTGATCCCGAATCCGAAGACGGCGGGCAACGGCCGCTACACGTATCTCGCCGCGTGGGGCTACAAGAAGCAAAGCGGCGCGACCGACGCTCAGGCGCTCGACTTCGAGAAAGAGATCTTCCGCAATGTGCCCGTGCTCGACACGGGTGGCCGCGGCGCAACGACGACCTTCACGCAGCGCGGCATCGGCGACGTGCTGGTGACGTTCGAAAATGAAGTAGCACTGATCGACACCGGCGTGGGCGCGGGCAGCTTCGAGGCCGTGTATCCGTCGATGAGCATACTCGCCGAGCCTCCCGTGACGATCGTCGACAAGGTGGTCGACAAGCGCGGCACGCGCAAGGAGGCGCAGGCGTATCTCGACTATCTGTACACGGCGCCCGCGCAGGAGATCATCGCGCAGCATCACTTGCGTCCGCGCGACCCCGCTGTGCTCGCGAAGCATTCGGGGGAGTTCAAGCCGCTGAAGACGTTCACCGTCGAACAGGTGTTCGGCAGCTGGCAAAAAGCGCAGCAGACCCATTTCGCCGACGGCGGGACGTTCGATCAGATTTTCGTCGACCGGAAATAAGCGTCGCGTATCGGACAAAAGAAAGGGCGCTATCAAATTTGAAGTGCAACACCTTGCTCGTGTAAGGTGTGCCAATGCAAAAAAGAACTTACCAACAACTGCAGCCTGAAGAACGCATGACGATTGCAAGCATGAAGCAGCAGGGTTCGAGTGTCCGGGCCATGGCCCGGACACTCGGGCGCGCGGCGTCAACCGTGAGCCGCGAGCTGGCCAGAAACACGTGTTCTGCCGTTGGCTATGCGTCTGCACCAGCCCAGGCGCTCAGCACGAGCCGACGTGAGGCGGCGCGCCCGTGTCCCAAGCTGCACCCTCAAAGCGTGTCGTGGCGCGTGGTACTCACCCTGCTGGAATGGAAGTGGTCACCGCAGCAGATCTCAGGTACCCTCAAGCGCATGTGGCCCAACGATCCAACCCAGCACGTCTCGCATGAGACCATCTACACCGCCATCTATGCGCAGCCTCGCGGTGAGCTGCGCCGCCAGCTTATCGCCTGTCTGCGCCACGGCCACAGCACGCGCATGTCACGCAAGCGCGGCACTGACCGGCGCGGCCAGATCCCCGACATGGTGAGCATCCATGTGCGCCCGCCCGAGGTCGACGACCGGCTGATGCCTGGCCATTGGGAAGGCGACTTCATTAAGGGCGCCGGCAACCAGTCTTCCGTCGGCGTGCTGGTTGAGCGCACCAGTCGCCTGGTGCTGCTGGCGAAGATGGAAGATGCCACCGCCGCCTCGGCTCTGGCGGGCTTCACTGCCAAGCTGAATTCGATCGCTGCCCCACTGCGCCAGAGCTTCACCTACGACCAGGGCAAGGAAATGACCCGTCATCAGGAGCTCAGCGCCGCCACCGGCGTGCGCGTGTACTTCTGCGATCCGCAAAGCCCGTGGCAACGCGGTACCTGTGAGAACACCAACGGACTGCTGCGTCAGTACTTGCCAAAAGGCACCGACCTCTCGATCTACAGCCAGGAGGAACTCGATGCCATCGCCGATAGCCTCAACAGCCGCCCGCGTGCTACGCATGCATTTCATTCGCCATTCGAGGTCTTCGAACGTATGCTCGCAACCGCTTCGATAGCTCCAGCTTCCGTTCATTAACCCCTGTTGCGCTTCACTCTTGAAACCGCCAAGGCCGCTTCGACGTCTCGAAGCGGCCTTTGCCTTAGAGCACGTCGCAAACGCACACGTCGCGAACGCGCACGTCGCAAACGCGCATGTCGCAAACGCGCATGTCGCAAACGCGCACCCTTCAGGCGTGCACGCTCACGCTGAAACGAAGCTCAATGCCCGTCGCAGCCGTGCTCGCAGCCGCTGCGGTCGAGCGGCATCTGCTGCGCGGCTTCCGCGCGAATGCCGAGGCGTTCGAGCAGCTTGCGGTCCGCTTCTGCCTGCGGATTGCTCGTCGTCAGCAGTTGATCGCCGTAGAAGATCGAGTTCGCGCCGGCGAGGAAGCACATCGCCTGCAGCGCTTCATCCATCTGTTCGCGGCCCGCGGACAGGCGCACCATCGCACGCGGCATCGTAATGCGCGCCACCGCGATCGTGCGCACGAACTCGAACGGGTCGAGCGCTTCCGTGCCCGTGAGCGGCGTGCCTTCGACCTGCACGAGATTGTTGATCGGCACCGATTCCGGATACGGCTCCATGTTCGCGAGCTGCGCAATCAGGCCCGCGCGTTCGCGGCGCGATTCGCCCATGCCGACGATCCCGCCGCAGCACACGTTGATGCCCGCGTCGCGTACGCGTTCGAGTGTTTCCAGGCGGTCCTGGTAGGTGCGCGTCGAGATGATCTGGCCGTAGAACTCCGGCGACGTGTCGAGGTTATGGTTGTAGTAGTCGAGCCCTGCTTCTCGCAGACCTTGCGCCTGATGCGTTTCGAGCATGCCGAGCGTGACGCAGGTTTCGAGGCCCATCGCCTTTACGCCACGGATCATCTCCTTGATCGGCTCCAGATGGCGGTCCTTCGGGTTGCGCCACGCGGCGCCCATGCAGAAGCGCGTCGCGCCGTTGCCCTTCGCAACTCGCGCAGCGGCCAGCACGTCTTCGACGTCCATGAGCTTTTCCGCCTGCAGCCCCGTGTCGTGGTGTACCGATTGCGGACAGTACGCACAATCTTCCTCGCAGCCGCCCGTCTTGATCGACAGCAGCGTGGACAGTTGCACGGCGTTTGCGTCGAAGTGTTCGCGATGCACCTGTTGCGCGCGGAACAGCAGATCGTTGAACGGCAGCGCGTAAAGCGCGACGACATCGGCGACGCGCCAGCGGGCGGCGGCAGCGTCGGCGGCAGCCGCGGCCTGGGACGGCGTGAGGGGCAGGGGGGCGGTGTCGATGTGACTCATATAGTCCTTCCTTGATGTTCTGATACGTCGAATACCTTCAGCGCTGCGCGCCGCGCAGCGTCTGCAGCAGTCCGGCGGTGTCGAGGTGGGTTGCGGCCACGTCCGGCGACGCAGGGCTCAGATGCGGCACGGTGCCAAGGAGCGGCGCGTCGTACTGGCGTTCGAGCCGGTCGCGGATCGCCGCAATGTTTTCGTCGGCGAACTGCATCGCGGGATCGACGCGGTTCGCGACCCAGCCCGCGATGGGCAGGCCGCGCGCGGCAATGGCTTCCGCCGTCAGCAGCGCGTGGCTGATGCAGCCGAGGCGCATGCCGACGACGAGCACCACGGGCAGATTCAACGCAAAGGCGAGATCCGCCGTGTCGTGCGCATCGGTGAGCGGCACGCGAAAGCCGCCGACGCCTTCGACGACCACAACGTCGGCCATCTGCAGCGCCGCCTTGTGTGCGTCGACGATGCGCGTCATGTCGAGCGCCACGTCCTCATGCGCGGCGGCGATATGCGGCGCGGCCGGTTCCTTGAGCATGAACGGCGTGCGGATCTCGGGCGGCAGCAGCACATTGGCGGCGTCGTCGAGCTGATCGGCGTCTTCGTTGTGCAGCACGCCGTCCACCATCGACGCGCCCGCCGCAATCGGCTTCATTGCGGTGGCGCGCAAGCCTTGGCGCACGAAGCCGCGCAACAGCGCCGCCGACACCAGCGTCTTGCCGATTTCCGTGTCGGTGCCCGTGACGAACAAAGACAGTGCGTTGTTCATGCGAGCGCCTCCGCTGTCTGCATCAAGGCGCTTTCGAGCTGGTCCAGATCGGCGTGCGAATGCGCTGCGGACAGCGAAATGCGCAGACGCGACGTGCCTTCGGGCACGGTCGGCGGACGGATCGCGGGCACCCACAAATTCGCGCGGTCCAGCGACGCGGCCGCGCTGAGCGTCGCCTCGTTCGCGCCGATGATGAGCGGCTGCACGGCCGTGTGCGAATCGACGGGCAGCCACGGCGTGCGCTTCAACATCTCGCGCGTGCGCTCGATCAGCGAGTGCAGATGCGCGCGGCGATGCTCGCCCTCGTCGCCGCCGATGATGCGCAGGCTCGCGGACACGGCATGCGCGGCCGACGGCACCGATGCCGTCGTGAAGATATACGGACGCGCGCGCTGCACGAGCCATTCGATCACGGTCTCGTGCGCGCAGACGAACGCGCCCGACACGCCCGCCGCCTTGCCGAGCGTGCCGATCGATATCAGATGCTTGGAGCGCAACGCGGCTTGCGCAACCGCGCCGCGTCCTTGCGGACCGAGCACGCCAAAGCCATGCGCATCGTCGACGACGAGCCACGCGCGATGCTTTTCAGCGAGTTCGAGGAGGCGCGCGAGCGGCGCGATGTCGCCGTCCATGCTGAACACGGTATCGGTGACGATCAGCTTCACAGCGGACTGCGACGCTTCGAGCATCGCGGCGAGAGCATTCGCGTCAGCGTGCGGATAGATCTGGATTTCGGCGCGCGAGAGTCTGGCGCCGTCGATCAGCGATGCGTGATTGAGCGCGTCGGAGAAGAGCGTCGTGCCGCGTCCCGCGAGCGCGGTAAGCGTCGCGAGATTCGCCATGTAGCCGGTGCTGAAGTACAGCGCGCGCGGATTGTCGACGAAGCCGCCCGCGAATTCGGCGAGATCGTCTTCGAGTTGCGCGTGCGCGCGCGAGTGGCCCCCCAGCAGGTGCGAGCCGCCGCTGCCCGCGCCATAGCGGCGCGCGCCTTCCGTGATCGCCGCGACGAGCAGCGGATGCGCGGCCAGTCCGAGATAGTCGTTGCTCGCGAAGCCGATGATGTTGCGGCCATCAACGGTCATATGCGCGGAGCACGGCGAATCGACGATGCGGCGTCGGCGGCGCAGGCCGCGCGCGTCGATGTCCTTCAGACCTTCTTCAAGCATGTCGAGCAATTGCATCAGCGCGCCTCCGTCAACGTCGCGTCGAACGTCGCGCGCGTGCGTTCGGCGAGCAGCGCGATCTCTTCGTCATCGAGGATGTACGGCGGCATCAGATACACCGTCGTGCCGATCGGGCGCAGCAGCAGTTCGCGCTGCAGCGCGTGTTCGAAGAAGCGGCGCGAGAAGGTCTTCGCGGCATCGGCGTTTTCGATCACGGCATCGAACGCGAAGATCGTGCCGCGCTGACGCAGGTTGCGCACTTGCGCGTGCTGCGCGAGCGGTTCGAGCGCGGCGCGCAGTGTCGCTGATTTCTTCGCGTTCGCGGTGAGCACGTGGTCGCTCGCGAACAGGTCGAGGGTAGCGAGCGCAGCGCGGCAAGCGAGGGGATTGCCCGTGTACGAGTGCGAATGCAGAAAGCCGCGTGTCATGTCGTCGTCGTAGAAGGCGGCGAAGATTTCGTCGCGCGACAACACGATCGACAGCGGCAGATAGCCGCCGCTGATTCCCTTCGACAGACACAGGAAATCTGGCCATACGCCCGCCTGTTCGCTGGCGAAGAAGGTGCCCGTGCGTCCGCAGCCGACGGCGATTTCGTCGGCGATCAGATGCACGCCGTAGCCGTCGCACAGTGCACGCAAGCCTGCGATATACGACGCGTCGTGCATCGCCATGCCCGCCGCGCACTGCACGAGCGGCTCGACGATCAGCGCGGCAATGTTCCCGGCGCGCGATTCGAAAAGCGCCCGCACATCGTCGAGCGCGCGCTGCGCGACATCGGCGGGCGTCTCACCTTCGCGTGCGAAGCGCGCGTCCGGCGACGCGACTACATGCGCGTTGCGGATCAGCGGGTCGTAGGCGTCCTTGAAAAGCGCGACGTCCGTCACGCCGAGCGCGCCGATCGTTTCGCCGTGGTAGCTGTTCGCGACGCACACGAACTCGCGCTTGTAGTCGCAGCCGCGGTTGCGCCACGAATGGAAGCTCATTTTCAGTGCGATTTCGACGGCCGATGCGCCATCGGACGCGAAGAATGCGTGCCCCAGCGTGTCCTGCGTGAGCGCGCCGAGACGCTCGGCGAGGTCGATGGCGGGTTCGTGCGTGCAGCCGGCGAGCATCGCGTGTTCGAGCGTGTCGAGCTGATCCTTCAGCGCGGCGTTGATGCGCGGGTTCGCGTGGCCGAACAGGTTGACCCACCACGAACTGATCGCATCGAGATAGCGATGTCCGGCGCGATCATAGAGCCACGCGCCGGCGCCGCGCGAAACGGGCACGAGCGGATAGCGCTCGTGATGCTTCATCTGCGTACAGGGATGCCACACAGCACGCAGGCTGCGGGCGACCCAGTCTTCGGTTGCTTGTGTATTCAAAACTGCTCCGGAACATGAGCCGGGCAAGGCGCGGGCATCGGGCGCGGCGTCTCGCGTGTCGGTTATGCAAATGCTGCTGGCGAATCGGGACGGTCTGCGTCCGTCTTGGAATCCGGCGATGGCGGGCGTCATGGCAGCGTCGATGAACGACGATTGCGGCGCCTTCCGGTGCGTCGGATGTGTTGTTGCTCGCAAGGCGGCGCATGGGCTCGCAGGGGGCTTTGCAGCGCGCCATTTTTGCGGCAACGGAGGGGAGATTAGCGCGTTATTCGCTGCGATGCACTATCTGAAAACGCCATGTTTTCAAGGCCCTGCGCGCGATTTCGGGTGATTGGCGACAGCTCGCGCCCGTTCGCTTTGAAAGGCCGCAATTGACAGTAGATGACGACGGCAAAGTCACGGGCGCCCAGGAAAAAAATCTGGCCGCGCGATTGTCTTTCCGCCGATGCGAGGCGCGATGTCTGTCGGTATGCATGAGTGTTGGCTGCATAAGTATTGCGTCACGCGGTCAGGAAATGGCGCTCCGGGCAGCGCGTGTATGCGCGGATTCGGCGATGCACGTCGCCGATATGGATGGAGCGGATGGAGTGGGCAACGCTTGCGAGAGCGGATCAAGCTGCATACGCCGCCACGAACGCAGCGAGCAACGCCGCGTTAGCGGCTTCAAATCCGTATGCCAGTACGAACGGCGCGCGCACGCCGACAAGCAACGGTGGACGCCGGTTGCACAAGCGACACTGCAAGGGAATCCGCCCGGCGCGCTCCGCGCAACGGGCGGCGAGAGAATCAACGGCTAGCCAGAGCGGGCTTGCTGCCGTCTTTCGAGGTGGATTCGGCGTCGGCCGTCCGGGTCGAGCTTTCCTTCCACACGACAGCGTCGTTCACCGCGTAGAGATGGCACGGGTCGGAGCTCTGCTTCTGGCAGTTGGCGACGGCCACGGACATCGGATCGTCGCCGCCTTCCGCCCACGACCATGCGCCCGAATCGGACACAGCGAACGCACGGCTCGGATACTGGTGCAGGAAGTTGCGGTAGCCGGCGCGGCCGGCTTCGTCGACGAAGGGCACAGCATCGACGGAGTCGATCGACGCGAAATGCGTGGCCTTCGGCTGCTGCGGTTCGGCCACGCGATACTGCACGCCCGTCGGCATGCCGACGCGCGCGAGGAACGCCTCGACGGACGGCCACCAGACGCGCACGCCGTCGCGATCGCCGACGAGCCGATGCGCGTCGTTCTTGTACGAGCCGAAGTCGACCATCTTCGCGCTCGCGCCCATCGCCTGCGCGTGCTGCGTGTACGCGGCATACATCCGCGAAACCAGCGACGACGGCCAGATCGAATCGTTATCGCCGTACAGCCACAGCGACGGCACGTGCGTTTTCTCGCCGTAAGTGCCGAACGCGTTGGTCAGATTGCCTTGCCAGTCGGTGCAAGCATCCTGGCGCAGGCCGCCGGAGAAATTGATCAGTGCGCGCACGCCGGGCGCGGGATTCGTGCCGTAGGCGATTGTCGCGAGGCCGCCGTGCGACGTGCCCGCCACGACGATATGCTGCGCGTCCACATAGCCTTGCTTCGACATGTAGTCGACGGTCGTGGCGACGTCCGCTGCCTGGCTCATGCCGTTGCGCGCCACATCGCAGCCGTCCTGCACGTACGTGCCGCCCGAGCCGGCAAAACCCTGGCGGTTCGGCGCAACGACGACGTAGCCGCGGCGCACGAACTCGCGTGCAAGCGACATCGGATCGCTGCGCGTCTGCATCCTAGGATCGCCGTGAATCTTGCCGTGGTTGAAGACGATCATCGGGAACGGGCCTGGGCCGTCCGGCTTGTAGATCGTCGTTTCGAGGGTGACCTGGCCGTCGGCGTCGACGGGGATATGGATGACCCGTTCATTCAGGTTGACGACAGGGAGGTAGCCGTCTTCGTCGAGCGCGAGGCGCTGCACGTTTGCACGGCTGAGCGGGCCGGTATCGGCGTCCGCGAGCGGGTCCGCGTGCGCGAACGAAATAGCGCTAGCCATGAAGGCCGCCGACATCGCACAAACTGTCAGAACTTGAGTGAACGCCATCCGCAACACCTGCTCTCAAAAACGCTTGAAGCTTCCCATAAGGGCTGATTGCGCCAAGGTGACATGCCAAACGAGAGTCAAAAGGATCACTTACGCTGCGCTGTTTCGCGCAGGCATACAGATCGAGACTGCATTTGGATGAACCTAAGCCGGTCGACGCGACCCCACGCGTCGAAGTGAGCGCCTCGCGATGCCCCTGATCGCGTGCCGGCTGAACAATCAACCAGCGGTGCGTCTGGACATCCTGTGGGAGCGGTGGTCCGCTACCTCGCAACGAAGCGCTGCAACATCTGTGAGGCTCATACTGGCACGACAATTTATATTTGTGCAATTCAGTACAAACCCCTTGCGGCACTAATTGCTGCGTTTACGGCCGCCGGCGACCGTCCGGCGCGGGCCTCGGCGGTATTGTGAGCATAACTGATATGAGGGCCGTGGCGTTGATCCAACACATTGATTTGCTTACAGAAATGTCCCTTATTTGAATTTTGTAGGGGGCACTTAAGACGCGATGTTAGCGGTATCGAAGGGTTGGTGTCAGCGGTCGCTCACATCGCCGTCGACATAACGCCAGCGTGCATCTTCACCTCTGACGAAACGGCTGGATTCGTGTAGCCGGTGCGCCCGTCCGCCGATCTTGTAGCGTGCGACGAATTCCACTTCGGCGTGCGTAGCGTCGAGCGGCGCGAAGCGCTTGATTTGCAGACCTAGCCAGCGTGGGGCATCGGGCGCGTCGGGGTCGACGTCGAGATCGGCGGGGCAGGTCTGCGGCGCCCACGTGTCGCGCAAGTATTGGGATTCGCCGAGCACATACGCGCTATAACGCGAACGCATCAGTTCGAGCGCGGTGGGTGCGGCAGCGCCTGCGTCGATGTAGCGGCCGCAGCAGTCCGCGAAACGCGGCGGCTTGCCGCCGTCGCGTCGATTCGGCGCGGCGCCGCCGCAAGGACAATCGGCAGGACGTTGTTTCGCTGATGCAGTCATGAAAGGTCGTGAAAGGGTTCTAGCTCAGTCCGCGCGCGATCAGGATTTTTTGGATATCGCTTGTGCCTTCGTAGATCTGGCAGACGCGCACGTCGCGATAAATACGCTCGACAGGGAAGTCGCTCAGATAACCGTAGCCGCCGTGTATCTGCAGCGCGGCCGAACAGATGCGCTCCGCCGCCTCGGACGCGAACAGTTTCGCCATCGCCGCTTCCGTCAGACAGGGCTGGCCCGCGTCCTTCAGCGCGGCTGCGTGCCAGATCAGCTGCCGCGCCGCTTCGAGCTGCGTCGCCATATCGGCGAGGCGGAACTGCACGGCCTGATGCGCGAAGAGCGGCTGGCCGAAGCTCTCGCGCTCCTTCGCGTACGCGAGTGCCGCTTCGAGCGCCGCGCGCGCCATGCCGACGCTTTGTGCGGCGATGCCGATACGGCCGCCTTCGAGGCCCGACAGCGCAATCCGATACCCTTCGCCTTGCGCGCCGATCAGATTGGCGGCGGGCACCCGGCAGTTGTCGAAGACGATTTGTGCGGTATCCGACGAATGCTGCCCGAGCTTGTCCTCCAGACGTGCGACGACGTAGCCCGGTGTATCCGTCGGCACGATGAACGCGCTGATGCCGCGCTTGCCGGCGCTTTTATCGGTGACGGCCATCACGATCGCGACATTGCCGTTCTTGCCGCTCGTGATGAACTGCTTGACGCCGTTCAGCACATACGAGTCGCCGTCGCGTGTGGCCGTCGTTCGCAAAGCCGACGCATCCGAGCCCGCCTGCGGCTCGGTGAGGCAGAACGCGCCGAGCATCTCGCCGCGTGCGAGCGGCGTGAGCCAGTCGCGCTTTTGCTGCGCGTTGCCATACGTCAGCAGGATGCTGCACACGGGGCAGTTGTTGACCGAGATCGCCGTCGACGTGCCGCCGTCGCCCGCCGCGATTTCCTCGAGTATCACCGCAAGCGCGAGCGCATCGAGCCCGGCGCCGCCATACTCCTCCGGCACGAGCACGCCATACGCGCCGAGTTCGGCGAGCTGGCGATGCACGTCGGCGGGAAACGTGCGGTCGCGGTCCCATTGCGCCGCGTTCGGTGTCACGGCTTCACGCACGAATGTGCGAACCGCGTCGCGGATCATCAGGTGGTCCTGATCGAGCAGCATGCGGATGTCTCCTCGTTGTCTGCAGCTTGTGTGATTACGCCGGTGTCACCAGTCGAGCGCGGTGCCGTCGTACTGGAAGAACCGGCCATGAAACAGCTCCGGCGAGCTGGCCGCCTGCGCCAGCACCTCGCGCATGCCTCTGACGCTATGCGCCGGATCGACGGCCGCCTGCGCGCCGCCCATGTCGGTGCGCACCCAGCCCGGATGCAGCGAAATGCAGGTTGCGCCGCGCGTCTGCAGCGATGTCACTTTCAGCACGTCGTTCAGCGCGGCCTTGCTCGCGCGATACAGCCAGCCCGTCGTGCCGCTCGCGTCGCTGATGCTGCCCATGCGGCTCGATAGCACGGCGAGCACGCCGTTCGCATCCTCGACGAGCGGCAGCAAGACGGGTATCAGCTGCATCGGCCCGCGCACGTTGGTCGCCATCACGAAGTCGAAGTCTTCCGCGCTGATCGTCTCGACGCCTTCCGTGCGCGGACCGTACACGCCCGACACGATCACAGCGGCATCGAGCCGCTCGCCGTCCAGTTTCCAGCCCAGCGCGGCGATGTCCTCGGGCGCGGTGACGTCGAGCGAAAACGCCTCGGCGCCGAGCGCGACGAGTTCGCCGAGCGCTTCGTCGCCGCGCGCGGTGGCGAGCACGCGCCACCCGTCGTGCCGATATTGCTTTACGAACTCACGGCCGATGCCGCGCGACGCACCTACGATCAACACTGTCTTCATGAGGTGTCCTTTCGCGCGCGGATGGCCGCGCGCCGCTGTTTGCGTGGTGTTAGCCCCTGGTCAGAGCAGTTCGACGCCCATCGCCGTCGCTTCGCCGCCGCCGATGCACAGGCTCGCGACGCCGCGCGTCAAGCCGCGCTTTTTCAGCGCGCCGATCAGCGTGACGAGGATGCGCGCGCCCGATGCGCCGATCGGATGGCCGAGCGCGCATGCGCCGCCGTTCACGTTCACCTTGTCGTGCGGAAGGTCGTGCTCTTTCATCGCGGCCATCGTGACGACAGCGAACGCCTCGTTGATCTCGTACAGATCAACGTCCGCGGCTTTCCAGCCGTTCTTTTCGAACAGCTTGCGAATCGCACCGACGGGCGCCGTCGTGAACTTCGCCGGTTCCTGAGCGAACGTCGAATGGCCGACGACGCGCGCAAGCGGCGTCACGCCGAGCCGCTTCGCCGTCGATTCGCGCATCATCACGAGCGCGGCCGCGCCGTCGCTGATCGACGACGAGTTCGCGGCCGTCACCGTGCCCGTCTTGCTGAAGGCGGGCTTGAGCGTCGGGATCTTGTCGAGATTCGCCTTGAACGGCTGCTCATCGCGCTCGACGCTCACGCTGCCTTTCTTGCCATCGAGCGTGACGGGCGCGATTTCCCACGCGAACGAACCGTCCTCGTTCGCGCGCTTCGCCCGCGTCAGTGATTCGATCGCGAACTTGTCCTGCGCCTCGCGCGTGAAGTCGAACGAGGCCGCGCATTCCTCGGCGAACGTGCCCATCAGGCGGCCTTTTTCGTACGCGTCTTCGAGGCCGTCGAGGAACATGTGATCGAGCACCTGACCGTGGCCCATGCGCATGCCGCCGCGCGCCTTCGGCAGGAGATAGGGCGCGTTCGTCATGCTCTCCATGCCGCCCGCGACGATCACGTCGACGGAACCCGC
The DNA here is from genome assembly GCF_017814945.1 of Paraburkholderia sp. LEh10. GTDB lineage: Bacteria > Pseudomonadota > Gammaproteobacteria > Burkholderiales > Burkholderiaceae > Paraburkholderia. The sequence continues at coordinate 101,123 of NZ_JAGIPX010000003.1, forward strand.
CGTCAGCATGTCGTGCGCGAACATCGCCGCGCGCATGCCAGAGCCGCACATCTTGTTGACGGTAGTCGAGCCCGTCGACAGCGGCAGGCCCGCGCCGAGCGCCGCCTGGCGCGCGGGCGCCTGGCCCTGGCCCGCGGGCAGCACACAGCCCATCACGGCTTCTTCGATCTGCTCGGGCTTCAGGCCCGCGCGCTCGACGGCCGCCTTGATCGCGATCGCGCCGAGCTGCGGCGCCGTCAGCGATGCGAACTCGCCCTGGAACGCCGCCATCGGCGTGCGTGCGACGGAAACGATGACGATGGGATCTTTTGTCTCACTCATGTTTAAGCTCCTTGATGACACCATGGACGACAGCGGCCACGTCGCCGAGCTTCGCGGCATCGGCGGCGACCACGTCGTTGTCTGCGGTACTTGCGCGGCTCGCGGACACGGCCGCAACGCAATTCGTGTAAGTCTCTTCGAGCTTCGACGGATCTTTTACCGTCATGCCGAGATCGCGCACGCGCCCGTCATGCACGCCGTACACCCAGCCGTGAATGGTGAGATCCTGGCCGCGCGCCCATGCGTCGTTGATGATCGTCGTGCGGCACACGTTGACCACCTGTTCGATCGTGTTCAGCTCGACGAGCCGCCGATGCCGCGCTTCGCCCATCGGCCACTCCTCGAGCAGCGCTGCATGCTTTGCGCGCACGTCCTGCACGTGATGCAGCCAGTTGTCGGCCAGACCGACGCGCCGGCCGAGCAGTGCCGCGCCGACGCCCGAGCAGCCGTAGTGGCCGACCACCATGATGTGCTTGATCTTCAGCAGATCGACGGCGAACTGGACCACGGAGAGACAGTTCAGATCCGAGTGCACGACGACGTTCGCGATGTTGCGATGGACGAATACTTCGCCCGGCGGCAGGCCGATGATCTCGTTGGCGGGCACGCGCGAATCCGCGCAGCCGATCCACAGATATTCGGGCGCTTGCTGATGCGCGAGCCGCGCGAAAAATTCGGGGTCTTCGTCGAGCTTGTGTTTGACCCACGCATCGTTGTTCCGAAACAGATGCGCAAGGGGATGAGGAGCGGAAGAGGCGTTCGTGTTCATGATTCGTTCCGACGTGATCTGGTTGTCCAGTGTTTCATGTTATTCAATGGCGAACGGTGCACGTTCATGCGACGCGCACCGACGGCGCAGGCGCCGCGCTGGCGGCGTGCATTGCAGTGAACCGTTCGGGATAGCGCACGCGAAAGCGCAGGCCTCGGTCGTACGGATAGAAGTCGGGCAACTCGCCCTTCAGGATGTGGTCCTTGTGCTCTTGCCATAGCGCGGGATCGAAGAAATCCGCGTGGTGCTTCAGGAAAGATTCGCGCACGCGCGGGTCGCCGAGCAGAAAAGCGCGGTACGTCTCCGGGAAAATGTCGTGAGGTCCGACCGAGTACCATGGCTCGCCCGACATCTCGTCTTCTTCGTGGCGCGGCGACGGCACGGCGCGCACGTTGCAATCGGTGAGGTATTCGATTTCATCGTAGTCGTAGAACACGACGCGCCCATGGCGCGTCACGCCGAAGTTCTTGTACAGCATGTCGCCGGGAAAGATGTTCGCCTGCATCAGTTCCTTGATCGCGTTGCCGTACTCCCTGATGCCGTGTTCGATGTCCGCGTCCGTGCCGTTCTGCAGGAAGATATTGAGCGGCACCATGCGGCGTTCGATGTACAGATGCTTGATGACGAGATTGTCGCCCTCGTATTCGAGCATAGAAGGCGCTTCCTTTTCGAGCTCCTGAATGAGCGTGTCGTCGAGACGCGAGAGAGGCAGCGCGACGCTCGAATACTCCAGCGTATCGGCCATGCGCCCGACGCGGTCGTGGCGCTTGACGAGCTGATACTTGCCCTGAACCTTGTCGCGCGTGGTTTCCTTGGGCGGCGGAAACGAATCCTTGATCAGCTTGAAGACATACGGGAACGACGGCAGCGTGAAGACGATCATCACCATGCCCTTGATGCCGGGCGCAATGATGAAGCGGTCGCTCGAATGCTTCAGATGCCGCAGCAAGTCGCGATAGAAAAGATTCTTGCCCTGCTTCTGCAAGCCGACCGACGTATAGATTTCCGCCTTCGGCTTGCCTTGCAAAAGCGTGCCGAGAAACTCGACGCACGCGGACGGCACTTCCATGTCGACGAGAAAATACGAGTGCGAGAAGCTGAAGATGATCAGCAACTGGTCGCGGCGGCAGAGCAGCGCGTCGAGTGCGAGCAGGCCCGGCTTCACGTGATGGATCGGCAATGCGAACGGCACCATCACGTCGCCGTTGATGATGCGGCCGATGATGTACGCCGCCTTGTTGCGGAAGAACAGCGACGACAACACGTGAATCTGGAAATTGGGCGCTCCGTTGAAGGTGCCGAAGTTGTCGCGCAGCGCCTGGATCACGCACTCGACATCGCGAGTCAGATTTTCAAACGGCGGATTCAGCTGGAAATTCGTGACGATGCGCTCCAGCGTGACAGCGAGTCCGTCCTTGTCGGGGTAATACGCGCGATACGTGGGCTTTGCCGCAGGCTCGTCGTTTTCGAGGTATTCCGTCGAAATCGCGGGCCGCACAAAGATGAAGTCGTTGTTGAAGTACGAGCGATGCAGGATCTTGCAGCACACGGAATTGAAGAACGTCTCCGCGCATTCGGGCTGGCGGTGCGCCGTCAACAGGCCGATGTAGTGCAGCTTGATTTGCTGCCAGACTTCGTCGTCGATGTTCTCCACGTCGAATTCGTCTTCGAGCTTTTCGACGCATTCGCGCACGCGCTCGTCATACGACGTGATGCGCTCGCGCGCGAGCTTCTGGATGCCGTGCCAGTCGGCGCATTCGAATAGGGTTTTGGCGCGGATCGCGGCTTCGCGAAAGATGCGGTAATGCCGGTCGAAGCCCGCGAGCAGTGTCTCCGCGACATCAAAGCCGATCTGTGACGACAGCAGTTTGGGAAAGTGATTCATGTCGACCGTGCATTCGTTCAATGTCGTGAAGACACCCGCGATTGTATCGTCCGGGTGAGCCTGCGAGACGCCTTCGCCTTTTGAGCGCAGCGCCGGCGCATTGTCGTTTGAAGCGTGTTGGATGACGTTGGAATCATCTTCTCCCAACGCCGTGCCAACTGTTGCGTACGTCGTCCGATCTTTCGATCAGGATTTTTCTTTCAATACATCTTCACGCGCGGCGTTCGCTTCGTTGATGTAGCCATCGCCACGCTCGCCGCTTTCGAGGAGCACGCGCGCCTGCGCTTCGTATTGCGCGAGATCTTCCAGTGTTGCGTTCAGGTCTTCGCGCTGGCGCTCCAGTATTTCGCGGTGCCGGACAACGGTCGCGAGGAACGCCTGCAACTGCGCAACGGTGTCGGTCGGCGAGTCGTAAAGATCGAGCAGATCGCGGATTTCCGACAGCGTGAAGCCCAGCCGCTTGCCGCGCAGCGTCAGCCTGAGCCGCGTGCGGTCGCGGCCGGAGTAGACGCGTCGCAGTCCGCTCGACCCTTCGCGGCTTGGTGAGAGTAAACCCTGGTCTTCGTAGAAGCGGATTGCGCGCGGCGTTACGTCGAATTCGCGGGCCAGTTCGGTGATCGTGTATTGGGTGTTCATTGTCGAGTGTTCATCGCGGAGTCCGGTCGCGGAGTCCGGTCGTGGAGTCCGGTCGTGGAGTCCGGTCGCGGTGTCCCGAGGCCGGGCACAATAACGGATTGAACGTTAGAATCGACGTTTACGTTATCGTCAACTTGAATAAAGCGCAACCACGCCGCACGCCCGGATTGGGTCACGACTCACGGAAGTGCGGCCGACGAGGAAACCCACGATGAATGCTCTCGAACACCAACTCGACTACCCGTTCGCCGACAGCATGCCCGCCGCCGGCACGACCCAGCAGGTCGCGCCGGGCGTCTACTGGCTGCGTATGCCGTTGCCGTTCGCGCTCGATCACATCAATCTCTGGCTGCTGCGCGACGAGATCGACGGGCAGAAGGGCTGGACAATCGTCGATTGCGGGATTGCTTCCGACGAGATCAAGGCGAACTGGGAAAAGCTATTCGACACGGCGCTCGAAGGTCTTCCCGTGCTGCGTGTGATCGTCACGCATTGCCATCCCGATCATCTCGGTCTCGCGAACTGGCTGTGCGAGGGCGGCGACCGCAAGCGCTGGAGCGTGCGTCTGTGGATCACGCTCGGAGAGTACATGCTGGGCCGCGTGATGGCGGCGGGCGACGGCTCGAACGCAGGCGGCGAGGGCGCCGCGCGCCACTTCGCGCGGCACGGTTTGCGCGACGAAGCCTCGCTGGACAAACTGCGCAATCGTAAGAGCTATTACTCGAACCTGGTGCCGTCGGTGCCCGGCCAATACCGGCGCATGCGTGACGGCGATGCGCTGTCGATCGGCGGGCGCACGTGGCGCGTCGTGACGGGTTTCGGTCATTCGCCGGAGCATTGCGCACTGCATTCAGAAGCGGATGGCGTGCTGATTTCCGGCGACATGGTGTTGCCGCGCATCTCGACGAACGTGTCGGTGTTCGACATCGAGCCGGAAGGCAATCCGCTCGCGCTGTATCTGGGTTCGCTCGGCCGTTACGAAACGATGGTCGCCGAAACGCTCGTGCTGCCGTCGCATGGCAAGCCGTTTCGCGGGCTGCGCACGCGTATCGGGCAACTGCGCGATCACCACGCGGCGCGGCTCGCGGAAGTGCGCGCGGCTTGCGCGCAGAAGCCGTGCAGCGCGGCGGATATCGTCCCCGTCATGTTCAAGCGCGAACTCGATATTCATCAGATGACGTTCGCGATGGGTGAGGCGCTCGCGCATTTGCATCTGCTGTGGCTTCAGGGCGAGTTGAAACGGGTGCAGGGGGACGATGGCGTGGTTCGCTTCAATCCGTGATGTAACGTCAAGCCCCCGCCTGCAAAATGAAAAGCCCAGCTGTAGTTACTGGCCGGGCTTTTTCGTGCGTCGAAGCGAAGCGTTGTGAAGTCTGAGCCTGAAGTCTGAGCCTATTGCACCACGACTGCCCCAAAATTCTGCCGTCCAAACGGACTGACGTGATACCCGCTCACGTTCGTGCGCGTGATCGCCGCCGCCGTCGGATAGCCGAGCGGAATCCACAGTGCTTCGTCGTGGATGATCTGCTGCGCAGCCTCATACGCCTTCGTGCGCTTGCTCTGATCGGCGGTTTCCTTGCCCTGCGCGATCAGCTTGTCGAGTTCCGGATCGCAGTAACGCGCGAAGTTGATCCCCGACTTCACCGCGTTGCAGCTAAAGAGGGGTGACAGATAGTTGTCCGGGTCGCCGTTGTCGCCCGCCCAACCCATGAACAGCGTATCGTGCTGTCCCTGCTTGGCCTGCTTGATCAGTTCGCCCCATTCGATCACCTTCACTTCGGCCTTCACGCCGATCTTCGCGAAGTCGGCCTGCAGCATTTCCGCGCCTGCTTTCGGGTTCGGATTCAACACGCTGCCGTTCGGGCGCACCCAGATCGTCGTTTCAAAGCCGTTCGGATAGCCCGCGTCGGCGAGCAGCTTCTTCGCCTTTTCGGTGTCGTAGGGCCACGGCTTCACGGCCTTGTCGTAGCTCCATGTATTCGGCGGATACGGATTGTTTGCAGGCGTCGCCGTATTGTCGAACACGGCCTTCAGATACGATGCACGGTCGAACGCCATGTTCAGCGCGGCGCGCACCTTCTGGTTGTCGAGCGGCTTCTTCTGCGTGTTTAGCGCGACGAACGCCGTCATGAACGCGGGCGTCTGCACGACGGCGAGCGACTTGTCCTTCTTCGCGTCCGCGACGTCCTGCGGCTTCGGAGACAGCGCGATCTGGCATTCGCCCGCCTTCACCTTTTGCGCGCGCACGGCGGCATCCGGCGTGATCGCGTAGATCAGCCGGTCGATCTTCGGCTTCGGCCCCCAGTACGTCGGATTCACGTCGTAGCGGATGATCGAGTCTTTCGTGTAGCCCTTCAGCACGAATGGCCCCGTGCCGATCGGCTTTGCGTTCAGATCGGCCTGCGTGCCCGCCTTCAGCAACTGGTCGGCGTATTCCGCTGAATAGATCGACGCGAAGCCCATCGTCAAAATCGACACGAAGGTCGCGTTAGGCTCGTTCAGTTCGAACTTGACGGTGTTGTCGTCGACCTTCGATACCGCTTTGATCAGCTTCACGAGCCCCATCGATTGCGCGTGCGGAAAGCCGCTCGCGCCCGCGACCTTGTGCCACGGGTTGTTGTCGTCGAGCATCCGGTCGAACGTGAAGACCACGTCGTCGGCGTTCAGCGGCCGCGTCGGCTTGAAGTAGTCAGTGGTCTGGAACTGCACGTTCGGACGCAGATGGAACGTGTACGTGAGACCGTCTGCGCCCACGTCCCACTTGTCGGCGAGCGACGGCACGACCTTCTTCGCCGCTTCGTCATACGACACGAGCGAATTGAAGACCACGTCCGCCGATGCATTGGTCGTGACGAGCGAGTTGTACTGAACGACATCGAACCCGTCCGGGCTCGATTCCGTACAGACGGTGAGCGGTTTCGCGACGGCCAGCGCGGACGCGGTGGCGAGGGCCGTCAACGTCGCGGCGGCGGCAAGCAACTTGAAACGCATAAGATCTCCCGGGATTTCGAATTGTTCGTGGCGGGGCGGCGTGGGGTGGCGTTGTGCATCACGCGCGCTCCGTGCGGGTGCTGTCACGCAATGTCATTCTGATACGAATATGCGGCCGGCGCGCTGCGTCACGTCTTGTCGAGGCGTTGATGCATCGGGCGCCATTGCGTCGGGCGCCGCTGCGCCGGCTCTCGCGCAAGCTTATCGAACGCTTTCGGCAGCGACAACAATTGAATCCGCATATCCATATGGCTGCGGATTGAGGCTAGCGGCGGGCGTAGTCCACAAGGTACGCGATGCCGTCGATCGCGCGCGAGCCGTACCACGACACCATTTCACCGTCGATCAGCTGGATTTGCGTGCCGCGATTGCGCTGAAGGCGCGCGTCCTGTTTGAGCGCGTCGCAATGCTGCCGCGTGAAGCGATACGGCTCGCTCGACAGCAGCACCCGGTCGACCTCGCCAAGCCACGGCGCGTCGAAGTCGAATGTCGGATAACGGGCCGCGCCTTTTTCGCCGCCTTGCGTGTCCGGCAGCGTTTGCCAGTTCACGAGGCGCAGCATCGCGGAGATATAGGTGTCGCGCGCGACGGTCATCCAAGGCTCGCGCCAGATTGCGTAAAGCACGTTCTGATACGGCCAGTCGCGCGATGCGGCGGCATCCAGTTGCAACCGAAGCGCATCGCCTAGCCGCCGTGCGTCGTCCTGACGATCGAAGATCGCGCCGAGCAGCGCGTACAGCGCAAAATTGTCCTCGGGCGCGAGCGGATGCGTGACGACGACATGCGGCACGAACTCGCGCAGCCGCTCGACGGTTTCGCGCTCGTTCTCGTCGATGTTGACGATGGCATGCGTGGGTTGCAGCGCGCGCACCGCGTCGAGTTTCACGGCCTTCGTGCCGCCGACTTTCGGCACCTTGCGCACCTTGTCGCGTGGATGCACGCAGAAGCCCGTGCGCCCCACGATCTGCGCATCCAGATTCAACGCAAAGAGAAGTTCGGTGATGCTCGGCACCAACGACACGATGCGCGCACCGCTTGCCGCTTTCGCGTGCTCGACACCGGCTGCATCGACGGCACGCGCGGCCATGACCTATTGCGCGGTGCGCGGCTTGCGCGGCGCCTTTTCGAAGACGGCATCGTAGAGCCAGCGCGGCGCGACATGCAGCAGCATCGCCGCGAAGCGCATCTGCCAAGGGAACACGGCGAAGCGCCTCTTGCGCTCGACGGCGTCCGCGACCTTTTGGGCGAAGCGATCCGCGTCCATCAGGAAGGGCATCGCGTATGGATTGCGCGCCGTCATCGGCGTGCGGATATAGCCGGGCGCGATCGTGACGACCGATACGCCGAGCGGCCGCATCTCGACGCGCAGTGCTTCCAGATACTTCAGCGCCGCCGATTTCGACGCGCTATATGCGCCCGAGCCCGGCAACCCGCGTACGCCCGCGACGCTCGCAATGCCGACGAGCGTGCCTTTGCGCGCGTCGACCATCGCCTGCGCGAACGGCTCGAAGGTGGCGACCATGCCGAAGTAGTTGATGTCCATCACGTCGCGAAACGTCTGCAACTCGCCGTGACCTGTCACGGCGCCGCGGCTGATGCCCGCGTTCGCGATCACCACGTCGGGGCAGCCGTGCTGCGCGATGAACTGCTGCGCGGCGCGGGCGAGCGCGTCCGCATCCCGTACGTCGACGCAATAGACGGAGATCGTGTTCTGCGGATGGGACTGCTGGAAGCGGGCGAGGGCGTCGCCGCGCCGGGCGACGAGGCCGAGAATCGCGCCGCGCCGCGCGTATTCGGCGGCGAGCGCTTCACCTATGCCACTGGACGCGCCGGTGATGAAAACCTTCAATGATGAGCTCATACCGGCTGGCGTGCGTGAATCGAATTACATCTTCTTCGCGCGAACCTGGGCGATCAGGTAGTCGAGCACCTGGATCGTGCCCGTCAGGCTGTTGGTCTGCGCCGGGCCTGTTTCGTACTTGCCCTGAACGGCGAGCGTCGGCACGCCTTCGATCTTGTAGTCTTCGAGCAGCTTCTTGTCACGCTGGAGCGCGCTTTGCGTCGAGAACGAGTTGTACGCGTCCATGAACTTCTTCGGATCGACGCCGTTCTTCGCGAGGAATTTTGCCTGGTCTTCCGGCGTCAGCAGATAGTTCTTGTTGACGTGGATCTCGTGGAAGATGGTCGGCGTGAGCTGGTTCGCGAGGCCGAGCGCGTCGACCGCGTGATAGAGCTTCGAGTGCGGAATGAAGTCGTCGCGGAAGGCGACGGGCACGCGCTTGAACACGACGTCCGGGCCCTGTTTCTTGATCCACGCTTCCAGGTCCGGGTCGAACTCGTTGCAGTGCGGGCAGCCGTACCACATGAACTCGATCACTTCGATCTTGCCGGCGGGCGCCTCGACGGGCTGCGGCGTGGACAGCACGGTGTAGTCCTTGCCAGCGACAGGCGCGGCGGGCGACGCTTGCGCAGCGCTCGCGACGATGCCGAACGAAAGAAAAAGAATGCTGAGCAGTTTTTTCATGTCTTGTGAACCAATCAGGGAGGTAACGGTGGCGGGCTTTCGCGCGCCGCGACCGTTACGGATTCGACGGCAGGCGTCTGCCGCACATGAGACTCGCGCCGCGCGTCGAAGGTTCAGCGGCGGCGCGTGACAACCTGTTACTGCGCGAGAGTCACTGCTTGGTGAAGCGGATCACGGCCGTGTCCACGCCCGCATCGGACAGGCGTTGGCGGGTGGTGTTCATTTCCTCGAACTTCGAGAACGGGCCGATCCGAACGCGATAGTACGTCACTCCGCCCGCATCGCGCTGCGTGACCTTCGATTCGAAGCCCTGGAACGCGAGCCGCGCGCGCTGCTGCTCGGCGTCCGCCGCCGTCCTGTATGCGCCAACCTGCAGCAGATAGCCGGTGTTCGCGTCGTTGGCGACGGGCGGCGTGCCGTTCGCGTTCGGCGTCGAGCCGGCTTTCGGCGGCTGCGTGGGCGCAATGTTCGCGGTCGTCGGCGCGCTGGTCGCGTTCGGCGCTTTCTTCGGCTGGTTCATCGCCGTCGTCGTGCCGCTGTTCGCGCCGTTATTCCCGTTGGCGTTGTCCTGCGCGGGCTTCGGCGCGACAGCGACGCCATTGTTCGACGGGGGCACCTCGACGATCTGCGGCTCTTCGAGCATGCCCGAGGTCTGCGACTGGTTCGTGGTCTGGCCGGGCGCCGTATTGGGCGGCGCGGGCTGCGCCGCTTGCGGCACCGGCTGGCCGGGAGTCTTGCCTTGCAGCGGACGGTTCGGATCGTACTGCGGCTGGCTCGCGCCGCTATCCGAAGCGGCGGGCGGCGCGACCTTCGCGACAAACGGCGTGGGTGCGCGCGTGATGTAGAGCGCCACCACCACCGCGATGGCCAGGCCAACGATCAGGCCTAGCACGATGCCGAGAAAAGTGCCCCCGGTCTGTTTCGATTGTTTTGTAGTGCGGCGTGGTTTTGCCATCGTCTAATTCACCTGCAAAAGGAAATCTTGAATGACCGTCGATTATAGCGACGGTCATCCGCTCGTCGTCCCAATTAAGTGCCATTAAACCGCGCGGAGATTACATTTTGGCGGGCGCCGACACGCCGATCACGGCGAGGCCGTTCGCCAGCACCTGGCGCGTCGCCGCAAGCAGCGCGATGCGCGCGTTGCGCGGCGTTTCGTCGTCGACGAGAACGCGTTCGGCATTGTAGAACGAGTGAAATTCGCCCGCGAGGTCGCGCAGATAGAACGCGACCGCGTGCGGAGCGAGTTCGTCGGCGGCGTGCGTCAGCATGTCCGGGAACTCGGCGAGCTTCTGCAACAGCGCCATCGCGCGCTCGCTGTCGAGCGGCGACAGATCGAAGGACGGCAGCATCATTTCATCGGCGGCGTAGCGCGACTTCCATTCGCTAATCACCGAGCAGATGCGCGCGTGCGCGTACTGCACGTAGTACACCGGGTTCTCGTCGTTCTGCTTGAGCGCGAGATCGACGTCGAACACGAATTCCGTGTCGGCCTTGCGCGAGATCAGGAAGAAGCGCACGGCGTCGCGGCCGCGGCGGATCGTCTCTTCGTCGAGCAGATCGGGCGCGGCTTCCTGGCCCGGCAGCGCGCCGCCCGACCATTCGATCAGATCACGCACCGTCACGTAGCTGCCCGCGCGCTTCGAGATTTTGACTTCCTGGCCGTCGCGCATCACGGTGACCATCTTGTGCAGCACGTAGTCGGGGTAGCCCTTCGGAATGCCGATGCCGAGTCCCTGCAGTCCGGCGCGCACCCGCGCGATCGTGCCGTGATGGTCCGAGCCCTGGATATTGATGACCTTCGTGAAGCCACGCTCCCACTTGGTCTCGTGATACGCGACGTCGGGCACGAAGTACGTGTACGTGCCGTCGGACTTGCGCATCACGCGGTCTTTGTCGTCGCCGTCGTCGGTGGTGCGCAGCCACAGCGCGCCGTCCTGCTCGTACGTCTTGCCCGCTGCGATCAGTTCGTTCACCGTCTTCTCGACGCGGCCTTCCGTGTATAGCGACGATTCGAGGTAGTACTGGTCGAACTTCACGCCGAACGCCTGCAGGTCCATATCCTGCTCATGACGCAGATAGGCGACGGCGAAACGGCGGATGGCCTCGAGGTTGTCCGCGTCGCCCGCGCCCTTGACGGGCTCGCCGTCGCTGGCCGATACGGTTTCGCCGTTCAGGTAGTCGCGCGCGATGTCGGCGATGTATTCGCCGTTGTACGCGGCTTCCGGCCAGCCGGCGTCGCCCGGCTTCAGGCCGCGGGCGCGGGCCTGCGTCGAGATCGCGAGGTTGCCGATCTGCACGCCCGCGTCGTTGTAGTAGAACTCGCGATGCACGTCATAGCCCTGCGACGCGAGCACATTCGACATCGCGTCGCCGAGCGCGGCCTGGCGGCCGTGGCCGACGTGCAACGGGCCCGTCGGGTTGGCCGACACGAACTCGACCAGCACGCGCTTGCCGGCGTCGCGCTGCGAGCGGCCGAACGCTGCGCGCTGTGCGAACACGGCGGCGATCACGGCCTGCTTGGAAGCCGCCGACAGGCGCAGATTGATGAAGCCCGGACCGGCCACTTCGGCGCTTTCGACGAGGCCCGCGGCTTGCGGATGAGCGAGCAGCGCATCGACGATCTGTTGCGCGAGCTGGCGTGGATTGCTGCGCAGCGGCTTGGCGATCTGCATGGCGATGTTGCACGCGACGTCGCCATGCGCGGCGACCTTGGGTCGTTCGAGCACGATGGCGGGTGCGATGAACGCGGCTTCGGATGCACCTTGAGTGGCCTGGGCGACCTGCTTGACCACGTCGGTCAACAGGGTTTCGAGAGTGTGTTTGTGTGCAGGCAGCATGCTTGTTGCGAGTCCAGTGAGGCAGTCCGATGAAGCGGGGCAGCGCCGAAAACGGCGTGAAGCCGTCGGCGGCGTGGAAAGCGCCTGAGCGCCACATGCGACGCCGGCGCGACCCCGCGGCCGCGCGGCCGCGCGGATGGCGCTTCGGGCGCGGGCCGTGGCGACAGTGCGAACACGCGCGGCCATGAAGGCGCAGCGTGCCCGGGCGCACGACGGCGAGCTTTTTCCGTCAAGCCGGATTTTAGCAGGTGCTAATATGTCCAATGAGATGCCCGGCAAGGGCCGTGGCCGCCAGCCCGCCGCCGGAGGGTGGGCCGGCGCGCCAACGGAACCCGCGCGGCTGGCCGCGGGGCATCATGCGGCTGGCCGCGCGAGAAGCCACCAAAACGAAAAGGGAACCGTCATCATGCTGATCACTTTCAAGTGCCGCTCCGCGCCCGATGTGGTGATGCTGGAGAATCTCGCCCAGTACCTGCTGGGGATCATCGGCAAGCGGCTCGGCCAGCGCGGCGTCATCAACCACGATGAACTGGGCGTTGCGATCTCGAAGCTCGAAGCGGCCATCGTCACCGACAAGCAGGAGCGTGCGGAGCATGAAGGCCACTTCCACGAAGGGGAGGATGGCCACGAGCACCACGAGCTTCCGATCGGCCTCGCGCAGCGCGCGTTCCCGTTCCTCGACATGCTGCGCGCCGCGCAGAAGGACAACACGGATATCGTTTGGGGTTTGTGACGCGCGGCTCGCGCTTCGGCGAGATCGGGTGCGCGCAGCCGTGTGATGGCGGCGCTCACGCCGCATGGGTCTGCGCCTGAACTGCGCGTACGGAGTCCAGAAGCAGAAAAGCCCGTCACTGAACGGGCTTTTTCATTTGCCGCGGCGCTTGCGCGTTACTGGCTCGCGGCGTCCGGCGCCGTCGCCGGAGCGGACGCGCCGTTCTTCGTCTTGTTCTTTTTCGGCTTCTTCACGTGCTTGACGGTGGGCGGCGAGTACGAGCTCACCGCGCTCGATCCGCCGGGAGCCTGAGGCTGGGCCTCGGACAGCGGCGCAATGGCGGCAAGCGATAACGCGGTCAACATCAGCGTCAGCTTCTTCATACGATTATTCTCCGTTGACGGTTGCAAGTCGTTGAGCCGACGCGTTTTTCGGTCGCGTCTGGCGGGTTCGCGGGATGCAGCGATTTCAGTCTACAAAGCCGAAAATATTCGCTGGGCCTTTCAGCCGGAATATTCAGCCTTCGGCCAGCGATATATTCCTGCCACGCGCTCCCCCGCTTACAGCAGCGGCGCGAGCGCGCGCTCCGCGTCCGTCTTCGACAGCGACATGCGCCGCGCGTAGTCTTCGAGCTGGTCCTGGCCGATCTTGCCGACGGAGAAGTAGGTGCTTTCCGGGTGCGCCAGATAGAAGCCGGAAACGCTCGCGGCGGGCAGCATCGCCAGCGACTCGGTCACGCTCATGCCGATCTCGTCGACTTGCAGCGTGACGAACATGTCGCGCTTGACGAGGTGATCCGGACACGCGGGATAGCCGGGCGCGGGACGGATGCCGCGATACTTCTCGGCGATCAACTCGTCGTTGGACAGCGTTTCGTCGTGGGCGTAGCCCCACAGGTCGCGGCGCACGCGCGCGTGCATCGCTTCGGCGAACGCTTCCGCGAGGCGGTCGGCGAGCGCCTTCAGCATGATCGCGCTGTAGTCGTCGTGATCCTGCTCGAACTGCTTTTCCTTCGCATCGACGCCGAGACCCGCCGTGACCGCGAACATGCCGATATAGTCGGCGACGCCCGAGTCCTTCGGCGCGATGAAGTCCGCGAGTGACCGGTTTGCGCGCATCACGCCATCCACCACGGGGCGCACGCTTTGCTGGCGGACGTTGCGCCACGTCAGCGCGACTTCGGTGCGCGACTCGTCCGTGTAGATTTCGATGTCGTCGTCGTTGACCGTGTTGGCGGGCAGCAGCGCAATCACGCCGTTCGCGGTGAGCCAGCGGCCCTGGATCAGCCGCGCGAGCATCGACTTCGCATCGGAGAACACGCGCCGCGCCGATTCGCCAACGATCTCGTCGTTGAGGATGGCGGGATACGGCCCGGCGAGATCCCACGTCTGGAAGAACGGACCCCAGTCGATGTAGTTCGCGAGCTCGTTCAGGTCATAGTTTCTGAACACGCGGCGGCCGATGAACTTCGGCTTCACAGGCTGATAGGCGCTCCAGTCGATCTTCGTCTTGTTCGCGCGCGCCTGCTCGAGCGTGACGAGCGGCAGTGCCTTCTTGTTCGCGTGCTGGTCGCGGATGCGGTCGTAGTCGGTCTTGAGTTCGTCGAGATACTTCGCCGCGCCTTCATCCGACAGCAGGTTCGACGCCACCGACACCGAACGCGACGCATCGGGCACATACACCACGGGGCCTTCATAGTTCGGCGCGATCTTGACGGCCGTATGCACGCGCGACGTCGTCGCGCCGCCGATCAGAAGCGGAATCTTCTTCACGCGGAAGTAGTCGTCGCGCTGCATTTCCGACGCGACGTAGGCCATCTCTTCGAGCGACGGCGTGATCAGCCCCGACAGTCCGATGATGTCCGCGCCTTCGACTTTCGCCTTCGCGAGAATCTCGTTGCACGGGACCATCACGCCCATGTTGACCACTTCGAAGTTATTGCACTGAAGCACAACGGAGACGATGTTCTTGCCGATATCGTGCACGTCGCCCTTCACCGTCGCGATCACGATCTTGCCTTTCGCGCGCACGTCGCCGCCTGCTTCGGCGAGCTGGCGCTTCTCTTCTTCGATGAAGGGAATGAGATGGGCGACAGCCTGCTTCATCACGCGTGCCGACTTCACGACTTGCGGCAGGAACATCTTGCCCTGGCCGAACAGGTCGCCGACGATGTTCATGCCGTCCATCAGCGGGCCTTCGATCACGTTGATGGGGCGGCCGCCGCTGCCCATGATCTTGACGCGCGCTTCCTCGGTATCTTCGACGATGAAGTTCGTGATGCCGTGCACGAGCGCATGCGCGAGACGCTGCTCGACGCCCTGGTTGCGCCACTCGAGGTTCTCTTCTTTCTTCGCCGCGCCCGTCTTGAACTTGTCGGCGATTTCGAGCAGACGGTCGGTTGCGTCTTCGCGGCGATTCAGCACGACGTCTTCGACACGCTCGCGCAATTCGGTGTCGAGATCGGCATACACGCCCAACTGGCCCGCGTTGACGATGCCCATGTCCATGCCCGCCTGAATCGCGTGATAGAGGAACACGGTATGGATCGCTTCGCGCACCGGGTCGTTGCCGCGAAACGAGAACGACACGTTCGACACGCCGCCGCTCACCTTCGCATACGGCAGGTTCTGCTTGATCCAGCGCGTCGCTTCGATGAAGTCGACGGCATAGTTGTTGTGCTCTTCGATGCCTGTCGCAATGGCGAAGATGTTCGGGTCGAAGATGACGTCTTCCGGCGCGAAGCCGACTTCGTTGACGAGAACGTCATACGAGCGCTTGCAGATTTCCGTCTTGCGCTTGAACGTGTCGGCCTGGCCTTGCTCGTCGAAGGCCATCACGACGGCTGCGGCGCCGTAGCGGCGAATCAGTTTAGCCTGGCGGCGGAAGCTCTCTTCGCCTTCCTTCAGCGAGATCGAGTTGACGATCGCCTTGCCCTGCACGCACTTCAGGCCCGCTTCGATCACATCCCACTTCGACGAGTCGATCATGATCGGCACGCGCGCGATGTCCGGCTCCGATGCAATCAGATTCATGAAGCGCACCATCGCCGCTTTCGAATCGAGCATCGCTTCGTCCATGTTCACGTCGATGACCTGCGCGCCGTTTTCGACCTGCTGGCGCGCGACGGCGAGCGCTTCGTCGAACTGGCCGTTCAGGATCATCCGCGCGAATGCCTTCGAGCCCGTCACATTCGTGCGTTCGCCGACGTTGATGAAGAGCGTCCCCGAAGTGACGTTGAACGGCTCGAGGCCGGAAAGGCGCATCGTATGATCGGTCATGGTTTGTGCGTGTTTCGTCAGTGCTTCGATGTTCTCGTGCGATACAGCGTTCGCGTGCTTCGGCGGCCTTATGCGGCGTCGCGATACTGGCCCGGCCACTTGCGCGGCTTCACATCGTTCAGCGCCTTCGCGATGGCGGCGATGTGTTCCGGCGTCGTGCCGCAGCAGCCGCCCGCGATGTTCACGAGACCTGCCTGCGCGAACTCCTTCAGAAGGCCCGAGGTGTCGGCGGGCAGTTCGTCGAAGCCCGTGTCGCTCATCGGATTTGGCAGGCCGGCGTTCGGATAGCACGACACATAGGTGTCGCAAAGCTTCGCCAGTTCCGCGATGTACGGGCGCATCAGCGCCGCGCCCAGCGCGCAGTTCAGGCCGAACGTGAGCGGCTTTGCGTGACGCAGCGAATTCCAGAACGCCTCGACCGTTTGTCCCGACAGAATGCGGCCCGACGCGTCTGTCACCGTGCCCGAGATCATGATCGGCAGGCGCTCGCCCGTGTCGTCGAACAGTTCGTCGAGCGCGAACAGCGCCGCTTTCGCGTTGAGCGTGTCGAAGATCGTTTCGACGAGGAACAGATCGGCGCCGCCTTCCATCAGCGCTTTCGCCTGGTCGTAGTAGGCGGCGCGCAACTCGTCGAACGTGACGTTGCGCGCGCCGGGATCGTTGACGTCGGGCGAGATGCTGGCCGTCTTCGGCGTCGGCCCGATGGCGCCCGCGACGAAGCGCGGCTTGTCGGGCGTCGAGTACTGGTCGCAGGCCGCGCGCGCGAGCTTCGCGGATTCGAGGTTCATCTGCGCGACGAGCTCTTCCATCCCGTAGTCGGCTTGCGCGACGGTCGTTGCACCAAACGTGTTCGTCTCGATGATGTCGGCGCCCGCAGCGAGATACTGCTCGTGAATCTCGCGGATGATCTGAGGCTGCGTGATCGACAGCAGTTCGTTGTTGCCCTTGATGTCGCGCGGATAGTCCTTGAAGCGCTCGCCGCGATAGGCGGCTTCATCGAGCTTGTAGCGCTGGATCATCGTGCCCATCGCGCCGTCCAGGATCAGGATGCGCGATTCGAGCAACGCGGGCAGGGCAGCGCCGCGCGTATAGGCGGGCGACGGGGCTGAGGGGGCTGACGGGGCGGGCTGGTTCATGGTCTGATCGGGCTCGCGCCGGCGCACTCGGCCGGCTTGTTCAGGAAACTCAATATTGTAGCCGCATGGCCGCGTACGCGCCGGGCGCGCCAGCCGCCCAAGGGTTGCCTGCGGGATTGCCGGCGCGCGAGGCGCGGCAGTTGCTGCGAATGAAGCGCCGGAAGTATTTGTTTCGCTGTTTGCGCAACGTTGTCGCTCAGCGTCTCGCGCCGTGTTGCACGAAGCAGCCAGACAAAAGCAGGCAGACCAAAGCAGGCAGACAAAAAGCAGGCAGACAAAAAGCAGGCAGACAAAAAGCAGGCAGACAAAAAGCAGGCCCAAATGAAAAACCCCGCCCGGAAAGCCGGACGGGGTCGATTGGAACGTGTCGCCTTACGACGGGCGAGGCTCGCGCCCGCTGGTCAGTGAAGAATGACCGGTTGATTCATCAGGCTGTCGAATTGACCGAGAAATTCGTCCACTTCGTCGAGCGTCGGCTCGTCTTCGATCAACTTTTGCACGTTTTCGCGAAAACTGGCTGCCATCGCACCGTCGATGTAAATCTCGCGCTGCGTATTCTTGTCGACGATCTCATACCCGCCGGACTTCATCGAGATATGGCCGTCTTGCGGCGGGAACTCGACGACACAGTAGTTGGGGCTGTTGTAGATCATTTGCATGGCGACACTCCTTATTTCCGATGGCTCCGGGCCAGTGTTGCACCGTAGATGGAGCCCCTGGTTTGGAATTCAAGGGGTGGGTCCGGCCTGATGCGATCAGTCTCCGAACCTATCGGTTAGACCCGTTTCTGCAGAAACGATTCAAGCAAAGCAGCAAAGCGTTGCGATTGCTCAATTGGTGCGAGGTGAGCCGCGTCCAGCAACTCGAATTTCGCTCCCCGGATGGCATCCGCAATTACCTGTGTAGCAGCAGGTGGCGTGCCTGCATCGTGGCGTCCAGCCACAGTAAGTGTGGGAAGGGTGATCTCAGCCAGTCTACCGCGCACGTCGAAATCGCGCAGCGCAACGCACGCGTGCGCATAACCGTCAGGCGGAGTGCGCTCGAACACCTCGCGAATCTGTTCGACTACTTCGGGATGAGCTTCACGGAAGCCGGCCGTCAGCCAGCGCTCCATCGTGCCTTCGGCGAGCACGCCAAGGCCTTCGCCGCGCGCCTTCGCGGCCCGCTCGTCCCAGAGCGGGCGGCCCTCGGGTGGCGTGGCCGCGTGCGTGTCGGCGAGCGTGAGCGTTTCGATGCGCGCCGGGTTATCGAGCGCGAACTGCTGCGCGATCATGCCGCCCATCGACATTCCGACAATATGTGTTCTTTGAGCGCCAAGCGCATCCAGCAGCGCACGCAGATCACGAGACAAATCTGCAACACTGAATTGCTTGTCTGAAACAGCCGTCTGACCGTGGCCGCGCACGTCGTAACGCAAAACCATATAGCGTTCGCGGAAATAGCCTGCGAGCTGATCCCAGACCGACAGATCGCCCCCGAGCTGATGAATGAACGTGAGCCATGGTCCGGGGCCTTCATTGCTTAGGACATAGCGCGTATCGATGCCATTCACATTGATTTGCATGCGGACTCCCCAAGTGTTGTCGCGATGAAAGAACGAGCGAGTCAACTGATCGCTCGTCATGCGATCGACGCCGGCGACGGAAGTTTCTGAAGCGCAGTGTCTTCCAGGTTTTCTTATTTGTACCGCGATTCGAATGGCCTGATTGCGTCAGGGCTTTTCGGGCCCCGCGCCCGGATCGGTGACGCTCGGTCCGGCGTCCTGCGGGTTGTCGCCGGCGTTGTCGCCGCTCGCGTCCGGGGGCGCGAGCTTGCCGCGCCACACGAGTTCGATCTGCGTGCCGTTCGGTTCGGTCTGCACGAGACGCACGGGCAGCCAACCGAGCGACGGCGCGAGCCACACATCGATGCGCCGCCGGTCCCCTTCGCGTCGCGGTAGCCGCATGAAATGCCTCGCGTCGATAAACCCGTGGTCGGTGCGCACCGTTTCGTCGCCGATCGTTTCGATGGGCCAGATTTCGCCGCTGTCGTTGTCGGTCACGTAGAACTCGCGCGTGACGCCTGGCTGATACGCGTCGGGGTCGCCTCGTACCAGACTGGCGAGCTGCATCACCATGCTGAAGCGATCCTGCGCGCCGTCCTGCAGCGGCAGCGTATCCGGCGTACGCGTGAACGCGATCTGCTTGGTGTCGCGGTGAAATGTGGTGATGTCCTCGCCGCGGCGGCCGCGTTTTTCGATGTACTGATCAGGTGCCAGGCCGAATGCGTCCACATGCCCGTGGCTCGAATAGCTGAACGTGCCGACGAACGGCAAAGGCACGGAAACGATCATCGCGTACGCGTCGCCGTCCGTCGACCAGTGAATCTTGCCCGGCTGGTTGCGCACGCCGTTATAGAACGTGTCGTATTGCAGTTCGCCCGAGGGCGGCACGGAAAATTTCACGCCGGGCGCCGTGTGTGGCGCGTTGCCTTGGCCGGGGTTGGCGGCGGCCTGCGTCGTCGGTGCGGAAGCAACACCTGCATCCGGACCCGCCGCCGCCGAAGCCGCCACGGGCGCGCTCGCAATTTCATGCGTCGGCGTCGCTGCGGCTGGCTTCGGGACAGTTCGCGTCGCCGTCAATACATGTGCGCGCGGCGGCTGCGCGCCGCGTTTGGGCGCGGCGGCGGGCGCCTTCGCGGGCGGAGGCGAGCCGGCCGCCTGCGTCTCGATGCGCTCCGGCTTGAGCAGCGCGACCTGCACGGGAACATGCTCGGGCGAGATAGGCTTGAACGTGTCGTGATGCCGCTCGAACCACTGTGCCGCGGTCAAATGCGCGCCCACGACGGCCGCCAGCACGCCGCTCCAACGCAGCTGCGACGAGCGGCGCTGTGCAACGGCGACACGCGATTGCAAGACGGAACGGACGGCGGACGGAGACGACATCAGAAGCAGCCGGTTGGACAAAGCACGCGAATGGAAACGCTTCGACCGCGAAGCGCGTTCGCGCGTTCCTCGGGCCTAGCGCGGCGTAGGACTATAGCCGAGTTCATAAGACAGCTTGTGTGCGCACTCGCGCAGCGCCGTATCGACTTCGCCGCCCCAGGCAATGTCGAACGCGCCTTCGTGACCCAGCGCGATCAGTCCGAGCGCGAGATCGCCATTCGAATCGAACACGGGCATGCAGAACGCGTGTATGGTCGGCAGCAACATGCCTTCGACGCGCGCCGCGCCATGCGCGCGCACATCCGCGAGCACGCGCTCGACGTCTTCTGGCGTGCACGGACTGTTGGCCGTCGCCCAACGCTGCGTCTCGCCGAGTTCGCGCCCGATCATCGCGGCCGTCTTGCCGCGCGGCAGATATGCGGCGAACAGCAGGCCCGTTGCGGAGCTCAGCATTGGCATCACGTCGCCGAGTTTCAGCGATGCCTTCGCCGGATAGCTCGACTCCATCCAGTGGACGACGGTCGGCCCCTGATTGCCCCACACGGCGATGCCTACCGTCATGTCGAGCCGCTCGCGCAGCTCGGCGAGCGCGATACGCGCGAGCTTCACGCCGTCGACGCGCGCGAGCCGCGCGAGCCCCAGTTGCAGCGCGAAGCCGCCGAGTTCATAGCGGCCCGTCAGCGGGTCCTGCGCGACGACGCCCAGGCGCTGAAAGCTCACCAGATAGCGATGCGCCTTCGCGGGGCTCATCCCGGCTTGCTGTGCGAGATCGCGCAGCATCATTGCGCGCGGTTCGTGCGTGAGCACTTCGAGCAGCCGGAAGCCCACCTCGATCGACTGGATGCCCGAGCGCAGTTTCTCTTCGCCGCCTTCCTGCTGATCGACGGCGTCATCGTCGGCGATATCGACGGAATCGGCGGAATCGGCGCCGGTGCGGATGGAACTGGAGCGGACGGTGGGCGGCATGGGCAGGCAAGTTGGACGGTGGACTGCGGCGAGACCGCTTTGGCCGCGCCGATTCACCATCGTAGAATAGATTCCCCTTATCGTCATCAAACGCCTTTCCCGCCATGAAACTTGCCACGCTGAAGGACGGCACGCGCGACGGTCAGCTGATCGTCGTTTCCCGCGACCTGCACACGGCCGCCGTCGCCGACGCCATCGCGCCGACGATGCAGCGCGTCCTCGACGACTGGACGTTCTACGCTCCGCAACTGCGCGACCTGTACGACGAGTTGAATCAGGGACGCGCGCGCAACACCTTTTCGTTCGACGCGAAGGAATGCATGGCGCCGCTGCCGCGGGCGTTCCAGTGGGCCGACGGCTCGGCGTACGTGAATCACGTCGAGCTGGTGCGCCGCGCGCGCGGCGCCGACATGCCGCCGGAGTTCTGGACCGATCCGCTGATGTACCAGGGCGGCAGCGACGATTTCATCGGGCCGAAGGACGACATCGTGTGCGCGTCGGAATCATTCGGCATCGACTTCGAGGCGGAAGTCGCCGTGATCACGGGCGACGTGCCGATGGGCGTGAAGCCCGAGCAGGCGTTGAAAAGCATTCGGCTCGTGACGCTCGTCAACGACGTGTCGCTGCGCAACCTGATTCCCGCCGAACTGGCGAAGGGCTTCGGCTTTTTCCAGAGCAAGCCGGCGACCTCGTTCGCGCCCGTCGCCGTGACGCTCGACGAACTCGGCGACGCATGGCGCGAAGGCCGCGTGCACCGGCCGATGATCGTCCACTGGAACGGCAAGAAGGTCGGCCAGCCCGACGCGGGCACCGACATGGTGTTCGACTTCGGCCAACTCATCGCGCATGCCGCGAAGACCCGCAATCTGCGCGCGGGTTCGATCGTCGGTTCGGGCACGGTCTCGAACAAGGATGCGAAGCGCGGCTACTGCTGCATCGCCGAGAAGCGTTGCCTCGAAACGATCGAGCACGGCGCGGCGCAGACCGGGTTCATGCAATTCGGCGATACGGTGAAGATCGAGATGCTCGACGAAGCGGGCAAGTCGATCTTTGGCTCGATCGATCAGGCTGTGTCGCCGCCCGAAGCCGCGCAGTGAGAAAGGCTTCACGCATGACGCCCGATCGAAGCGTCATACGCGCGCGCTATCGGCGATGCGTGGCGTCAGGCGATCCGAAAGGGTTTCGCCCGATGCCGGGAGCGCGCCGCGCGCCGCTACACTGACGCTCGCGCGAGGCCGCCGCGCCTCGCCTCGCCTCGCGACTCACGGTCAGCGGGCAGCACCAGCCACGCAGCATCGAATAACGCATAAAAACACGAAGGAGACATCGCATGCCGCGATACGGGTCGTTTGCATTTTCAACTTTGCATCAGCGCGTTTCGAACCGGCGCGGCTTGCGACGGCGCACGGCGCTCGCCGCCGCGCTTTCGCTGCTGCCGGGGCTCGCGCTCGCTCAGGTCAAGATCGGCCTCGTGCTGTCGCTGACGGGACCGGCCGCATCGCTGGGCATTCCCGCGCGCGATACCGCGACGCTCTTTCCGAAAGAGATCGCCGGACAGAAGGTCGAATACATCGTGCTCGACGACGCGTCCGATACGACGCAAGCCGTGCAGGACACGAAGAAGCTGATCTCCGAAAATCACGTCGATGCCATCATCGGTTCGTCCATCACGCCGAACTCGCTCGCGATGATCGACGTCATCGCCGAGGGCGAGACGCCCGCTATTTCTCTGGCGTCGTCGGCGAAGATCATCGAGCCTGTCGATGCTAAGCGGCACTGGATGTTCAAGACGCCGCAGACGGACGCGATGATGGCGTCCGCGATCACCGAACACGCGAGCCAGCATGGCGTGAAGACACTCGCGTACATCGGCCAGGCGGACGCGCTCGGCGAAACGTTCTATGCGGAAGTCGCGAAGTTCGCGCAGATTCACCACATCAGCGTCGTGGCCAATGAGCGTTTCAATCGCACCGACCCGAGCGTCACCGGCCAGATCCTGAAGATCATGGCCGCGAACCCCGATGCCGTCGTCGTGGGCGCGGCGGGCACGCCGGCCGCGCTGCCGCCGAAGACGCTGATCGGGCGCGGCTACAAGGGCAAGATCTATCACAACCACGGCGTCGGCAATAACGATTTCCTGCGCGTGTGCGGCGCCGACTGCAACGGCACGTTCCTGCCCGCGAGCCCCGTGCTGGTCGCGTCGCAGTTGCCCGCGGACTATGCTTCGAAGCGTCTCGCGCTCGATTACATCGCGCGCTTCGAAGCACTGCGCGGGCCAGGCAGCGTATCCGCATTCGGCTCGTATGCGTGGGATGCGAGCATGCTGCTGAACAACGCGATTCCCGTCGCGCTGAAGTCGGCTGCGCCGGGCACGGTTGAATTCCGCCGCGCGTTGCGCGATGCGCTCGAGGCGACGAAAGGGCTCGTCGATACCAACGGCGTCGTCAACATGAGCGCGACCGATCACCTCGGCCTCGATCAGCGCGCGCGTGTGATGGTCGAGATCCGCAGCGGGAAGTGGGTGTATCAGCCGCGCTGAATGAGCGGCGTATGACGGCGGCGCAGCGTCGGCTGCGCCGCACGCGTCACGTGTGACCCGACGCCGACGCGTCGCTCTTACGGGTGCCAGCCATGTCTCACGAATCGGAATCTCAATCGGTCGAACCCGCGTTTTACGCGCACTACAGGTCGCTGCGCGTGCGGCGTCATGCGCACGGCATCCTCGAAATCGTCATGAGTGGCGAAGGCGCGAACAAGAGCAACCTCGCCACCGCCGATGCGAACATGCATCGCGAACTCGCCGATATCTGGCGCGACATCGATCGCGATCCGCAGACGCGTGTCGCCGTGATACGCGGCGAAGGCAAGGGCTTTTCGGCGGGAGGCGACCTCGGCCTCGTCGAAGACATGGCCAACCACTTCGATGTGCGCACGCGCGTCTGGCGCGAAGCGCGCGACCTCGTCTATAACGTGATCAACTGCAGCAAGCCGATCGTCTCGGCGATGCACGGCCCGGCCGTCGGCGCGGGGCTCGTCGCCGGGCTGCTGGCGGACATTTCGATTGCGACGAAGTCGGCGCGCATCATCGACGGCCATACGCGGCTGGGCGTCGCGGCGGGCGATCATGCGGCGATCGTGTGGCCGCTGTTGTGCGGCATGGCCAAGGCGAAGTATTACCTGATGCTGTGCGAGCCGGTGAGCGGCGAGGAGGCGGAGCGGATCGGCCTCGTCTCACTCGCCGTCGACGACAACGACCTGCTCCCGAAGACATTCGAAGTCGCGCGCAAGCTCGCGCACGGTTCGCAGACGGCGATCCGCTGGACCAAGTATGCGTTGAACAACTGGCTGCGTTCGGCGGGCCCGACGTTCGATACGTCGCTGGCGCTGGAATTCATGGGTTTCGCGGGGCCGGACGTGCGCGAAGGCGTGGCGTCCCTGCGCGAAAGAAGGACCCCCGATTTCCCCGGCGAGGAAACGTTCTGACGCTCGCGCCGCGGTGCGTCCTCACGGATGCGGGTTGGGACAACGAAGGGCCGCAAGACGCCTCGCGACGCGAAAGGGAGCAGCGATTGCACATTGCATGGCGCCGCAATACCGTCACACCGGAAGGCGCACCATAAGCTCACACGCCGCGAGGCTAGCGATGAATCGCTGCAATTCGCGCGCGGTATGATCGAACCCAACGCCGCAGGCAGGCAACCGTCCATCAGAAGATCAAGGAGATCACCATGACCGACACTCCCGGCTCGACGCCGCCCTTCCCAGGCTTTCCCGGCTTTCCGCCCGCCGAAATGCTGGACCGCATGTGGGGCATGATGCGTCTGACCCCGTTCGGCGCAGCCTTTCCGGGCACGCAACCCGGCGCGGCGCAGGGCTTCGTGCCGTCGCTTTCGATAATGTCCGATATGATGGCGCCGCTCACGAACGTCGAAGATCTCGACAAGCGCATCACCGACATGCGCGCCGTCGAGCAGTGGCTCAAGCTCAACCTGAACATGCTGCAGTCGGCGATCCAGGCGCTGGAAGTGCAGCGCGCGACGCTCGCCACGCTGCGCGCGTTCGGCGCATTCGCGCAGCAATCGATGACGCAACCCGCGCCCGAAGCGCCGAAACAACCCGAGCCACAGGCGGCCGAAACCGCGCAAGAGGCGGGCGACGCGGCGCAGTCTACGGCGTTCGACGCGTCGGGCTGGTGGAATCTGCTGCAGGCGCAGTTCAACCAGATCGCGCAGTTCGCGATGGCGCAGCCGGCCACGACGACGGCGACAGGCGCGTCGGAAGCAGGCGCGGGCATTGAGCCGAGCGATCTCGAGCCGGACGACGTGCCCGAGCGCGACGCCGACAGTGCGGAACAGGCGAAATCGGGCGACGCACCGCGTCCCGCCGCGAAGCGCACGTCGGGCGCTGCGGCCAGGCGCAACGGCGGCACGACGGCGGCGAAGAAGAGTTCATCGACGTCGGAATGACAGTAGAGCCGGCGAAGCGGCGCGCCGGCATCGTCATGCAAACGCGCGTCGTCCGCTCGCGGCAAGGCATGCGCGCCGCATAGCACATTCTGATTGCGCCGTGCGGTGCGCAAGCGCTTGCGTTGTTTTGCGTCAATGTCGAAGCGCGCGCCGACGCCCCGGAAGCGGGACTGTCAGGCCCGCGTGCTATCATCGTGTAAGCTTTTTTGGCCTGCGGGAGCGCGCGAAATTCACCAGATTCGCGGTTCCTCCCGGTCCCAACACGGCGCCCACGCGTCAGTCCCGGACCCAATGCTGCTGTCCAGGCAGCAAGCTGGCACGACCCAGGCACAGGTTTCCCCTCACCCACGGTTGGCCGCGCATGCGAGGCATGAAAATCGCGTGCGCATCACGAGCCGCAGTAGTTCTTTTGCCAAGCATGCTTCTTGGCAGCCGATTACCGCGTAAAATTGAATGCTGCGCTGATGACGGAGAAAGTTCCCGAAGATTCGGAATTTTCCCGTATGTCGGCAGCACAAGTAGCAACAGATAACAGACGTCGCCTTGCGCAGAACAGGGGTGGGATTATGAACACCATGCTTTATCCGGAACTTTACAAATCGCTCGAATCCGTTCGATGGGACATGGAGAAGGACATTCCCTGGGACAAATTCGACGCGTCGCTGCTTACCGACGAGCAGGCGGCGACCATCAAGATGAACGCGATCACCGAATGGTCGGCCTTGCCCGCCACAGAAATGTTCCTGCGCGACAACCACCACGACAGCGACTTCTCCGCCTTCATGAGCGTGTGGTTCTTCGAAGAGCAGAAGCACTCGCTGGTGCTGATGGAGTATCTGCGCCGCTTCAAGCCGGAACTCGTGCCGACAGAAGAAGAACTGCATGCGGTGCGCTTCGAATTCGATCCGGCGCCGCCGCTCGAAACGCTGATGCTGCACTTCTGCGGCGAAATCCGCCTGAACCACTGGTATCGCCGCGCGGCTGAATGGCATACCGAGCCCGTCATCAAGGCCATCTACGAGACCATTTCGCGCGACGAAGCGCGGCATGGCGGCGCCTATCTGCGCTACATGAAGAAGGCGCTGAGCAATTTCGGCGACGGCGCGCGCGCAGCGTTCGCGAAGATCGGCGTGCTGATGGCTTCCGCGCGCCGCACGGAAAAGCCGCTGCACCCCACCAACCTGCACGTGAACCAGTCGCTGTTCCCGCGCGACACCGTCCAGTCGCGTCTGCCCGATCCGGAATGGCTCGAACGCTGGCTCGACGAGCAGATCCGTTTCGACGACGGTTGGGAAAAGAAGGTTGTCGA
Source organism: Paraburkholderia sp. LEh10 (assembly GCF_017814945.1). GTDB lineage: Bacteria > Pseudomonadota > Gammaproteobacteria > Burkholderiales > Burkholderiaceae > Paraburkholderia. The sequence goes on from NZ_JAGIPX010000003.1 coordinate 127,879, forward strand.
GCGCATTCTCCACAACCTGTCGATCCTGTTCGAACGCTCATTCACGACGGCGCAGGAACTGAACCGCTATCGCAAGGAAGTGGTCGCGCGACTGCAGACTGACCAGCCGGCGCAGCAACAACCGGCCTGATGAGGGCGGCGCGCATTCGGGAACGCCCGACGCGCGGCACCGGAACGCAACGGCCCGGCAGGTGAGAACCCGCCGGGCCGTTTTCTTATCGATGTTTCTTTGCTTGCATTGTCGCCGCACGGGCCTTGCATCAACCGTTGGCCGATGCCGCAACGCTCAAAGACACCCAAGCCCCCTTAAACGACTTCTCCTATGGCCGCTACCTTCGAACGCAAGCTCACGACACGCGATGCCCTCGCTCAACTTCGTCCGTCGCTGAAGGGCCCCGTGGTGTTCACGAACGGCGTCTTCGATATTTTGCATCGCGGGCACGTCACGTATCTCGCGGATGCAAAGGCGCTGGGCGCGACGCTGATCGTCGGCGTGAACAGCGACGCATCGGTGCGCATGCTCGGCAAGGGCGACGACCGGCCGATCAACAACGAAGCCGACCGGATGGCGCTGCTGGCCGCGCTGGAAAGTGTCGACTGGGTGGTGCGCTTCGAGGAGCAGACGCCCGTCGCGCTGATCGGGGCGCTGCGTCCCGACGTGCTAGTCAAAGGCGGCGACTACGACATGGACAAGCTGCCCGAATCCGCCCTCGTGCGCGGCTGGGGCGGCAAAGCGCTGGCGATCCCGTTCGAGCACGACCGCTCGACGACTGCGCTGCTGAAGAAAGTCCGCGCTCAAGGCTGAGCGACGCGCAGCGCGCTCGCCCGAGCGCGCTGGTTTGAATCTTTCGCCTTACTGCGCCAGCGCCGAAGCCGCGACAGGCGCAACGGGAGCCGGGCCGCCGACGACGGCGAGATCGGCCGCGTCGGCCGACGACATCGGCTGCACACGCAGTTGCTCCGGGTGGATCTGCCGGTTCAGGTGATTCGGCTCGCGCGGCCCCGCGGCCGGCGACGGGCCGAACAGCCCGCGCATCGTGACGAACGCGAGGATATTGGCGAGAAAGAGCAAAGCGACTAGCCAGCGCAGCATCATTGAGGTCTCCAGCTTGCTTGTTCAGTGTCCCGGCAGTCAGGCCGCGCGGCTGCCCGTCGGCGGCGCGGCCGACGCTTCTGCGGCGATCAGCGCAAGGCCCGCCAGCACGAGCGAATCGTGGCGCGTGTACGGCACGCCGAGTCCTAGCGCCAGTTCCCCCGCCGCGCCGCCGCTCACGACGAGCCGCACGGGCGTCTTCCATTCGTCCTGCAGATCGCGCCACATCCGCTCGATCAGCCCGATCTGCGCCAGCGCGCAGCCCGTCGACAACGAACGCGGCGTATCGGTCGCGAGCCATGCGGCGTGCTTTGCGCGTTCGCGTTGGCTCGCGCCGGCGGCGTCGTGTGCGAGCAGATCGCGCGCGGCGCTTGCGTCGAGCGTCGGCAGTTGCGCGGTGTGCTCGCCGAGCGAGCGCATCATCAGCGACCAGCCCGGCGCGATCAGGCCGCCGACGAATACGCCGTCAGCGTTCAGCGCTTCCAGCGTCGTCGCCGTGCCGAAGGTCGCGATCAGCAGCGGCTCGCCCGGAAACGCGGCGCGCGCGCCGATCATACCCGCCCAGCGGTCGCTGCCCAGTTGAGTCGGTGTCGTGTAGCCGTTCGTCACGCCGCATTGCCGCGCGGCCGAGCGGATCGTCGTGCGCGACAGGCCGGGCCACTGTCTGTCGATGAATGCATCGATGCGGCGCGCGACCGCGTCGCCAGCGACATTCGATAACCATGCAGAAGCAGGCGCGGGTAACGCGGACCAATCCGGTTCATGCCTTGACTGCAGAGGATCACCTGTTCCCTTTACCAGCTGGCCGCCGTGCGAGAATGCGCCTGAGTGCGTCTGTGTACCATCGGCGTGTACCAGCGCCCACTTGACGCGGCTATTGCCCGCGTCGATCAGCAGAAACGGGTCGCCGCTCATGCAGCGCCGCTTCCTTCGTCCGCGAGACGCAGCGACACGTCGCCCGTCGCGATGGCCTGCCGGCCGGACGGCGTATCGAGCAGCAATTGCCCGAGATCGTCGACACCCGCCGCGACGCCGCGCCCCGTCTCCACGCCCTGCTCGAACAGCACGACGTCGCGGCCCGCATACGCGTGACAGCCGTTCCAGCGCTGCCGGAACGGTGCGAAGCCTTCGGCGCCGAAGCGCTGCAGCGCCGGCTGGAGCGCGTTGAGTTCGGCGGCGAGCGTATCGGTGAGGTTCGCGTTCGGCAGCGCGCGCGATAGCGCCGTCGGTGCGGCGCCGCGTGCAGCGCGTGGCACGTCGGCATTGAGCGCATCGACTTTCGCGGCCAGTTCGTCCGCACCCTTCACGTTCGTGCCGATCCCGATCACGACGGCGCTCGCGTCCTGTGTGCTCCATGCCGTTTCGATCAGGATGCCAGCGAGCTTGTCGCCTTCGAGCAGCACGTCGTTCGGCCACTTCAGCGCGATTTGGCCGGGACCCGCGACGGGCAGCGAGCGCAAGCCGTCGACGAGCGCGACGCCCACGGCGAGACTGAGGCCCGCGAGTCCTTCGAGCGGCCTCGGCAGCACGCAGGCCACCGAAAACAGCAGCGCGTTGCCCGGTTCCGCATACCAGGTGCGGCCGCGGCGGCCGCGTCCCGCCGTCTGCAGATAGGCGACTCGCACGATGGGTTGCGCGAGCGCGCCCGCTTCGCGCGGCAGCGCCTTCATGCGCGCCATCAGGTCGGCATTCGTCGAGCCCGTCTCTTCGACGATCTCGATCGGCCAGTCGTTCGCGGCCGGTCCGAACAGCGCTACGGCGCGCTGCCGGTCGATCCGCCAGTCGCCCGAGGGGGCAGGTGAAGTAGGGGTATTCATGAGGCGTATTTTAGCCACTCAGTCTGTCATCGTGATCGGTACATTACCCACCCCGTGCCTGCGCATCGCGCGGCACCAGCAGCGGGCATACCACCACGGCCCTTTATCGATGGCTTCGTTACAATGCCCGTTAATCCGATCACCACATCCAGCGATCCTTGAACTACGACACTCCTCCCGGCCTCGAAGTCGCGGCAGGCAGCAAGGGCAAGATCGTCCGACTGTCCGGGCAGTGGACCGCACTCGCCCTCGCACGCGACCGCCTGCACGGAAGGGCGCTGCCGCGTCTGCGCGAACTGGTCGACAGCCGCGCGCATGTTGCGCAGTGGGATCTGTCGCACATCGAACGGATGGACCATGTGGGAGGCCAGGCGCTGTGGCGCGTGTGGGGCTACAGGCTGCCCACCGATCTCGTCGCGCTCAACGACACGCAGCGCGACATTTTCGACCGCATCGCGCTGCTCGACACCGCGCGCGAGAACCCGGAGCCCGTGGACCGCTTCGATCCGTTCACGAAGCTCGGCCTCGGCATCTTCGCGTTGTTCGAGCATCTGTATGGCGGTGTCGCGATGTTCGGGCGCGTGATCCTCGATTTGCTGGCCGTCGCGCGCAATCCGAAGCTCGCGCCGTGGAAGGAGATTTCGGCGAACGTCTATGCCGCGGGCACGCAGGCGCTCCCCATCACCGCGCTCGTCGCGTTCCTGATCGGCATCGTGCTGAGCTATCTGTCCGCGCAGCAGTTGCGGCTGTTCGGCGCGAACCAGTACATCGTGAACATCCTCGGGATGTCGGTGCTGCGCGAACTCGGCCCGGTGCTGTCCGCGATCCTGGTGGCGGGACGCTCCGGCTCCGCGATCACCGCGCAGATCGGCGTGATGCGCGTGACGGAAGAACTCGACGCGATGCGCGTGATGGGCATTCCGCACGGCCTGCGTCTGATCCTGCCGCGCGTGGTGGCGCTGTCGCTCGCGATGCCGCTGCTCGTGATGTGGACCAACATCGTCGCGCTGGCGGGCGGCGCGCTTGCCGCGAAGCTCGTGTTGCAGATCGACATGTCGTACTTCGCGCGCGCACTGCCGGGCGTCGTGCCCGTCGCGAACCTGTGGATCGGCCTCGGCAAGGGCATGGTCTTCGGCATGCTGATCGCGATCGTCGGCTGTCACTTCGGCTTTCGCATCAAGGCCAATTCGCAGAGCCTCGGCGAGGGCACGACGACCTCGGTTGTCACGTCGATCACGATCGTCATTCTCGCCGACGCCGTGTTTGCCATTCTCTTTCAGAACGTGGGGCTGTCATGATCGCGCCGCTCACTACCGCCGTAAAGGACCAGCCGCTGCCGCAGATCGCGGAAACCGTGATCGAGGTGCGCAATCTCACCAAACGCTACGGCCGCAACATCGTCCATCAGCATCTGGACTTCGATGTGAGGCGCGGTGAGATCGTGTCGATCGTCGGCGGCTCGGGCTCGGGCAAGACGACGCTGATGCGCCAGATTCTCGGGCTCGAGAAGCCGACCTCGGGCACCATCAAGGTGTTCGGCGAGGACATGTCGGAGCTCGACAAGGACGAAGCGCGGCTGATGCGCGTGCGCTCGGGCATGCTGTTCCAGCACGGCGCGCTATTTTCGTCGCTGTCGGTGTTCGACAATATCGCGCAGCCGCTGCGCGAGCTCGGCAAGGTGCCAGAAGACCTGTTGCGCGACATCGTGATGCTGAAGCTCGAAATGGTCGGGCTGCCGTGCAAGCACGCATCGAAGATGCCCGCCGCGCTGTCGGGCGGGATGGTCAAGCGCGTGGGCATCGCGCGCGCGATCGCGCTGGAGCCTGAACTGCTGTTTCTCGACGAGCCGACAGCGGGCCTCGATCCGCAGGCGTCCGACGAATTCGTCGAGCTGATCAGCGCGCTGCATCGTGCGCTCGGCCTGACAGTGGTGATGGTGACGCACGATCTCGACACGATGGTTGCACTGTCGACGCGCGTCGCGGTGATCGCCGACCGCAAGATCGTGGTGGCTGCGCCCGTCGAGGAAGTGGCGGGCGTCGATCACCCATTCATTCGCGAGTATTTTCTCGGGCTGCGCGGGCGGCTCGCGTTGCAGGGATTGTCACCGGAGCGGCGCGCGAAGCTGCCGCCGGAAGCGCTGGAGCCCGCGGCGGAAGCGATTCCGCTGCGTACCGCGCTGTGAGCGCAGCAGCCATGCGCGATCTGTGCGATAGGCGCGCGCGGCGTCGCGCTAGCGGGCAGGACGGGCGCGCACAAAGCAGGCGAGCAGCGCGCCGTGACAAAGACAGTGGCAGGACCGGCCGCAAAATCGCTGCGAACGAGGGAACCTGACAATGGAAAACAAATCCCACGCCTTCTGGGCCGGGCTCTTCACCGTCGTGATGGCGGTTGCGATCGGCGCGGCGGCGTTTCTGTTCAACGTCGACAGGTCGGTGCGCATCCCTTTCGATCTGATCGCACGGACCAATGTCACAGGCCTGTATCCGGATGCTGCGGTACGATATCGCGGCCTCGACGTCGGGAAGGTGCAATCGATCAAGTTCGATCGCGGGCATCCGGGGCAGATTCTGATCCGCATCCTGGTCGACAAGAACGCGCCGATCACGCATTCGACATTTGGCAGTCTCGGGTTGCAGGGCGTCACGGGCCTTGCGTTCATCCAGCTCGACGACACGGGGCGCGACCAGAGGCCGCTCGCGTCGTCCGCGAAGGATGTCGCGCAACTGCCGATGCGTCCTGGCCTGTTCGACCAGTTGCAGGCGCGCGGCGACGTGCTGGTGCGGCAGCTCGAAAAGACCGTGCGCGACGTTGATGCCGTGCTGTCGCCGGAGATGCGCGACCAGTTGCTGGCGACGGCGGCGAGCCTGCAGCACGCGGCCGACGGCGTCGCGACGCTCACCGCGCAGATGGGTCCCGCCGTCGGCAAGCTGCCTGACACGCTCAACCAGCTGGACAAGACGCTCGCGTCGACGAACCGGATGATCACCAACCTGAATCGTCCTGACGGTCCGCTCGAAGGCACGCTGAACAAGGTCGGCACGGCCGCGCAGCAGGCAGGCGATGCGCTGACTTCGATGAACGCGACGCTGCAGGACATTTCGGCGCGCGTCGGCTACGAGACGCTGCCGCGCGTCAATTCGCTGGCTGAGGACGTGCGCTCGGCCGTGCGTTCCGTCGATCGCGCCGCCGATACGTTCAGCGCCACGCCCAACAGCGTGCTGTTCGGCGCGCCGCGCGCCGCGCCCGGTCCCGGCGAGCCAGGCTTCGTGTGGCCCGCAGCCCATGCGGCGAAATGAATTTCAAAGGAACACAGCATGACACGCTCGATCAACCGTCTCTTCACCACTCGCGCCGCGCTCGCTGCAACGCTGCTCGCGCTCGGCGTGCTGGCCGGCTGCGCGGGCAATCCCGCCGCGCTCGCCGACATCCGCTACGACCTCGGCCCGGCTCCGCTGCCTGCGAGCACGGGCACGATGCCGGCCATCAAGGTGCTCGAAGTCTCGGCGCCCGCCACGCTCGGTTCCGACAATCTCATCTATCGCCTCTCGTTTGCGGACTCGCAGCAGACGGCCTCGTACGCGAACAGCCATTGGACGATGCCGCCCGCGCAACTGGTGACGCAGCGGCTGCGCAATGCGCTGTCGTCGCGGGGCACGGTGCTCACGGGCGGCGACGGCGTGCGCGCGCCCGTGCTGAAAGTGGATCTCGACGAGTTCGAACAGGACTTCGACGGCCAGTCCCAAAGCCACGGCTCCGTCACGGCGCGCACGACGCTGTTCGTCGACGGCAAGGTGGTCGGGCAGCGCACGTTCATCGCGCGCGCGCCGGCGAGTTCGGCCGACGCGGCGGGCGGCGCGCGCGCACTCGCTGCCGCCACCGACGACCTCGTCGCGCAAATCTCCGCGTGGCTCGGCGTGCAGGCGCTCGTCGCGCAGCAATGACGCCTGGCCGCCCCGTCATGGGAGCGCTGCATGCGTGACAAGCCGTGGCAGCGCCGGCCGTCGGCGTTCGCGAGGCAGGCGCTGGCGCTGTATGCGGCGCTGATCGTCTACGGATCGTGGTATCCGTTCCATGGCTGGCGCTCGCTCGGCATCGGGCCGCTCGCCTATCTGTTCGATCCTTTCCCGCAGTATCTGACGGCCTTCGATGTCGTGACGAACGTGCTCGGCTACATGCCGTTCGGCGCGCTCGTCGTGCTGGCCGTGTATCCGCGCTGGCGCGGCGCGATTGCCGTGGCGTTCGCGTTCGGACTCGGCACGCTGCTGTCGGGCGTGATGGAGGCCGTGCAGACCTATCTGCCGACGCGCGTCGCGTCGAACCTCGATCTCGCGGCGAACGCGCTTGGCGCGCTGCTCGGCGCGACGCTGATGTCGCCTTTGACGGGTGCGCTGCTCGATCGCGGCATGCTGCGCCGCGTGCGTTTTCTCTGGTTCGAGCGCGACAGCGCGGCGGCGATCGGTCTCGCGGGCCTGTGGCCGTTTGCGACGATGTATCCGTCGCCGCTGCTGTTCGGCCTCGGCTCGTGGCCGCGCGAGTTGTGGCTGCGCTTCGATTCGGCGATGCAGGACGCGCTCCTCGCGTGGACGCCCGCCGCGTGGCACGTGCCGGCGTGGCCCGCGAGGGTCGCTTCCTGGATGCCCGACGATGGATGGGAAGCCGTCATCACCGCGCTCAACCTGCTGGCGGCGGGCGCGCTCGCGTCGCTGCCGATGCGCGAGCGCGCGCCGCGCGTGCGCCTGTTGATCGCGTTCGTCGTGGCGACGCTGTTCGTGAAAGCGGGTGCGACGTTTCTGCAGTCGCAATCGGGGCTCGCGTTCAACTGGGCGACGCCGGGCGCGCTGATCGGGCTCGCGAGCGGCTGCGTCGCGATGCTGCTCGCATTGAAGCTGCCGCGCGGCACGCGGGCCGCGCTCACCGCGACGGCGCTCGCCGTGTCGCTCGTGTTCGTCAATCTGCTGCCCGTGAATCCATATTTCGACGTCGTGCTGGCCGACTGGCGGCAAGGCCGCTATCTGCATTTCAACGGCCTCGCGCGCTGGCTCGCGTGGATGTGGCCATATGCGGCGCTCGTGTGGGTCGCGCTGTCGATGGAACGCGCGTTGCTGTCGAAAAGACGAGGCTCCGGCGTCTGAGATCGCGTCGCGCGGCGCGTGCGTCGCGATGCCGGATGCAGGCACAACCACGGTGGACTGCGTCGCCGGATGCCGCTCGCTATAATCGACGGGACCTTGCAGCCTGCTCGCACGCGCCGTCCGTTCGCGCACGGCGCATCATCAACGGATTTCACACGCCAGTCATCATGGATTCCTTCTTCAAGTACCACGTCTTTTTCTGTCTGAACCAGCGCGAGCCGGGCGCGGCGCGTCCCTGCTGCGCGAACTGCAACGCCCAGGAAATGCAGGAATACGCGAAGAAACGCGTGAAGCAGCTCGGCCTTGCCGGTCCCGGCCAGGTGCGCATCAACAAGGCCGGGTGTCTGGACCGCTGCGAGGAGGGGCCGACGATCGTCGTGTATCCCGAAGGCGTCTGGTACACGTATGTCGACCAGAGCGACATCGACGAAATCGTCGATTCTCATCTCGCGAACGGCAAGATCGTCGAGCGTCTTCTGATCGACCGTTGATCCGCTTTATCGCCATGCCTCGCGATTCACAGCGACCCCATACACGATGAACGTACACACGAAGAAGTATCTGATCGACGGCCCGGTGGGCAAGATCGAAGTCGCCGTCGATGCGCCCGACGCCAGCCGCGAATCGGGCGGCGATGCGCGCTTTGCGCCGCGAGGCATCGCGCTCGTCGCGCATCCGCACCCGCTTTTCGGCGGCACGATGGACAACAAGGTCGCGCAGACGCTCGCGCGCACGCTGGTCCAGCTGAACTACGTCACCTACCGCTCGAATTTTCGCGGAGTAGGCGAAACGCAAGGCACGCATGACGCGGGCATCGGCGAGCGCGACGACCTGCGCGCCGTGCTCGACCATATGCGCGCGCAGCCCGGCCAGGCCGATCTGCCGCTCGTGCTCGCGGGCTTTTCGTTCGGCACCTTCGTGCTGTCGCACGTCGCCGCGCGGCTCGCGCAAGAGGGGCAGGAGATCGAGCGGATGGTATTCGTCGGCACGGCGGCGAGCCGCTGGGAGGTCGCGCCCGTGCCGGAAAACACGCTCGTGATTCACGGCGAAACCGACGATACCGTGCCCGTCCAGTCGGTGTTCGACTGGGCGCGCCCGCAGGAACTGCCCGTCATCGTGATTCCCGGCGCCGAGCACTTCCTGCATCGCAAGCTGCATATTCTGAAGCGCATCATCGTCGACGCGTGGCGGTGAGTCCGTCGCGCGCGCGGTCTCGAAACATGAGCGGCCGCGTGCCGCTCATGTCGCAAAAAAGCCGCGCAAATGCGGGAAAAACTCCGTGACGTTGAGCAAATTGTCAGGCAGCGCCGCGTATAATGAGCGCTCTTTTTTTGGGCGCAGCGTTGCCCGTCTGGTGGATCGAATCGCCTTGCTCGTGAGTTCATGGCGGCGGATTCGGCGCGAGATGCGAGGCGCGCTGCGCGAACCGACCGCGTGACAGTCTGACGAGCAGTCAAATGGGCGCCGCACCGCTCGTGCGCGGCCGCGCTGCGAGTCGGGCATCGCGCGATTCATCGAACTGCGCTTCCGTGCGCAACCAGAACAACCTTCTGCCCGAATCCATCCTATGCGCTTTTCGAAACCCGGCCTTTTCAGTCAAAGCCTCGCTTCTTTCGTTCCGCAATCCGTTGCCAGAAAATTCGCGCTAGGTCTCGCGCTGCCCGCCGCGCTCGTCGCGGGCAGCGCATTCGCGCAGGTGCCGCCGCCAGGCGTGAACGCGCGCTCGTGGGTGCTCGTCGACGCGACCAGCAACCAGGTGCTCGCTTCGGCCAACCCGGATGAGCGAGTCGAGCCGGCGTCGCTGACCAAGCTGATGACGGCTTATCTCGTGTTCGAAGCGCTGTCGGCGAAGAAGATCACGATGGATCAGACGATCAATCCGAGCGAAGCCGTGCGCCGCGTGAGGAACGACGAATCGCGCATGTTCATCGAGGCGAACAAGCCCGTCACGGTTCACGATCTCGTCTACGGCATGATCGTGCAGTCGGGCAACGACGCGGCGATCGCACTCGCGGAGCTGGTCGGCGGCAGCGAATCGCAGTTCGTCAACCTGATGAACGCGGAAGCGCAAAAGCTCGGCATGAAAAACACGCATTTCGCCGATGTAAATGGCATGCCCGACGCGCAGCACTACACGACGGCCGGCGACCTCGCCATCCTGTCCGCGCGTCTGATTCGCGACTACCCGGATTACTACAACATCTTTTCCGTCAAGGAATTCACGTATAACAAGATCAAGCAGCCGAACCGCAACCGCCTGCTGTGGATCGACCCGACCGTCGACGGCCTGAAGACGGGTCACACGCAAGCGGCCGGCTACTGCCTGATCGCCAGCGCGAAGCGTCCGCTGCCGGGCGTGCCGGATGCGTCGCGCCGTCTCGTGTCGGTGATGATGGGTGAGCAGAAGGAGCACGACCGCGTGCAGGACAGCCTGAAGATGCTGAACTACGGCTACTCCGCGTATGACGCAGTGCGCCTGTACAAGGCCAACCAGGTCATCGAGACGCCGCGTGTCTACAAGGGCTCGCAGGACACCGTGAAGCTCGGCGTGAAGAGCGATCAGTACATCACGCTGCCGAAGGGCGTGGCCGACAAGGTCAAGCCGCAGGTCGACCACACCGACCCGCTGATCGCGCCGATCGCGGAAGGCCAGCAGGTGGGCAGCGTGAAGTTCGTCGCGGACGGCAAGACCCTCGCGCAGGTGCCGCTCGTCGCGCTGCAGGCCGTGCCGCAGGCGGGCATCGTCGGCCGCGTTTGGGATTCGATGATGCTGATGTTCAACAAGAAGAAGTAAGCCGGCAGGAAGGAGAAAGTCTGCGGCTTGCTTTTTGTCCGCGCGCAATCATATGGATGTGATTGCGTGCGATGAATACAGGAGCCGAGGATGAGTCCCGTGAACGAATCATTGATCGATTTTCCGTGCGATTTCCCCATCAAGGTGATGGGCAAATCGCACCCTGATTTCCAGACGACGATCGTCGAGGTGATCCGCCGGTTCGACGGCGGTTTCGATGCGGCGCGTGTCGAGGTGCGGCCGTCGAGCGGCGGCAACTATACCGGCCTGACGGTGACGGTGCGCGCGTTGAATCGCGAGCATCTCGACGATATCTATCGGGCGCTGACAGGGCATCCGATGGTGAAAGTGGTGCTGTAACGCACTTTGCGGCGGACAGGCGGCGGCGCGCTAGCGCTCCGTCTGCGCCGCTGGAAGCTGGACGTGCAATGCGTCCGGCGCAGGTCGCGCGTCGCTTTTTTCCTGTATTTGCCTGCTGGCCGAACGCTTCGCGTTTTCAGTGCACGCGCTTTCGAACAATTGCCGAAAGCGTGCGACTTCGTCGAATACCCAATCCCGGAAGGCTTTCACGCGGGCTGTCTGCAACATCTGCGGTGCGCAGATGAAGAAGTACTGCCACGGGCTCGGGCCGTCGATATCGAATAGCCGTATGAGCCGGCCCGCTGCGATTTCGTGCATCGCAAGCGAGCGGCGCGTCAGCGCGACACCCTGGCCGTCGATGGCCGCCTGCAGCAGATTCGACGAATCCTGATACAGCACGCCGCGTTTCGGCTCGGGCAAGTCGGTCAGGCCGGCTGCGTCGAACCACGGACGCCACAGCTCGTCGTCGGAGCGCAGCAGCGGCACGTTCGCGAGATCGGCGGGCGTTGTCGGCAAATTGCCGCCGTTGAAGCTCGGCGAGCAGGCAGGGAAAAACACCTCTTCGAGCAGCAGCTCGGCGTGCAGCCCCGGATAGTTGCCATAGCCGAAGCGGATCGCGCAGTCGACGTCGTCGCGGGCGAAGTCGGTGAGCGCATTGGTCGACAGCAGTTCGAGATCCCACTGCGGATTCGCCTCGATGAAGCTGCCGATGCGCGGCGTCACCCAGCGCGCCGCGAATGACGTCAGCATCGACACGATGAGCCGCCGGTCGCGGTCCCCGGCGCGTATTTCGCGCGTGGCCTCCGCCAGCGCCACCAGCGCCGTGCGCACTTGCGATGCGTAGCGCCGGCCGACATCGGTGAGCCGCACGCGCTTGCCGTCGCGAGCGAAAAGCTTCACACCCAGTGCTTCTTCCAGTGCGCGAATCTGGTGGCTCACGGCGCCGTGCGTGACGAATAGCTCGTCGGCGGCGCGCGAAAAGCTCTCGTGACGAGCAGCGGCCTCGAAAGCCCTGACCGCGTTCAGTGCGGGTAGTTGTCGAAGATCCATCGCAATTTTTCTCACATAGCCGTGAAAATTGCTCGTTTTGCGTAAACCCTTGTCCCGTCTACGATTGTAGCCATGAAGTGATTTTTGGCGAGGCCATCATGCGAGAAATTTCCTCTAGCATCACGTTCGAAATCATAGCCGGCGAAACCGTTCCGATGAAAGTTACGCGCAGCACCCGGCTCGCCGTCTCGGGCGGCGCGGTGTGGGTGACGCGCAGCGACGACGTCGAAGACTACTGGCTCGAACCCGGCAAGACGCTGCGTCTGCGGCGCGGCGAAAGGCTGTGGCTATCCGTCGAACGCGGCACGCAGGCGCGCGTGGCATTCCTCGTGCCGACGCGCTGCGATCAAAAGGCGCTGAACTGGGTGGCCCGGGTCACCGAACGATTCGGCGCGTGGCTGCGCTCCGGATGGCGCACCGTCTGATTCACTCACTGTTTCCGTACATTGCCCTCATGGCCGGCGAGGCGCGCAGGATTTCGGTAAACTGCCGACATCATGTGTGCCACGCCGGTTTCATCGTCCCCCCATTCTTCAGACACCCGTCAGCCTGACGTTGACGCGCCCGGCCTTGCCGCACAGCCCGTGATCGTTCGCTGGCGCGGCTCGGAGGGCTATCAGGCGAGCTTCGACGCGATGCGCGCGTTCACGGATTCGCGCACCCACGAAACCTCAGACGAAATCTGGCTCGTCGAGCATCCGCCCGTTTTCACGCTCGGCCAAGCCGGCGATCCCGCGCATCTGCTCGCCGCCGACAGCGGCATTCCGCTTGTCAAGGTCGATCGAGGTGGGCAGATCACCTATCACGGCCCCGGTCAGGTGGTCGCCTATCTGCTGCTGGATTTGCGACGTCGAAAGCTGATGGTGCGCGAGCTGGTGACGCGGATCGAGCAGGCCGTGATCGACACACTCGCAGCGTATAATCTCGCCGGAGAACGCAAGGCGGGCGCGCCCGGCATCTATGTCGCGCCCGGGCAGCCGGATGCAGGGCTGCATACCGGCGCGAAAATCGCCGCGCTGGGCCTGAAAATCCGCAGCGGTTGCAGCTATCACGGTGTCAGCCTCAACGTGAAAATGGATCTGCAGCCGTTTCTCGCCATCAATCCATGCGGCTACGCGGGGCTTGAAACAGTCGACATGGCGACGCTCGGCGTCGCCGCCGGCTGGGACGACGTAGCCCGAACCCTTGCAGCAAGCCTCATCGCCAACATCGACGGCAGTCCCGCGGCCGTCGGCCAACCGCAGGTGGGTGCCATCACCGCCTGACTGGAACGAACGAATGACTGACGTTACCGCGAATCCCGCAGCTTCCGACTCTGCCAACCACGCAGCAAGCAGCGCGGCCAATGCCGTTGCGGCGCCTTATGACGCCACCGCGAAGCAGAAGGCACAAGCCAAGACTGCGCGCATTCCGATCAAGATCGTTCCGATCGAAAAACTGAAGAAGCCCGACTGGATCCGCGTGAAGGCGGCGACGGGCAATTCGCGGTTCTACGAGATCAAGCAGATTCTGCGCGAGCACAACCTGCATACCGTGTGCGAGGAAGCGAGCTGCCCGAACATCGGCGAATGCTTCGGCAAGGGCACCGCGACGTTCATGATCATGGGCGACAAATGCACGCGCCGCTGCCCGTTCTGCGACGTCGGCCACGGCCGTCCCGATCCGCTCGATCCGCAAGAGCCGGCGAACCTTGCGCGCACGATCGCCGCGCTCAAGCTGAAGTACGTGGTGATCACGAGCGTCGATCGCGACGATCTGCGTGACGGCGGCGCGGCGCACTTCGTCGAGTGCATCGAGAAGACGCGCGAGTTGTCGCCGGAAACGCGCATTGAAATCCTCACGCCGGACTTCCGTGGCCGTCTGGATCGCGCGCTCGGCATCCTGAACGCCGCGCCGCCCGATGTGATGAACCACAACCTCGAAACGGTGCCGCGTCTGTACAAGGAAGCGCGTCCGGGTTCCGACTATGCGCATTCGCTGAAGCTGCTGAAGGACTTCAAGGCGCTGCATCCGGAAACTGCGACGAAGTCGGGCCTGATGGTCGGTCTTGGCGAGACGGAAGAAGAAATCCTGCAGGTGATGCGCGATCTGCGCGAGCACAATGTCGACATGCTGACGATCGGCCAGTATCTGCAGCCGTCGGAGCATCATCTGCCCGTGCGTGCCTATGTGCATCCCGATACGTTCAAGATGTACGAGGAAGAAGCGTACAAGATGGGCTTCACGCACGCGGCTGTCGGCGCGATGGTGCGCTCGAGCTATCACGCCGACGTGCAGGCGCATGATGCCGGCGTGGTCTGATTGCCAACAGCAGTAGCCATCGATTGAAGCAAAAAAGCCCGCGAAAGCGGGCTTTTTTGTGCTGTGCGTGCGCGCGAAAACGGTGGCGCTCACCTCAAAAGCAAAAACGCACAAAACTACAACAACACCGCGTTGTGCGACTTCACGCCAGAATCACCTTCCCCACTTTCCGCTTCAATTGCGCAAATGTCGCGACGTCCGCGGCTTTGCGGTTGGTGATCAGCAGATCGATCTTTTCCGGCGGACAGTACGCGATGCGGCTGCGCTGCCCGATCTTGCTATGGTCCGCGAGTATCACGACGCTATCCGCATTGCTCACCATCGCGCGCGCGACCTCCGTTTCCGAGCGATCGTAGTTGGTCGCACCATGCCTTGCATCGACACCGACAGGCGAAAGCAGCGCGATATCCGCGCGATAACGCTGGATATCGAGAATGGTCGTGTCGCCCATCGTGGACAGCGCGCGGTCGCTGATCGAGCCGCCCAGCAGAATGACTTCGTTCGCCCACGATTCGCGCTGTTCGGGCGTGCCGCGCATCTTCATCGCGACGTCGATCGAGTTGGTGACGATGGTCAGATTGGCGAGCTTCGCGAGTTCGTCGGCGAGCGCGGCCGTCGTCGTGCCGGCATCGATGAATAGCGTTTGCCCGCTTGCGATCACACCCGTCGCGGCCTTTGCAATCGCCTTCTTCGACTTCACGTGCGTTTGCGCGCGCTCGGCGATGGGCGCTTCGTCGGCGGGCTTGATCGCGCCGCCATGCACGCGGCGCAGTTCGCCGAGCGCCTCGAGATCGAGCAGATCGCGCCGCACCGTCTCGCGCGATACGCCCAGATCCGCCATGATGCGTTCGGTCGAGACGCGTTTGAGGGTCGACAGCAGCGCGCGTATTCTCTGATGACGGTCTTCCTGCCACATGCCTGATTGTCCTCTTCGAATTTGACGCTCTGCGTTCGCCTTGCTGTCGGTGCATTCCCGTACAGATGACTATCAATTCTTTATGTCGAACCGATGTCAAAGTGGAGGGCGGCGCTATACGTGTGTGCTTTCTCGTTGTATTTTTTTGGGAGCTTGCAAGTTTGGGTATTTGAATTTAGCCTTCGCATTCTGAGGCATTCGCGCCCGATTTGAAACTTCGCGAACATCGAACCTTCGAAAACGAATTGAAATACGCGCCGCGCAATGTTTAAAGAAGCCGATTGCCGTTCAATGAAAAGCCCGCGTCCTATCGCCGATGGAAGACCAACCATTCGCGATCCTCAGAAAAAGATACAACGGCGCAGACCGGCGTCGTAACGCGCAGGCCGCAGTTCCATCAGATCTTTGTGAAGGCAAGCACGATGGGCAACGGGATCGATCAGGCATTATCCGCGGACTGGCCGTATCCACGGCTCGTCGCGCATCGCTGCGGCGGCGGGCTCGCGCCGGAAAACACGCTCGCGGGCTTCGACGCCTGTGTGCGCTTCGGCTACCGGATGGTCGAGTTCGACGCCAAGCTCTCCGCCGACAATCAGATCTTTCTGCTGCACGACGATGATCTCGATCGTACGACGAACGGCCGCGGCCCGGCGGCGCTGCATACCTGGCAGCAACTCGCGTCGCTCGACGCGGGCGCGTGGTTCGACGCGCGCTTCAGGGACGAGCGTCTGCCCACGCTCGCGCAGGCGGCGGCGCGCTGCGAGCGCGATGCAATCGCGGCCAATATCGAAATCAAGCCTTGCCCGGGCCGCGAAGAGGTCACGGGGCGTCTCGTCGCGCTCGCTGCAAAGGATCTGTGGCGTGTGCAAAAGCCGCTTCTATCGTCGTTTTCATTCGATGCACTGAGGGCCGCGCGCGATGTAGCGCCTTCGTTGCCGCGCGGCATGCTGTTCGACGCATTGCCCGACGACTGGATGCGCATCGTGCGAGAACTCGCGTGTGTGTCGCTGCATGCGAATCATCGTCGTCTGACGCAACGGAATGTTCGCATGATGCATGACGCCGGTCTGCGCGTGCTCGCCTACACCGTGAACGATCCGGCGCGCGCACGCGAGCTCGTGAAGTGGGGCGTTGACATGATTTGTACCGATCGCCTCGATATGATCGGCGCGGACGTCGTCGGCTGATCGCGCGTGGTGTGTGTGCATGCGGACGTCGGCGGGACGTCGACAGGCAGCTTTTCTAACGTAGCAATTTCGGCAGAGGATGAGAAAACTATGAAACCGACCACGTTGCGTTATTTCCTTTCGGCGTCGGCGCTGGCCGGCGTGGCCACCGCGGGCAACGCCGTTGCGGCGCCTCCTGAAGCACTCGTCGCCGCCGCGAAGCAGGAAGGGCAGCTCACCGTGATCGCGCTGCCGCACGACTGGTGCGGCTACGGTCCGATGATCGCGGACTTCCAGAAGAAGTACGGCATCAAGATCAACGAACTGAATCCCGATGCGGGCTCCGGCGACGAGATCGAAGCGATCAAGGCGAACAAGGGCAACAAGGGTCCGCAGGCGCCCGACGTGATCGACGTGGGTCTGTCGTTCGGTCCGGCCGCGAAGGCGCAAGGTCTGCTGCAGCCGTACAAGGTGGCGGCATGGAAGTCGATCCCGAACGAGAACAAGGACCCCGACGGCTACTGGTATGGCGACTACTACGGCGTGCTTGCGTTTGAAGTGAACGCCGACATGATCGACAAGGTGCCCACCGACTGGAGCGATCTGCAAAAGTCCGACTACAAGAACGCCGTGTCGCTCGCGGGCGATCCGCGCTCGGCGAACCAGGCAATCCAGGGCGTGTACGCGGCGGGTCTTTCGGCGGCGAAGGGCGACGCGGGCAAGGCGGCTCAAGCGGGCCTCAAGTACTTCGCGGATCTGAACAAGAGCGGCAATTTCGTGCCCGTGATCGGCAAGGCCGCGTCGCTCGCGCAAGGCACGACGCCCATCATCGTGCGCTGGGACTACAACGCACTCGCCGATCGCGACACGCTGAAGGGCAACCCGAAGGTGCAGGTGGTCGTGCCGAAGACGGGCGTCGTCGCGGGCGTCTACGTGCAGGCGATCAGCGCCTATGCGCCGCATCCGAACGCGGCGAAGCTGTGGATGGAATACCTGTACTCGGACGAAGGCCAGATAGGCTGGCTGACGGGCTATTGCCACCCGATCCGCTACAACGAACTGGTGTCGCAGAAGAAGGTGCCGCAGGCGCTGCTCGACAAGCTGCCGCCCGCCTCGGCATACAAGAACGCCGTGTTCCCGACGCTTCAGCAACAGGACGCGACGAAGGAAGTCGTGACGAAGCAGTGGGACCAGGTGGTCGGCGCGAACGTCAAGTAAGCGCTGTGAGATCGGGCGATGCGAAGGGCGTGCGATGCGCGGTTCCATCGCCTGCATGAGCATGCGTGACGGCGCAGCAGTGAGTCTGCACGAGGTTGAGTTATGAGCGCTTCATCGGAAGCCGGGCCGGGCGGCCAGGCGGATCTGCTGGTTCCGTCCGTGCCGACACCCGCGCCGAAGGTCGACGGGCCCGGCCGGACGTCGCCGCTGTGGACGTGGATCGGCGTGATGCCGTTCTTCCTGTTCGCACTGCTGTTCCTGATTCTGCCGACGGGCTTCCTGATGGTCGGCGCGTTTCAGGACGCGCAAGGCCACTTCACGCTTGCCAACATGCGCGACCTGTTTCAGGAAGGCACGCTCGACGCCTACTGGATAAGCTTCAAGGTGAGCGCGGCATCGGCGGCGGGCGGCGCGGTGCTCGGCTCGCTGCTCGCGTGGGCGGCCGTGCACGGCAAGCTGCCCGGCTGGATCCGTCCGACGCTGCTGACGTTCTCCGGCGTCGCGTCGAACTTTGCGGGCGTGCCGCTCGCGTTCGCGTTCATCTGCACGTTGGGGCGCGTCGGCCTCGTGACGGTGCTGCTGAAGAAGTACACGGGCATCAATCTCTATTCGACGGGCTTCAGCATCCTGAGCTTCTGGGGCCTGACGATCACATATCTGTATTTCCAGATCCCGTTGATGGTGCTGATCATCACGCCCGCGCTCGATGGCCTGAAGCGCGAATGGCGTGAAGCGTGCGATTGCCTCGGCGGCACGGCTTACCAATATTGGCGGTACGTCGCATTGCCCGTGCTGTGGCCGAGCGTGCTGGGCGCGACGCTGCTGCTTTTTGCAAACTCGTTCGGCGCGGTCGCGACCGCGTATGCCCTGACGGGTAGCTCGCTGAACATCGTGACGATCCTGCTCTACGCACAGATTCGCGGCGACGTGCTGCACAATCAGAATCTCGGCTATGCGCTCGCGCTCGGCATGATTCTCGTGACGGGACTGTCGAACGGCGGCTATATCTGGCTGCGCTCGCGCGCGGAAAGGGGACGCCGATGAACAGCCAATCGCGCGTGGGTGCGTGGACCGCGATGATCGTCGGTTCCCTGTACTTTCTGATTCCGCTGATCGCGTCCTTCGAATTCAGCCTGCGCATGCGGCGGGGCGCGTACAGCTTCGACGCATACAAGGTCGTGCTCGGCGATCCGCATTTTCAGGCATCGTTCGGATACTCGATCCTGATGGCCTTGCTGACGATCGTCGTCGGCGTGCTGCTCGTCGTGCCGACGGCTTATTGGGTGCAATTGCGTCTGCCGAAGCTGCGCGGCATCGTCGAGTTCATTACGCTGCTGCCGCTCGTCGTCCCCGCGATCGTGATCGTGTTCGGCTATCTGCGCATCTACAACAGCAGTTCGATCCTGCCGCTCACCTCGAACGAGCGGGCGACGGATCTGCTGCTGGTGTTCGGCTACGTGACGCTGTCGCTGCCGTACATGTACCGGGCCGTCGACGCGGGCCTGCGCGCGGTCGACGTGCGCTCGCTGACGGAAGCGGCCGAATGTCTCGGCGCGAACTGGCCGACCATTCTGTTCAAGGTGATCTTTCCGAATATCCGCTCGGGCATTCTGTCCGGCGCGTTTCTCACCTTTGCGGTGGTGATCGGCGAGTTCACGCTGGCGAGCTTGCTGGATCGTCCGGCGTTCGGTCCGTATCTGCAATTGATCGGCGCGAACCGCGCGTATGAGCCATCCGCGCTCGCGATCATCGCGTTCGCCGTCACGTGGGCGTCGATGGGGCTGATCCAGGTGTTCGGCTCCGTGCGCACGTTGTCCGCGCGGAAACCCTGATCTATCGACGATGAATTGAGGCACCGTCATGGCATTCCTTGAGATCGACAGCCTGCACAAGACATTCGGCGCGAACACGGCGCTGCATCACTTCGACATGAAGATCGAGCGCGGCGAGTTCATTACGTTTCTCGGGCCGTCGGGCTGCGGCAAGACGACGGTGCTGCGCATGATCGCGGGCTTTGAAACGCCGACGCGTGGCACGATCCGCCTCGACGGGCGCGACGTCACGCGCCTGCGCACGCGGCAGCGCAACGTCGGCATGGTGTTCCAGTCGTATGCGCTGTTTCCGAACATGACGGTCGCGGAGAACATCGGCTTCGGGCTGAAGGTCGCACATCGTCCGCAAGGCGAGGTCAAACAGCGCGTCGATGAAATGCTGCAACTGATCAAGCTGCCGCAACTCGGCGAGCGGTATCCGTGGCAATTGTCGGGTGGACAGCAGCAGCGCGTCGCGCTGGCGCGCGCGCTCGCGAGCAAGCCGCAAGTGCTGTTGCTCGACGAGCCGCTGTCGGCGCTCGACGCGAAAATCCGAATCTCGCTGCGCCAGGACATTCGCGCGCTGCAACGCGAGCTCGGCATCACGTCGATCTTCGTCACGCACGATCAGGAAGAAGCGCTGTCTATCTCCGACCGCATCGTCGTGATGAACGAAGGGCGTGTCGAGCAGGTCGGCACGCCCCTCGACATCTACAACTATCCGCGCACGCGCTTTGTCGCGTCGTTTGTCGGCACGCTGAACATCCTGTCGGGACACGTGATCGACCCGTCGACGGGCCGCATGGCCGTCGATGGCCAGGAACTGCGCACCACGCAATCGCTCCCCGCCGACGATGCGGGCAAGAAGCGCATGCTCGCACTGCGTCCCGAGGCGATCGTGCTGGAAGCGCCCGTTGCGGGCCGCAATACACTGACGGCGACGGTCGAAGAGGTGAACTTCCTCGGCGCGATCGTGCGCATCAGAACGCGCGTGAAGAACGAAGTGATCTCGCTCGATATCTTCAACGATCCGAACCGCCGGTTGCCGGAGCGCGGTGAGCCGGTGGCGCTCGGTTTCTCGCACGAGAACCTGCTGGTGCTCGAAGAAGGGACTCAGGGTTAGCCCTGGGTTAGCAGCCTTAGGTTGGCCTTGGGTTGGCCTTGGGTTAGCCCTGGGATAAGCGAAGAAAGGCGTTCGGGAATCCGGACGCCCGGCTTCCGAATTTTCCAGAAACCCGGACTCCCGGCATCGTCCCCGTATCGAAACGACCTTATAAATCAACGCGCTGCGCTCAAGCTGTGCGCTGGCATCGACCTTGCGAAATAATGGCGCGGCCGCGACGGCCCGTCCACTATAAATGAAGGAGACAACGATGCCCGAATTCCTGTTCTGGTCCCTCTGATTTCGTCGTCATTTCGTCGTTCCGCGGCTTCGTCACCGCGCATGACGCGCGATTTCCCGTTCGTCGATGCGACGCGTGGCCGGCCTTCGGTCCACCCCGGTTTTACTCCATTGCAGGAACACCATCGTGAAGAAACCCTTTTATAAAGTCCTCTATGTGCAGGTGATCGTCGCGATCATCATCGGCATTCTGCTGGGGCACTTCTATCCGACGCTCGCCACCGACATGAAACCGCTCGGCGACGGCTTCATCAAGCTGATCAAAATGGTGATCGGCCCCATCATTTTCTGTACCGTCGTGACGGGCATCGCCGGCATGGAGGACATGAAGAAGGTCGGGCGCGTCGGCGGCAAGGCGCTGCTGTACTTCGAAGTCGTCTCGACGTTCGCGCTCGTGCTCGGCCTCGCGGCCACGCACCTGCTGAAGCCGGGCGCCGGCTTCAACATCGATCCCGCCACCCTCGACGGCAAGGCAGTCGCGTCGTATGCGGCGAAGGCGCACGGCCAGACCACCGTCGATTTCTTCATGCACATCATTCCGGACACGCTGTCGTCGGCGTTCGCGCAGGGTGAAATCCTGCAGATCCTGCTGATCTCGCTGCTGTTCGGCGCGGTGCTGGCAACGGCGGGCGAAAAGGGCAAGCCGGTGGTGAGTTTCATCGAAAGCCTCTCGCACATCCTGTTCGGCATCGTGCGGATCATCACGAAGCTGGCGCCCATCGGCGCATTCGGCGCGATGGCGTTCACGATCGGCAAGTACGGCATCGGCTCGCTGGTCCCGATGCTCAAGCTGATCGGCACGTTCTATCTGACGTCGGCCGTGTTCGTGGTGGTCGTGCTTGGCCTCATCGCGCGCGCAGTGGGCTTCAACATCCTGCGCTTCGTCGCCTACATCAAGGAAGAACTGCTGATCGTGCTCGGCACGAGCTCGTCGGAAGCCGCGCTGCCGCAACTGATGCTGAAGCTCGAAAAGCTCGGCTGCTCGCGCTCGGTGGTGGGTCTCGTCGTGCCGACGGGCTACTCGTTCAACCTGGACGGCACCAACATCTACATGACGATGGCCGTGCTCTTCATCGCGCAGGCAACCAACACCGACCTCACGTGGGGCCAGCAGCTGACGCTGCTCGCGGTGACGATGCTGACGTCGAAGGGCGCGAGCGGCGTGACGGGCGCAGGCTTCATCACGCTCGCCGCGACGCTCGCCGTCGTGCCGACGATCCCGCTGTCGGGCATGGTGCTGATTCTCGGCATCGACCGCTTCATGAGCGAATGCCGCGCGCTGACGAACATCATCGGCAACGGCGTCGCGACGGTCGTCGTCTCGGCATGGGAAAAAGAACTGGACCGCTCGAAGCTGCGCACCGCGATGCGCCGCGATGTGTCGGTCAACGAAACGGTTGAGGTCTGAGCCATGAAAGCGGCGCCGCGGCAACATGGCGCGGCGCCGCTTGCAACGCAGGCGCCGTCCGGCTCGACGGACGCGCGCATGGGAGCCGAAGCGCTCGACGAATTCGACGCGCTCGACGATGGGGCACGATATGCCACAATAGGCGATCTCCATCGAACGACTCCCGCCAACGTGACGCGCCGCCTGTTGATCCTGTTCGCGCTGGTCGCCGGGCTCGTGGCGGCCTGCGGACTCACGTGGACCATCACCTGGCAGCACGGCATCGATACGCTGCGGCGCAACGCTGCAGTGCGCGCGGACCGTACGACGAACACCCTCAAGAGCACGCTCGAACGCTACGAATCGCTGCCGTATCTGCTCGGCGAACATCCGCTCGTGCAGGATGTGCTGGTGGACCCGGACGCGAGCAAGGTCGCGCGTGCCAATCAATATCTCGAAGACCTCAATCGCCGCGCCCGCGCGAATGTCGCGTACATCATCACGGCGGCGGGCCGCTGCGTGGCGGCGAGCAACTGGAGTCAGCCCGACAGCTTCATTGGCCAGGAATATCTGTTCCGGCCGTACTTCGTCGAAGCGGTGAAGGGCAATGTCGGGCGCTTCTTCGGCATCGGCACGACCTCGCTCGATCCGGGCTACTACATCTCGCAGCCAGTGCGCCGTGACGGCAAGATCGTCGGCGTGGCCGTCGTCAAGCTGAATCTCGAATGGTTTCAGGGCGCGGACGCATCCGAGCCGCTGATCGTCACGGACGATCATGGCGTGATCTTCCTGTCGTCAGTGACCGCGTGGAAGTACCACACCGTCAGGCCGCTTTCGAGCGATGTGATCGCGTCGATCTACGAAACCCGTCAGTACGCGCGTCAGCCGATGTTGCCGCTGCCGATGACGGTGATGCGCACGCTCGAAGGCGGCGCGCAGATCGTGCGGATCGGCGGTGGGCAGAGCGGGGGTTACGCGCCGCGCTTTCTGGCGTCGCAGCGCGTGCTCGGCGAGCCCGACTGGCGGCTCATCACGATGGCGCCCATCGATCCCGTCAATGCGGACGCGCGCTACGCGACGATCGTGACGGGCTTCGGCTATGTGTCGCTGTGCCTGCTGCTGTTCTACTGGCGCATGCGCCGCGCGCGCGTACGCGAAGTGATGCGCAGCCGCGCGTTGCTGCAGAAGGCGTACGCGGAACTGAACCAGCGTGTCGCCGAGCGCACGGCCGATCTGTCGCAGGCGAACGAGCAGTTGAAGAAGGAAGTCAGCGAGCGCACCCGCGCGGAGCAGGAGTTGCGCGCCGCGCACGACGAGCTGATTCAGGCGAGCAAGCTCGCCGCGCTCGGACAGATGGCGGCGGGCATCACGCATGAACTGAATCAGCCGCTCGCCGCATTGCGCGGATTCTCCGATAACACGCGCGTGTTTCTCGAACGCGGCGACCATGCGTCGGCGAAAGAAAACCTCGAAGCGATCGCCGCGCTCACAGAGCGCATGGGCAAGATCACGAACCAGCTGAAGCTGTTCGTCGGACGCGCGCGGCCTCGCAATGCGCGCGCGGGCGTGGCGCGCGCATTGCGCAATGTGCTGGCGCTGCTGCAGAAGCGCTTGCAGGGCGTGACGGTCGACGTAACGTTTATCGACGAAGGCGCTGCGCCCGCGCGCTTCAATCTCGAAACCGACGATCCGAAGCTGGTCGCGCATTGCGACGACTTGCGGCTCGAACAGGTGCTGATCAATCTGCTCGGCAACGCACTCGATGCGGTGGCGGCCACGCCCGGGCCGCGCATCGCGATCGGCGTGGAAACGACGCAGGCGTCGCTCACGATCACGGTGAGCGACAATGGTCCCGGCATTCCCGACGACGTGTTGCCGCGGCTTTTCGAACCGTTTTTCACGACGAAGGAAATGGGCCAGGGCCTCGGGCTCGGTC
Source organism: Paraburkholderia sp. LEh10 (assembly GCF_017814945.1). Lineage (GTDB taxonomy): Bacteria > Pseudomonadota > Gammaproteobacteria > Burkholderiales > Burkholderiaceae > Paraburkholderia. The sequence continues at coordinate 152,265 of NZ_JAGIPX010000003.1, forward strand.
TGGCTATCTGCTCGTCGATTGCGCGCGATTGCGGCGGCTCGCTCGTAGCGCGCAACAATGCGCAAGGCGGCGCCGAGTTCGTGCTGACATTGCGTCGCGCGCGCTCGCAGTCGACGGATATTGCGGACTCCGTTACGACGGGGTCGTGAATCGTCGCGTGATCGATCGTCGCATCGCGCGTTTCAACGCGTATTCAAGGCGGTACAGGACATGATGAACAAGGGCTTGCAGGTCCTCTATATCGAAGACGACGAACTCGTGCGGCGCGCGAGCGTGCAAAGCCTGCAACTCGCGGGATTCGAAGTGGTCGGGCATGCGTCCGTGGAATCGGCGGCGAAGCTGATCAACGCGGAGTTTTCGGGCGTGATCGTCAGTGACATCCGCCTGCCCGGCGCAAGCGGTCTCGATCTGCTCGCGCAATGCCGCGAGCGCGCACCCGATGTGCCCGTGATTCTCGTCACGGGGCACGGCGATATTTCGATGGCCGTGCAGGCGATGCGCGACGGCGCGTACGACTTCATCGAAAAGCCGTTCGCTTCGGAGCGGCTGATCGAAACCGTGCGACGCGCACTGGAGCGCCGCACGCTGGTGCTCGAAAACCTCGCGCTGCGCCGCGAGCTTGCGGAGCAGGGGACGCTTGCGCCACGCATCATCGGCCGCAGTCTCGCCATCGAGCAGGTGCGCAAGCTGATCGCGAACGTTGCGCCGACGGATGCATCGGTGCTGATCAACGGCGATACGGGCGCGGGCAAGGAACTGATCGCGCGCAGTCTGCACGAGCTGTCGCCCCGCCGGGACAAGCCGTTTCTCGCGGTGAACTGCGGCGCGCTGCCGGAGCCGATGTTCGAATCCGAGATGTTCGGCTATGAGCCTGGAGCATTCACGGGCGCGGCGAAGCGGCGCATCGGCAAGCTCGAGCATGCGTCGGGCGGCACGCTCTTTCTCGACGAGATCGAAAGCATGCCGCTCGCACTGCAGGTCAAGCTGCTGCGCGTGCTGCAAGACGGCGTGCTGGAGCGGCTCGGGTCGAATCAGCCGATACGTGTCGATTGCCGGATCGTCGCGGCGGCCAAGGGCGACATGACCGAGCACGTCGCGGCGGGCACGTTCCGGCGCGATCTGCTGTATCGGCTGAATGTGGTGACGATCGCGCTGCCGCCGCTGTCCGAGCGGCGCGAGGATATCGTGCCGCTGTTCGAGCATTTCCTGCTCGATGCGGCCGTCCGTTATCAGCGTCCCGCGCCGATCCTCACCGACCGGCAGCGTACCAACCTGATGCAGCGCGAATGGCCCGGCAATGTGCGCGAGTTGCGCAACGCGGCGGACCGGTTCGTGCTGGGTGTCGGCGACGATACGGCGGCGACGGCGGCCGACGATACGCTTACGTCGGTCACGCAGCCTTTGAAGGAGCGCGTCGAGCAGTTCGAGCGTGCGGTGATCGCCGAGGCGCTGGAGCAGACGGGCGGCGCCGTGGCGATGGCGGCGGACCGGCTGCAGGTCGGCAAGGCGACGCTTTACGAGAAGATCAAGCGTTACGGCCTGGCTGCGCGTGGGGAAAATGAAAGGTGATGCGGGTTTGAAATGCCGCTGACGGCGGGTGCGCTGGGAAGATTCAGCGCGACGCCCGCCGTCGGAAGTGAGGCGCTCGGATCAGGTCGTACCGAGCGCCTTTTCGAGCAGCTGGTCGAGTTCCGCGAACTGCGGCTCGCCGACGTAGCGCTTCAGGACCTTGCCGTTGCGGTCGATCACGAACGTGGTCGGCGTCAACTGGACATTGCCGAACTGTTTCGCGGCGGAACCGTCGTCCATCGCGACCTTGAACGGCAGGCGGCGCGTTTCGGCGTAGTTGGTGACGTACATCGGCGCGTCGTAGCTCATCGCGACGGCGACGAACTCGAGGCCCTTGTCCTTGAAGCGGTTGTACGTCTGGATCATCTGGGGCATTTCCTTCATGCAGGTGTCGCAGCTCGTTGCCCAGAAGTTGACGAGGTAGACCTTGCCTTTCAGGTCGGCCGTCGACACTTTCTGGCCCGACAACAGGGTGAACGTCGCGTCAGGCACGTGCTGCTGGCTGCCGAACGCGAAGTAACCAGCGACCGCGATCACGCCGGCGACGACGGCCGCGGCGATATAGCGAATCGGGCTCGAACGACGGGAAACGGCGGTTTGGCTCATGGACGGGACCTCGGGAAACGCGCGGCTTCAAGGCGCCCAGATGGTGGTGGAACAGCGAAGGGATGAGCGCCCGCATATGGTTTCATATTGTACCGGCAATCCCGCGACGCGGTTGGGCGTGCGGTTAAGCGGAGGATAACGTGAGCGCTCAAGTGCGATTGTCGACCGTTTTGTGTGGAGGCCGGGCTAACGCGCGAGGGGCTAGCCTTGGTCGATTTGGCATGGGGCCAGAAGAAGCGCCCAAGCGCTAGCCTTGGGCGACTGGGCAAGGGGCTGGAGCAGGCGCTGGAGTGCACACTCCGGCTGACATGGCGTGGGACCAGAGTAGACGCCAAAGCGCCAACTCTGTTCGACTCGCCAAGTGGCTGGAGTAGGCGCCAAAGCGCCAACTCCAGCCGACGTGGCATGGGACCACAGTAAGCGCTAAAGCGCTAACTCTGGTCGGCGGCGGATAATGGTCCTTTACGCCACGTCATCACGTTCGCCGCGCCATGCTCCTATCACGTTTGCGTCAGTTCGCTCACCGTTTCGCTTCTTCGCTCGCCTCGCTCCGCCCGCTGACGGCGACGGCCATCGCCGCGCTGTCGGCCGGCTGGCTGCTGGCCGCCTGTTCGCCGACCTACGACTGGCGCACGATCATGAACAACGACAACGGCTATACGGTCGACCTGCCCGCGAAGCCGACCTCCGACGAACGGCAGATCGACATCGGCGGCACGCCGATGAAAATGGCGATGCAAATCGCCGAGGCGGGCGACGCGGTGTTCGCGGTCGGCACCGTGATGCTGCCAAGCGACGATCCGCAAGTGCAGCGCAGCGCCCTCGATTACCTGCGCTCGGGCCTCGCACGCAACCTCGGCTCGGCGCCTGATGCCCATACGACTTCGATTCCGCTCGCGGCGGGCGGCGAGGTGCAGGGGCTCGAAATGACCTTCAACGGCAAGGCAGGCCCGCAGCACGAAGCGCGGACCATGCACGCGCGGCTGGTCGCAAAAGGACGCCATGTCTACCAGGCGGCCGTGATCGCCAGCAAGGAACCGCCTCCCGAACAAATCGAACAATTCTTCGGATCGTTCAAACTTTACTGATTTGGGCCGAACGAGTGTGCCTCAGAGCGCTCAGGGAAGTGAAAGTTCCTTCGCAGAAAAGTCCGCTAATCGTCGGTTTACATGGGAGTTTTTTGGTTACCCACAGGATCTGTGGATAACTTTGTTGGTAACTTCGTGCGGTGGGCCGCAGATCCCCATGCCACGGGCGATTTGTCGATTTGCCCTGAATCTTGGCATTCTGAAAAAGCCAATAAAATCAATGACGTCGGCGAGTCGCCTCACAATAGGCTTTCAGTTGTATCAAAACTTATCGGTGGGCCGGAAATGTGCATAAGTCAAGTCTTGACACGCATTTTTTGTCTTCTGTAGTTTTTACTGATTACAGAACGCCCGTCGATACTGAACAGCCTCGGAGACCTGCCCTGCATCCGGAACTTCGGTACCGGCCAGATCAGCGATGGTTCTCGCAACCTTCAGCACGCGATAGTAAGCGCGCGCTGACCAGCCGAAGCGCTCGCCTGCTTCGCGCAACAGCCGCTCGCCATCGGCGTCGGGGCGGCAAACCTCATCCACTTCGCGGCCGCTGAGTTCGCGGTTTGTCCTGCCCTGCCGCTGCAGCTGACGCGCCCGCGCTGCTTCGACCCGTTGCGCAATCGCCGCGCTCTCCTCACCGCGCGTCACCGAGCGGGCCGACAGTTCCGCCGGTGACAGCGCAGGAATTTCGATCTGGATGTCGATGCGGTCCAACAGCGGTCCGGAGAGCTTGCGCATGTAGCGGGCGGCGACTTCCGGCGTGCATCGGCAGCGGCCACCGGGGTCGCCGCGCCAGCCGCATGGACAGGGATTCATCGCGGCGATTAGCTGGCATGCCGCTGGGAAGTCGGCCTGAAGCGCGGCGCGCGAAATCGTGATGCGGCCGTTCTCAAGCGGTTCGCGCAGCGTTTCGAGCACATGCCGGTCGAATTCGGGCAATTCGTCGAGAAACAGTACGCCCAGATGCGCGAGCGTGATCTCGCCGGGCTGCGGCGGATTGCGGCCGCCAACGAGCGCCGCCGCGCTCGACGAATGATGCGGCGCGCGGAACGGCCGCTGGCGCCACTGCGCGGGCGCGAACCCCGCGGCGCTCGCTGAGAGCAGCGCCGCGGACGTCAGCGCTTCGTCGTCGGTCATCGGCGGCAAGAGTGCGGGCAGTCGCGCGGCGAGCATCGACTTGCCCGCGCCGGGCGGTCCGATCATCAGCACGTGATGTCCGCCGGCTGCCGCGACTTCGAGCGCGCGCCGCGCGCCGCGCTGGCCGATGACGTCCGCCATGTCGGGCGGCGCGGCGGCTTCGCTGGATAGCGCCACAGCGGCAACGGGATACAGCCGCGCGTCCGCGTCACCCGCGAGGTGAGCGCAAAGCGACGGCAGATCGGCTGCGCCGTAGACGGCGACGCCGGGCACGAGCGCCGCTTCTTTTGCGCTGGCACGCGGCAGGTAGAGCTCGGGCGTGCGTCCGTCGGCGCCGGCAGGCAGTGGAGCGTCGGACGAAGCTTCGGAGGACAGATGACCGCGCGCCGTGCCGCACGCCATCGCAAAGGCGCCGCGCATCGGACGCAGCGCGCCCGTCAGCGACAGTTCGCCTGCGAATTCGCGTTGCGCCAGCGATTCGACGGGAATCTGTCCGCTCGCGGCCAGGATGCCGAGCGCGATGGGCAGATCGAAACGCCCGGATTCCTTCGGAAGGTCGGCGGGCGCGAGATTGACCGTGATCCGGCGCACGGGAAAGTCGAGCCCGCAGTTGAGCAGTGCCGCCCGCACACGCTCGCGGCTTTCGCGCACCTCGAGATCGGGCAGACCGACGATGGAAAAAGAGGGAAGTCCGTTCGCGAGATGAACCTCGACGGTATCTTCGGGCGCGCGGCCAGCGGCCGGCGCGCGACTGCGCACCACGGCAAGCGACATGTTTTCTCCCGTCCGGACGCGCCCAGCGGGCGCGTTCACCTTAAAGCGCTGATGACGTCACGGGCCGCTTGCCAGTGATGTGCAGTTCAAATGAGCGTGTTCAGGACGATTGCGTCACAGGCAGCTTCTGCTCGAGCTCAGCGACGCGGCGCTCGAGTTCTTCAAGACGCGCGCGGGTGCGCACGAGCACCTGTGTCTGCGTATCGAACTCTTCGCGCGTGACCAGATCGAGCTTCGAGAACCCCTGCGACAGCATCGCGCGCACGTTGCGTTCGACATCTTTGGCCGGCGAATTTTTGAACAGCTCGGAAACGCGAGCCTGAAAGTCGTTGAAGATGTCGTTCGGTTGCTTCATTTCATTCCCCTTATTGCACAAAAAATGTGCATGTGTCGTTACGCGCGTGCCTCGTAACACTGAATGATCGTTTCTGGTGCAAACCTGCCGCCAAGCCGCCGCAACGTGTGCGCCATTGGTGCGCGCGCCTGAGATCCAAGCCTGCAAACACTCTAGCAACGATCCTCCGGGTGCGCCACCGCCCCCGACCTGAACTGGCCGTTCGGACAAGTAAACGCGCAAACCCTTGTGCCACAAGCGCCGGCGGGAGTCTGCCACAAACATGGCATGGACGTTGCTGTTACTGCCGCGCGCACCGGCGGGACGCCGTCTGGAGATGCGCTCTTGCTTGCCGTTCCGGGGAATGATCGAAAGCAGGGCGCAAGGCAAATGCAAGTCACGCAAACGGGTTGAGTCACTACAGCGAGGATTTCATGAAACTCATTACCGCAATCATCAAGCCGTTCAAGCTCGATGAGGCGCGCGAAGCCCTGTCGGCGATCGGCGTCTCCGGGATCACGGTGACGGAGGTCAAAGGGTTTGGGCGTCAGAAGGGTCATACGGAGTTGTATCGGGGAGCCGAATACGTCGTCGACTTTCTGCCGAAGGTGAAGATCGAGGCGGCCGTGTCGGACGACATCGTCGACCAGGCGATCGAAGCCCTCGAGCGGGCGGCGCGTACGGGCAAGATCGGCGACGGAAAGATCTTCGTCACGCCGATCGAACAGGTGATTCGTATTCGTACCGGCGAGACCGGCGCGGACGCACTGTAAAAAACAGCGACAAGAGGAAACTGAAGATGCGTAAATTAATGATGTCCCTGCTGATGGCCGGCTCGCTGCTGACGGTCGGCATCGGCGCTGCCCTCGCGGACGACGCGTCGGCACCCGCAGCGGCTTCCGCTGCGGCCACCACGGCGAGCGCGCCGGCTTCGTCGGATGCAGCGGCGGCGCCCGCTGCGAGCGCGCCTGCCGCAGACGCTTCGGCGGCACCGGCGGCCAGCGCTCCCGCTGACGCATCGGCCGCGGCGCCCGCTTCGGAAGCGGCGCCCGCGGCACCGACGGCGCCGTTCTCGGTCGATTCGTCGAAGATTAATTCCGGCGACACCGCCTGGATGCTGACCTCGACGGCCCTCGTGCTGTTCATGACGATCCCTGGTCTCGCGCTCTTCTACGCCGGCATGGTCCGCAAGAAGAACGTGCTTGCCACCGTCATGCAGAGCTTCGCGATCACCTGCATCGTGACGGTGATCTGGACGGTGATCGGCTACAGCCTCGCATTCACGCCAGGCGGCTCGTTCATCGGCGGCTTCTCGCGCGTGGTGATGCACGGCATGGCCTATATCAAGGGCGACAAGGCCACGACGCTCACCGTCAGCCACCTTGCGCCGACCATCCCGGAATCGGTCTACTTCATCTACCAGATGACGTTCGCGATCATCACGCCGGCGCTGATTACCGGCGCGTTCGCGGACCGCATGAAGTTTTCCGCGATGCTGATCTTCATGACGCTGTGGTCGATCATCGTCTATTCGCCGATCGCGCACATGGTCTGGGAACCGACGGGCTGGCTGGCTAGCGCGGGCATCCTCGACTTCGCGGGCGGCACGGTGGTGCACATCAACGCGGGTATCGCGGGCCTCGTCTGCTGTCTGGTGCTCGGCAAGCGCACGGGCTACGGCAAGGACTCGATGGCGCCGCACAACCTCGTGCTGACGATGATCGGTGCGTCGATGCTGTGGGTTGGCTGGTTCGGCTTCAACGCGGGTTCGGCAGTGGCGGCTGACGGCCGTGCCGGTTTCGCGATGATGACGACGCAGGTTGCAACGGGCATCGCCGCACTGGGCTGGATGTTTGCCGAATGGATCGCGAAGGGCAAGCCGTCGGTGCTCGGCATCGCATCGGGCGCAGTGGCGGGTCTCGTGGCGATCACGCCGGCTTCGGGCTTCGTCGGCGTGGGCGGCGCGCTCGCCATCGGCCTGATCGCGGGCGTGGTGTGCTTCTGGTCGGCCACGTGGCTCAAGCACAAGATGGGCTACGACGATTCGCTCGACCCGTTCGGCGTGCACTGCATCGGCGGTATCGTCGGCGCGATCCTGACGGGTGTGTTCGCCGTCAAGGACATCGGCGGCGCGGACGGCAGTGTGATCATCCAGCTGAAGGGCGTCCTGACGACGCTCATCTACAGCGGCGTGATCAGCTTCATCCTGCTGAAGATCATCGACGTGACGATCGGCCTGCGCGTGACGGAAGAAGAAGAGCGCGAAGGTCTCGACGTGATCCTGCACGGCGAGCACGTCGAATAAAGCAACATTTCCCGGCGACGGGTTCTCGAAAGGTATAAGCACAGCGACTTTGGCCCGCCTTCACGGCGGGCTTTTTTCATGCTGCGGCGCCTCGACGCCGCATGCCGCAATCTCATCTCACAAACAGCAGATTTTCCGGCTATCGTTCCTATAGGGAGAATGCATCCACCCATAACTTGCGAATGGAGAAACCGTCCCCAAATGGGCAGGGCAATTGCTCTACAATCTTTTTTCTCCAGTCTGCGAGTGATCATGGTTCCGCATTTAGTTACGGCGTTAAACGGCCCGCTGCTCGACCTCGAGCGGAAGATCCTCGACGCCACGCCCGCGATCGAACGCTGGTTCCGCCTCGAATGGCAGGAGCACACGCCGCCGTTCTATTGTTCGGTCGATCTGCGTAACGCCGGTTTCAAGCTCGCCCCCGTCGATACCAATCTCTTTCCCGGCGCGTTCAACAATCTGCCGCAGGAAACGCTGCCGCTCGCCGTGCAGGCGGCAATGGCGTCGATCGAAAAGATCTGTCCGGACGCGAAGAACTTGCTCGTGATTCCCGAGCGTCACACGCGCAACGCGTTCTATCTGGAAAATGTCGCGCGGCTCGCGACGATCATGCGCCAGGCGGGGCTGAACGTCCGCTTCGGCACACTTGACGAAAGCATCGTCGGGCCCGTCACCATCTCGCTGTCGGACGGCCAGAAGATCGTGCTGGAGCCGCTGGAGCGCTCTGCGCGCCGGCTCGGGCTGAAGAACTTCGACCCGTGCTCGATCCTGCTGAACAACGATCTGTCGGGCGGCATTCCGCCCATCCTCGAAAATCTGCACGAGCAATACGTGCTGCCGCCGCTGCATGCGGGCTGGGCCGTGCGCCGCAAGTCGACGCACTTCTCGTGCTACGACGATGTCGCGAAGAAGTTCGCGAAGATGGTCGAGATCGACCCGTGGATGATCAATCCATATTTCGCGCACGTCGAGGGCGTCGACTTCGAGGCGCGCATGGGCGAAGAGGCGCTGGCCGATGCGATCGACGGCGTGCTCAAGAAGATCGCGAAGAAGTACCGCGAGTACGGCATTTCGGAACGGCCGTACGTCGTCATCAAGTCGGACGCGGGCACCTATGGCATGGGTGTGATGACGGTGCACGACGCGTCTGAAGTCGCCGCGCTCACCAAGCGGGAGCGCACGAAGATGGCGACCACGAAGGAAGGACTCGAAGTGCACGACATGCTCGTGCAGGAAGGCGTCTACACGTTCGAGCGCATCGGCGAGGAGGTGGCCGAGCCCGTCGTGTACATGATCGACCGGTATGTGGTCGGCGGTTTCTATCGCGTGCATGGCAGCCGTGATCGCGACCAGAATCTGAATGCGCCCGGTATGCATTTCGTTCCGCTCGGCTTCGAGCATACGGCGCTGCCGGATGCGCACGCCAAGCCGGGCGCTGCGCCGCCCAACCGCTTCTACATGTATGGCGTGGTGGGACGGCTCGGGCTGCTGGCGGCATCGGTGGAACTCGAAAAGACCGATCCGGAGGCGATCCAGGTCTGAGGACGGACGCGCTGGCGGGTTGTCCGCCGTGCGGTGCGTCAGCAACGCGTGACCGGCTCATCATGAGCAGGCCATCTGCAAGATCTGCCCGCTCGCGGTAGGCTGACGCTCCCGCCGCGTCGAGCGCGGCTGCAACGGCACGTGGGGCGCGCCGCTTCGGCGCATTCGCCTGACGTACGCCACGACGAACAATGTGAGGCCCGCGAGGGCGCATCAGGAACTCCATGGACATTCTCTTCATCGCCGACCCGCTTTCCCGCTTCAAGATCTATAAGGATTCGACCTACGCGATGATGGCCGAGGCCGCGAAGCGCGGCCATACGTTGTACGCGTGCGAGCCGCAGCATCTGGCGTGGACGGGCAGCGGCGTCGAGGCGAACCTGTACCGTTTCGAAATCGTCGGCGATCGGTCGGATGGCCACCGCGACGTCTGGTACGAAGCGCAGCCCGTCGAGCCGCGCGCGCTGGCGAGCTTCGGCGCGGTGCTGATGCGCAAGGACCCGCCGTTCGACATGGAATACGTGACCTCGACCTGGCTGCTCGAGCTGGCCGAGCGCGCGGGCGCGCGCATCTTCAACAAGCCCCAGGCCATCCGCGACCACTCGGAAAAGATGGCGATCGGCGAGTTTGCGCAGTTCGTCGCGCCGACGCTCGTCACGCGCGATCCCGCCCGCCTGCGCGCGTTCCACGCCGAACATGGCGACGTGATCCTGAAGCCGCTCGACGGCATGGGCGGCATGGGCGTGTTCCGCGTGAAGGCGGATGGCATGAACCTCGGCTCGATCGTCGAGATGCTGAGTCACGACGGAGCGCGCTCAGTGATGGCGCAGAAGTTCATTCCCGAGATCAAATCGGGCGACAAGCGCATTCTGCTGATCGGCGGCCAGCCGGTGCCGTACTCGCTCGCGCGCATTCCGCAGGGCAACGAGGTGCGCGGCAATCTCGCGGCGGGCGGACTGGGTGTCGCGCAGCCGCTGACGGCGCGTGATCGCGAGATCGCCGAGACCCTGGGCCCGGTGCTCCAAGCGCGCGGCCTGCTGCTCGTCGGGCTCGATGCGATCGGCGACTGGCTGACCGAGGTGAACGTCACGAGCCCGACGTGCTTTCGCGAGATCATGGATCAGACGGGCTTCGACGTCGCAGGCATGTTCATCGACGCACTGGAGAAAGCCGTCGGTTGAAGCGGTGCGTGCGTGCCGCCATGTTCAGGGTTGGAAATTGACGCGCTGTCGACCCGTCCATGATGGGCCAGCCAAGCGTGAAAAGGCCGAAAGCGTGAAAATGAGGCTGTTACAATGCCCGCTCCCCTGAAAGCGGCCCGCGAGGGCCCGCGTGATCCGGCCCCTTGGCGGCCCGATCTCAGGCGAGTTCGATGGACCTGCTTTTCCGTTCGCCGTGTCTGGCCTTGGGTTTGGCACAATCGCGGCGTCCCGGAAGCACGGCCGCGATTTTCGGGCGGTTTTCTGCAGCAAGGCTGACATGGCAGGCATTCTGATCATTGCACACGCTCCCTTCGCCACCGCGCTACGCGAGTGTGTCGCTCACATTTACGGCGGCTTGCCCGCCCGCATCGGCGTCATCGACGTGTCGCCGGATTGCGATCCCGCAGAGGTCGTATCGTTCGCGCATTCGGAAATCGACAGGCTCAAGGAAGAAAACGGCGCGCTCGTGCTGACGGACATGTTCGGCGCGACGCCGTCGAACATCGCGGGGCGGCTCGCGACGATTCCCGACGTGCGCGTGCTCGCGGGTGTGAATCTGCCGATGCTGGTGCGCGCCGTCTGTTACCGCGCGACGCCGCTCGACGTGCTCGTCGACAAGGCGCTGGCGGGCGCGACCAAGGGCATTCATTCCGTCGGGCCGGCGACCCCGCCTGCCGCTTCCGTCACGAACACCGACGACTGTATTCCCGCGACACCACCCGACAGCGCGCTTGCCGAGACCTGCAAGGCGGGCGGCTACACCGGCTGCACCGGGAACGACGCATGAGCGCTCCGTGCCGTGCGCAGCAACGCACGCGCACCGCGTGGCGGCTTTCCGTCTAAATTTCGATCACTTCAACATCAGCGCATCGGACCCATTCATGCTGCAACAGGAAACGACGATTGTGAACAAATTGGGGCTGCACGCTCGCGCGTCGGCCAAACTGACACAACTTGCCGCCAACTTTCAGTCGGAAATCTGGATGAGCCGCAACGGCCGGCGCATCAACGCGAAGAGCATCATGGGCGTGATGATGCTGGCGGCGGGCATCGGCAGCACGGTGGTCATCGAGACGGAAGGCTCGGACGAAAAAGAAGCGATGGATGCGCTGCTTCAACTGATCGCCGACAAATTCGGCGAGGGACAATAAAAAAGACGGCTGCCGCTTTCGTTCTGGAAGAAAACGCCGCGCAATGTCGCGGCGTTTCCATTTTGGCCGTCGAGTTTGTCCGAGGCGCGTCGCGCACGCGGCATTCTGTTGCTTCTGTCGATGAAAGCGGCGATGCCCGGCGATGCGAATGCCGAAAACAGATGCATTGCAAGCTCGACGAGAGCCTCGAGGCCGTTGCGCAATCCCGTTGCATGCTGCGCTGCACAGCGCCGTTACGCGGTACGGAATTTATAATGATCGGCGGGGTCTGAGAGCACTGCAGCGGTTTGCCGCGGCATTACACAACTAGAGGAGGTGCGCGTGTCGTTCACGCTGCATGGAATTCCCGTGTCACGCGGTATCGCCATCGGGCGGGCATATCTGATCGCCCCGGCTGCACTCGACGTCGACCACTATCTGATCGAGCCTACGCAGATCGAAGGCGAGGTGGAGCGTTTTCGCACGGCGCAAACGACGGTGCATTACGAACTCGATGAACTGCGCGGCGATCTTTCCGCCGACGCGCCCACCGAAATGGGCGCCTTCATCGACGTACATTCAATGATCCTGAACGATCCCATGCTCGTTCAGGAAACCATCGACCTCATCCGCACGCGCCGCTACAACGTCGAATGGGCGTTGACGGAGCAGCTCGAACGCCTGACGCGTCACTTCGACGAAGTCGAAGACGAATACCTGCGCGAGCGCAAAGCCGACATCGAACAGGTGGTCGAGCGCGTGCTGAAGGCGCTCGCGGGCGCGTCGGGCGCGCTGATCAACGGCATTCATGGCCGCTGCGACGAAATGATCGTGGTGGCGCACGACATCGCGCCCGCCGACATGATGCAGTTCAAGACACAGACGTTCCAGGGCTTCGTCACGGATCTCGGCGGCCGCACGTCGCATACGGCGATCGTCGCGCGCAGTCTCGGTATTCCTGCCACGGTCGGCGTGCAGCACGCGAGCGCGCTGATCCGTCAGGACGATCTGATCATCGTCGACGGCGATCACGGCATCGTGATCGTCGATCCGGCGCCCATCGTGCTCGAAGAGTACTCGTACCGGCAGAGCGAGAAGGCACTCGAAGCGCGCAAGCTGCAACGCCTGAAGTTTTCGCCGACGCAGACGGTATGCGGCACGCGCATCGAACTGTGCGCGAACATCGAGCTGCCCGACGACGCGCAGGCCGCGCTCGATGCAGGCGCGACGGGCATCGGCCTGTTCCGCACCGAATTCCTCTTCATGAACCAGAAGGACGGGATGCCGGAAGAGGAAGAGCAGTTCACCGCGTACAAGCGCGCGGTCGAGTTGATGAACGGTATGCCCGTGACGATCCGCACGATCGACGTCGGCGCGGACAAGCCGCTCGATTCGATCGGCGACGAGTTCGAGACGGCGCCCAACCCGGCGCTGGGCTTGCGCGCGATCCGCTGGAGCCTGTCCGAGCCGCACATGTTCCTCACGCAGTTGCGCGCGATCTTGCGCGCGTCGGCGTTCGGCTCGGTGAAGATTCTGATTCCGATGCTCGCGCACGCGCGTGAGATCGACCAGACGCTCGACCTGATCCAGGAAGCCAAGCGTCAACTCGACGACGCGGGGCTCGCCTACGATCCGAACGTCCGCGTCGGCGCGATGATCGAGATTCCGGCGGCGGCGATCGCGTTGCCGCTGTTCCTGAAGCGGCTCGATTTCCTGTCGATCGGCACCAACGACCTGATCCAGTACACGCTCGCGATCGATCGCGCCGACAACGCGGTCGCGCACCTGTACGACCCGCTGCATCCCGCAGTGCTGCATCTGATCGCTTTCACGCTGCGCGAGGCAAAGCGCGCGGGCGTGCCCGTGTCGATCTGCGGGGAAATGGCGGGTGATCCGTCGCTGACGCGTTTGCTGCTGGGCATGGGGCTGACGGAATTCTCGATGCACCCGAGCCAGTTGCTGCTCGTCAAGCAGGAAATCCTGCGCTCGCATCTGAAGACGCTGGAGAAGCCCGTCGCCGACGTGCTGGCCGCGTTCGAGCCGGAAGAGGTCCAATCGGCGCTGGAGCGCGTCGCGCAGGCCTGACGCGCTTCTTCAGGCGCTGCTTCGTGGACCTTCCGGCGTTACAGTCAAACTGACGGACGGTGCCGCTCGCCGCACACGGGACAGTCGGGCTGGCGCGCGATGCGCATCGTGTTCCACTCCATCCGAAGCGAATCTAGCATCATCAGGCGGCCCACCAGCGGCTCACCGATCTCCGCGATCACGCGCAGCGCTTCCGCCGCCTGCATCGCGCCGATGATGCCGACCGTGGGCGCGAACACGCCCATCGTCGAGCAGGCGACCTCCTCGAACGGCTGGTCTTCCGGAAACACACAGGCGTAGCAGGGTGAGTCGTCGTTGCCGAAATCGAACGTGCTGATCTGGCCATCGAACCGCAGCGCCGCGCCCGATACGAGCGGCACGCGATGCGCGACGCACGCGCGGTTGATCGCGTGGCGGGTCGCGAAGTTGTCCGTGCAGTCGAGCACGACGGACGCTTGCGGCACGGTGTGATCGAGCCACGCGTCATCGACGCGCTCGGCCACTGTGTTTACTTCGACGTCCGGGTTCAGTTGCGCGATCGTGTCGCGTCCTGACTCGACCTTCAGCCGTCCCACCGACTTCGTCACATGCAGGATCTGCCGCTGCAGGTTGGTGAGATCGACGGTATCGGCGTCGACGAGCGTCAGCTTGCCGACGCCCGCTGCCGCCAGATACATCGCCGCCGGGGAGCCCAGCCCACCCGCGCCGATGACAATGGCGTGCGCATCGAGAAAGCGTTGCTGAGCCTCGATGCCGAGTTCGTCGACGAGGATGTGGCGGGAATAGCGCAGAAGTTGGTCGTCGTTCATGGCGGGGCGCGGCGCGTGTCGTAGTGGTCGCGCGCGCGGGAGAGGGAATGCGGCGCGGTTCTCGTTATTCTAATCGCGCGGGGAAAGTGTCTTCGCGGCACGCCGCGAAGACACGGGTGACGCTTACTTGGTCGGCGTGGCCGGTTGTGACGCCGGCGCCGTCGCCGACGCGGGCGCCGCCGGGTTTGTCGCCGTCGGCGTGGACGGCAGCGCCGGCTTCACGGCAACAGGCGCCGACGCCGATTGCGCCGGTTTGTTCTGCGCGAGACGACGCTCCATCAGCGATTTCGATTCGATCACCTGCTTGCCTTCGAGCTTGTTCAGGCCTTGTTGCAGCATGAAGTCGTCGGCGGAACCGAACTCGACCGGCTTGCGATCGCGATCCTTCGCGCGCTGGTCCGGCGTCTTCTTATCGTTCTGCTCTTCGAGCAGGCGCAACTGGTCCATGCGCTCCTGTTCGCGCTGTTCCTGTTCCTTCTTCTCGTTCGGGTCCTGCGTGTTCGCAAGGTGGTTCGAGTAGTCCACTTCGCGCGTGACGAGCGCGTCGTCGGGATCGCCGTCCGCATATTGATCGACCGCGACGTCGGGACGGATGCCCTTGTTCTGGATCGAACGGCCGCTCGGCGTGTAGTAGTAGGCGGTGGTCAGCCGCAGCGCCGTATCCGCCGTCATCGGACGCACGGTCTGCACCGAGCCCTTGCCGAACGTCGTCTTGCCGGCGATCAGCGCGCGATGCTGATCCTGCAGCGCGCCCGCGACGATTTCCGACGCCGACGCCGAGTACGCGTTGGTCAGAACGATCATCGGCACGGTCTTGAAGATGGGCGGCAGGCTCTTCAGCGGATCGCCGTCGAAGGACGGCAGGCGATAGTTGTCATAGGTGTCGCGATAGACCTGCTTCGAGTCCGGAATCTGCCCGTTGGTCGACACGACGACGGAATCGGGCGGCAGGAACGCGCCCGCGACGCCGACGGCGCTTTGCAGCAGACCGCCGCCGTTGTTGCGCAAGTCGAGGATCAGGCCCTTCAGGTTCGGCTGCTGGCGCGCGATGTCCTGCAGCTTGGCTGCGAGGTCGGGCACCGTGCGCTCCTGGAAGCTGGTGATGCGCACGTACGCGTAGCCCGGTGCGAGGACCTTCGCCTTCACGCTCTGGACCTTGATGATCGCGCGCGTCACCGTGAGCGGGAACGTGCGGTCGTCGGTCTTGCGGAAGATGGTCAGCGTGACCTTTGTGCCCGGCTCGCCACGCATCTGCTTGACGGCTTTGTCCAGCGTCATGCCGCGCACGGGCTTGTCGTTGATGCGGGTGATCAGGTCGCCGGGGCGGATGCCGGCGCGGAACGCGGGGGTGTCTTCGATCGGCGAAATGACCTTGATCAGCCCGTCTTCCTGCGAAATTTCGATGCCGAGGCCCGCAAAGCGCCCCTTGGTCTGTTCCTGCAGCTCTTCATAGTCGGTCTTGTCGAGATACGACGAGTGGGGGTCGAGGCTCGACACCATGCCCTTGATCGCGGCCGTCAGCAGCTTCTTGTCGTCGACGGGCTCCACATACTCATGCTTGATCTGCCCGAAGACTTCGGCGAAGAGCCGCAGCTGGTCGAGCGGCAGCGGCGAGGACGCGGGTTGCTGGGCCGAGGCGCTGAGTTGCAGGGTTGCAAAAACGCCGGTAGCGAGGCCCGCGGCGATAAGGCCGATGTTTTTCAGGTTCTTTCGCATAGAGTATGTTGCGGTCGGAAGCGCGTGGCAGCGTCAAAGGATAAAGGACGGACAAGTATAACGTGACGCTCGCACGGCCTGTATGGGTCGGTTGATCGGGGTTCGACAGCGCACGCGCAGCGAGGTTCTAAGGATCGCTGGCGCCCCGGGGAACGAATGTGCGCTGGCCGACGCCAGCAATGCCAAAAATGGCGCTACGTATAGGGTGATTCGGGGTGGTTCGGGATGAATCGGGTGATTCGGGGTGATTCGCCAATACCGTTGCGCATGCATCGGTATGGATCGCCGTTGCGCGCGGCTCCTGCCCGCGACACCTGCGGCGCCGGTGTGGCGGGAATATGGCGCGTACATGGCAGTGCTGTCAGTAAAGCGGGAGTAAGCGCGTACAATTCCAGGAGCCCGCGCAAGATCGCGCGAAACATGGACGAAAAGCGGCCGGTAAGGTAAATAGTGCGTCCGACAGCGTGGCCCGACCACCGCGTGGCCCACAGCGCTGTGGGCCACGCCCGTACCCAGCGTAGGACGCCGCAGCCGTGCTCAGCCCGCCTTGCCCTGCTTGGCGACAGCGGCCTGCGCTTTGGCGATCGCTTCCTGATCGCCGAGGTAATAGTGCTTGATCGGCTTCAGGTCCTCGTCCAGTTCGTAGACGAGGGGCACGCCGTTCGGAATGTTCAGGCCGACGATGTCGCTGTCGGAAATGTTGTCCAGATACTTGACCAGCGCGCGGATCGAGTTGCCGTGCGCGGCGATCAATACCTTGCGGCCCGACTTGATTGCGGGCCCGATCGATTCGTTCCAGACGGGCAGCACCCGCGCGACGGTGTCCTTCAGGCATTCCGTGAGCGGCAGCTGCTCACGCGGCACCTTCGCGTAGCGCGGATCGTTGTACGACGTGCGTTCGTCGGTCGGCTCCAGTGCGGGCGGTGGGGTGTCATAGCTGCGGCGCCAGACCAGCACCTGGTCGTCGCCGAACTTCGCGGCCGTCTCGGCCTTGTTCAGGCCCGACAGCGCGCCGTAGTGCCGCTCGTTCAGACGCCACGAGTGCACGACGGGGAGGTACATCAGATCCATCTTGTCCTGCACGTGCCAGAGCGTGCGGATCGCGCGCTTGAGCACCGAGGTGTACGCGATGTCGAACGTGTAGCCCGAGTCTTTCAGCAGCGTGCCCGCCTGCTGCGCTTCGAGGTTGCCCTGTTCGGTCAGGTCGACGTCGACCCAGCCGGTGAAGCGGTTTTCCTTGTTCCACGTCGATTCGCCGTGGCGGATGAGAACGAGTTTGTACATGTCGTGCCGGTCGGTAGTGAGGAAGCGGTAATCGGGGCGGAACGGCAGCCTGCGGCTGGCGGTCGCCATCGCGTCAAACGGTTATTTTATAATGGTCGGATTGCCCTTTCCGATTTATCCGATTCCTTCCTTTTTTCCGGCGGATCTTCCGTGAAGTTTTTCACCGATTACACCAACCTTGTACTGATTGCGATTGCCCTCGTCTCCGGGGCGTTGCTCCTGTGGCCGTCGATTTCCCGGCGCGGACGCGGCGGCCTGTCGGCGGCTGCCGCCACGCAGCTGATCAATCGCCGCAACGCCATCGTCATCGATCTGCGGCCCGCGGCCGAGTTCGCCAGCGGCCATCTGCCGTCGGCGCGCCAGATCGAGTTTGGCGAGCTGCAAGCGAAAGTCAGCCAACTCGGGAAGAATAAGAGCAACCCGGTGCTGCTGGTATGCCAGACGGGACAGCAGTCGAACAAGGCGGCACGTATCGTGCGCGACGCAGGCTATGCGGAAGTGCACGTGCTGGAAGGCGGTGTGAACGCCTGGCAGCAGGCCGGCATGCCCGTCGTCAAACAAGGAGTTGCGAAGTGAACAAAGTGATCATGTACAGCACGCAGGTGTGCCCGTATTGCCAGATGGCCGAACGTCTACTAAAGTCGCGCGGCGTCGAGCACATCGAAAAGGTGCTGATCGACAAGGATCCGGCGCGCCGTCAGGAAATGATGACGCGTACGGGCCGTCGCACGGTGCCGCAGGTGTACATCGGCGACAGGCACGTCGGCGGTTACGACGATCTGTCCGCGCTCGATCGCGCGGGCGGTCTGACGCCGCTGCTCGAAGCCGCCGCCTGACGTCGAATCGGTGCGGCGGGGCAGCGAAAAAACGAGAAAGCCGGGCAGCGCTTTCGCGCGGTTCGCACCGGCTGGCTGGACGCCGTCCCTCGGGGCGGCCTGAAACACCATGAGATCTGGCGGCACTGTCCGCCGCAACGAAATATAGGGAGCAGAAAACCATGTCCGACGACAACAACCAGCCGTTCTTCAATATCCAGCGCATCTATTTGAAGGACATGTCGCTCGAGCAGCCGAACTCGCCGGCTATTTTCCTGGAGCAGGAAATGCCGTCGGTCGAAGTCGAAGTCGACGTGAAGGCCGAGCGTCTCGCGGACACGGTGTTCGAAATCCTCGTCACGGGCACCGTGACGGCCAAGGTCAACGACAAGGTCGCGTTCCTGATCGAAGCGAAGCAGGCAGGCATCTTCGACATCCGCAACATTCCGGCTGAGCAGATCGATCCCCTCGTCGGCATTGCTTGCCCGACCATCCTGTTCCCGTATCTGCGCTCCAACATCGCCGACGCGATCACCCGCGCGGGCTTCCCGCCCATCCACCTGGCCGAAATCAACTTCCAGGCGCTGTACGAGCAACGCGTCGCACAGATCGCCGCGCAAGAAGGCGGCGCGGGCAGCGCGGCGCACCACTGACGCACGCGGGCGGTGCCGGCTATGAAGGTCGCGGTTCTCGGCGCCGGTGCATGGGGCACCGCACTCGCCGGCCATCTGGCCGCGCGTCACGACACGGTGCTCTGGGCGCGCGATGCCGCGCTCATCGCCGAACTCACCACATCGCACGAAAACGCCCGCTATCTGCCCGGCGTTGCGTTACCGTGCGCGCTTCAGTTCGAGTCGAACCTCGCCTTCGCGCTGGATCACGCGCTCGCCGATGACACGCTGTGCGTCATCGCGACGCCCGTCGCGGGCTTGCGCGCGATGCTGCGCACGATGCGCGACGCGGGCAAGGTGCCGGCGCATATCGTCTGGCTCTGCAAGGGCTTCGAAGCCGATACGCAATTGCTGCCGCATCAGGCCGTCGCGCAGGAACTGGGCGGACATTCAAGCAATGGCGTGCTGTCCGGCCCGAGCTTCGCGCGCGAAGTGGGGCAGGGGCTGCCCGTCGCGCTGACGGTGGCGAGCGCGTCGGCGGCGTGCCGGGAGCGGACCGTCGCGGCGTTCCATCATGGCGCGATGCGCATTTATAGCGGTGACGACGTAGTCGGCGTGGAAGTCGGAGGCGCGGTGAAGAACGTGCTGGCGATCGCCACCGGCATCGCCGACGGTCTCGGTCTCGGCCTGAACGCACGCGCGGCGCTGATCACGCGCGGTCTGGCGGAAATGTCGCGCCTCGGCGCGGCGCTCGGCGGCCGCGCCGAGACTTTCACAGGCCTGACGGGGCTCGGCGATCTCATCCTGACCGCGACGGGCGATCTGTCGCGCAACCGCACGGTCGGCATGCAGCTAGCCAGCGGCCGCTCGCTCGACGATATCCTGGGCGCGCTCGGTCACGTCGCCGAAGGCGTGCGCTGCGCGCGCGGCGTGCTGTCAATCGCGCGGGACAAGCGCATCGAAATGCCGATCACCGAGGCTGTCTGCGACGTGCTGTTCAACGGCGTCGCGCCGCGGGACGCGGTGAGCGCGCTGCTGCGCCGGGACGCCAAGGCGGAGTAGTCGAAAAAAAGGCGGCCTTCGTGCCCAGGTCTGGTCGAAAGACTTGTAACGCAGCCGGTAAAGGCTAGCGCCGAACGGCTCGCCTCTTTTGCTGTCCACTTCGTATCGTTGCTGTGATCGATACGGAGGTTTCCCCATGCTCACCATTGGCCGTTGCACGCTCGAGGCGCGCGTCGTCGACATCACGACGCTCGACGTCGACGCGATCGTCAACGCGGCGAACACGTCATTGCTCGGCGGAGGTGGCGTCGACGGCGCGATTCATCGCGCGGCCGGACCGGACCTTTTGCGCGAATGCGAGCCGCTAGGCGGCTGCGCGACAGGAGACGCGAAGATGACAGCCGGTCACAGGCTGAAGGCGCGTCACGTGATACACGCGGTCGGACCCGTGTGGCACGGCGGCGAGCGCGGCGAGCCGCAGTTGCTGGCTTCGTGCTACCGGCGCTCGCTCGAACTCGCGCGCGATGCGCACCTGTCGAGCATCGCATTCCCGGCGATCAGTTGCGGCATCTATCGTTTTCCGGCCGACGATGCGGTGCGCATCGCCGTTCAAACTATCATCGACACATTGCCGAAAGCGCCTTCCATCGAACGCGTGATCTTCGCGTGCTTCGACGAGGCGATGTACTCGCGCTACCAGGCAGGACTCGACGGGCGCCTTCAGGCGCCGCCTTCGAATCCCGCCTGACGCCATGCCTCGAAGACGACGACAGCCACCGTGTTCGACAGGTTCAGGCTGCGGTTGCCGGCGCGCATCGGCAGGCGCACGCGCTGTTCGTCCGGAAAGCGGTTCAGCACGGCGTCCGGCAGGCCGCGCGTTTCGGCGCCGAACACGAACCAGTCGCCAGGGTTGAACGCGTGCGAATGGAACGGGCTGGAGCCGCGCGTCGTGAACGCGAACATGCGCGCGAGGTTCGGCTCTTCGCTGTCGAGCAGTGCGTCCCAGTTGCGATGCACGTGCATTTGCGCGTACTCGTGATAGTCGAGACCGGCGCGGCGCATTTTGGCGTCGTCAAGCGGAAAGCCGAGCGGCTCGATCAGATGCAGGCGCGCGCCCGTGTTTGCGCACAGGCGGATCACGTTGCCGGTGTTCGGCGGAATTTCAGGCTCGACGAGAACGACGTTGAACATAAGCGGGTGAGTCGAAAACTAGTTTTTCGGTGTGCGAAGCGCGACGAGATTCGTCACGCGCCGCGCGCCGGCTGCCTTCAGCGTGCGCGCCAGTGCATCGAGCGTCGCGCCCGTCGTCATCACATCGTCGACGATCGCGACATGCAGCCCGCGCACGGGCCTTGCCACTTCGAACGCGCGCCCGACGTTCTGCCGGCGCGCAGCGAGATCGAGCTTCGATTGCGGCGCCGTGTCGATTACGCGCCGCACGAGCGTCGCGTCGCTGCGAATGCCCAGCGCTTTCGCGCAGGGCCGGGCGATTTCCCATGCCTGGTTGTAGCCGCGCTCGACGAGCCGCCGCGCCGACAATGGCACGGGCGCGACGACGTCCGGGCAATCGCGTTCGTCTAGCGCGTCCATCGCGGAACTTGCGAGCCGCCGCGCAAACTCATGCGCCAGCGCGAGCCGGGCGCGAAACTTGAGGCCGACGGCAAGCGCGTCAAGCGGCGCCCGATAGTCGGCGAGCGCCACCGTCGCGTCGAACGCGGGCGGCGCTGAGATGCAATCGCCGCATCGATAGCGCATGACGCTCGCGCGCCGAAAGCCGCTCAACGGTACGGCGCACACGGTACAGCGCAGCCGCGCTTCGTTCCACCATGCTTCGTCGCAAAAGCCGCACAGAGTCTTATGCGACATATTGCCGCATAAGGCGCACGGAGTCGGCAACGCGAACCACGCGAGCGCCCGTAGTTTCGAGATGGATCGTTGCGCGAGTCCGACAAACCGGTCACGTAACGGTCGTCGCGAAAGAGGCGCGAGAGACCACCGAAAAGCCCATTTCGGCATATCGACAGGCCTCCCGAGGCCGCTGACACTGAAGGGACGGAATCGAGCGAGTATACTTCGCACTCTTCGTCCGTACGACTCCATAACCGTGTCTCCCACCGAAACTAGCCGTCCGGCCTATGATTCGCGCCGTCTTCGGAAGATTTTCGACCGCCGGGCCGCCACGTTCGACGACGTCGCGTTCCTGCCGCGCGAGATCGCTCAACGCATGCGCGAGCGGCTCGACTACATCAAGGTGAACCCGGCGCAGGTGCTCGATGCGGGCTGCGGCGCGGGCGACGATCTCCCTTCGTTGCGCGAGCGCTTTCCCGAAGCGCCCGTGTTCGGCGCTGATCTTTCGCGAGCGATGCTCGCTCGCGCCGTCACGCACGACGCCGCCGACACGAGCTGGCGGCGCTTTCTGCCCGCCTCGCTCGGCAAGGCGCTTGGCTCCCGGGGACCGCGCTTCGCGCAGGCCGATTTTTCCGCGTTGCCTTTCGCTTCGGGCGCATTCGACTTCATCTGGTCGAATCTCGCGCTGCACTGGCACTCGCGGCCCGATCTCGTGTTCCCCGAATGGCAGCGGGTGTTGAAGGTCAACGGCTTGCTGATGTTCAGCACGCTCGGACCCGACACGCTGAAAGAATTGCGCGGCGCCTACGCCGAAATCGAGGCTGCGCACGGCGCGAGCTCGCGCAAGCATGTGATCGACTTCGTCGACATGCATGATCTTGGCGATATGCTGGTTGAAAGCGGCTTCGAGATTCCGGTGATGGACCAGGAGACGCTCACCATCACCTACAAGTCACCCGAGTCGCTGCTTGCGGACGTGCGCCGCTGGGGCGCGTATCCGTTCGAGCGCGAGGTGCCGCCGGGCGCGGCGCCCAAGCGCATGCGCCGTGCGCTGCTGGCCGCGCTCGAAGCGCGCCGCCGCGGCGACGGCACGATCCCGCTGACCTTCGAGGTGATCTACGGACACGCATGGAAAGCGGTGCCCCGCACGACGCCGGAAGGGCATGGAATCGTGCGGATCGAGGACATCGGACGAGGCGGGCAAAAGAATCGTTGAGGCGGTAAAGAGGGCATCCGTTATGTCTGAAATTACCACCTCGAAAACCCTGCCAAAAGCTGCGTCAAATCGGCGCAGAGGCTTGTGCAGCTTGGCTTGGCGGGTGATAGAGCGTTGCTTGTGGATGCCCTGGATCGGCCCTATAATGCGTCAGTTTGTCGCTCAAAGTTCCCACAATTGGAGCGGCAGGCCCGAGGCGGCGGTTCGGGTAGCGGTATTTAAGCTGGGCGTGAATGGCAGTGGCAGTATGCGGTGACTGGCGGTTCGCGGGAGGCAGCGATGAATGCAACCGATCTGCTGGCTGAATCAGAACCCGTCCTCAAAGACTGGATGATGAAGCGCAATTGTTCGGTTTCACCGCGGCAATTCGTGTTCTTCTATGTCTCGCTCGCAGCGTTCTCGCTGTTGATAGCATTCTTGCTGGTCCTGTGCGGCGCGTGGATGGTGTTGCCGTTCACAGGTATCGAGCTGCTCGCTGTCGGCGTCGCATTCGCAATCTATGCGCGCCATGCTGTCGATTACGAGCGTATCCGGCTGTTTCCAAACCGGCTCGTGATCGAACAGGTCAGCGCCGAGCATCTCACGCAGTTCGAATTCAATCCGCGTTGGGTGCGGGTCGAACCAGGAGCGACGCCGCGCGACCGGATCAAGCTGGTTTCGCGTGGCGAAAGTGTCACGGTCGGGCTGCATCTTGCGCAAGATCGGCGCGCGCAATTCGCCGACGAACTGCGGTTGTGGCTCAGGCAGTGTTAGGCGCAAAAAGTTGCATATTGAATCGCGCGCCGTTCCACAGGACGAGGGGCAGCCTTCCAGCGGGGTCGAGGGTTTGAATGGAAATTTTGGGTAAGGAAGCTATGAAAACAATCAAGCGAGCCCTCATGGGCGTGCTGGCGTGTAGCGGGCTGCTGTTCGCCGGCGCCGCCCTTGCAGTCGGCGACAGTCCGGGCGGCCCCCGCGTCAATGAGATCAATCTCCAGCCGCCAGTGACCAGAATCGCCGAGGAGCTCTACAGCCTCCACACGTTCATGCTGATCCTGTGCACGGTGATCTTCATCGGCGTGTTCGGCGTGATGTTCTATTCGATCTTCGCGCACCGCAAGTCGAAGGGCTTCAAGGCCGCCAATTTCCACGAAAGCACCACCGTCGAAATCATCTGGACCATCGTCCCGTTCATCATCGTCGTGCTGATGGCGCTGCCCGCCACCAGGACAGTCGTCGCGATGAAGGACACCACGAACGCCGATCTGACCGTCAAGGTCACCGGCTATCAGTGGAAGTGGGGCTACGACTACGTGAAGGGTCCGGGCGAAGGCATCAGCTACCTGTCCACGCTGACTACGCCGCGTAGCGAAGTCAACGGCCAGACGCCGATCACGGACACCTATCTGCAGGAAGTCGACAATCCGCTCGTCGTTCCTGTCAACAAGAAGATCCGCATCATCACCACTGCCAACGACGTCGTGCACTCGTGGTACGTGCCCGCGTTCGGCGTGAAGCAGGACGCGATCCCCGGCTTCGTGCGCGACACGTGGTTCAAGGCAGAGAAGGTCGGCACGTATCGCGGCTTCTGTACGGAGCTGTGCGGCAAGGAGCATGCGTACATGCCCGTCGTCGTGAACGTGCTGTCCGATGACGACTACGCGAAATGGGTCGACGACCAGAAGAAGAAAATGGCCGCGGGCCAGGACGATCCCAACAAAAACTACACGCTCGCCGAACTGATGGAGCGCGGCGGCAAGGTTTACTCGGCGAACTGCGCGGTTTGCCACCAGCCGACGGGCAAGGGCGGCGGCGCGTTCCCGGCGCTCGACGGCAGCAAGGTCGCGAACGGCCCGCTCGCCGAGCACGTGAGCGTCGTGCTGAAAGGCAAGAACGCGATGCCGTCGTGGGCGCCCACGCTCAACGACGTCGAGATCGCCTCCGTCATCACGTTCGAACGCAATTCGTGGGGCAACCACACGGGCGACATCCTGCAACCGAAGCAGATCGCCGATGCGCGCAACGGCCGGCTGCCGTCGGGCGGCGATCACCTCGCGGGCGCAGCGGCGGCTGCCGCATCGGATGCGGCGGCGAGCGGCGCGGAAGGCGCGAGCGGAGCGGCAGCGGCAAGCGGCGAAGCGGGCGCATCGGCTCCCGCGGCAGCTTCGGGCGCTTCGGACAATGCTGCGGCATCGGCGCCGCAAGCATCGCTGCCCGCCAGCATCTACTTCGAGACGAACAGCAGCACGCTGCCCGCCGACGCGAAAGTGGCCATCGACGCAGCCGCGGCGTACGCGAAGGCGCATCCCGATGCGAAGGTCACGCTGTCGGGTTTCACCGACGCAACTGGCGCTGCCGACAAGAACGCGAAGCTCGCGAAGGCGCGCGCCGAAGCCGTGCGCGACGCGCTGAAGGCAGCAGGCATCGCCGAAGACCATATTCTTTTGAAGAAGCCGGAGACGATCACGGGCGGTGCGGACGCGAAGGAAGCACGCCGTGTTGAAATCAGCCCAGCGGCCTGACGTGTCACAGTCAGAAAAAAGCAGCATTCGTTTTAGGAGATTGTCATGTCTAGCATCGGACACGATGTAGTCGCGGGGCACGAGCATGTGCACGGCGATCACGCCCACGAGACGCCGCATGGCTGGCGTCGCTGGCTGTTCGCCACGAACCACAAGGACATCGGTACGCTGTACCTGCTGTTCTCGTTCATCATGTTCCTGTCGGGGGGCGTGATGGCGCTGGGCATTCGCGCCGAGTTGTTCGAGCCGGGTCTGCAGATCATGCGTCCCGAGTTCTTCAACCAGCTGACCACCATGCACGGCCTGATCATGGTGTTCGGCGCGATCATGCCGGCATTCGTCGGCTTCGCGAACTGGATGATTCCGCTGCAGATCGGCGCATCGGACATGGCCTTTGCGCGGATGAACAACTTCAGCTTCTGGCTGCTGCCCGTCGCTGCCGTGCTGCTGGTCGGTTCGTTCTTCACGCCGGGCGGCGCGACGGCCGCCGGCTGGACGCTGTACGCGCCGCTGTCCACGCAGATGGGCCCGGGCATGGACTTCGCGATCTTCGCGGTGCACATCATGGGCGCGTCGTCGATCATGGGCAGCATCAACATCATCGTGACGATCCTGAACCTGCGCGCACCCGGCATGACGCTGATGAAGATGCCGATGTTCGTGTGGACGTGGCTGATCACCGCGTATCTGCTGATCGCCGTGATGCCGGTGCTGGCAGGCGCGATCACGATGGTGCTGTTCGACCGCCACTTCGGCACGTCGTTCTTCAATGCGGCAGGCGGCGGCGACCCGGTGATGTATCAGCACATCTTCTGGTTCTTCGGCCACCCCGAGGTGTACATCATGATCTTGCCGGCGTTCGGGATCGTCTCGCAGGTGATCCCGGCGTTCGCGCGAAAGCCTCTGTTCGGCTATAGCTCGATGGTGTACGCAACGGCGTCGATCGCGATCCTGTCGTTCATGGTCTGGGCGCACCACATGTTTGCGACGGGCATGCCGGTGACGGGCCAGCTGTTCTTCATGTACGCGACGATGCTGATCGCCGTGCCGACGGGCGTGAAGGTGTTCAATTGGGTCGCGACGATGTGGCGCGGTTCGCTGTCGTTCGAAACCCCGATGCTGTTTGCCATCGGCTTCCTGTTCGTGTTCACGATGGGCGGCTTCACGGGCCTGATGCTGTCGATGGCGCCCCTCGACATCCAGTATCACGGCACGTACTTCGTGGTCGCGCACTTCCATTACGTGCTCGTGGCGGGCTCGCTGTTCGCGCTGTTCGCGGGCTGGTACTACTGGGCGCCGAAATGGACGGGCTGGATGTACAACGAGACGCGCGGCCAGATCCACTTCTGGGCGTCGATGATCTTCTTCAATCTGACGTTTTTCCCGATGCACTTCGTCGGCCTCGCCGGCATGCCGCGTCGCTATGCCGACTACCCGGCACAGTTCACCGACTGGAACCAGGTCGCGACGATCGGCGCATTCGGCTTCGGCCTTGCGCAGGTGTACTTCCTGTTCGCGGTTGTGCTGCCCGCCTACCGTGGCGGCGGCGAACTCGAGAAGGCGTCGGACAAGCCGTGGGATGGCGCAACGGGCCTCGAATGGACCGTGCCGAGCCCGGCTCCGTTCCACACGTTCGAGAACCCGCCGACGGTCGAGTAATCCGTTTTTTTCGAAGCTCTGCTCCGGCGCACGCAGCGCCGGAGCAGACAGGCTGGACCGAAGCGCCTTGCAGCAACACAGCACCAAGAAAAGTTCAGCATGACCCGGAATCCACAAAAAAGACGAACGCCTGAAGCCATTCGCGCAGGGAATCTGCGACTCGGTCTGATACTTATTGCCGTCGTCGCCGTCTTTTTTCTGGGTGCCGTCGTCAAACAGGTCTGGTTTCCATGATCTGCCGTGACGAGTCGAAGTCCCGTTGCACGTAATCTGTTGAGGAAGCTCGATGTCGACGCAACCGCCCACCGGGGCCGACCGTTCTTTTAACCGCTCGATGCTGTTCAAGCTCGTCGCCGTCGCGTTTCTGATGTTCGGCTTCGGGTTTGCGCTGGTGCCGATGTATCGCGCGATCTGCGAGGTCACGGGCATCAACAACCTCGTGCAGCGCGACGCGACGGCGCGCGAGGCGAAGAACACGCAGGTCGACATGAGCCGCACGATTTCGATCGAGTTCGACGCGAATGCGCGCGGGCCGCTAGGTTTCAAGCCGGAGCAGCACAGCATGGACGTGCATCCGGGCGAAGTGACGACGGTGATGTACGAGGTGAGCAACGAGCAGGCGCGCTCGATCCAGGCTCAGGCCATTCCGAGCTATGCGCCAAAGCAGGCGACCGAGTATTTCAAGAAGATCGAGTGTTTCTGCTTTACGCAGCAGACCCTGAAGGCGAACGAGACGAAGCGGATGCCAGTGGTGTTCGTTGTCGATCCGAAATTGCCGAAGGACGTGAAGACGATCACGCTGTCATACACGTTCTTCGAACTGAATACGCCCGCGTCCACGACGCGCGGCACGGAAGGTCAGGCGGCGGACAGCGCGGCGAAACCAGCCAGGGCTGGGTAAGCCGGACGAGCGGCCTGACGCGTGGCAACGACGCTTGCCCAAAGAAGGCGAGGATATGAGCGATAGCGGTCGCGACGGCAGAAAGAGCAGTTTTGGGCAGTCGATGAAGGCGGTGATGTGGTCGTTTCTCGGTGTGCGCAAACGTCGCGATCTGGAAGCGGATGCCACGCAGCTGAACCCGCTGCACGTAATCGCCGCAGCGCTGATCGGCGCGGCGATCTTCATTGGGGTGTTGATCCTGATCGTGCGCGCCGTGGTCGGCTAGGCGGGCGGGAGGCAAGGGCGGCCGTATCGCGCCCGATGGAATGGAGCAGGGCGGCGCAACGCAGCGCGCCGTTGGAGAGAGAGCCGGAAAGCAGCGCAGTCGGCTGTGGATTCAACCGGACAAGCGGAACAACTGGACTGAAGTGGAGAATCAACAATGAGCGGTCAAAACGAGAGCCCATACTATTTCATACCGCATCCGTCGCGGCACCCGATCAGCGCTGCAGCCGGCCTGCTGGTCCTGCTTGCATCGTTTGCGGCGTGGGTGAACGGCGAGCCCTGGGCGCCCATTACGGCGTTGATCGGCCTGCTGTGGCTGCTCTTCGTGCTGTACCACTGGTTCGGCGATGCAATCGCGGAGTCGGAAGGCGGCATGTACGGCAAGCGCGTGGATGCGTCGTATCGCTGGAGCATGAGCTGGTTCATCTTTTCGGAAGTCATGTTCTTCGGCGCATTCTTCGGTGCGCTGTTCTACGCGCGCCAGATCGCGATGCATCAGCTGGGCAGCCTCGACTACAAGCTGATCTGGCCGGACTTCACGGCCGTCTGGCCGAACATCGGGCCGGCAGACCTCGTCTCGCACTTCAAGTCGATGACGCCGTGGCCCGTTCCGACCATCAACACGGCGCTGCTGCTGTCGTCGGGCGCGACGCTGACGGTGTCGCACCACGCGCTGCGTGAAGATCACCGCAAGAAGGCAATCGCCTGGCTCGCCGCGACGCTGGTGCTCGGCATCACGTTCCTGTTCCTGCAAGGCTTCGAGTACTTCCACGCGTACAACGAGCTGAACCTGACGCTCGCATCGGGCGTGTACGGCTCGACGTTCTTCCTGCTGACGGGTTTCCACGGTTTCCACGTGTTCCTCGGCGGCACGATGCTCGCAGTCGTGATGGTGCGGATGATCCGAGGACACTTCACGGCCGACCATCACTTCGCGTTCGAAGGCGCGGCGTGGTACTGGCACTTTGTCGACGTCGTGTGGCTGGGTCTGTACGTCGTCGTGTACTGGTTGTAAGCGCCGGTTGCGAGCGGCGAGAGCCTGCGCGCCGTGCGTCATATCGACGCGGCAAGGCGCCGCGGGCGCCCGGCGCCTGACGCGGTCCAGACGTCAGGCGTACGGTAGCGGGAGCAGTATCGGACAAGACTCAGGCGCCGCCGCCCTCGACCACGTCAGGGCGGCGTTTTGCTTGGACGGCGAACAATTTTTCGGAATTTCGCCGATCGCGTAACGGTGTGTTCCCTGATCGGCGCGAAATTAAGTGGCATACTTCGCCGTCAAACGAAGACGGCGCATGATGGAACTGCGGCTGCGACGCAGCGCTCTGCCGCAAAACGCGTTCGGATCGAACGCGCGCCGTCGGCGGCGAGGACGCGTCAGCGTCCGTACGGAATGCCGGTCGATTGAATCCAGCCCATCCAATGCGCGAACAGGATGAACAGGAATAGCGAAATCGACAGGCCGACACGCGTCGCCAGCGACCAGACCATACGCTTCGTCCTGCCCCGGTCGTGCATCATGAAATACAGCGCGGACACCATGCTGGCGATGATCAGAGCGAAAGCGATGGGAACGAGAATGTGCATGGAACCAACTGAAATTCAGGAAAGCGAAAGCAACAGCTTCATTATCGCACCGTGCGCAACGGTTCGTACGTCCGCCGAAATTGCCCGATGAAGATCCGTCTGATTCCGACGCTGCTGATCCTTATCGTCGTCGCAGTCACCGTGCGGCTCGGCTTTTGGCAGCGCGATCGCGCGCATCAGAAGGAAGCGCTGCATGCACATATCACACAGTTCGGGAACGCGCCCGCGCAGACCATCGGCGCCGCGCGGATCGCGTTGAAGGACATCGAGTTTCATCGCGTGCGTGCTGTCGGACAGTTTATGCCGCAGCAAGTGGTGTACCTCGATAATCGCCCTTATAACGATCAGCCGGGCTTTTATGTGGTGATGCCCTTTAAACTGCGCGACGGCGGCTATGTGCTCGTCAATCGCGGCTGGTTGCCGCGCAACATGAACGAGCGCACGGCGATCGAGCCGTACGACACACCGAAGGGTGAGATCGAAGTCGAAGGCATCGCGCGCGCCGACGCAAGCCGCGCGTACGAACTCGGGAAGGGCGGCTCGGCCGCGCATCAGACGATTCGTCAGAATCTCGATGTCGCGTCGTATGCCACGGAAACCGGGCTGCCGCTGCAGCCATTCGTGATCCAGCAGATCAGCGACGACGGCGACAAGCTCGTGCGCGACTGGCCCGCGCCGACGACGGGTGTCGAGCGCAACTACGGCTATATGTTCCAGTGGTGGGGCATGGCCGTCGCCGCGATCGTGTTCGGCCTGTACGCGGCGAGGCGCAGCGCGAAGAACGCGAAGCTGACTCAAGGCAAGGGGCGCGAAGGCGGTCCGGGCAACGGACAGGCGCCGCATGCGTAACGCTTCTTGTGATTTGAACAGCATGAACCGGGACCGTCATCCGGCGCCATCATTGAAAGAGGATCAGTAGTGTCGATGCAGAATCCCCGTTCGCAGCGAACGGAACAAAGGCGCGCGCAACGCGAGCCGGGCGCGGTGCCGGGTCAGCCGAACGGCAAGGGCTCGTGGCAGCGCGGCCGCTGGATGGTGCTGCTGATTGCGCTGGTCTGCGCGGCCCCCGTGATCGCGTCGTACTTTACGTATTACGTGATCAAGCCGAAGGGCGGCACGACGAGCTACGGCACGCTGATCGACCCGCAGCGGCCGATTCCCGACTCGTTCGTCGTGACGGGCGAAGACGGCAAGCCGATGAAGCTCGCGTCGCTGCGCGGCCGCTGGCTGATGATCTCCGTCGACAGCAGCGCGTGCGACAAGGCGTGCGTGACGAAGCTCTATTTCATGCGCCAGGTGCGGGCGACCCAGGCGGGCGAACGCGAGCGCATCGTCAATGTGTTTCTGCGCACGGACGCGGGCAAAGTGCCCGACGTCGTCGATAGCGCGTACAAGGACACCGAAATGCTGATCGCTGATCCGAAGGACGTGGCCGCATGGCTGCCCGCCGCAGACGGCACGCAGATCGCCGATCACATTTACATGGTCGACCCGAACGGCAACCTGATGATGCGTTTTCCGAAGGACCCAGACCCGAGCAAGATCAAGGGTGATGTCACAAAACTGCTGAAATATTCGAGTATCGGCTAAAGTGCGCTGGCGGGCGAAAAGGCGCTTAGAGGCGAGAAGGGAAGATAGATGTTCGTATTGCAACTGGGACTGATCGGGCTGTGCATTGCGCTGCTGCTGCTGTCGTACGTGTGGGTGAAAGCCGACGACAACAAGTTCCGTAAGCTGGTCTGGGTCACGACGTTCCTGACGCTCGATCTGGTCATGTTCGGCGGCTTTACGCGCCTGACCGACTCGGGTCTCGGCTGCCCCGACTGGCCAGGCTGCTACGGCACGTCGTCGCCGTTCATCGCGCACGCGGCGATCAATGCCGCGCATCAGGCCATGCCGACAGGCCCCGTCAGCATGACGAAAGCGTGGATCGAAATGATTCACCGTTACTTCGCGATGGCGATTGGCGTGCTGATCATCGCGCAGACGTTGATCGCATGGGTTGCGCGCATCAAGCGCCGTCCGTTGCATGTTTCGCCGTGGTGGCCGACCTCGCTGCTGCTCTTGATCTGCGTGCAGGGCGCGTTCGGCGCGTGGACCGTGACGATGAAGCTGCAACCGGTAATCGTGACGATTCACCTGCTGCTCGGGCTTGCGTTGCTCGGCACGCTCGGCTGGCTCGCCGCGCGTCAGACGCCTCTGCCCGCGTACGAACCCGAATCGTCGCGCTGGCGTGCCGCCGCGCTCGCCGGCCTCGCGCTGCTGATCGTTCAGATCGCGCTCGGCGGCTGGGTCAGCACGAACTATGCGGTGCTCGCCTGCACCGATTTCCCGACCTGCAACGGCCAGTGGATTCCGTCGATGGATTTCGAACACGGCTTTCACCTGTGGCGTGCGCTCGGCATGACGGGCGACGGCGACGTGATCACGCAGGACGCACTCGTCGCGATCCACTGGACGCATCGTACGTTTGCGTTCTTCGTGGTCGCGTATCTGTTCTGGTTCGCGCTGAAAATGCGCCGCTTCGAGTCGCTGCGGCGGCCCGCGAACGGCGTGCTGCTCGTGATCATGATCCAGTTCGTCACGGGCCTGTCGAACATCGTCTTGCAATGGCCGTTGCCCATTGCCGTCGCCCATAACGGCGGAGCCGCGATCCTGCTGCTCCTGCTCGTTATGCTAAACTTTCGAATCGCTTATAGCCGTCCCGGCCGCGCCGCAGTTCCCGCGCGCGATGCCGCGCCAGCGTGATCCCCATGGACAGCACAACTCTCCCCCATTCGCCCGGTAGCCGGATTTCTCAATACATCGCGCTGACAAAGCCGCGCGTGACGCAGCTTGCCGTCTTCTGCGCGGTGATCGGCATGTTCCTGGCAACGCCCGGCATGGTCCCGTGGACCGTGTTGATCGGCGGGGCAGCCGGCATCTGGCTGCTGGCCGGTGCCGCGTTTGCGATCAATTGTCTCGTCGAGCAGAAAGTCGATGCGAAGATGCGCCGTACCGCATGGCGTCCGTCCGCGCGCGGCGAAATCACCACGAGGCAGATCCTGCTGTTCTCGGCCGTGCTCGGCGGCCTCGGCATGTGGACGCTTTATACGTTCACCAACGCGCTGACGATGTGGCTGACCATTGCCACGTTCGTCGGCTATGCGATTGTCTACACGCTGCTGCTCAAGCCGTATACGCCGCAGAACATCGTAATCGGCGGCGCATCGGGCGCGATGCCGCCGGCGCTCGGCTGGGCCGCCGTGACGGGCGCAGTGCCCGGCGACGCATGGATTCTCGTGCTGATCATCTTCGTGTGGACGCCTCCGCATTTCTGGGCGCTCGCGCTGTACCGCCGCAAGGACTACGAAAACGCCGGCCTGCCGATGCTGCCCGTCACGCACGGCGAGGCGTACACGCGTCTGCACATCCTGCTGTACACGGTCATCCTGTTTGCGGTGACGCTGATGCCGTTCATTTCGGGCATGAGTGGAATCGTGTATCTGGCGTCGGCGGTTCTGTTGGGCGCCGTGTTCCTCGCGTACGCGTGGAAGATCTATCGGGAATATTCCGACGCTCTCGCGCGTAAGACCTTCCGTTACTCAATCGTTTATCTGTCGCTGCTGTTTGCGGCGCTGTTGATCGACCACTATGCGCGTCCTTTGATCGGCGCGTAACACCATGCTCACTACTCGGTTGGCGCGCGCGGCGCGCGTTGCGCTCGTAGCGTGCGCACTTGGCGGCGCGGCGCTTGTGTCGGGATGCGGGAAGGAACAGCCCGCGTTCACGAATGTCGATATCACCGGCAACAAGCAATTCGGGGCCGACTTTTCGCTGCCCGACGCGAGCGGCAAGGTACGCACGCTCGCCGATTACAAGGGCAAGGTCGTCGTGCTGTTCTTCGGCTATACGCACTGTCCGGATGTATGTCCGACGACGATGGCTGAATTGTCCCAGGCGCTTCAACAGTTGGGCCCCGAAGACGCAAAGCGTGTGCAGGTGCTGTTCGTGACCGTCGATCCGGAGCGCGATACGCCCGACCTGATGGCGCAGTACGTGCCGGCGTTCAATCCGACGTTCGTCGGCCTGCGCCCCGCCAATCAGGAACAGCTGACGAAGGTGACGAAGGACTTTCGCGTGTACTACGCGAAAGTGCCTGGCAAGACGCCCGACGATTACACGATGGACCACACGGCTGCGAGCTACGTATTCGATACGGACGGCAAGCTGCGCCTGTTCGCGCGCGACGGGCAGGGCGCGTCGCCGTGGGTTCACGATCTCAAGCTGCTGCTGGGCTAGGTCGCGCCGGAATAAGCACAACCCGCAATCGACATGAAAGGCTGCACGACGACGTGCAGCCTTTTCTTATTTCGCGCCAGCATTTACTCCGGCGCTTTCAGATCGATGCCCGGTGCCATCCGGGTCGCCTTGAACTCCGTCACGTCATAGCGCGCCAACTTCTGCTGCGCGAATGGATCGCTGGCGAGTATCGCGTCGAGTCTGGATCGTTCGATACGCGACGCGACGATCACGCCGCCGTCGCGGGGCACTTTCGGCCCCGCCATGACAAATACCCCCGCGTCGAACTGACGCGTCAGGAAGGCGCGGTGTGCTTCCAGCGCGTCGTCGATGCGATCGAGCGAAGCGGTGTAGGTGAGGGAAACGACGTACATAAAAGCCTCGCAATCGGGAGGAGGGTCGGGGCGGCTCGCGGGTCGCTGACGGCCCGTCATTATCGGCTGACCCGGCACGGTGTGTCCCTTACAACACGCCTCAAGTCGGCGCGGCGATCTGCCGATAACCAGAAAGGCAATCGTTTGCGTCCGCTGTGCATCTGAAGCCGGCGTCGCCGATATGCCGCGAAGTGACCACACCACAAGAGACCAACACAATGAGTAGGATGAGTCTGAACGGCAAGCTGTGGTTGTCGCTTGCGCTCGTATGGCTGGGTTTGCTGGGCGTCGGAATGTGGAGCGCAGTCGAAACGCGCTCGACGATGCTCGACGAGCGCAAGGCAGGCATGGTGAATCTCGTCGATGCCGCGCAGGGCGTCGTGAACGGCTACTACGCGCTCGCGCAGGCGGGCAAGATGAGCGAGGCCGATGCGCAGCGCGACGCACTCGCGCGGCTCGCGACGATGCGCTACGGCGAATCGGGCTATCTGTTCGTGATGGATTCGAAGCCCGTCGTGCTGATGCACCCGACCTTGCCGCAAATGAACGGCAAAGCGGTCGGCGACTTCAAGGATCCGGACGGCAAGCTGCTGTACGTGGCGATCGTCGACGCGGCGAAGGCGACGGGCAAAGGCTTTGCCGAATATCGCGGACGTCTGCCGCACAGCGAGGAGGCCGTGCCGAAGATCAGCTATGTGCAGCGTTTCGCGCCGTGGGACTGGAACATCACGAGCGGCGTGTTCGTGCGTGATATCGACACCGCCTGTTACGTGAACCTGATCGAGCACTTCATCGTCGTTCTCGTGATCGGCGCGGGGATTTCACTCGCGATGCTGCTGATCATCCGCAACGTGCGCGCGAGTCTGGGCGGCGAGCCGCAGGATGCGGCGAAGCTCGCGGCGCGCATCGCAACGGGCGACCTCACGCAGATCGTGCCCGTGCGCGCCACCGACGGGTCGAGCATGATGGCCGCGATGAACGAGATGCAAAGCCGTCTGCAGCGCACAATCGGCGAGATTCGCCAGTCGGCGGAATCGATTGCATCGGCGACGCAGCAGATCGCAGCGGGCAACGGCGACCTGTCGCAGCGCACCGAGCAGCAGGCCGCGTCGCTGCAGGAAACGGCGGCGAGCATGGAAGAACTGACGGCCACCGTCAAGCAGAACGCCGACAACGCGCGCCAGGCAAGCGGACTTGCGAACAATGCGTCGGAGATCGCGACGAAGGGCAACGAGGTCGTGAACCGCGTGATCGGCACGATGACGGAGATCAATGACAGCTCGCGCCAGATCTCGGACATCATCGGCGTGATCGAAGGCATTGCGTTTCAGACCAATATTCTCGCGCTGAACGCTGCCGTCGAAGCAGCGCGCGCGGGCGAGCAGGGCCGCGGTTTCGCGGTCGTCGCGGGCGAAGTGCGCAGTCTCGCACAGCGCTCGGCGACGGCGGCGAAGGAAATCAAGCAACTGATCGGCGATTCCGTCGAGCGGGTCAACAACGGCTATGCGCTCGTCGAGCAGGCGGGTTCGACGATGGGCGAGATCATGCAGGCCGTGCGCCGCGTGACGGACATCATGGGCGAGATCGCGGCGGCATCGGAAGAGCAAAGCAGCGGCATCTCGCAAGTGGGCCGCGCGGTCACGCAGATGGACGAAGTGACGCAGCAGAACGCGGCGCTCGTCGAGCAGGCTGCGGCTGCCGCAGCGTCGTTGCAGGATCAGGCGGCGCGCTTGCGCCAGACGCTCGGGGCGTTCCGGGTGAACGGCGGCGAAACGGCCGTCGCACCAAAGACCGCTCCCGCGGCCGCAAAGAAGGTGATGAATGCTGCGGCGAAGCCGGCCGTTGCGGCGGCTGCCGCTGCCGCTGCGACGAAGGCCGCGCCGGAATCGGGTCCGCGCGCCGCGGCGACTCACGCCGCGAGGACTGCCGAGGCGCCACGCATAGCCAAGGCTCAGTCTTCCGACGACGAGTGGACCACCTTCTGACGGGTTATGGGTTGATCAGCAGGCCGCCATTCTCGAGCGCCTGGATATGTTGAAGCGTCGGGTCGGTCTCGTGAATGGCGACATGGTTGATGCCGTAGGCGAACTGGCGATAGCCCAACGTCGCAAGAAATCGATCGATTGACTCGCGATCAGACTTGATCATTTCGATCAGCATGACGGGACGATGTCGCTCGAGCACGGTGCGTCCGCCGTTCAGGACATCGAGTTCCATTCCTTCGACGTCCAGCTTCATAAAGTCAAGCCGATCGAGGTTCAGCGACGGCAGATCGATAACCGGGACCTTTACGCCGTCGTGCGCATCGTACGAAATGTGTTGTCCGATGAACTCGGTATCTTCGCGCTGACGCAGTTCGAGGCTCCCAAAACTCGCGGGCTTCGTGTAGTCCGGCCGAGGCACGATCATTTCCCCGCAGCGTTCGCCGAGCGCCGCAAGCCGCGCTCGCGCATTCAGGCAGTTGTTGAGCGCGATGTTGCCGGCTAGCGCATAAAACACGGTTTCCTGAGCTTCGAACGACAGCACGTGTCCCCATCCGTGCATGCGGCGTGACCACTCGATGGTATGCACGCCGATATTCGCTCCTCCGTCAATCGCCATCACGCCGTCACCGAAATGCTTGCGGCGCAGTTCAAGGAGCAACAGCGCGAGTTCGATTTCGTTCCTGTCGAACTGGGATGCCGTGAGCAGCTGGAATCCGACGCCGAAGGTCCCGCCTGTTTCGTTGATGGCGAAATCGTTGCGATTGACGATCATGCTGCCGTGATGTGTTGATGCAAGGATGAAAGCGATAGGACGAGGAGGAAATGACATGAAGGCTCAATGATTCGATTAAGGTTTGAAGGCATCCGGCATGCGTTGGTGTGACCTGCGTAATCAACGCGCGCCAGCAGACCCATCTATCTTAAAAATATGGCGGTCTTATAGATGTAGGAGGGTTCCGAAAATTGCGCCCGAATCGCTTCGCCGAGTAGTGAAATGCCATGTCTGGCCATGGCGCATCGCGTGCATACCCATATGCGATCCCTGTATTTCACATCGCGGCGTGCCTGTGAGACGATCCGTCGTTCGACGATGCGTGGACAACATCGAAGTGTCCGCCGTCGAACACGAATCTGAAACAAGGCAGTCAAGAGAGAATCACATGCAGCGCAGAACACTCATCAAGGTCTTTTCGGCAGCGCTCGCTTCGGCGGCGCTCGTCACCAGCTTCGGCGCGCACGCCGACGACAAGGTCATCAAGGTCGGCACGATCAGCGGCCCGGACGCGCAAATCTGGTCAGTGGTGCAGAAGGTCGCGAAGCGCGAGGGCCTGAACGTCAAGGTCATCGAGTTCAACGATTACGTGCAGCCGAATGCCGCACTCGACGCAGGCGATCTCGACGCGAACAGCTTCCAGCATCAGCCGTATCTCGACAGCCAGATCAAGCAGCGTGGCTACAAGATCGTCAATGTCGGCCTGACGTACATCTCGCCGCTCGGCGTCTACTCGAAGAAGCTGAAGTCGCTGAAGGATCTGCCGCAGGGCGCGAAGGTCGCGGTGCCGAACGATCCGTCGAATGAAAACCGCGCGCTGCTGCTGTTGCAGA
Organism: Paraburkholderia sp. LEh10; assembly: GCF_017814945.1. Lineage (GTDB taxonomy): Bacteria > Pseudomonadota > Gammaproteobacteria > Burkholderiales > Burkholderiaceae > Paraburkholderia. Next base: position 190,486 of record NZ_JAGIPX010000003.1, read on the forward strand.
CGCAAGGCGTGATCAAGCTGAAGGCGGGCGCGGGCACGAACGGCAGCAACGCGACGCCGCTCGACGTCGCTGACAATCCGAAGAAGGTGAAACTGGTCGAACTGGATGCGGCGCAATTGCCGCGCTCGCTTGCCGACGTCGATGCAGCCGCGATCAACACGAACTTCGCGCTGGCAGCGGGCCTTCAACCGACGAAGGACGCCATCGCGCTCGAAGACGTCCACAGCCCCTATGCGAATCTGATCGCCGTGCGCACGAAGGACAAGGACCAGCCGTGGGTGAAGAAGCTGGTCGCCGCCTACCAGTCGGAAGACGTGCGCCAGTTCATCAAGACGGAATTCAAGGGTTCCGTCGTGCCGTCGTTCTGAGCCGCTTCGCGATTGACGGCATGACATGCAAGACGCCACGGGAAACCGGGGCGTCTTTTTTATACCGCGTTATACCGCGTGCTCCCAACGCTCGACGACGAGATCGCGCCCGAAGCGCCGCTCCGGCGTCGCCGATGCCAGCACGAAACCGGCACGCGTGAAAAGCCGCCGGGCATCGTCGAGCGAACTTTCACTTTCGACGGACACCGTGCGATACCCCGCGCGCTTTGCAAACCGCACGCATTCGTCGATCAGCTGGGTACCGATGCCGAGCCGCCGCACGTCCGGCTCGACATAGAGCATGCTCACATCCGCCTGATCGTCCGATGCCGCCGCCATCAGCGCCGACCCGACGATCAGGCCGTCCTGTTCCGCGACCCAGCAGTTCTCGCGCCGCGCGTCATGGTGCTGCGCGAACTGCGCCACCTGCCGCGCGAGCAGAGCTTCGAACGTGTGATCCCAGCCGTGTCCATGCGCGAACAACTGCGCCTGACGCGAGACCAGCAAGCCGAAATCTCCCGCACGTGGCGCACGCAGCGTCACGATGCTGTGCCGCGGACGCTCGTCGAGCATGCGCTCGATCAGCTTCATCGCGGCGACCAGTTGATCCTGCGAGTAAAGCGTGAGCCGCGCGAGCCCGGCTGCCACTTCATCGACGGCTGCGGCATCGAGCGGCCGATATGCGGCAAGCCCCGCCTCGGTGAGCGAGACGAGCGACTGGCGCGCGTCGATCTCCGATGGACGCCGCGAAATCAGGTTGCGCCGCTCGAAGCTCGCGAGCAGGCGGCTCAAATAGCCGCTGTCGATGCCGAGATTGCGCGCGAGCGCCGCCGCCGTCTGATGCTGGCTGCGCGACAACTCGTGCATCACGCGCACTTCCGTCAGCGAAAAGGGGCTTTTCTGCAAATGCTCATGCAGGGCCCCGATGTGCTGCGTGTAGAAGCGATTGAAATGGCGGACGGCTTCCGCCCGGACTATAGCGGGATCGTTCACCGTGTCCGTTCCCCGTGTTGGACTGTCATTCGGTCACCAAGGTGTGTTTGTTTCCATCGAGTGATCGCGCACCAGTTTCGAAGTTTGCACCAGATCGTAAATAAAGAGGTATTACATTTGCGTGTTAACGCACCAAACCTGACCGACCTATCAGTCGGACCGGTCGCTCGACTGGTCTCAAATACGGGTATGCCCTAATGCCAATGGGTGTCAGTGGGAAACCGCTTAATTCGCGCAAACCCTTGAGAATCAAGGCGTTGCCGGCAGTAGACCAGCTAGATACCACTGCGTTGACTGGTATTATGGTGGTTATATAATGGGCTCCGCTGTCTAGATCAGGCAGGTCAGACTCCTCACGATCATTCATCGAGCCATATGGAAACCCGTTGGTCCGCCCTGACACCCGACGTCCATAACGTCACCCCGCTGTACCTGCAACTCGCCCGCAATCTGGCGACGGCGATCCATTGCGGTGTGTGGTCGGCAGGTGAAGCGCTGCCATCTGAGCGCACGTTGTCCGACGCCATCGGTGTGTCGCGCATCACGGCGCGCAAGGCGATTGCGCTGCTCGTCGAGCAGGGTTTGATCCGGCGCGCGCGAGGCGCTGGCAGCTTCATCACGCCGCGCGTCGAAGATCCGCTGTCGCGCCTCACCGGCTTCACGAAGAAGATGGAGCAACGCGGCTTCCGGCCCGATTCGGTATGGCTCGAACGCGAAGTCCGCACGGCCACGCGCGATGAGATCGTGCACCTCGGTCTGTCGCCGGGCGCGTCCGTAGCGAGCCTGCGTCGGTTGCGGCGCGCCGACGGCATCGTGATGGCCGTCGAGCATTCGTCGTTGCCCGTTTCGATCGTGCACGATCCGCAGGCGATCGGCGGCTCCCTATACAGCTACCTCGAGCAGCGCGGTGCGCCTGTCGTGCGCGCGCTGCAACACTTTCGCGCCGTCAACGCGTCGAGCGAAATCTCCACGCTGATGGACATCGAACCGGGCTGCGCGCTGCTTTTGATTACACGTGTCGGCTACAGCGCCGATCAGCGCGCGATCGAACTCACGGATACCTATTGCCGGGACGACTACTACGACTTCGTCGCTGAACTGCGGCTGTGAGCGGGCGCGCCGGGCGCGCGAAAGGCGCGCGACGGGAAACAGGCGGAACGCACACGGCACGTATCAGTCACGCACTGCATAACGCACTATCAGAGAGACTCATGCTGACCGGAAACATACTCACCCCCGAAGGCTGGATCCACGGCAAGATCGAATTCGAGAACGGCCGCATCACGGCCATCGACGGCAACGCCGCCGATCCGTCGACAAACGATGCGCCGTACATCCTGCCTGGCTTCATCGATCTGCACGTGCATGGCGGCGGCGGCGCCGACGTGATGGAAGCGGGCAATGCGATCGAGACGATCACCCGCACGCACGCGCGCCATGGCACGACGAGCCTGCTCGCCACCACGATGACGGCGCCGCGCGACGAACTGATGAGCGTCGTCGCGGGCCTCGGCGACGTTGCGCGCAACCGCGTGCAGGGCGGCGCGCGCGTGCTCGGCGTGCATCTCGAAGGCCCGTACATCAATCCTGGCAAGCTTGGCGCGCAGCCTGACGCGGCTGTGTCGGCGGTGCTCGATGAAGTGCTGAAGTATCTGTCGATCGCGCCGATCCGCGTCGTCACGATTGCGCCGGAAATCTCCGGCCACATGGACATCATCTCGGAGATCAACGCGCGCGGCGTGCGCGTGCAGCTCGGCCACTCGCTCGGCACCTACGACGACGCCGTCGCCGCGATGAAGCACGGCGCGCGCAGCTTCACGCACCTGTTCAACGCGATGTCGCCGCTGCATCACCGCAATCCCGGGATGGTCGGCGCGGCGCTCGCGCACGCCGAGTACGCGGAAATCATTCCCGACCTGCTGCACGTCCATCCGGGCGCGATCCGCGCCGCGATGCGCGCGATTCCGCGCCTCTACGTGGTGACGGACAGCACGTCGGCGACGGGCATGCCCGATGGCGAATACCGCCTCGGCAGCCAGCACGTGACGAAGTGTCTCGGCGGCGTGCGTCTCGCCGACGGCACGCTCGCAGGCAGCACGCTGACGATGGATCAGGCGCTGCGCAATCTCGTATCGCTCGGCCTGCCGGTGGCCGATGTGTCAAACCGTATGTCGCGTTATGCCGCCGACTACCTCGGCCTCGAAGACCGCGGCCGTCTCGCGCGTGGCGCGTGGGCCGATGTCGTCGTGTTCGATCGTGACATGGCGCTGACGGCCACTTACGTCGAAGGAGAATCGATTGTCGAATATGCTTAAAGAGGCGCTGGCGTCTGCTGACGTGGTCGCCGCGCAACTCAACGATACCTCGCGCGTGGAAGCGCTCGCCGCGCGTCTCGCGCAAGAGCAGCGTCATGTCGCGCTGACGGTCGCGCGCGGCAGCTCGGATCACGCGGCGAGTTATTTCGCATCGCTGACGATGAGCCGCATCGGCCTGCCCGTCGCGTCGCTGCCGATGTCGGTCGCCACGCTGCAGCAGGCGCCGCTGAAGGTGCACGGTCAGCTTGCGCTCGCTTTCTCGCAATCGGGCAAGAGCCCCGATCTGGTCGGCACGATGCAGGCGCTGCGCGAAGCGGGCGCGCTGACGGTGGCGGCCGTCAACGTTCCCGGCTCGCCGCTCGAAAACGCATGCGAGTTCTATCTGCCTCTCGTCGCCGGTCCAGAACTGAGCGTCGCGGCCACCAAGAGCTACATCGCGATGCTGTCGGTGTCCGCGCAACTCGTCGCGCACTGGCAGAAGGACGAAGCCCTGCTCGGCGCGCTGAAGTCGCTGCCGCAAGCGCTCGCGCGCGCGGGTGCGCTCGACTGGTCGAAGGCCGTCGACGAACTGCGCGGCGTCGAGCGCATGATCGTGATCGGCCGCGGCATGGGCCTCGCGATCGCGCAGGAAGCAGCGCTGAAGCTGAAGGAAACCTCGGGCATCCAGGCGGAGGCGTTTTCGAGCGCCGAAGTGCGTCATGGTCCCATGGAGCTGATCGACCGCGACTATCCGCTGCTCGTGTTCGCGCCGCGCGGACCAGAACAGGCGGGCCTCCTGCAACTCGCGCACGACATGCGGGCGCGCGGCGCGCGCGTGCTGCTCGCCGCGCCGGACGATGTGTCCGAAGCCACCTTGCCGCTGGTATCGACGGCTCACGCGGCGCTCGATCCCATTGCCGCAATCCTTTCTTTCTACGTGATGGCTGCCGGCCTTGCCGCCGCACGCGGACGCGATCCTGACGCGCCGCGCCATCTGATGAAAGTCACCGAAACTCACTGAGCGAGATATGCAGATGCGACGTGTCGAGGACTTCCGTTTGAAGAGCCATTCCGAAGGCCATATTGTTCTGCTCGCGCCGATGACGGGTCCCGTCGTCCCGCTCGCGAACGTGCCCGATCCCGTGTTTTCGGGCGGCATGTTCGGCGATGGCATCGGCATCGATCCGCTGGAAGGCAAGCTCGTGGCACCGTGCGACGGCGTCGTGATGCATCTGGCGCGCACCGGCCACGCGGTCACGATCACGACGGCGCAAGGCGCCGAAGTTCTGCTGCACATCGGTATTGACACCGTCGGGCTGAACGGCAAGGGCTTCGCGCCGATGGTCGAGCAGGGCGCGAAAGTGCGTACGGGCGACGTGCTGATCGAGTTCGATCAGGACGTGGTCGCGCGCAATGCGCCGAGTCTCGTGTCGGTGATCGCCATTGCGAATTCCGATGCGTTCGAGATCGTCGAGCGCGCTGGAAACGGCACGTTGAAGGCCGGCGAGTCGCCGCTTCTGACGCTGCGTGCGCGCGATGGCGCGGCGGTGGCGGCGTCGCGCGAAGGGTCGAGCGTCACCGAGGAGGCGCGCCAGACCATCGTGCTCGCGCATGCGGGCGGTCTGCATGCGCGTCCCGCGGCGCGTGCCCGTGAAGCGGCGCGCGGACTCGATGCGCGCGTCGAAGTACGTTTCGAGGGCAAGAAGGCGGCGATCGAAAGCGTCGTTGGTTTGCTCGGCTTGGGCGCGGGGCAGGGCGCGACGGTCGAAGTCGTCGGCATCGGCGCGCAGGCCGCGGCGGCTGTCGAAGCCGTCGTGCGCGAACTGACGCGTGAAGCGCATGGCGAAGCAGAAGAGAAACCGGCCCGCCAGATGTCGCCCGCGCCCGTCACGGTCTTGCCGAAGACGGGTGAGACGCTCGCCCCGAACACGCTCGCGGGCGTCTGCGCCGCCCCCGGCATCGCGGTCGGCAGGCTCGTGCGCTGGGACGACGCCGACATCGATCCGCCGCAGTCGACGGCCAACACGCCCGCTGCCGAAAGCCGTCAGCTCGACAAGGCGCTCGCCGCCGTCGATGCCGAACTGAACACGACCGTGCGTGACGCGTCGCAACGCGGCGCGCATGGTGAAGCGGGCATTTTCGCGGTGCATCGCGTGCTGCTCGAAGACCCGACGCTGATCGACGCCGCGCGCGATCTGATAAGCCTCGGCAAGAGCGCGGGCTTCGCGTGGCGCGAAGCGATCCGCGCGCAGATCGGCGTGCTGTCGAAAGTCGACGACGCGCTGCTCGCTGAACGTGCCGCCGATTTGCGCGACATCGAAAAGCGCGTGTTGCGCGCGCTCGGCTACTCGAACCCGGCGGCGCGCGCGCTGCCCGACGAGGCCGTGCTGAGCGCGGACGAGTTCACGCCGTCGGATCTGTCGTCGCTGGATCGCACGCGCGTCACGGCGCTCGTGATGGCACGCGGAGGCGCGACCTCGCACGCGGCGATCATCGCGCGTCAGGCGGGCATTCCCGCGCTGGTCGCGATGGGCGACGCGCTGCATTCGATCGCCGACGGCACGCAGGTGGTGGTCGACGCGTCGGCGGGCCGCCTGGAATACGCGCCGAACGCACTCGACGTCGAACGCGCGCGCACCGAGCGTCAGCGTCTCGCTGGCGTGCGCGAAGCGAACCGCCGCACGTCGCAGCAAGCTGCCGCGACGAGCGACGGCCGCGCAATCGAAGTGGCCGCGAACATCGCGACACTCGACGACGCAACGACGGCTGTCGAGAACGGCGCGGACGCCGTCGGCTTGCTGCGCACGGAGCTGCTGTTCATCCATCGTCAGGCGGCGCCGACTGTCGAAGAGCACCGCGCGAGCTATCAGTCGATCGTCGAGGCGCTGCAAGGCCGCACGGCCATCATCCGCACGCTCGATGTCGGCGCGGACAAGGAAGTCGATTATCTGACGCTGCCGCCCGAACCGAATCCGGCGCTCGGCCTGCGCGGCATCCGTCTCGCGCAGGTGCGCCCGGATCTGCTCGAAGACCAGTTGCGCGGGTTGCTTGCGGTGCAGCCGGCCGGCAAGGTGCGCATCCTGCTGCCGATGGTGACGGACGCGGGTGAACTCGTGCGTCTGCGCAAGCGGATCGACGAACTCACCGCCGAAACGGGCCGCGCCGAAAAAATTGAAGTTGGCGTGATGATCGAAGTGCCGTCGGCGGCGCTGCTTGCCGATCAGCTCTCGAAGCACGCGGATTTCCTGTCGATCGGCACCAACGATCTCACCCAGTACACGCTCGCAATGGACCGCTGCCAGGCCGATCTCGCCGCCCAGGCAGACGGCCTGCACCCGGCCGTGCTGCGTCTGGTCTCGGCCGCCGTGCAGGGCGCCGGAAAGCACGGCAAGTGGGTCGGCGTGTGCGGCGCGCTCGCCGGCGATCCCCTCGCGGTGCCGCTGCTCGTCGGACTCGGCGTGACCGAGTTGTCGGTCGACCCCGTGTCCGTGCCGGGTATCAAGGCGCGCGTGCGCAAACTCGATTATCAGTTGTGCCGTCAGCGCGCCGACGAAGCACTCGCGCTCGAATCGGCGCAAGCGGTAAGAGCCCTGAGCCGCGAGGTCTGGCCGCAAGACTGAGTGCGCTTGCGTCGCAACCAGTCTGACGACAGAACTCGTCAGTTCGATATTTCAACCTGCATGTAATGCAACGACTCAACTTACACGAGACAAAGGAGTGGAGGTATCAATGGATGGGAATCCGTTTCTGAAGATTCAGCGCCTTGGCCGCGCACTGATGCTGCCGATTGCGGTGTTGCCGGTAGCCGGCCTCTTGCTGCGCCTCGGTCAGCCCGATGTGTTCAACATCAAGATGATCGCCGACGCGGGCGGCGCGATCTTCGACAACCTGCCGCTTCTGTTCGCGATCGGCGTGGCTGTCGGCTTCGCGAAGGACAATAACGGCGTTGCGGCGCTGGCGGGTGCGATCGGTTATCTGGTCGAAGTCGCCGTGATGAAGGACATCAACGACAAGCTCAACATGGGCGTGCTGTCGGGGATCATCGCCGGTATCGTCGCGGGGATGCTGTACAACAGGTACAAGGACATCAAGCTGCCCGACTACCTCGCGTTCTTCGGCGGCAAGCGCTTCGTCCCCATCGTCACCGGGGTCGCGTGTCTGGTGCTGGGCATCGTGTTCGGGTACGCGTGGGCGCCCGTTCAGGCGGCCATCGACGCTGCCGGCCACTGGCTGACGACGGCGGGGGCAATCGGCGCGTTCGTGTTCGGCCTGCTGAACCGGTTGCTGCTGGTCACAGGGCTGCATCACATCCTGAACTCGCTCGCATGGTTCGTGTTCGGCTCCTTCACGCCGCCGGGCGGCGGCGCTGCCGTGACGGGCGACCTGCATCGTTTCTTCGCGGGCGATCCGACGGCGGGCACGTTCATGACGGGCTTCTTCCCGGTCATGATGTTCGGTCTTCCTGCAGCGTGTCTCGCGATGCTCCATGAAGCGCCGAAGGATCGCCGTGCGCTGGTCGGCGGCCTGCTGTTCTCGATGGCGCTGACGTCGTTCCTGACGGGCGTCACGGAGCCGATCGAATTCAGCTTCATGTTCCTCGCGCCCGTGCTGTATGCGATCCACGCGGTCCTGACGGGACTGTCGCTGGCGATCTGCTCGGCGCTCGGCATCAAGCTCGGCTTCACGTTCTCCGCTGGCGCGATCGACTACGTGCTGAACTACGGGTTGTCGACGAAGGGCTGGGAAGCGATCGTGATCGGTCTCGCGTATGCCGTCGTCTACTACGGGCTGTTCCGCTTCTTCATCCGCAAGTTCAACATGGCGACGCCGGGCCGCGAGCCGGAAACGGCCGACGCCGCCGTCGATTCGTACGCGGCGGGCGGTCATGTGGCGCCCGAAGGCGCGGCGGCGGCAACGTCGTCGACGCGCGCGCAGCGTTATATCGCGGCGCTCGGCGGCGCGGCGAATCTGTCGGTCGTCGATGCATGCACGACGCGTCTGCGTCTGACGGTGGTGGATTCGGAGAAGGTGTCCGAGAACGAACTGAAGTCGATTGGCGCGCGCGGTGTGCTGAAGCGCGGCGCGGGCGCGGTGCAGGTGATCATCGGACCGGAAGCGGACATGATCGCCGATGAGATCCGTACGGCGATCGCCAGCGGCAATGCGACGGCGGCTATTTCGGCGGCCGCGTCGGGCGCTGCGCCCGTTGCTGCTGCCGCGGCTGCGGCGGCTTCGTCCGCTGCGACGGCCAACGGTCCGCTCGATCCAGACCCGCTGCGTTGGCTCGCCGTGTTCGGCGGCGCGACGAATATCGTGTCGCTCGAAGCGGTGGCGGCGACGCGTCTGCGCATCGTCGTGCGCGACCCGTCGGCCGTCGAGCGGCAGCGTCTCGATGCGCTGAGCGTCGCGTGGGTGTCGGCGGATACGTTCCACATCGTCGTCGGCGATGCGGCGCCGCGCTACGCGAAGCAACTGTCGACGCGTCTGACGGCGATGGCCTGAGCTTCACGCTAGGCTGGACGGTGGTTGGAACGATCGGCGCCCCTGTGGGGCGCCGATCTGCGTTTACGGATGGACTTACGGATGGACTTACGGATGGACTTACGGATGGACTTACGGACGGACTTACGGACGCTGCGGGCAGCGCTCTAGCGTCTATCCGGCTCACTGTCGGCATCGATCGCGTTGTTCGCTTCGAGCCACATCACGTTGATGATGCCGAACGCGAGCGCAAGGCCAATTCCGAGAATCCAGCTGAAATACCACATGATCCGCTCCTGCTCGTGACTTGTGCGTCAGTACATCGAGTGATGGTTCTGTTCGATCGTGTCGGCCGTGACCTTGCCGCGCATCACGCGATACACCCAGCTCGTATAGATGAGCACGATCGGCATGAACACGATCACAGCGATCAGCATGATTTGCAGCGTCATCTGGCTCGACGTCGAGTCCCAGACGGTGAGGCTGCTGCGTCCGTCGAGCGACGACGGCATGATGAACGGAAACATCGAAAAGCCCGCTGTCAGGATCACGCCGGACACCATCAGCGACGTCGACAGGAACGCGGTGCGCTCGAAGCGCGATTTTGCGAGCAGCAGCGCGAGCACACCGCCTGCGACGCCCGCGACGGGCGCCGCGATCGTCCACGGATACATCGAATAGTTCGTGAGCCACAAGCCCGGCGCGCCTATCACGTTTTTTAGCAGCGGATTCGCGACGGTATCGAGCGGCGCCGGGTCGGTGATCTGATAGCCGCCGATCAATGTTGCGATCAGCGCGCCCGCGATCAGAAACAACGCGACGGCGGCGAGCGCGGCGATGCGCAGCGCCACCGACGCGCGCTGCGCAACGATGCCGTCTGCCTTCATCTTCACGAAGGCCGCGCCGTGCGCCGCAAGCATCGATACGCTGACGACGCCGCACAGCAGCGCGAACGGATTGAGCAGCGCGAAGAAGCTGCCGTGATAGGTGACGCGCAGTTCCTGATCGAATGCGAACGGCACGCCTTGCAGCAGGTTGCCGAACGCGACGCCGAACACCAGCGCGGGCACGAAGCCGCCGACGAACAGCGCCCAGTCCCATGCCGTGCGCCAGCGCGGGTCGTCGCGCTTGCCGCGATAGTCGAAGCCGACCGGGCGGAAGAACAGCGCGAACAGCACGAGCAGCATCGCGAAGTAAAAGCCCGAGAACGATGCCGCGTAGACGAGCGGCCACGCGGCGAACATCGCGCCGCCCGCCGTGATGAGCCAGACCTGATTGCCCTCCCACGTCGCGCCTACCGTATTAACGACGATGCGCCGCTCGCCGTCCGTCCTGGCGATGAACGGCAGCAGGATGGCGGCGCCCATGTCGAAGCCGTCGGTGAGCGCGAAGCCGATCAGCAGTACGCCGACGAGCACCCACCAGATCACTTTGAGAGTTGCGTAATCCATTGCGTCGTTTCCCGTAGTTCGAGCATGTGATCGTGGCCGCCGATGCCTCCGCACATTCCGCCGCTCATGCCGCGGTATTGGCGCCGACGGCGGCGGCTCCGATGCGCTCGTGGTGATACCGGCCCGTGTGCAGCGACGACGGCCCGAGCCGCGCATACTTGAACATCAGCATGATTTCGATAATGAAAAGCGCGGTGTAGAACACGATGAAGCCGGCGAGGCTCAGATACAGGTCGCCCGCCGTCAGACTCGATGCCGACAGCGACGTCGGCAGAACGCCGGCGATGGTCCACGGCTGGCGGCCGACTTCCGCGACGATCCAGCCGAACTCGGCCGCGAGCCAGGGCAGCGGAATCGCCCACACGGCCCAGCGCAGGAACCAGCGACGTGTGCCGTCCAGCAGCGTGCGCTGTGCGCAGAAGAAGAACGCGAGCACGAAGGTCGCGAGGAACAGGATGCCCAGTCCCACCATCAGACGGAACGACCAGAACACGGGAAGCACGGGAGGAACCGTCTTCTTCGCGGCCCGCTTGATCTGATCGTCGGAGGCGTCGGTGACGTTCTGCGTGAACTGCCTGAGCATCAGGCCGTAGCCGAGATCCCGCTTGTGCGCATCGAACGCGGCCCGCGTCTCGTCGCTTGTGTCGCCTTGCTTGATCTTTTGCAGCGCGCCGTAAGCAAGCATGCCGTTGCGGATGTGCGTTTCATTGCGCGCCATCAGTTCCTTGAGTCCGACGACAGGCTCGTCGAGCGAACGCGTCGCGATGATGCCTAGCGCCCAAGGCACGCGCAACGCGTAGTCGGTGCGCTCCTGTTCCTGATTCGGAATCCCGAAGATCGTGAACGGCGCGGGCGGCGGCGCCGTTTCCCATTCGGATTCGATCGCTGCGAGTTTCATCTGCTGAACTTCGCCTGTCGTATAGCCGGATTCGTCGCCGAGCACGATCACGCACAAGGTCGACGCAAGCCCAAAGCCCGCCGCGACCGCATACGAGCGCAACGCGAAGTCGATGTCGCGGCGCTTGAGCAGATACCAGGACGACACGCCGAGCACGAACATCGAGGCCGTCACGTAACCCGCCGACACCGTATGCACGAACTTCACCTGCGCGACGGGATTGAAGATCACCGCGAACAGGCTCGACAGTTCCATGCGCATCGTTTCGTAGTTGAACTCCGCGCCGACCGGGTTGTTCATCCAGCCGTTCGCGATGAGAATCCATAGCGCGGACAGATTCGAGCCGAGCGCGACAAGAAACGTGACCATCAGATGCTGGACGCGCGACAGCCGGTTCCAGCCGAAGAAGAACAGGCCGACGAACGTCGATTCGAGGAAGAACGCCATCAGCCCTTCGACCGCGAGCGGCACGCCGAAGATATCGCCGACATAGTGCGAGTAGTACGACCAGTTGGTGCCGAACTGGAACTCGAGCGTGAGCCCCGTGGTGACGCCCATCGCGAAGTTGATGCCGAACAGTTTGCCCCAGAACTGGGTCATGTCCTTGTAGATCTGCTTGCCCGTCATCACGTAGACGCTCTCCATGATGACGAGCAGCCACGACAGCCCGAGCGTCAGCGGCACGAACAGAAAGTGATAGAGCGCCGTGACGGCGAATTGAAGGCGCGAGAGGTCGACGACGTCGCTAGCGGGCATGATGTTCACCTTCAGACGAAGACGCGGCGGGCACCGAAAGCAGTGCGTGAGCGACCTGCGCGGGCGGCAGCGACATGTTCTGCGCCTGCGGATCATTGAAGAAAGCGATCTTCAGCACGAGGAGAAGCGCGAATTTGATCGCGAGCACGATGAGGATGTCGCGAGCGAAGGTCGGACCGCGTGCCCACGCGACGATGCGGCTGCGAGGAGCGCGGCGTGAAGGATTCCTATGATTGAACGTTGTGGTCATGTTCGATCGGCAACGACATCGCGCCGGTCGACCCGGCAGGACCCAGTGCGCGGAACCAGAAGCACTGGCGCATGCATCGCAATTGCAGGAACGCGCTGGCGGTGGGGCTTGCGTCGCCGTGTCGCCAAACCGCTCCGGCACTACAACTAATAAGTCACGTTCTGTGGGAGGTCAAGACAATGTCACGCCGCTGACCGGAAGCGACGCAATGTTTGACGACACGCAAGGAAAAGCCCCGCCTTCTTGCGAAGAGCAGGGCTCTGTATGAAAGACGCGCGGCCACCAGCCCGCGCCACATGTTTCTCTGACGTTACGCGTACTCGGCCAGTGCGGTGCGCATCTTCTTCATCGCGCTTGCTTCGATCTGGCGGATCCGTTCGGCCGATACGCCAAACTCGTCGGCAAGCTCGTGCAGCGTCGAACCGCCCGAGCCGTCGTCTTCCACCTGCAGCCAGCGTGCTTCGATGATGCGGCGGCTGCGCGGGTCGAGCGACTCCAGCGCGCTCGCGATACCGTCGCTGTGCAGGCGGTCGCGCTGACGCGCAGCCAGCACGGCCGTCGGCTCGCTGTGCGAATCGGCCAGGTAGGCGATCGGGGCGAATGCTTCTTCGCCGTCTTCGACCTGGCCTTCGAGCGCGACATCGCCGCCCGACAGCCGCGTTTCCATCTCGGCCACTTCCTCGCGCTTCACGTTCAGTTCTTTAGCGAGACCGTCGATCTCGTCCGGCGTGAACGACTGCAACCCTTGCTTGTGGCTGCGCAGGTTGAAGAACAGCTTGCGTTGCGCCTTGGTCGTCGCCACTTTCACCATGCGCCAGTTGCGCAGGATGTATTCGTGGATTTCGGCCTTGATCCAGTGCATTGCGTACGACACGAGGCGCACGTTCTGCGCCGGGTCGAAGCGCTTCACGGCCTTCATCAGACCGATGTTGCCTTCCTGGATCAGATCAGCGTGCGGCAGACCGTACCCGAGGTAGTTGCGCGCGATCGACACGACCAGCCGCAAGTGCGACAGCACCAGACGACGCGCCGACTCGAGGTTGTTCTGCTCGCGGTATTCGGTGGCGAACTGGCGCTCTTCTGCCGGCGTCAGCATCGGAATCCGGTTTACGGCCTGGATGTAGGCGTCGATATTGCCCAGCTGGCCGGGCAGAAGAGAAGCATGCGAGAGCGTCAGTGCACCTGCCGAAGCGGCCTTAGCCGACGACGGGCTCAGAGTACTCGGAAGGGTCAATGTGTTGCTCACGTAGCGAACTCCTTTATTCAGACAAAAGTCTGGCACTAGCCAGACCACGATGGATGTTAGCACTCTCGTCTACCGAGTGCTAATACTTAGAGGCCGTAGGGGCATCCAAGTTCCCACGCTGCTATTGAAAATGACTTTTTAATAGTATCGCACCTGCCCTGCGGGTTCGCCACCGAACACGTACCATCCAACGACCGAAGCCGGAACCGGCAATCTTCAGTAAGATTTTTTCGGCAATAGAAGCAGTGATTTGCGGCATTCCAGTTGTATTAAGTGGTCCGATAATTGCTCCCGTCTCTAAAATGTCGCTGCGCGATTTCGTCGCTCAACCTGCATTCAGCGGACGCACGATGGAAAAAAAGAACAAGGCTTGGATTGACCTGGCACTTAAAGCTGCCGTGGCTGCGGCAATATTCGGCGTCTCCGCGCTGGCTTCTGCGGACCAGTTCGGCGTTCAGATCGCAGGCGGTCTCGCCGATCATCATGTGCGCAAGCTCGATCTCGGTTTCGTCTGGGACCCGAATCTGACCTGGTGGGAAATCGGTGGCTGGCACTTCGCGCTGATCGGGGAAGCGCACGCCGCGTGGTGGCACACGAATGAAGGCAACGTTCACGAGAACATCGGCGAATTCGGCGTCACGCCCGTCGTGCGGTTCATCCGTGGCTCGGGATCGGTCCGGCCGTTCGTCGAAGCGGGCGTGGGCGTACGCGTGCTGACCAGTCCGCGAATCTCTTCGACCTTCACGTTGGGCTCCGCGTTCCAGTTCGCGGACATGGTAGGCGCGGGCGCGCAGTTCGGCGATCATCAGCAGTATCAGTTTGGCTACCGTTTCCAGCATGTCTCGAACGGCGGTATGAAAGAGCCGAATCCTGGTATAAATTTCCACCAGGTTTACGTGCAATACAACTTCTGACGACCGTTGCCGTTGGCGCTGTCGTCGATGGGGGCGAACGCGATGGCGGCAAAAGTGATCGAAGCGATTCGCGGGCTCGAGCGCGATCGCTTTCGCGCGATGGTCGAGGGGAACGGGCAGCAGCTCGACGCGCTGCTCTCCGACAACGTCATATACGTCCACACGAACGGCAAGCGTGAGTCGAAGCGGCAATTCATCGACGCCATTACGGCCGGGCGCCGCCGCTACCGCCAGATCGAGGTCCAGTCGCAAGACGTGCTCCCCGTCGGACGCGAGACGTGCGTGGTTACGGGACGCGCGCTGATCGAAATGGAAGCCAACAACGGCGCGTTGCTCTTTCCGATCGCCTATACGGCCATCCAGGCGCAGGAAGACGGAAAGTGGCGGCTGGTCGCGTGGCAGGCGACGCGTTGCGCAATCGAGTGACGCGGATCGCGCGGTCACTCCGTTTGCGACGCCGCGCCTCGTGAGCGGGCGGCTCGCCTTCGGCTGTTCGGCCTCAGGCGGGCTGCACGGTCGCCTTTCTGCAAACCTCGCTTGTGCGGCTTGAACGTGCCTTTATGCCGCGACCCGCCCATCGACGCCCGGCCAACCGGCGCGATTGATGCCGCTCACCACAGCATCGACGACGGCCGTCATTTCGTCTTCGGCGACGCCCGCGCCGTGCCGCATCGGCTGCTCGCCGACGCGGCAGCCGACGAATACGGCCGTGCGGCCATCCGTCGTGCGCACGCTCTCATACGACGTGATCTCGACTGCCAGCTTCGCCGCCGCCGCGAACTCGCGCGCGACCGCCTTTGCATATGCTTGCTGGCCGTCGACGCTCGCGGCCGCCGCTGCGGGCACGCTGATCTCGCGCCTGTTCCAGCGCACGGCTGAGCCGCTCACGCGCTGCGCTGGGCCTTCGGCCTCGAAGTATTCGCGGGCGAAGAGCGCGCAGATCGCATCTCCCGTCACTTCCGCGCCCGATTCGTCGGCGACCGTCTGCACAGCATGGCTGAATTCGATCTGCACGCGCCGCGGCGGCGCGAAGCCTATGCCGCGCTCGAGCAGATACGTCGCGCCGCCTTTGCCCGACTGGCTGTTCACGCGAATGACGGCATCATAGCTGCGGCCGACGTCGGCGGGATCGATGGGCAGATAGGGCACTTCCCATACGGCGTCGGGCTTCTGCTGCGCGAAGCCTTTGCGGATCGCGTCCTGGTGCGAGCCGGAAAACGCCGTATAGACGAGGTCACCCGCGTACGGATGGCGCGGATGCACGGGAATCTGGTTGCAACGCTCGACGACGCGCCGCACGGCGTCAATATCCGAGAAGTCGAGGCCGGGATCGATGCCCTGCGTGTACAGGTTCATCGCGAGTGTCACGATATCGACGTTGCCTGTGCGCTCGCCGTTGCCGAACAGACACCCTTCGACGCGGTCCGCCCCCGCCATCAGCGCGAGTTCCGTTGCCGCGACGGCCGTGCCGCGGTCGTTGTGCGGATGCACCGACAGCACGATGCTGTCGCGATAGCCGAGGTTGCGGTCCATCCACTCGATCTGATCGGCATAGACGTTCGGCGTCGCGGCCTCGACCGTGGCGGGCAGGTTGACGATCATCTTGTGATCGCGCGTCGGACGCCAGGTCTGCGCGACGGCGTCGCACACTTCGCGCGCGAACGGCAGCTCGGTCATGCTGAACGTCTCCGGCGAGTACTGAAATGTCCAGCGCGTCTGCGGACAGGCATCCGCGTGCTCGCGGATGATCCGCGTGCCTTCCACTGCGAGCGCCTTCACCTCCTCCTTCGACTGGTTGAACACGATCTTGCGGAACGACGGGCAGATCGCGTTGTACAGGTGAATGATCGCGCGCGGCACGCCTTCGAGCGCCTCGAACGTGCGCGCGATCAGGTCCGCTCGGGACTGCACGAGCACTTCGATCGTCACATCATCGGGAATGCGCTTTTCGTCGATCAGCTTGCGCACGAAATCGAAGTCGGTTTGCGACGCCGACGGAAAGCCGACTTCGATCTCCTTGAAGCCGATGGCGACGAGCATCTCGAAGAACTCAGTCTTCTGCGCGATGCTCATCGGCTCGATCAGCGACTGGTTGCCGTCGCGCAGGTCGGTGCTCATCCAGATCGGCGCGCGGTCGATCGTGCGGGTGGGCCACTTGCGTCCCGTCAAACGGACGGTGGGGAAGGGACGGTATTTCTCGGCAGGGTTGCGCATCATGGTGAGCCTCGTTCGATTCATTGGTCGTGTGCTGGGTGATGTGGCGTCGAGCGGCTGGCGGGCTGCCACAGATGCACGTCCCGCGAGCCGGGCGCTAGCGGGAGCAACGAACGGGCGCGGATGAAGAGCGTCATCGGAACGACGACGAAGGCAACGATCGGAACGGAAGCCCATGCAACGTGCATTTGACCCTCGCGATTCGTCCGGGTGGTAAACGGACGAATACAGACGACTACAGGTTTTGAAGGAACTACGGACTGGGGTGAAACTGGAACGACTTCACTTCGGAGGACCGCCGCGAGCCGCTGTGGCGACTGCGTGCGGCGCTACGCCTGGCTTACGCTAGACGTAGCGATAGGGGCCGCGCTAGGCGGCCGAGGGTAATTCGGAGGGTGTTCGGAACGGAACGCATTGTTAAAAGATAAGCGAGGCGGCGCGGACCTGTCAACCCGAAGCTGCCTGGGAGGCGTTCCTGATGTCCTCCTTGCCGGCCGGTTTCGAGCTTGTCAGCGACCCGCCGAATAGCCGCTTACCCATGTCAGGCGGCCTTCTGCGCGATCTCGACGATCAATTCGACCTGGCGTGTGATTGCGGCCGGCACGGGCGCGTCGCCGCGCAGGACGTCCGTGATCCACGCTGCTGTCGTCGGGGCATCGCGGCCTTCGGGCAGTTCGACTTCGGGTGCATCCGGCGACGAGCGCTCGGCGGCAATGCGCGTGTCGCAGATGCCGTCATGCAGCCAGTCGATCTGCACCTGGCGGCGCGTATCTGCAACCGCTTCGCCCTCCGTGCCGCGCGCGAGCAGCGCGCCGCCGGTCGCCGCGTCGGGATGCGACATGAAGAGCTGGGTCAGGCTCTCACGGTACGGCGGGTGCGTATAGTTCACGAGCCGCAGACCGGCGGGCGCGAACGGCTGGAGAATCTTGACGAGCGTATGTGTCGAGTTGCGCACGCCCATGCGCCGGCGTAGCGAGAGCAGCCGCGCGAGCTTCGGCGCGAGCGTTGCGATCGGCGCGAACGCGATGCGTCCTTTTGCGAGACCGGTTTCGATATCGGCATGCGTCTGCGCGGGCGTGACGTTCAGATGCGCGAAGATTTCGGCGCTCGTCACACGGCCGGGATCTTCCGTGACGCCATGCACCAGCACGGGCACGCCTTCGCGCGCGAGCAGCAGCGCCAGCAGCGGGACGAGATTGGGCTGCTTGCGCGCGCCGTTGTAGCTCGGAATCGACACGGCCTGATACGCGTCGTGCTTCACGCCGACGGGCGCGAACGACGCGTGAGCTGCGGCAAGCATCGCCGCAAGCTCGTCGGCGGATTCCCCTTTCACGCGATATGCGAGCAGGATCGCGCCGAGTTCCAGGTCGCAGACGCGGCCATCGAGCATCGCGGTGTAGAGCGCGTGCGTGTCATCGGGCGTGAGAGCACGCGCGCCGTTGGGTCCGCGGCCGATTTCCTTGATGAATCGGGCGCAGGGAAAAGGGGCGGTGTCGGTGAAATCGGTCATCGGGGCAAATCGGTATCTTGGGGACGGTGGACAACCACGCTTCGCACGTGCAGAAAATGCTTGCCGAAACGGGCGCGGCGTTGCCGCACGGCATTTCTTTCGAACTTCGTTCGAGTATCGCACGGCGGGCGCAGCAGCAGGATTTGAGCAAAGTCGCGGCCTTCAAAGAACCTTACGGCATGCGCGCGCCGTGCGCCACCTGGCCGTTCGGCCAGGCTACGCGTGTGTCGGCATCGCGTTACACTCAATGCCTTGCCGCGTCGAGGCGGCTCAATCGAAGACGGAGAACGGAATGGGTTATGTGTTTGCGCCAGCGCCGGTGACGGCAGTGCCGATTGCCGGATCGGACGATCAATTCGCGGTGCGCCGTATTTACTGCGTCGGCCGCAATTACGAGGCGCATGCGCGCGAGATGGGCCATGATCCCGATCGCGAACCTCCGTTTTTCTTCGCCAAGCCGGCCGACGCCGTGCTCTATGTCGCGCCGGGCGCCACGGGGGAATTTCCGTACCCGGCCCAGTCGAAGAACGTTCACTACGAGATGGAACTCGTCGCAGCCATCGGCAAGGCGGGCAAGGACATTCCCGCGGACAAGGCGCTCGATCACGTCTACGGCTATGCGCTCGGCCTCGACATGACGCGCCGCGATCTGCAGGCAGAAGCGAAAAAACTGGGCCGTCCGTGGGACACGGCAAAGGGCTTCGACCATTCGGCGCCGCTCGGCCCGATTCATCCCGTTTCGAAAGTCGGCCACGTCGGTAAGGGCGCGATCTGGCTGACCGTCAATGGTGAGGAAAAGCAGCGCTCGGACGTGTCGCAACTAATCTGGTCCGTGGCTGAGACGATCGCTTATCTGTCCAGCTTCTTTGAACTGCAACCGGGCGACCTGATTTTCACGGGCACGCCGGAAGGCGTCGGCGCGGTCGTGCAGGGCGACCTGATGAAGGGCGGCGTGGAAGCACTTGGCGAATTCAGCGTGCGCGTCGTCTAAAGCCGCTGAGGCCGCTGAAGTCATGAGGGAGGAAGACAACAATGAAGCTGTATAGCTACTTTCGTAGTTCTGCGTCGTATCGCGTGCGTATAGCGCTGAACCTGAAAAATCTGCCGTACGAGTACATGCCGGTGCATCTGCTGCGCGACGGCGGCGAGCAGTTCAAGCCCGCGTATCGCAAGCTCAACCACGACTCCGTCGTGCCGACGCTGGTCGACGGGGACAATGTGGTGACGCAGTCGCTTGCCATCATCGAGTATCTGGACGAGACGCATCCCGAGCCGCCGCTCTTGCCGTCCAAGCCTGTGGATCGCGCCTACGTCCGCTCGATCGTTCAGCAACTCGCGTGCGAGATCCATCCGTTGAACAATCTGCGCGTGCTGAAGTATCTGAAGCACAAGGTCGGCGTGAGCGACGAGATGAAGGATGCGTGGTATCACCATTGGATCAGCTCGGGCTTCGCGGCGCTCGAAGAGTATCTCGTCGCCGATGGGCGCGCGGGCAAGCTGTGCTTCGGCGACACGCCGACGGTTGCCGATCTCTGCCTCGTGCCGCAGGTTTTCAACGCGAACCGCTTCAAGGTTGATATGAGCCCCTATCCGACGATCCGTCGCATCCACGAATACGCGGATACGCTCGATGCATTTGCGCGTGCTGAACCTGGCGTGCAGCCCGATGCGGAGTGACGCAGCGACGTCGCGCCTGCGCGGCTGAGCATTCGGACATCGAATCGGCCGTGCGCTGCAGGAAAAAGGGGCGTCATGCGAACACATGACGCCCCTCGTATTTCACATCGCCAGTTTTAGGCGGCCGCAGAATCAGCCAAGCAATGCATCCGAAAATTCTTCGGCGCTGAACGGCTGCAGATCTTCGACCTTTTCGCCGACGCCGATGAAATACACGGGCACGGGACGCTGCCGCGCGATCGCCGCAAGAATGCCGCCCTTCGCCGTGCCGTCGAGCTTCGTCACGATCAGGCCGGTGAGGCCGAGCGCGTCGTCGAATGCTTTCACTTGCGCGAGTGCGTTCTGACCGGTGTTCGCGTCGATGACGAGCAGCACTTCATGCGGCGCCCCGTCCATCGCCTTGCCGATCACGCGCTTGACCTTGCGCAACTCTTCCATCAGGTGAAGCTGCGTCGGCAGCCGGCCGGCTGTGTCAGCCATCACCACATCGATCTTGCGGGCGCGCGCCGCACCGACAGCGTCGAAAATCACCGCCGCGGGATCGCCGCTTTCCTGCTGCACGACCGTCACGTTGTTGCGCTCGCCCCAGATCGCGAGCTGCTCGCGCGCGGCCGCGCGGAACGTATCGCCAGCCGCGAGCAGCACCGACTGGTTAAAGCGCTGCATGTGCTTCGCCAGCTTGCCGATGCTCGTCGTCTTGCCGGCGCCGTTCACGCCCGCGATCATCATCACAGTGGGCTGGTAGTGGCCGAGCGTCAGGGACTTTTCCAGCGGCTTCAACAGATCGACGAGCAGCGTGCGCAATGCGCCTTTGACCTGCTGTGGATCGGTGAGGCGCTCCGTGCGCACTTTTTCGCGCAATGCCTCGAGCAGGTATTCCGTTGCGTCGACGCCCGCGTCGGACATTAGAAGCGCCGTCTCCAGCTCTTCGTACAGGTCTTCGTCGATCTTCGTGCCGACGAAGATGCCCGTGATGCTCGAACTGGTCTTCGACAGTCCGCTCTTCAGGCGCGTGAGCCACGAGCGCTTTGCAGCCGCTTCGGGCTCGGGCGGCGGAACGATCTCCACGTCTTCTTCCGACTCCACGTCTTCGAAATCAGCGGCTTCGGGCACGTAGTTGGGATCGTATTCGGGTGCGTCGGCCGAATCCGGAGCAGGCGGCGCGTAGCGCGCGGCTTGCTGCGCGTCGTTCGACGTGCCGCGCGTGTCCGGTTCAGCCACATCCTGCATGTCGACGGCGCCCCCGGAATCGGTCTGCGACGCTTCAGGCGTGTCGTCGGGCGCCTTGGAACCCTTGAATCGTTTGAAAAAGCTGAACATGGTCTGGGCTGCTGGATGAGATTGCGCGGGATTCCCGCTTTCGGCTCGACAATGCGTGGCGGCGAACGACGGCGCGTCGCCCCGGCCGAGGGGCCGCATCCCAGTGCGGCAAGCGAGGCGCTGGAAGCCGCACATTTTATCAGGCGCGCCCGGCGGCGTCGTGATTGCCGGCCACGCACCGCCGCGGTGAACTTGGACGAAACGCTTCGCGCGCGTGTGGTAACGTGGGCGCTCCGGCCCGCTTATCGACGCCAATCGTAGACTAGCGGGCGCACGCTCAACAGACGAACTGCATGTCCCGTACTTCCTCCGCTCGCGCAAAAAGCGCGCCGTCCGGCCGCGGTCAGCCGCATACGATCCGCATTATCGGCGGTGACTGGAAGCGCACGCCGCTGCCGGTGATCAACCTCGACGGTCTGCGTCCGACGCCGGATCGCGTGCGCGAAACGCTCTTCAACTGGCTCGGCCAGCGGCTCGACGGCCAGCGCTGCCTCGATCTGTTCGCCGGCAGCGGCGCACTGGGCTTCGAGGCCGCGTCTCGCGGCGCCGCGCGAGTGCTGATGGTCGAGCGCAACTCGCGCGCGGCGGCCCAGCTACGCGCCAACCAGGCGAAGCTGGCGGCTCGGGCGATCGAAGTCGCCGAAGCCGACGGATTGCGCCTCGCAGCAAGCCTTGCGCCCGGTTCGTTCGATGTCGTGTTCCTCGACCCGCCGTTCGGAGAAGGCCTGCTCGGCCGCGCGCTGGAAGTCGCCGCGCCGCTGGTCAGCGCGGAGGGCTTTCTGTATGTCGAATCCGGCGAGTCGCTCGACGCCGCCGGGAATGCCGCGCTCGCAGGCTGGTCCGTGATCCGGCAGGGCAAGGCAGGTGCCGTCCACTATCATTTGCTGCAGCGCGAAAATGAGGAATAATGCGCGTTCCAAAACAAGCGCCGGATGGCTAGCCGTCACGCGCGCGGTATCGTCGTCAGATGAGTCCTGCGGGGCGTGTTCCGGCATGCCTTCTAGTCTGTAGAGAGGAGAAATCCCATGGTAGTCGCCGTGTATCCGGGTACGTTCGATCCCCTCACGCGCGGTCACGAAGACCTCGTGCGTCGCGCGTCGAGCATTTTCGACACGTTGGTGGTGGGCGTGGCGGATAGCCGCAACAAGCGGCCATTCTTTACGCTCGAGGAGCGGCTCGACATCGCCAACGAAGTGCTCGGCCACTATCCGAACGTGCAGGTAATGAGTTTCAAGGGGCTATTGAAGGATTTCGTCCGCATCAATAACGCGCGTGTGATCGTGCGCGGCC
This sequence comes from Paraburkholderia sp. LEh10, assembly GCF_017814945.1. Lineage (GTDB taxonomy): Bacteria > Pseudomonadota > Gammaproteobacteria > Burkholderiales > Burkholderiaceae > Paraburkholderia. Next base: position 213,148 of record NZ_JAGIPX010000003.1, read on the forward strand.
TGCGCGCCGTGTCGGACTTCGAGTACGAGTTCCAGATGGCGGGCATGAACCGCTATCTGCTGCCAGACGTCGAGACAATGTTCATGACGCCGTCCGATCAGTATCAGTTCATCTCGGGCACCATCGTCCGCGAAATCGCGCAATTGGGCGGCGACGTCAGTAAGTTCGTGTTCCCGTCAGTGGAAAAGCGCCTGGAAGCCAAGGTCGCGGCCATCGAACTGGCGCGCGCGGCACAGCCATGATTGCGGCAGCGCGCCTGACTGAGCGTCGGGTCCGCTGCCGTCAATAACATGATGCGCGGCGGGGTCTATCCGACAGGCGTAAAATTGCGGATTACGGAACGTTAGCCGGCGCGTTCACGACAGGCGCTGGCATGAAGTGAGAACAGCATGGCCCTGATGATTACCGACGAGTGCATCAATTGCGACGTTTGCGAGCCCGAGTGCCCGAACGACGCAATTTCGATGGGCCCGGAAATCTATGTGATCGACCCGACGAAATGCACTGAATGCGTCGGCCATTTCGATGAGCCGCAATGCGTGCAGGTGTGTCCCGTCGAATGTATTCCGCGCAATCCGGAGCATCTCGAATCGCCGGAACAACTGATGGCGAAGTACAACGCGCTGCAGGCGGCCAAGAGCGCCTGATCCTGGCGCAAGCGGCGCGCGTGGCGCGCCGTTCCTGCTCGATCGTTGGCGTTTCAGCCGACGTAGCCGCCGAGAATCTCCTTCAACGCATCCAGCAGCGTATCGCACTCGGCGTCGGTGCCGATCGAGATACGCAGATGCTGGTCGATGCGTGGTGCGTTGAAGTGGCGCACGAAAATTTCCTTGTCCCTGAGTTGCGCGGCGAGCGCAGCGGCGTCATATCCATCGCGGCGCGCGAAGACGAAATTCGCCGATGACGGCACGACTTCGAATCCGAGCGCCGTCATTTGCGCCGTCAGCCGTTCGCGGCTTGCGATTACCCTTTCCGTGCAATCGCGGAACCATGCGTCGTCCTTGTACGCGGCCGTCGCGGCCACTTGCGCGAGCCGGTCGAGCGGATACGAGTTGAAGCTGTCTTTCACGCGGGTCAGCGCGTCGATCAACGCAGGATCGCCGAACGCGAAGCCCACGCGCATCCCGGCAAGCGAGCGCGATTTGGAAGTCGTCTGCACGACAAGCAGATTTGGATACTTGCCGATCAGCGAAACAGCGGACTGCGCACCAAAATCCACGTAGGCCTCATCGATCACGACCACAGAATCAGGATTTGCTGCGACGAGTCGCTCGATATCCGAAAGCGGCAACGCGTGACCGGTCGGGGCATTCGGATTCGGAAAGATAATGCCGCCGTTCGGCTGCATGTAGTCATCGATGCGGATCTCGAAAGCATTGTCGAGCGGGATCGTGCGATACGTGACGTCGTAGAGACGCGCGTACGTCGGATAGAAGCTGTACGTGATGTCCGGAAAGAGGATCGGCTTGTCATGCTTCAAAAGCGCCTGAAACACGATCGCGAGCACTTCATCGGAGCCGTTGCCCGCAAATACCTGATTCGCGTTCAATCGATGATGCGCGGCAACCGTTTCGCGCAGTACGCGCGCCGTCGGATCAGGGTAGCGCCGCAACGACTCGGCGCTTTCGCCGAGCTCGCGGCGAATCGCGTCCAGCACGGCGGGCGATGGCGGATACGGATTTTCGTTGGTGTTCAGCTTCACGGGATGCGCAAGCGCAGGCTGCTCGCCCGGCACGTATGGCGTCAATCGGTGAACGATGTTGCTCCAGTAGCGGCTCAAGCTATTCTCCTGTCGACGGGAGTCGGCGCTTTAGCGACCCGTTCCCGTCTCATGCAAGTTGATTGCGATCGTTGCCTCTGCATTCAGGTCACGAATTTCGGTGCAACTGCATCATCGCGCGTTCGAGTTCGCCCTTGACGATGGTCGGCATCACCGCGAGCGAGCGCTCGATCGACGCATCGATCGCATCCTGCTCTTCCTTGCGCGGCGGTTTCAGCACGAAGTTCGCGACATCGGGCTTCGCGCCCGCGCGCGCGCTTTCGGGGATCAGATCGCGCGGATGCCCAATGCCGATGCGCAAACGCCAATACTGCTGCGTCGACAGATGCGCGGAAATATCCTTGAGGCCATTGTGCCCGCCGCTGCCGCCGCCCAGCTTGAGTTTGACGGTGCCGGGCGGCAGATCCAGCTCGTCGTGCGCGACGAGAATCTGGTCCGGCAGGATCTTGAAGAAGTGCGCGAGCGCGACGACCGATTGGCCGGAGCGGTTCATATACGTCTGCGGCTCGAGCAGATGGACTTCCTCTCCGTACAGACGCGCTTTCGCATAGAAGCCATGAAAGCGCCGTTCGTCGCGCAACGCCGCGCCGGCTTCGCGCGCGAGTTGGTCGAGGAGCCAGAAGCCTGCGTTGTGACGGGTCGCGGTGTATTCGGCGCCGGGATTGCCGAGTCCGACGATCAGCTTGATCATGTTCGAGTGAGCCGCGCGGCGCGCCCCGCAGCCTTAAAAAACCGAAAAAAAACCCGCCGGGGCGAACCGCGGCGGGTTACGTCGACCGTTCCATTGAAACGGATCGAGAGGATAGCGGCTTTATTCAGCAGCCGGCGTTTCGCCTTCAGCCGACGCTTCTTCCGACACTGCGCCAGCCGGAATCGGTGCCGAAACGATCACCGGGTTTTCCGACGCGAGGTGCGCAACCAGCGCGACGCCAGCGGGCAGAACGATGTCCGTTGCGTGCAGCGATTGACCCGCTTCGATCTTCGCCAGATCGACTTCGATGAATTCCGGCAGAGCGGCCGGCAGGCATTCGATTTCGAGTTCGTTGATGACGTGCGAGATGATCGCGCCGCCCAGCTTCACAGCCGGGTTGGTTTCCTGGTTCATGAAGTGCAGCGGCACCTTCGTGTGCAGCTTCTTCTTTGCGTCGACGCGCTGGAAATCCACGTGCAGCACGAGTTGACGGAACGGGTGATATTGCACGTCGCGCAGCAGAACCTGTTGCGCCTTGCCTGCCACTTCCAGGTCGAGGATCGACGAATGGAAGGCTTCTTTCTTCAGGGCGTGCCACAGCGCGTTGTGATCGAGTTCGATCAGTTGCGGTTCGCCAGCGCCGTACACGATGCCCGGGGTCTTGCCCGAGTTACGCAGGCGGCGGCTCGCACCCGTACCTTGCAGATTACGCTCGAAAGCGACGACTTTCATTTGATTCTCCATTAGCTGCCCGCGACCAGGCAGTAAAACGGGGCCTTGTTCACCCTTGATGGGCGATAGCCCCCAGACAAGACGGCGTGAACCTTCGTCCGTTCACACCGGTAAAGCAAAAGCGCCGCATTCATCATGCGGCGCCTTCGCGAATGCTTCAGCCTTCCGCGAACAGCGACATCACCGAGTCGCCGCGACGGATACGCGAGAATGTTTCGGCCAGCAGACCTGCGCTCGTCAGCGAGCGGATCTTCGAGCACTGGCGGGCTTCTTCGCTGAGCGGAATCGTATCGGTAACGACGAGTTCGTCGAGCGCCGATGCGGCGATACGCGGGCCAGCGCCACCCGACAGAACCGGGTGCGTCGCATACGCGAACACCTTCGTTGCGCCGCGTTCCTTCAGCACTTGCGCTGCCTTGCAAAGCGTGCCTGCCGTATCGACCATGTCGTCCATGATCACGCAGGTGCGGCCTTCGACTTCACCGATGATGTTCATCACTTCGGCGACGTTCGCCTTCGGACGACGCTTGTCGATGATGGCAAGATCGCAGTTCAGCTGCTTCGCCAGCGCACGGGCGCGGACCACACCGCCGACGTCCGGCGACACGACCAACAGGTTCTCGTGATTCTGCTTGCGAAGATCGCCGAGCAGCACGGGCGTTGCGTAGATGTTGTCGACTGGGATATCGAAGAAGCCCTGGATCTGGTCAGCGTGCAGATCCATCGTGATGATCCGCTCGACACCAGCAATTTCCAGCATGTTGGCGACGACCTTCGCCGAGATCGCAACGCGCGCCGAGCGCGGGCGGCGGTCTTGGCGGGCATAGCCGAAGTAAGGGATGGCAGCGGTGATCCGGCCTGCGGATGCGCGCTTGAGCGCATCGACCATGATCATCAGTTCCATCAGATTGTCGTTGGTGGGCGCGCAGGTGGACTGGAGGACGAAAACGTCCTTGCCACGCACGTTTTCCTGAATCTCGACCTGGATCTCACCGTCCGAGAAACGGGAGACCATCGCTTTGCCGAGGGGAATACCGAGGATTTTGACGACTTCCTGTGCAAGCGCCGGATTTGCGTTGCCAGTAAAAACCATCAGGCCGTCATGGCTGCTCATCATGCACCTGCTTCAGGCTGTGGGAGGCGAGGAACTGCGAGAATTTTTGGCAGGGGAGGAAGGACTCGAACCCTCGAATGCCGGAATCAAAATCCGGTGCCTTAACCAACTTGGCGACTCCCCTACACTAACTTTGAGCTTCACTGAACGTTGTAGGCCATTCAGTGCCGCGAAACTTATGCCGCGAAAGCGAAGAGTGGATGCGTATCCAGACTTGCTGCTATTGCACCGTTCCATTCGACTGGCAGTTTGGCTTTCGCCGCTACTGCTTCGTCTCTGCTACGGAACGCTGCAAAAACACTTGCGCCTGATCCCGTCATCCGCGCCGGCGCGATGTTGTCAAACCATCCAAGCACCTGCGCAACTTCCGCGTATTTCCCTGCGACAACCTGCTGCATGTCATTCCGGCCGAAGCTGTCTGGCCATTCTGCGCTGCAACTATGCTGTGCAAGAAAGTCTGCTATTGTGAGGGCTTTCGTATCTCTTGTCAACGTTTTTTCTGAAAAAATCGCTGAGGTTGGAACGTGAACCCTCGGTGTCACCACCAGAAAGTGGCGCGGCGGCAATTGTACCTGCTCCAGTTCTTCTCCGATACCCTCTGCAAACGCATTTTTTCCGAACACGAAGAACGGCACATCGGCGCCCAGTTTCACCGCGAGCGCTTGCAGTTCCGTGCGAGAAAGACCGAGCTTCCACAGACGGTTCAACGCGAGCAGCGTCGTTGCCGCATCGGAGCTTCCGCCGCCAAGGCCCGCGCCCATCGGAAGACGCTTGTCGATTTCGATGTTCACGCCCTCGCGCGTGCCCGTGTGTTCCTTGAGCAGCTTCGCCGCGCGCACGGTCAGGTCGGTGTCTGCGGGGACGTCGGCGATGTCGGTGCCGCGCGTGATCGCGCCGTCGTCGCGGCGCGTGAAGTGCAGCGTGTCGCCCCAGTCGAGCAACTGGAACACCGTCTGCAGCGCGTGATATCCGTTCGGCAGACGGCCGGTGATATGCAGGAAGAGGTTCAGCTTCGCTGGAGCGAGGCAGTCGCGCAGCGAGTCGTTCGTTTCAATCATGAGTCTTTGCAAGGAGCGCGAGTGCGCAATTACTGGTCGAGCACGAGCTTGATGTCGAGGGGCGGTTCGGCGCGTTCGAGATTGACGCGCTTCACACCGGTTGCAGGCGCATCGGCATAGGCGACGTAGTCGATTGTCCAGCCGTCCTGTTGAATCTGCTTCAGATGTGATTCCTGCTGCGGGTCCTTCTCCGTCCGTGCCTTTGAAGTCGGCGCGACGGATGGCTGCAACCAATAGCGCAGACCTTCGACAGGCAGCGTGAAGCCGAGTGCGTTTTGCATCAGCGTGGTCACGTTATCGGCCGTGAGCGGTTGGCGGTTCGGCAGTTCGAGCGTCGCGGCAGACGGCGACGACGTGACGATGGCCATTGTCTGTCCGAGCGGATTGCGCAATTGCACGGTGACGGTGTCGCCGCGTTCCTGCCAGTCGAAATTGCCGTACGCGTTGCGTTGCTGGCCATTCTGATCGACATACTGAACGGCGAAGCGGCCGTGATACGCACGGCTAGTCTGCGTGCTGAGCGCCGTTGCTGCCGTCGAGATGGCCGGGCCTTGCGGCTTGACGGAAGCACAGCCCGACAACGCGACGAGGGCTGCGGCTGCGAGAGCCAGCGCCGCGCGGTGCGGCGCCGGGGACGAGAACACGGGACGAAAAGCGAAGCGTAACAAGGGCATCAAAGATCGTTCACCTGAAAACGTTTGAGCGTTTTGACGAGCGTATCGTTGTCGGGTTCGAGCTTGCGCGCATCGCGCCATGCGGCGCGTGCCTGATCCTGATCGCCACTCTTCCACAGCACTTCGCCCAGGTGAGCGCCGATTTCGGCGTTCGGCTGCAGATCATAGGCTTTGCGCAGCACCTTGATCGCATCCGTCGTTTCGCCGAGCCGGTACTTGACCCAGCCGACGCTATCCATGATGAACGCGTCGTTCGGCGCCAGCGACAGCGCCTTTTCGACCAGCTTGTCCGCTTCCTGCAGACGCTGGTTGCGGTCCGCGAGCGAATAGCCGAGCGCGTTGTACGCCTGCGCGTTATCTGGTTGCGTGCGCATCAGTTTGCGCAACTGCGATTCCATGACGTCGTAATGGCCGTTCTTTTCTGCGGCCATCGCGTAGTCGTAAGTGAGATCAGGATCATCCGGGAAATCGGAGGTGGCTTGCGCAAGACGCGCCTCGGCTTCCTGATAGCGCTTTGCGTCGAACAGGATCGCGGCATCGGTGCGCGCGATCAGCGCCTGATCGCGCGGGTCCGCAGGGTGTATGCCCGCGAGCAGCCTGCGCGCATCGTCCACTTTGCCTTGCCTTTGCAGCAATTGCGCGCGCGTGACCTGTGCGGGGAGATACTGGTTGCTCGTCGGCTGGATCTTGTCGAGCCAGCGGCTCGCCCCTGCGTTGTCCTTCTGCTCGAGCGACAGTTGCGCGAGGTAGATGTATGCCTGACCCGGATCCGCACCCGGCGTCTTTTCGGCCTTTTGCGCGTACTGCTGCAGATAGTTTTGCGCTTCGGACAGATTCTTCTGCTGGATCTTGATGAGCGCAAGCGCCATCAGCGGCGTCAGATCGTTCGGGTTGTCCTTCTGCATGTACTCGAACTGTTTTTGCGCGTCGTCGAGGCGATCGCTTGCCAGATACATTTGCGCAAGCGCAAGCCGCGCTTCGTGCGACTTCGGATTCGCCTGAACGTATTTTTCCAGCGATGCAATGCCTTCCTGGCGCTCTTCCGGTCCCATCTGCGACAGCATCAGCGCTGCGGGCAGATAGTCGGGCTTGAGCTTGAGCGCCTGTTCGAGCGACTTGCGCGCGCCGGGCGCATCGTCGGCGAGAAGCTGCTGACGGGCGATCGCGAACTGCGCTTCGGGCCGGTTCATGTCGTTCGCGAGCAGATCCTGCAGCACGTGCAGGCCGCCCACGCGATTCGGACCGCGCGAGATCAGCAGTTGCAGCGCAAGAATGCCGTTGCCTCGGTTTTCCGGCGCGATCTTCGCGAGCTCTGCCGCGAGCATCGGCTTCGCGTCGTCGGGTTTGCCGGACAACACGAGCAGCGATGCGTCGAGTTGCGCGGCGCGCTCCGACTGGGGCGCGTACTGCTGCCACAGTTGTGCGGCCGTCAGCGCGTCTGACGGGCTTTGTGCGGCGAGCGCGATTTCCGTCGCGCGCTGCGCCATGCGCGGGTCGTGCGTGTCGCGCGCAAGCGAAAGGTAGGTTTGATACGCGGGCGCGGGCTGATTGCGCTGCAGCGCGACTTCCGCCGCGAGCACCTGGAATACGATCTGGCTCGTCAGCGCAACATTGGGCAGATTGTTCTTTTCTTCGGCGGATTCGGGGCCGAAGGCGTCCTGCACGGAGACGGAATTGTCATCCGAATCGGGCGACGGATCCTGCGCATGCACGGGCATTGCGGCGAGCGTCCAGACAGCCAGAGCGGCCACACCCAGCAGCCGGCGTGCGGAAACAGCGTGCGGCACGCTGTTCGCACCGGTCCGGCGCTTCAAAAACTGCTTAACGATGGACAGGTTCATACAGATCCGTTCAATGTTTCGGACGATTGTAACGCGCTCGCTACAATAAGCGCATAACCACCGACGCAAGTTGCAGACCAGTCAGATATGCCAGAGTTGCCAGAAGTTGAGGTCACCCGACGCGGAATCGAACCGTATGTAGCGGGGCGACGCGTCGAGCGCGTCGAAGTCCGCACATCCGCGTTGCGTTGGCCGATTCCCGCCGATTTTTCGCGGCTCTTGCATGGCCGGCTGGTCCATAAAGTGGAGCGACGCGGCAAGTATCTGCTGTTCGAGATCGACGAGGGCTGGTTCATCGTGCATCTCGGCATGACGGGAACACTCAGGGTGCTGCGCAATGTGCCGCATCCACCTGCGGCCGCGAAGCACGATCATGTCGACTGGGTGTTCGACGACTTCATTTTGCGCTTTCGCGATCCGCGCCGCTTTGGCGCCGTGTTATGGCACCCGCGCTCGGCAGGCGACATACTCGATCATCCTCTGCTGGCGGATCTCGGCGTCGAACCATTTGCACCGTCTTTTTCCGGCGCCTTGATACATCGTAAAACGCGCGGGCGGAAGGTGTCAGTGAAGCAGGCGCTGCTCTCGGGGGACATCGTTGTCGGAGTGGGGAACATTTACGCTTCAGAAAGTCTCTTCCGCGCCGGCATCCGCCCGACTACACCCGCCGGCCGCGTCTCGCTGGTCCGTTACGGTCTGCTTGCAGACGCCGTGCGCGTGACGCTTGCCGCCGCGATCGAAAAAGGCGGCAGCACATTGCGCGATTTCGTCGGCAGCAACGGCGAGAGCGGCTATTTCCAGCTCGACTATTTCGTCTATGATCGCGCGGGACTGCCATGCCGTGTGTGCGGCACGCCGATCAAACAGATCGTGCAGGGGCAACGCTCCACTTACTACTGTCCCACCTGTCAGCGCTGAATCCTTCATGTCCGCTTCCGCTTCTTCGATCGCCTCCCCCGTGATACCGACGCTAAACGATTTCTCCGCGCGCCTGATCGCATGGCAGCGCGAACACGGGCGTCACGACCTGCCGTGGCAGAACACTCGCGATCCATATCGGATCTGGCTGTCCGAAATCATGTTGCAGCAGACGCAGGTATCGACGGTGACTCCGTATTACGCGCGTTTTCTCGCGCGTTTCCCGGACGTCGCCGCGCTTGCCGCTGCGCCTGCCGACGACGTGATGACGCTATGGGCCGGCCTTGGGTACTACACGCGCGCGCGCAATCTGCATCGCTGCGCGCAGGTCGTGGTCGAACAGCACGGCGGGCGGTTTCCCGAACGGGTGGAGGCGCTCGCGGAGCTGCCGGGCATTGGACGATCGACGGCAGCGGCGATCGCATCGTTCGCATTCGGCGCGCGCGCGACGATTCTCGACGGCAATGTGAAGCGCGTGCTCGCGCGTGTGTTCGGCGTCGAAGGGTTTCCGGGGGAAAAGAAAGTCGAGAACGGCATGTGGCTGCTCGCGGAATCGCTGCTGCCCGTGAACGCAAGCGACGACGACGTGAGCGCGTACACGCAAGGCCTGATGGATCTCGGCGCGACACTGTGCGTGCGCGGCAAGCCGGACTGTGGCCGCTGTCCGTTCGCTTCCGATTGCGTGGCGAACGTGACGGGCCGTCAGCGCGAACTGCCCGCGGCGCGTCCGAAGAAGATCGTGCCGACGCGCCGGACATGGATGCTGCTATTGCGCGACGGCGATACCGTGATGCTCGAAAAGCGGCCGCCATCGGGCGTCTGGGGTGGGCTGTGGAGTCTGCCGGAAGCGGCCGATGAGGCTTCGCTCGCGCAACTCGCGCGTGACTTCGGTGCCAGTGCCAGCGTGTCGCGGCTCGCGCCGCTCACGCATGTGTTCACGCATTTCCGGCTCGATATCGAGCCGCGCATTGCAGCGTTCGATCGCGCTTCGAAGTCCGCCAACGTGCGCGATGCCGACACCGTCTGGATGTCGCTGAACGAACTCGACGCGTATGGCGTGCCCGCGCCCGTGCGCAAGCTGCTCGAGGGGCTGCAAGGTTCGCTGATCTGAACGAAGCGCTACAGCAGCTGATGCTGCTGCATGTAGTGATGCACGACGTCGATGCGCGCACCGGCGTCTCGCAACTCCATCAGTTTTTGCCGCGCCTTCAACGGAATCGGCAGCACTTCGGATAGACGGTTCGACACCCACGACGGATCGTCGAGCCTAAAAGGTTCGATGAACGGAAGGCTCTCGGGATCGCGCTCGCGGATGGTCGCGATGATGCGCTCCAGCACCTCCGCGCACGCGCCGAACTTCTCCATATGCTCGGTGCCTTCGAGCGGCACGTCGCCGCCGATCAGCTCCGCCATGCCGACCAGCAATCCACCCGATTCGACGCGATGCGACAACAGACGGAACCGCTCGGTGCCGCGCGCGCGAATCAGCAGCATGCCGAATTCATCGACATCGCAGACGTCGATTTTCGCAAGGCAGCCGACGGCTTCCGGCACGGCAGGTTCGTCGGGTTGTGCGACTTCCGCGCCGCTTTTCAGCAGGCACACGCCGAACGACGTCTCGTCGCGCAGACAGTCGCGCGCCATGTCGAGATAGCGGGCCTCGAAGATTTTCAGCGGCAGCAATCCATCGGGAAAGAGGACGGTGTGCAAGGGAAACAGCGGCACATCGGCAAGCACGGACGGTGTAGAGGACATGGCGCAACGCTTCGGTTAGGGCCGCCGCCGCATTGAGCGGCGGCCGGTCAAGCCGCCATCGGGAACCTCAGGCGACCAGTTTCGATGAGTCGTCGACGTCGATCGGCGCATCGCGATGCCGCACTATCACGTTCCCTTCGCTCGCGAAACGCGCGGCAAGCGTTTCGGCGATGAATACCGAGCGGTGTTGTCCGCCCGTACAACCGATTGCAACGGTCAGATAACTGCGATTGTCATCGCGGAAATGCGGCAGCCATTTCTGCAAGAACGACTCGATGTCGCCGATCATCTGCTGGACCACGGGCAATGCTTCGAGGAAATCGATGACGGGCTTGTCGAGTCCTGTCAGCGGGCGAAGTTCCCGGTCGTAATAGGGATTGGGCAGCGTGCGCACATCGAACACGAAGTCGGCATCGAGCGGCACGCCGCGCTTGAAGCCGAACGACTCGAACATCAACGCGAGGCCCGTGTGCTCCTGCTCGATGAAACGCTTGACCCACGCGCGCAGAACGTTTGCCCGCAAGTTGCTGGTATCGATCTGGTGGCCGAATTCGGCGAGGCCCGCGACGAGTTCGCGCTCGCGCTCGATTGCTTCGGCCAGCGACGTCAGCACGCCGACATCGGCATCGTGCGCGGGCGAGCCCGACAGCGGATGGCGGCGGCGTGTTTCGGAAAAGCGTTGGATCAGGGCTTGCGTGCTGGCGTTCAGGAACAGCACGCGCACATCATGTTGACCGGAGAGATCGCCGATCATTTCCGGCATGTCTTCGAGCGAGGCGCCCGAGCGCGCATCGATCGCCACTGCGAGCCGGTCCTGGCCGTCGCCCGCGAGATAGGCGGCGAGTTCGGGCAGAAAGCGCGGTGGCAGATTGTCGACGCAGTAGTAGCCCGCGTCCTCTAACGCGTTCAACGCGACAGACTTGCCGGAGCCGGAGATGCCGGTGATCAGGATAATGCGCATGGAGTCGTGGAATCCGTTGGGGTCATCATAGCATCCGGGGCTATCGGCTGTGCCACCGGCTTCGCGCGCATCGCGTCAGATCAGCTTGCCGGGAAACTGGCTGTCGGGGTCCTGCATCGCCAGACGCTGGCGGTCCATGAAGTCGCGCAATGTATCGATGCCGCGCAGTTGCAGGATCGTATTGCGCACGGCTGCCTCGACCAGCACCGCGAGGTTTCGGCCGGCCGCCACCTGGATCGTGACCTTGCTGATGGGCAGCCCGAGCACGTCGACGGTCTGGCTTTCGAGCGGCAGCCGCTGGAATTCGCCGTCCGGACGGCGCACCAGCTGCACGATCAGCTTCAGCTTCATCTTTCGGCGCACGGCCGTTTCACCGAAGATCGTCTTGATGTCGAGCAGGCCGAGGCCGCGCACTTCGAGCAGATTCTGCAGCAGGGGCGGGCAGCGTCCTTCGACGAAATCCGGGCCGAGGCGCACGAAATCGACGGCGTCGTCGGCCACGAGGCCGTGGCCGCGGCTGATCAGTTCGAGGCCCAGCTCGCTTTTGCCGAGGCCCGAATCACCCGTCAGCAGCACGCCCATGCCGAGGATGTCGAGGAATACGCCGTGCAGCGTCGCGCGCGGCGCGAGGATGCGCGACATATAGAGACGCAGGCTGTCGATGACGGCGGCGGGCGACATCGGCGTCGTGAAGAGCGGCGTCGACGAGCGCGTGCAGCGCAGGACCAGTTCCGGCGGCGCGGCGACGCCGCCCGCAACCACGAGGAAAGGCGGTTCGAGCGCGATCAGTTCGGCCATGTGGCGCGAACGGTCTTCGTCGGATTGACGCTGGTAGTAGTTGGTTTCGGCTTCGCCCAGCACCTGGATCCGGTTCGGGTGGATCAGGTTGAGGTGACCGACGAGATCGGCGCTGGACGTTGCAGTCGCAACCGTTTCAGCCGAGAAGCCACGCTCCCAGCCCTCGTGCCCCGTCAGCCAGCTGAGTTTCAGCGCGGCCGCGTTGTCGTCGAAAATGCTTTGGGCGTTGATGCTGGACGTATCCATGAGTCCCTGACTCCTGCCTTCGTATGTGCCGCTATGTGACGCCGTAGTGCTGCTCGCCGGGCATCGGCTGTTGCCCGTTCTGCCACGCTTTGCACGGGATGTGTTCGACTCGCCGCGACGCCCGTTCGCCCGGACGCCGCGGCAAGCCTCGGACGCGACGCCGTGGTGTCCGTCATTGCACGAGCGCCGCACCTCGCCGATACGTCAAGGTTGCCACTGAGTCAGCAGACGATGCAACGTCTCCTGGTCTTCTTCCGTATGCAACCGGTCGCGCGCTTCGCGATCCGACAACAGTTGGGCGATCTCCGACAGGATTTCGAGATGCTGTTGCGTCGCCTGTTCGGGAACGAGCAGGAAGATGAGCAGCGAGACGGGCTGGCCATCGGGCGATTCGAACGGGATCGGATCGGACAGGCGGACGAACGCGGCAAGCGGCTGCTTGAGGCCCTTGATGCGGCCGTGCGGGATCGCGACGCCCTCGCCGAGCCCCGTCGAACCGAGACGCTCGCGCGCGAACAGATTGTCAGTCACTGTGCTGCGGGCGATGCCGTTCTGGTTTTCGAAGATCAGGCCCGCTTGCTCGAATACGCGCTTCTTGCTGGTGACCGATAGACCGACGACGACGTTTTCGAGGGGAAGATATTTGGCTAAACGATTCATGTTGGCAGGCGCAAAGGTCGCCTGGATTCTCCTCGCTGTGGCGATTGAAAAGCGTTCCATGCCTCGCAGTTACTCGCGGCGATACGCGTGAGCGCTGCTTTTGAGGCCCGCAACGCTCCCTTTGTGCGGGACTCGGGCTGGACAAAAACCCGAAGGTAACCGATTTATTATAGAACAGGGTTGCACCGCATGGTGCGCCGCGCCATGAGTCGATACGCGGACGGCCGCGCACGCGTAAACCCGGCGTGAACGTTGCATGCCATAGGATAGCGGAGACGCCAACAAAAAACCGCCCGGCGTCGGGCGGTTTTGCGGGGTAACGACATGCCTCTGCTTTGCTTATTGCGGAGGCACTTCAGGTTGTGCCGCTAGCGGCTGGTATTTGATCGCTTCGTGCTGATGGCCCTGCAGACGATCCTTGTGACGAATGACCTGGCGGTCCAGCTTGTCGATCATCAGGTCGATCGCGGCGTAGAGGTCGCCATCACAGCTTTCGACGAAAATGTCCTTGCCCTTCAGATGCAGGTTGATTTCAACCTTTTGTCTCTTTTCCTTTTCCTTGTGGTTGTCGACCGAGAGGACCACACTGCCATCTATCACCTGATCGAAATGTCTTAGCACCCTGTCTAGTTTGGTGATCACGTATTCTCGCAACGCTGGCGTTACTTCGAGATGGTGTCCACTGATCTTCAGATTCATAGTGCTTCTCCAAGCTAGTGGCCGCCTGGTCCGCATGAATCGCTAGAGCGCCGGTCGATTCTCGCGATCTGCTCGCGCCGTCCCCCGTTGACAGGCTACTGGCAGGTCGTATCGGCCGGCCTGCTCCGCCAAACAGCGGCGCGGCCGGGAAATGCCCGCCACAGGAGGTAGCGGGCTAAAGAGACTTGCGCAGATTGACTGCCGGGATTTTCAGTGCTTCGCGATATTTCGCAACTGTGCGGCGCGCGACGACGAAACCCTGTTCTGCCAGCAGTTCGGCAATGCGGCTGTCTGAAAGAGGAGATTTGGTGTCTTCTGCTCCTATCAGTTGCTTGATGAGTGCGCGAATGGCCGTGGAAGAGGCCGCGCCCCCTGTGTCTGTGGACACGTGCGATCCGAAGAAGTACTTAAATTCAAGCGTCCCGAACGGGGTGAGCATGTACTTGCCGGTTGTCACACGGGAGACCGTCGACTCGTGTAATCCCAGCGTATCAGCTATTTCCCGCAAAACCAAGGGGCGCATGGCAATTTCGCCGTGGGCGAAAAAGTTCTTTTGACGCTCGACAATGGCCTGCGCGACACGCAGGATCGTTTCGAAACGCTGCTGGATATTCTTGATCAACCAACGCGCTTCCTGCAGTTGCTGGCGCAGCGAACCGCTGCCCGGATCGCCGCGATTGTTGCGCAGGATGTTCGCGTACAGATGGTTGATACGCAGCTTCGGGACGACCTCGGGATTCAGTTCCGCCTGCCAACCCTGTGCCGTTTTGCGCACCATGATGTCGGGCACCACGTAGTCCGCTTCGGCCTTGCCGTACGCCGCACCGGGAAACGGCTCGAGCGAGCGGATCAGCGCGTGTGCTTCGCGCAGATCGTCGTCGCTGGCCTTCAGATACTTGCGCAGGCGCGTGAAATCGCGCGCGGCGAGCAATTCGAGGTGATGCGCGACGATGTCGAGCGCAAGCGTGCGTGTGGGCGAAGGATCGAGCCGGCACAGTTGCAGGCGCAGGCATTCCGATGCCGAGCGCGCACCGACGCCCGCCGGATCGAAACTGTGCAGCAACGCCAGCGCCGCGTTCAGTTCGTCGGTATCGACCTCGAGTTCTTCGGGCAGATCGGTGAGTATTTCGTCGAACGTGGCCGTCAGGTAGCCGTCGTCGTCGAGCGACTCGATCAGGAACGTGACGAGTGCGCGGTCCCGCGGGCTCGCCTGTGTCACGCGAAGCTGGGCGCTCAGGTGGTCGCGCAGCGTCGTCGTCGATTCGTGGATTTGCAGCGGCGGCAGATCGTCGTCGTCTGATGCATTGCCCGAACGGCCGTAATCGTCGAGATTCCACTGGTTCGAATCGGCATTCGCGTCCGCGCCCAGGCCGTTGTATTCGTCGACGCCCTGCGGCTCGCTGCCCTCGCTGCTTTCCCCGGACGACGAGGACGAAGACGACGGCGGCGCGCTCGACATTTCCTCCGGCACCGTGCCCTGCGGCGTCTGCGCGATCACGGAGCCGTCGGCGGCGACGCGCAACGGACTCGCGATCCAGTCGTCCTCCGCTTCGAGCAGCGGATTCTGGGCGATCGCCATCGAGACTTCCTGCTGCAGTTCGAGCGTAGACAGCTGCAGCAGCCGGATGGACTGCTGCAGTTGGGGTGTCAGCGCAAGATGCTGCGACAGGCGGAGTTGGAGGCTGGCTTTCATGGCAGGTTGTGAATCATTGTAGAGAGTTTGCCACGACCGCGATACCTTGCGACACCCGCAATAACGCGTGTGCAAAAGTTTTTGATGCGCACAGGCGGGAACACGCCAGCCGGGCCCGTCAAAATTACTGAAGCTACTCTTGAAATGGCCGCAGAGTTGGCCAAAGAGGGGCGGGCTGCACGCGGCGCTGTTCCGGCCGCATGCGTTCTTCACATGCGGAAGTGTTCGCCCAGATAGACGCGGCGCACGCTCTCGTTTTCGATGATGTCGCCGGGCGCGCCCGCCGCGAGCACGCTGCCGTCGCTGATGATGTATGCGTGATCGCAGATGCCGAGCGTCTCCCGGACGTTGTGATCCGTGATGAGCACGCCGATGTTGCGCTGCTTCAGGAACTTCACGATCTTCTGGATTTCGAGCACGGCGATCGGGTCCACGCCCGCGAACGGTTCGTCGAGCAGGATGAAGCTCGGGTTGGTCGCGAGCGCGCGTGCGATTTCCACGCGGCGGCGCTCGCCCCCCGACAGCGACAGCGCCGGATTTTCACGCAGATGCGCAATCTGTAGTTCGTCGAGCAGCGCTTCCGTGCGCGACGCGATCGCGTCTTTCGACAGACGCTTGCCGTCGTCGCCGACTTGCAGTTCAAGCACGGCGCGGATGTTTTCCTCGACGGAAAGCTTGCGGAACACGGACGCTTCCTGCGGCAGATACGACAGGCCGAGCGACGCGCGCTTGTGGATGGGCAGAAGGCTGATCGACTTGCCGTCGAGGTCGATCTCGCCGGCATCGAGTGGCACGAGGCCGACGATCATGTAGAACGACGTGGTCTTGCCGGCGCCGTTCGGGCCGAGCAGGCCGACCACTTCGCCGCTTTTCACGTCGAGCGACACGTCTTTGACGACCGTGCGCGAGCCATAGCGCTTCTTCAGATTGCGGACGACGAGCGAACTGCTGGTGCCGGCGGGCTTTCGGTTGGGAAGGGCAGGGGCGCTCACGGCTTCGTCGTTCCTTGTCCCTGGAATTGCGTGGAAGGCTGCAGCGTCGCGGACGGCCCGCCAAGCGGCTGGGCGCCGCCGTTGCGCGGCGACAGCATCGCGCGTACGCGGCCCGACGGATTACCAGGGCCCGCGACGTCCTTGCCGGCCTTCGCCGTGTAGAAGTCGTTCTGGCCGTCGTACGTGATGACGCTGCCATGCACTTCGTCCATCACCGTCGTCAGGCCTTGCAGGCGGCGCACGGTCGCGCGCGTCGTCAGCGTGGTGAGATCTTGCTTGCCGTCATAGTCGATGCGCTCGGCATCGCCGTCGATGTATTCGTCGACGCCGTCGCGCTTCTGGCGGAAATACGCCAGATTTTTGCCCGTCGACGTGCCCGTCGCATACTGATAGCCCTGCGGGTCTTGCGTGACTTCGACGCGATCCGCCTTGATCAGGATCGTGCCTTTGGTCGCGACCACGTGGCCCGTGAAGATATTGACCTGCTT
The DNA here is from genome assembly GCF_017814945.1 of Paraburkholderia sp. LEh10. Classification (GTDB taxonomy): domain Bacteria; phylum Pseudomonadota; class Gammaproteobacteria; order Burkholderiales; family Burkholderiaceae; genus Paraburkholderia. Next base: position 230,248 of record NZ_JAGIPX010000003.1, read on the forward strand.
GAGGTCGTCGTACGTCATGTTGTCCGCTTCGATATTGAGCGGCTTGTCCTTGTCGGCACGTTCGGCGTGCGCCAGCGGCGCAAAACCGGCGAGCGGCAATGCGATCAACAGTGCCGCAAGCCCGGCGCGGCGCACGCTAGACGCGCGCGTGCGGCCGGAGTCAAAACGGGGGAACGATTCGTTCATGCAGTCACGCTTGAATTGGATTACCTGGGTTGCTTCTGGGAGCCGCCTGAATCGACCGGGGCGATGGCGCCGCGCACATTGCCGAATAGCTGCATCACCCGGGTGACATTGTTGTATTTCATGCCGCTGGCCGTCATGATCGACTGGCCGCGCTGCAGTTTAACCGGCTTTTCCGTCTGGATCACATCGTCATTGACGAGCACGCGAAAATGCGAGGAATCGGCCTGCATCCTCGGGTCGCCGAAGCCGGCATCGCGCACGATCCGCGCATTGTCGTACAGATCGACGATGGAAGCATCGCCATTCACCGTGCCGCGGTCGCCCGTCGCCGTGACGACGGGCTTGCCCGGCTGAAACGCGCGGATCGCCGGTTTTGTCAGATCGCTCACTTCGGTGTCCTCGTAGTGAACGAGCGTCGCCGCCGTGAGGCGGTATTGCGTCGCGCCCGATTGATCCAGCTCGGACACGGAAAAGTTGTCGGCGAAATAGTCGGGCGTGTGCTGCTTCGGCTTGATCACGCCTTCGTCCTGGCGCGGCAGCGTGGCCTGCAGCAGCCAGTACGTGATGCCCGCGAGCGCCGCCATCGCGACGAGCGGAACCAGCGAGGTCCAGCGAAACCGGTTCATCCGACGAGGCCTCGCGGCGTTTCGCCGCTGCATGCGGCCGCGAGCAGCGCGTCATAGCGCCCTTGCGCGCGCAACAGCGCATCGCACACTTCGCGCACGGCGCCGTGACCGCCGCGCGCCTCGCTGACCCAGTGCGCACGGGCGATCACTTCGGGATGCGAATTCGCTGGCGCAGCCGCGAAGCCGACTTTCAGCATAACGGCGAGATCGACCCAATCGTCGCCCATATAGCCGCATTCTTCCGGCGTGAGGCCCGTTTCGTTGAGCAATTGCTCGAATGCCGCGAGCTTGTGTTCCACGCCCTGATAGACATGCGTGATGCGCAGATTCTCTGCGCGCTTCTCGACGATGCCCGATTTGCGCCCCGTGATGATCGCCGTGTCGATGCCCGCTTCGCGCAGCAGCTTCGCGCCGTGGCCGTCCATCGAGTTGAACGCCTTCATCGTGTCGCCTTCGGCCGTAAACAGCAGGCTGCCGTCGGTGAGCACGCCATCGACGTCGAAAATCATCAGCTTCACGCGGCTCGCGCGTTCGGCCGCGGTCAGAGCGGCAGGCGCCATCAGATCACCTTCTTGGAGAACAGGTCGTGCATGTTGAGCGCGCCGATGAGCTTGCCCATTTCATCGACGACCAGCATCTGATTGATCCGGTGACGCTCCATCAGTTCCACCGCTTCGACGGCGAGCCGGTCGGGGCCGATCGTACGCGGTCCATGGGTCATGACGGAATCGATCGACAGCGCGCGGAAATCGCCGTCGCGTTCGAGCACGCGGCGCAGGTCGCCGTCAGTGAAGATGCCCTTGACACGTTCGTTTTCATCGACGATGGCCGTCATGCCCATGCGCTTGGCCGTCAACTGGAAGAGCGCGTCGCGCACGGTCGAGTCGGACAGGACCTTCGGAATCTGATCGCCCGTGCGCATCACGTCGCGCACGTAGGTGAGCAGACGCCGGCCGAGCGCGCCGCCCGGATGAGAGCGCGCGAAGTCGTCGGCGCCGAAGCCGCGCGCTTCGAGCACGGCGACGGCAAGCGCGTCACCCATTGCGAGCGCCGCCGTGGTGCTGGCCGTCGGCGCGAGATTGTGCGGACACGCTTCTTTTTCGACGCCGCAATATAGATGGACGTCGGCGATCTTCGCGAGGCTGGACGCGGGGCGGCCCGTCATCGCGATCATCTTTGCGCCGAGACGCTTGATGAGCGGCAGGATTGCGACGAGTTCTTCCGATTCGCCCGAATTGGACATGCCGATGAACACGTCGTCCGCCGTCACCATGCCGAGGTCGCCGTGGCTTGCTTCGGCGGGATGCACGAAGAAGGCGGGCGTGCCCGTGCTGGCGAGCGTTGCCGCCAGCTTGCGCGCGATATGGCCGGATTTGCCAATGCCGGAGACGACCACGCGCCCACGGCAGCCGAGAATGAAATCGATTGCTTCGACGAACGAGTCGTCGAGATGGTCGCGAAGGGAACGCACGGCGTCCGCTTCGATGTCGAGCACGTCGCGAGCGAGCGCAAGCGCCCGGTCGCCATTGATTTTCGCTATCATCCGGGGAGTATAGCAAAGGCGCCTGTCCGCCGCGCCGGGACCGACCATCCCGGACGTTGCCTTCACCGGCCCCTCAACCTTGCTGCGCGGGCGTTTGCGCGCGGCTTCGCTGACGAACCAGGACGTTCACCCGATGCGCTTTTGCCGATGATCTCCCCGCTCGAAATGACGCTGTTCCTGCTGCTGGCTTCAGTGGTGGGCGTCGTCGTGTTCCGCTATCTGAACCTGCCGCCGATGCTCGGCTATCTGTCGGTGGGGATCGTCATCGGGCCGCACGCGTTCGGCATCGTGCCCGATTCGGTCGGCGCGCAGAATCTCGCGGAATTCGGCGTCGTGTTCCTGATGTTCTCGATCGGGCTGGAGTTCTCGCTGGCGAAGCTTCGCTCGATGCGCACGCTCGTATTCGGCCTGGGCCTGCTGCAGGTGCTCGGCACGATCGCTTTCGCGGTCACGCTCGGCTTCGTGTTCGAACGGTGGGTGCATATTTCGTGGCAGGCCAGCGTCGCGCTGGGCGGCGCGCTCGCGATGTCGTCGACGGCCATCGTCAGCAAGATGCTCGCGGAGCGGCTCGAGATCGAAACCGAGCACGGCCGCAATATCTTCGGCGTGCTGCTGTTCCAGGATCTGGCCGTGGTGCCGCTGCTGATCATCATCTCGGCGCTGGGCGGTCATTCCGACGACCTGCTGAAAGCGCTCGGTGTCGCGTCGATCAAGATCGTGATAGCGCTGGCGCTGCTCCTGATCGTCGGACAGAAGTTCATGACGCGCTGGTTCAACGTGGTGGCGCGGCGCCGCTCGCAGGAGCTGTTCATCCTGAACCTGCTGCTCGTGACGCTGGGCGCGGCGTTCATCACCGACAAGTTCGGCCTGTCGCTCGCGCTCGGCGCCTTCATTGCGGGCATGCTGATCGCCGAGACACCGTACCGGCATCAGGTGGAAGAGGACATCAAGCCGTTCCGCGACGTGCTGCTCGGTCTCTTCTTCGTGACGACGGGCATGCTGCTGAACCCGATGGTGATCTGGCAGCATCCGCTGCTCGTGCTCGCGTTCCTGCTCGGCCCGGTGCTGCTCAAGGCCGTGATGATCACGGGTCTTGCGCGCCTGTTCGGCGCGACGCCCGGCGTTGCGATGCGCACGGGCATCGGGCTCGCGCAGGCGGGCGAATTCGGCTTCGTGCTGCTCAATCTGATTCTCGACAAGCACCTCGTCGATGCGACGCTGTTGCAGGCGATTCTCGCCGCGATGCTGCTGTCGATGCTCGCCGCGCCGTTCCTGATCCAGAACGCTGACCGGATCGTGCTGCGGCTGTCGTCGACGGAATGGATGATGCAATCGCTGCAGATGACGCGCATCGCGACGCAAAGCCTCAAGCAGAGCGGCCACGTGATCATCTGCGGCTATGGCCGCGCCGGGCAGAACCTGGCGCGCATGCTGGAGCACGAAGGGCTCTCGTACGTCGCGCTCGACCTCGATCCCGACCGCGTGGCGGCGGCCGCGGCGGCGGGTGAATCCGTCGTGTTCGGCGACGCTGGGCGGCGCGAGTCGCTGCTGGCCGCGGGCATCCATCGCGCGGCGACCGTCGCGATCACCTATGCGAACACACCGTCCGCGCTGCGCGTGCTGCACAACATCCACGAACTCGAACCGACGTTGCCTGTGATCGTGCGCACCGTCGATGATAGCGACCTCGAAAAGCTGCTCGCGGCGGGCGCGACCGAGGTGATTCCGGAGATCGTCGAAGGCAGCCTGATGCTGGCTTCGCATACGCTCGTCGTGATGGGCGTGCCGATGCGGCGCGTCGTGCGGCGCGTCGAGGAGCTGCGCGACGAGCGTTACAGCCTGCTGCGCGGCTACTTCCACGGCGCCGACGACGTCGAAGACGACGACGGCCACGAACAGGTGCGGCTACAATCGGTCCCCGTCGATGAAAAAGCCGATGCCGTCGGGCGCACGCTCGAAGAGCTCGGGCTGTTCGATCTCGGTGTCGAAGTGACGGCGATTCGCCGGCATGGCATTCGCGGCGTCGAGCCCGATCCCTCGACCAAACTGCGCGCAAGCGACATCGTCGTGCTGCGCGGCCTGCCCGAAGCGCTGGCGGAAGCGGAGGAACGTTTGTCCAAGCATCGGCGACCGGGCGCGGCGGCGGCCTGACGCTTGCTGCAACACTTCATCGATGAATCACGCGGCGCGCGGCGTTCACGACGATCGGCGAACGTGCGCCGCACTCACGCAACTCATGGGAAATATCTGGGTTCTCACGGACCCGTCTGGAGTCATCATGTCCAACGCGCCTGCGAACAAGCCATTCGATCCGGCCGAATACATCAACAGCCAGATCCGCACGGTGCCCGACTGGCCGCAGGCCGGCGTGAAGTTTCGCGACATCACGCCGCTTTTGCAAAACCCGAAGACGCTGCGCGTGCTGATCGATCTGTTCGTGCAGCGCTATATCGACAAGAAGCTCGACTATGTCGCGGGACTCGATGCGCGCGGCTTCATCATCGGGCCGGTCATCGCATACGAGCTGAACCTCGGCTTCATTCCGATCCGCAAGATCGGCAAGCTGCCGTATAAGACGGTGTCCGAATCATACGAGCTCGAATACGGCTCCGCGACCGTCGAGATTCACGAAGACGCGTGCAAGCCGGGCGACCGCGTCGTCATCATCGACGATCTGATCGCGACGGGCGGCACGATGATGGCAGGCAAAAAGCTGCTCGAGCGTCTCGGCGCGACGGTGCTTGAAGGCGCGGCCATCATCGACCTGCCCGAACTCGGCGGCTCGAAGCTGCTGCGCGAAGCGGGCCTGCCGCTTTTCACCGTCACGACCTTCGGCGGCCACTGATTTCACCACACGGAGCCTCTACCCGATGCCCAACTTCATGCTCTTTCTCGCGACGTCGATAGCGATCACGTTCGCGCCCGGTCCCGACAATCTGCAAGTTCTCGCGCGCGGCATCTCGCAAGGACGCGCCGCGGGCTTCGTCGCCGCGCTCGGCTTCGCGGCGGGCATCTCGTTTCACACGACGCTTGCCGCGCTCGGCGTCGCCGCCGTGCTGCGTTCGTCGCCCGTCGCGTTCGAAGTCATCAAGCTCGCGGGCGCGGCGTATCTGATCTGGATCGGCATCAAGGCGCTGCGCAGCAAAGGCCTCGCGACGGCGCACGAGCGCGCGCCGCAGCCGCTCGCATCGATCTTCCGGCAGAGCGTGATCGGCAACATGCTCAATCCGAAGGTGACGTTGTTCTTCGTCGTGTTTCTGCCGCAATTCGTCGACCCGCATGGCGCGCAGAGCGTCACGCTGCAAATGCTCGAACTGGGGGCGCTGTTCATGCTGCAAACGGTCGCCGTGTTTTCGCTGTTCGGCGTGTGCGCGGGCATGATCGGCGGCTGGCTGAAGCGTCGTCCGCGCGCGGGCGTGTGGCTCGACCGGCTGGCGGGCACGACCTTCATCGCGATCGGCATCCGCGTCGCGTTGCGCGACTGATTCATCGCGCCCCGCGCGCGCAGTGCGGGGCGTCACGTTTTCGCATCACGCTGTCGGGAGTGTTCATGTCTTTGCCTTGCATCGTCGCCGCGCGCCGTTTCGATCCCGCGCTCCATCTGCCGTTCATGATCGGCGCGGAACGCGTCGGCTGGATTCGTGCGAGCGATATGCCGCTGCTTGTGCGCTGGCCCGACGTATTCGATATCGATGCACGCGGCGTGAGGTTGTCGCCGCGCTTCGATACCGTCGATCTGCGCAGCGCCGCGCTCGGCGTGGTGATCGGCGCGCTTGCCGCGGACGGCCGCATTCCCGGCTGGCGCGACGAAACCTACGCGATCCGCAATGCGTTCGATGCGCCGCCGCTCGCGTATATCGAACGCGCGGCGTCACGCTTTTTCGGCACGATGACGTACGCGGTGCATTTGAACGGCGTCGTAGAATATGCAGAGTCTGCGTCACGCGGCGCGCCGCAGTTGTGGATCGCGCGTCGCAGCGAGACGAAGGCGACCGATCCCGGCATGCTCGACAATGTCGTCGCGGGCGGCATCGGCTGGGGTTTCAGTCTTGCCGATACGATCATCAAGGAGTGCTGGGAAGAAGCGGGCATTCCGGAAGAAATCGCCGCGCATGCGGTCGCGGGGCGCACAGCACATGTGCTGCAATCGCTGCCGGAAGGCACGCAGGCCGAGCAGATTTTCATCTACGATCTGGCGCTGCCCGAAGACTTCGCGCCGCGCAATCAGGACGGCGAAGTCGGCGAACATCGGCTGGCGCGTATCGAAGATGTCGCGCAATGGATCGAAGACGGCGCGATGACAGTCGATGCGAGCCTCGCGACGCTCGACTGCCTGCTGCGCCGACGCTGGATCGACGAAGACGCATGCGCGGGCATCGACGCGCTGTTCGCGCCGCCCGTGTTCGCGTGACGAATGGCGGCGCGCCTGTAGCACGGCATCACACGCTCTACGAAACACGCACTGAAGAAGGGAGTCACCGAGGTCATGTCGACCGAACACAGCTTTATCCTCAAACTGTCGTGCGCCGACCGGCCCGGCATCGTTCATGCCGTTTCGGGCTTTCTGTTCGAGCGCGGCAGCAACATCCTCGACTCCGCGCAGTTCGGCGACAGCCACACGGGTGAGTTTTTCATGCGCGTCCACTTCCAGCAGGTGGGCGGCGATCCTGGCCTCGAAGCGCTGCGCGCGGCGTTCGCGACGCTCGCCGAACAATTCGGCATGCGTTGGGAACTGCACGACGCAAACGTGAAGCCGCGCGTCGTGATCATGGTGTCGAAGATCGGCCACTGCCTGAACGATTTGCTGTTCCGCTATCGCACGGGGCAACTGAACATCGAGATTCCCGCGATCATCTCGAACCACAAGGAGTTCTATCAGCTCGCCGCGAGCTACGACATTCCGTTCCATCATTTCCCGCTGACGTCGAAGGACACGAAGGCGCAGCAGGAAGCGCGGGTGCTCGAAGTGATCGACGAATGCAAGGCTGACCTCGTCGTGCTCGCGCGCTACATGCAGATTCTGTCGCCGCAATTGTGCGACCAGCTTGCCGGCCGCGCGATCAACATCCATCACTCGTTCCTGCCGAGCTTCAAGGGTGCGAAGCCGTACTACCAGGCGTTCGACCGCGGCGTGAAGCTGATCGGCGCAACGGCGCATTACGTGACAACGGATCTCGACGAAGGCCCGATCATCGAGCAGGAAGTGGAGCGCGTCGATCACAGCATGACGCCGGATCAATTGACGGCGATTGGCCGCGATGTCGAATGTGTGACGCTTGCGCGCGCCGTGAAGTGGCACGTCGAGCACCGTATCGTGCTGAACGGCAGCAAGACGGTGGTGTTCCGCTGATTCGTCTTCGTTGATGTGAAACCGGCGCGGGCCTTGACTGGCCGCGCCGGTTTTTTATTGCGAAGCCGCGCTTTCCGTTTGCGTCCCGACGACGCGTGCAGCCGGCTTGCGCGTGCTCGTCGCATGGCGGCGCGCATTCAGCTTCTTGAGCCAGATCAGCAGGCCCGTCACGCTCAGCATGGCCACCATCACGCCGACGCAACTGATCACGATGCGTCCGCCCGTGCCGAGGATGCGCCCTGCGCCTGCATGAAGAGGTCGCCCGCCGTTCCCCGGCCAGGAGCCTGCGCGCCGAATGACGGACATGATGGCGTATCTACTTGCGAATAAGAACGATTCCCATCTTATGGGGTGGCGCGGTTATCGCAAGCGTTGAGTCAGCGCCGGTAAGCCGGATTTGCGGGAAGACGGCGGCTCGCGGGGCGATCGGTAGATGGAAGCCGTTTTGCCCGATTGCGACAAAACGTCGCATCACCGATATGTCAACGGCGAAACAAGGGCGGCCTGCCTGGCCGCCCCTTCGCGTGCGTGACTGACTTCCCGGAGACAGTCACACGAGCCGCAAGTAAATCAGTTCCCGTTTGATGTACGCGTAGAAAATCGGCGCGGCGATCACGCCCGGAATGCCGAACGCCGCCTCCATGACGAGCATCGCGATCAGCAGCTCCCAGGCGCGCGCCTCGATCTGTCCGCCGATAATGCGCGCGTTCAGGAAGTACTCGAGCTTGTGGATCAGTATCAGGAACACGAGCGCCGTCACGGCGGCGGGAAAGCTCACCGATAACGCCACGGCGACGATCAGCGTATTCGAGATCAGGTTGCCGATCACAGGCAGCAGCCCCACGATAAACGTGATGATGACGAGGGTCTTCGCCATCGGCAGCGGCGCGTGAAAGAGCGGCAGCAGCAACAGCAGGAAGATGCCGGTGAACACCGTGTTGATCGCCGAGATCTTCACCTGCGCGAAGACGATGCGGCGGAACGCATCGGCAAAACGGCTGACGCGCGTGATGAACGCCGTCGACAGCGGCAGCCGCTGCATATGCTTCTGCGCACCGACCGCGATGATCGCGCCGATGATCATGCCGATCAGCACATGCGTGAAGATGCGCGCCGCGTTCTTGCCGCCTTGCGAGAGCGTGCCCGCGTGCGTTTGCATCAGCACGGCGGCCTTTTCCTTCATCTGTTCTGTGGAGACAGGCAGGTTTTGCGCGATGAATTGCGGCAGCCGGCCGCGCGCCTGGTCGATCAGCGCCATCGCCTGGTCGAGCAGCTTCTGGACGCTCGGCACGTCGCGCTCGAAATGATCGATGACGGCGATGGTGAAGCCCGCCAGCACGCCGACGATCACGGCGGACAGGATCACCACCGCGAGCCAGCGTGCCCGGCCGCTCGACATGTGCTTTTCGATGCGCGGCGCGAGGATATGCACAAGCTGGAACACAAGCATGCCGGCGAGCAGCGCGCCCAGCAGCTTCAGTTCGAGCACCGCCCACATCGCGAGCAGCGCCACGATATAGCTGCCGATTTCGACCGCCGACAGCTTCGGCAGGCTCATGTCGCTGGTCAGCCTGACCGGGCGAGGGCGCAGATCCTGCACCTGCCCGCTGTCGTCGCGGGCCTGATTACGCTTGGCCATGGCTATCTATAGTCTCCAACCTCAGGTTTTCACGCCCGGTTTGCCGGCCTTCGCCGGCGCTTTTTCCGACGCCTTCGTCGATGCTTTGACGGATTTTGCCACCGGCTTCGTCGCCGATTTCGAAGTCGATTTGGGTGCATCGGCCGCGACGGCCTTTTTCAGCCTTGCCGGTTTTACGGCAGGATTCACGGATTCTGCAGCCTCGCCGCTCACGCTCTTCCCGGCCTCGACGTCCGGCTGTTCCCCGGACGCCTGCTCCGCGTTCTGCGCCACGGCTTGCGCTTCCTGCATGACTGATGCATCCGACATGCCGCGCGCCAACAGCGGCGCCAGATAACGTCCGGTAAAACTTGCCTTCGAGTTTGCGATCTGCTCCGGCGTGCCCTGCGCGATGATCTGGCCGCCGCCGGCGCCGCCTTCGGGACCGAGATCGATCACCCAGTCGGCTGTTTTTATCACATCGAGATTATGCTCGATGATGACAACCGTATTTCCTTGATCCCGCAACCGGTGAATCACTTCGAGCAGCAGCGCGATATCGTGGAAGTGCAGCCCCGTGGTCGGCTCGTCGAGGATGTACAGCGTGCGACCCGTATCGCGCTTGCTCAGTTCCAGCGACAGCTTCACGCGTTGCGCCTCGCCGCCCGACAGCGTGGTCGCCGACTGGCCGAGCCGGATATAGCCGAGGCCCACGTCGAGCAGCGTCTTCAGCTTGCGCGCGACGACGGGCACGGCCTTGAAGAAGTCGTACGCGTGTTCGACCGTCATCTCCAGCACTTCGCTGATGTTCTGGCCTTTGTACAGAATGTCGAGCGTTTCGCGGTTGTAGCGCTTGCCGTGACAGACATCGCACGGCACGTAGACGTCCGGCAGAAAGTGCATCTCGACCTTCAGCACGCCGTCGCCCTGACACGATTCGCAGCGCCCGCCCTTCACGTTGAACGAGAAGCGGCCCGGATCGTAGCCGCGTTCTTTGGCGGCGGGCACGCCCGCGAACAGTTCGCGGATCGGCGTGAACACGCCCGTGTAGGTGGCGGGATTCGAGCGCGGCGTGCGGCCGATCGGCGACTGGTCGACGTTGATGACCTTGTCGAAATGCTCGAGGCCTTCGATCGCCTCGAACGGCGAAGGCTCCGCGGACGAGCCGTACAGGTGTTGCGCGACCGCGTGATACAGCGTGTCGTTGATCAGCGTCGACTTGCCTGAGCCCGACACGCCCGTCACGCAGGTCAGCAGACCGACGGGCAGATCGAGCGTCACGTGCTTCAGGTTGTTGCCGTAAGCCTCGAGGATGCGCAAATGACGCTCGTCGGCCTGCTTGCGGTCATCGGGGAATTCGATGCGGCGCGTGCCCGCCAGATACTGGCCCGTCATCGACGCGGGATCGGCTTGCACCTCGACGGGCGTGCCTTCGGCGATCACCATGCCGCCGTGCTCGCCCGCGCCCGGCCCCATATCGACGACGTAATCGGCCATGCGGATCATGTCTTCGTCGTGCTCGACGACGATCACGGAGTTGCCGAGATCGCGCAGATGCTTGAGCGTGGAAATGAGGCGGTCGTTGTCGCGCTGATGCAGGCCGATCGACGGTTCGTCGAGCACATACATCACGCCCGTGAGCCCCGAGCCGATCTGCGACGCGAGGCGGATGCGCTGCGCCTCGCCGCCCGACAGCGTTTCGGCGCTGCGCTCCAGTGACAGATAGTCGAGCCCGACGTTATTCAGGAACATCAGACGCGCGACGATTTCCTTGATGACCTTGTCGGCGATTTCGCGCTTCGCGCCTTCGAGACGCAGCGTCTGGAAGTAGCCGAGCGTGTCGCGCAGCGGCCAGCCGCTGATTTCATAGATGCCGCGCGCATCCTTCTCCACGCCAATGCGCACGAAACGCGCTTCGCGGCGCAAACGCGTGCCTTCGCACGACGGGCACGCCTGGTTGTTCTGGTACTTCGCGAGTTCCTCGCGAACCGCGACGGAATCGGTCTCGCGATAACGCCGCTCCAGATTCGGAATGATCCCTTCGAACACATGCTCGCGCACGGAAGTCCGGCCGCGCTCGTTGATGTACGAGAACGGCACCGTCTGCTTGCCGGAGCCGTACAGCAGGATGTGGCGCACCTTTTCGGGCAGGTCTTCGAACGCGGTGTCGATGTCGAATTCGTAGAACGCCGCGAGGCTTTGCAGCATCTGGAAGTAGAACTGGTTGCGCCGGTCCCAGCCCTTCACCGCGCCCGCCGCGAGCGACAGCGACGGATGCGCGACCACCCGCTTCGGATCGAAGAACGTGATCTGGCCGAGGCCATCGCACTCCGGGCACGCGCCCATCGGGTTGTTGAACGAGAAGAGGCGCGGCTCCAGTTCCTGCAACGAATACGAGCAGATCGGACACGCGAACTTCGAACTGAACAGGTGCTCTTTGTCCGTGTCCATTTCGAGCGCGATCGCGCGGCCGTCTGCGAGGCGCAGCGCCGTTTCGAACGATTCGGCGAGCCGCTGCTTCGCGTCCGCGCGCACCTTCAGACGGTCGACGACGACGTCGATGGTGTGCTTGTCGTTCTTTTTCAGCTGCGGCAGCGAGTCCACTTCGTAGATCTTCGCGACGCCTTCGTTCGCGGTGCCGCCGCCCGAGCGCACGCGAAACCGGATGAAGCCTTGCGCCTGCATATCTTCGAACAGTTCGGTGTGCTCGCCCTTGCGGTTCGCGACGACGGGCGCGAGGATCATCAGCTTCGTGTCCTCCGGCAGCGCGAGCGCGGCGTCCACCATCTGCGAGACGCTTTGCGCCTGCAGCGGAATTTCGTGGTCCGGGCAGTAAGGCGTGCCGACACGTGCGTAAAGTAGCCGCAGGTAGTCGTGGATTTCGGTGACGGTGCCGACCGTCGAGCGCGGGTTGTGCGAGGTCGCCTTCTGCTCGATGGAAATGGCGGGCGACAGACCCTCGATCAGATCGACGTCGGGCTTTTCCATCAACTGCAAAAATTGCCGCGCATACGCGGACAGGCTCTCCACATAGCGGCGCTGGCCTTCGGCATAGAGCGTGTCGAAGGCGAGTGACGATTTGCCCGAGCCGGACAGGCCGGTAATCACGACCAGCTTGTGACGCGGCAAGTCGAGATTGACGTTCTTCAGGTTGTGGGTCCGAGCCCCACGGATACGGATTTGTTCCATGAACCGGCGGGAAGAGGGGAAGGCTAAACCTGCTACTATAACGACTTTTCCAGACCGCCGTTACGGCTTCCTGACAGCGCGTAAACGGTCTGCTGACAGAGACGAAAGCGTCGTTTTTTGCGGGTCCGGCGTCGCGGCGAATAGCCCGTAATTGAGGGCGCCTCTCGTCGTCTGCAAGGCAGACGGCGCCGGCGCAAGCACGGCGGGCATCGCAAGCCGCGCATGCAGGGCTCCGAGCGATCCGCCGGCCGTTCATTCGAAAATCGTTCCCGATGTCCAATCCGTCTGCCACTTCTTCACGCATGAGCGCGCCTGAACTGCGCGCGACCGTGTCGCTCGCTGCGATCTTTGCGCTGCGCATGCTGGGGCTGTTCATGATCATGCCCGTCTTCTCGATCTACGCGAAGACGATTCCGGGCGGCGACAACGTGCTGCTGGTCGGCATCGCGCTCGGCGCGTACGGCGTGACGCAATCGCTGCTCTACATTTTCTACGGCTGGGTTTCGGACATGGTCGGCCGCAAGCCCGTCATTGCGATGGGGCTGCTGATCTTCGCGCTCGGCAGCTTCGTCGCCGCGGCCGCGCACGACATGACGTGGATCATCGTCGGCCGCGTGATTCAGGGCATGGGCGCGGTGTCGTCGGCGGTGATCGCGTTCATCGCGGACCTGACGGCGGAAGAGCATCGCACGAAGGCGATGGCGATGGTGGGCGGCTCGATCGGCGTGTCGTTCGCGGTGGCGATCGTCGGCGCGCCGATCGTGTTCCATTGGGTCGGCATGAGCGGTCTGTTCGCGCTCGTCGGCATCTTCTCGATTCTCGCGATCGGCGTCGTGCTGTGGATCGTGCCCGATGCGCCGAAGCCCATGCACGTGCCCGCGCCGTTCCACGAAGTCCTGCATAACAAGGAGCTGCTGCGCCTGAACTTCGGCGTGCTGGTGCTGCATGCGACCCAGACGGCGCTTTTCCTCGTCGTGCCGCGCATCCTCGAAGCGGGCGGATTGCCCGTCGCGTCGCACTGGAAGATCTACCTGCCCGTGATGGGGCTCGCGTTCGTGATGATGGTTCCCGCGATCATCGCGGCCGAAAAGCGCGGCAAGATGAAGGCGGTGGTGCTGGGTGCGATTGGTCTTATCCTGATCGGCCAGTTACTGTTGGGCGCCGCACCGCATACCATTCTGACTGTGGCGGCGATCCTGTTCGTCTATTTTCTCGGCTTCAATATTCTCGAGGCTTCGCAGCCGTCGCTGGTGTCGAAGCTGGCGCCGGGCAACCGCAAGGGCGCGGCGGCGGGCGTCTACAACACGACGCAGTCGATCGGTCTTGCAATGGGCGGCGTGATCGGCGGCTGGCTGCTGAAAGTGGATGGACAGAGCGCTGTGTTTTTTGCATGTTCGGGGCTCGTAGCTTGCTGGCTTATAATCGCCGCCAGCATGAAGCAGCCGCCGCGCAAAGCATAATTTTTACGGTACGAATTTAAAGGCGGCGGTCAAACGGGGAGCGGGGCGGGCTTTCCGGTCACTGACACAGGCGGCCGTGGTGTAGCAAGCCAACGGTGCCGCGTCGCCGGAAACGGAATCAACAGGAGAAACTCATGGCATCCGTGAACAAGGTCATTCTCGTCGGCAATCTGGGCGCCGATCCGGAAGTCCGTTACCTTCCTAGCGGCGACGCAGTGGCGAACATCCGCCTTGCGACCACCGACCGCTACAAGGACAAGCAGACGGGCGAATTCAAGGAAATGACCGAATGGCACCGCGTCTCGTTCTTCGGGCGCCTTGCCGAGATCGTGTCGGAGTATCTGAAGAAGGGCTCGTCGGTGTATATCGAAGGCCGCATCCGCACGCGCAAGTATCAGGCGCAGGACGGCACCGACCGTTACTCGACGGAAATCGTCGCTGACCAGATGCAGATGCTCGGCGGCCGAGGCGGCGCGGGTGGTGGTGGCGGTGGTGGCGGCGACGAAGGCGGCTACAGCCGTGGCGAATCGATGGAGCGCGGCGGCGGCCGCATGTCCGGCGGTGGCGGCCGTGTGGCGGGCGGCGGTGGCGGCGGTCAGAGCCGCCCGAGCGCGCCGGCTGGCGGCGGCTTCGATGAGATGGATGACGACATTCCGTTCTGACGCTCCGTAACCGCAGAAGCTGAACACCAACCCCGCCTCCGTGCGGGGTTTTTGCTTTTGCGCCACCGTTTCGTCATGCTGGCATCGGGCGGACGCAACCGGCCCCGTGTCTCAAGCCAACCCGCCGTTCGCTCGCAGAATCTGCCCATTGACCCACGCGCCATCGGGCCCGGCAAGAAACGCGACCACTGACGCAATATCTTCCGGTTGCCCGAGCCGTTGCAGCGGCGGCATCTTCGCGAAGTTCTGAACCTGTTCTTCCGTCTTGCCGTCGAGGAACAGCGACGTTGCGATCGGCCCGGGCGCCACCGCATTCACGGTGATGTTGCGGCCGCGCAGTTCTTTCGCGAACACATGCGTGAACGCTTCGACGGCCGCCTTCGTCGCGTTGTAGACGGCGTAGCCCGGCATGTTCAGCGCGAGCGTCGTGCTCGAAAAATTGACGATGCGCCCGCCGTCGTTCAGGCGGGAGGCCGCTTCTCGCAGCGTGTTGAACGTGCCGCGCACATTGATATCGAAAGTCTGTGCGTAAAGCGCGTCGCTTGTATCGGCAAGCGGCACCGTTTTCAGCACGCCGGCGTTGTTGACGAGCACATCGACCCGGCCGAGCTGCTGCTCCGCCGCGTCGAACATGCGGCGCACGTCGTCGGCGTTCGACACGTCCGCCTTGATCGCGATCGCGGCCGCGCCTTCCGCCTTCAGTCCGGCGACGAGCGCGTCGGCTTCCTGCGAACTCGCCGCATAGTTCACGACGACGGCAAATCCTTCGCTCGCGAGCCGTCGCGCGATGGCTGCGCCGATCCCGCGCGACGCGCCCGTGACGATAGCGACCTGGGCATTTTTCACGTTGTTCATGATCCGATTCCTCGATGTGGTGAGTAGGTGACGAGCATGATCGGATAGATTGACGCGTAGATAATCAGCTGGAATCCGTTATCATCATTCCATTTGCTTTAACAAAAGTCCCGAACCCTCTCGTAGCGAGCCGTCATGGACCGTTTTCAGGAAATGCAGGTGTTCGTCCGCATTGCCGAGCGGCAGAGCTTCACGCGCGCCGCCGACGATCTGCAGATTCCGCGCGCCACCGTCACGAATCTGATGAAGCGGATGGAAGCGCGGCTCGGCGCGCGGCTGCTCGAGCGCACGACGCGCACCGTGCGCCTCACGCACGACGGCGAAGCGTACTACCGCCGCTGCATCCGGCTGCTCGCGGACATGGAAGAGGCCGAAGGCTCCTTTCGCAACGCAGCGCCGAAGGGACTGTTGCGCGTGAATCTGCAAGGCACGCTCGCACGGCATTTCGTCGTCCCCGCGCTGCCGGACTTTCTCGCGCGCTTTCCGGGCATCGAGCTGCACATTGGCGAAGACGACCGGCTGGTCGATCTCGTGCGTGAGGGCGTCGATTGCGTGCTGCGCGCGGGCAATTTGCAGGATTCGTCGATGGTGGGGCGGCGCGTCGCGCGGCTCGAACAGGTGACGGTCGCAAGTCCCGCATACCTGGAACGGCATGGCACGCCTGACGGCATCGCGGCGCTGACCACGCATCGCGCCGTCAACTACATATCGAGCGCGACGGGCGATGCGCTGCCGCTCGAATTCACCGTCGACGAACGCATCGTCGAGACGAATCTCGAAGCAATCGTTTCGGTGACGGGCGCCGATCTCTATACGGGCGCGGCACTCGCCGGGCTCGGTCTCGTTCAGGTGCCGCGCTATCGCGTGCAAGGCGAACTGGCTGCGGGCAGCCTCGTCGTCGTGCTGCCGCAGTTTCCTCCGCCGCCGCTGCCCGTCACGGTGCTGTATCCGCAAAACCGTCAGTTGTCGTCGCGCGTACGGGTGTTCGCGCAATGGCTGCGCGATATCTTCGATGCGGCGGGCGGCCTCAAGGTCGGCTGACAGTCGCGCTAATGCGCGCGGTCGAGATGCTCGAGCGCGTTGCGCATCGGCGTGCTGGACGAAATGATCGGCCCTGTCAGCGGCGTGTCCAGATCGACGATCACATATACCGCGGAGGCAATCGACACCGCGCCGAGCATGATCATCACGAGCGCGAGTGCATTGCGCGGCGCGACGAGGCCGAAACTCAGGAAGATGATCATCAGCCAGAACGTGAGCGTCGTGAGAAAGGGTATCGAGATCGAGCTGTGCGCTTCTTCGATCAAGGTCCAGCGCGCCTCGATCACGCGCTCGAAGCGCGCGAGGCATTCCGCCTGCGTACGTTCCTGATAGCTGTCGGCGGGCTTCAACTGGCGCACCGCGACGTACGACGCATTGAGGATATCGCCGAGGCGCCCGTCTTCGAGCTTGTCGTGACGGAGGTCGGCGGTGAACCTCGGATAGCTGCCTGGCGGCGCTTGCTCGCCCGGCCACGTCGAGGCAATGGCGGCAGCCGTGTAGGTGCGCAGCAGCTTGCGGGCGGAATCTGCGTCGGGGCCGTACTCGCGCAGCGCCGTGTCAAGTTGGATCAGCGCGGCGGCATACGAGCGGAAGTCGTTACCCACCGTATCGAAGCTGCTTTTCGCCGATGCCGTGAGCAGCCCTAGCACCAGCGCCGCGAACGTCACGAGCATCGTCATCACGAGCTGGATCAACTGCAAGGTCTCGTGCCTGCGGTGCTCTTCCGGCAGATACGGCTTGCCGAAAAAGCCGACTCCCGTTCCCGCGAGAAGCAGGATGAACACCATCAGCGCTGACAGAGTCTCTCGCATGAGCATGGTCCGCGTAACCGTCGCTTCGCTAATGTCCGACAACTTCGAGGCGCGGGCAAGCTTCGCCTTCGAACTGTCAAATCTCGCTGCATCAAACCCAAATAGTGTGACCGGGACGCCGACTCGCAGCGCGTGTCCGTTGCGCGAGATCAAACCGGACCACGTCTGGGCGCGACGGAGGCGGGCGGGCCGTAAAGTTTTCGGCGAATCAGCCGTAACTGCCAACGTGGTGCGTTTGCTTAATTTCAATCGAGTTGCGGACCTTGCCTATCGGCCTGGGCGCAGCAAGCCTGCCATGGAACCTTGGACATTCCAGTCAGGCGGCCATAGGAGACACGCTTCATGCTGAAAGGTCTTTCAATTCGCGCATACCTCACGTTGATGATCGTGCTGTTCGGCATCGTATTGCTGATCGGCGCGGCGGCGGGACTGTTGTCGCTGCGTGAGAGCAATGCGTCGTTGCAGCAGATGTACACGGTCGATACGCCGGCCGTCGCCGATCTCGAAGGCAGCGCCGGGCAATTGCTTCGCCTGCGTCTCACGCTGGCGACGTACTCGTCGCTGATCGAACTGAACGAACAGGAAGGCGCCGACGCCGTGCTCAAGCGTTACGACAACTATCTGAAGGTGTCGAACGAACGGCTTGCCCATTACATCAGCAAGGCCAGCAACGACGCGGAAGAACAACGCCTCATCAAGGATATGCAGGACAAGCGCGACACGTTGCTGCGCGAAGGCATCGATCCCGCATTCGCCGCGCTCAAGTCAGGCGACAAGGCGGCATTTCACCAGTTGCAGGGCCACAAACTGTCGCCGCTCTACAGCGCTTATGAAAAGGCGATGCTTTCGCTCGAAAAGCTCCAGCTCGATCACGCCGAGCAACGTTATCAGGACGCGCAGCAGCTGTTCTACACGATCAGCATGGCAGTCGCGATCGGCATGGCGGCCACGCTGATTTTCGCGTGGCTTGGCCGTCTCGTGATGGTTCGCGCGATCGTGCATCCCGTCGATGCCACGATCGAGCAGTTTCAGCGCATCGCCAACGGCGACCTGACGAGCCGCGTCGACAGTGTCAGCGACAACGAAATGGGCCGGCTTGCCGCAGCGCTGCGGAAAATGCAGGAGTCGCTGATCGCGACGGTCAACACAGTGCGCGACGGCACCGATTCGATCGATACGGGCGTGAGCGAAATCGCCGCCGGCAACACGAACCTCTCGCAACGGACCGAAGAGCAGGCCGCCTCGCTCGAACAAACGGCGGCGAGCATCGAAGAGCTGACATCGACCGTCAAGCAGACAGCCGACAACGCAAAGCAGGCCAGCACGCTCGCGCAGGGCGCATCGACGCTCGCGGCCCAGGGCGGCGACCTGACGCAGCAGGTGGTCGGCACGATGCAGCAGATCGTCGACGATTCGCGGCGTATCGCGGATATCGTCGGCGTGATCGAAGGCATCGCGTTCCAGACCAACATCCTTGCGCTGAACGCGGCCGTCGAAGCGGCGCGCGCGGGCGAGCAGGGCCGAGGCTTCGCCGTCGTCGCGAGCGAAGTGCGTTCGCTCGCGCAGCGTAGTGCGGCAGCGGCGAAAGAGATCAAGGGCTTGATCGGCGAATCGAACGAACGCGTGACGGCGGGCGCGGACCTCGTGCAACGCTCGGGATCGACGATGACGGAGATCGTCGATGCGATTGCGCGCGTCAGCGCGATCATGGGCGAGATCGCCGAAGCCGCAACGGAACAGAGCACAGGCATCGATCAGGTCAATCTCGCTGTCGCGCAAATGGACGAGGTGACGCAGCAGAATGCGGCGCTCGTCGAGCAGGCCGCTGCCGCCGCCAGTTCGCTCGAAGAGCAGGCGCGGCGTCTCACGGACGCGGTGGCGGTGTTCCGCACGGATAGCGGGCACGTGTCATCGTCGCATAGCGCTGTGCGCCGCACGGTTGCGCAGAAGCAAATGGTGGAGATGTCGCTGGAGACGGCGGAAGCCGTCTGAACGTCGCCCGCTC
Organism: Paraburkholderia sp. LEh10; assembly: GCF_017814945.1. Lineage (GTDB taxonomy): Bacteria > Pseudomonadota > Gammaproteobacteria > Burkholderiales > Burkholderiaceae > Paraburkholderia. The sequence continues at coordinate 249,595 of NZ_JAGIPX010000003.1, forward strand.
GATAGAGCGCGACATGAAACAGAAACGGCGGTGCAGGCCTCGATGCCTGCACCGCCGTTCGTCTTTCAGTGCGATGCGTTAAGGCTGCCTTTGCGCGTAATACTTCGCCACACCGTCGATCTCTTCCGGCGTCATGTTGCGCGCGACGTTGCGCATCTGCTCATTGATGTCGTTGTGACGCATACCGTCGGCGAACGCTTTCAACTGTCCTGCCATATACACCGACGACTGGCCGCCGAGCCATGGCGCGGCGCCCTTGCGGTCGCGGTCGCCGTGACATGCGGCACACGGCGCGATGTTGCGCATCGGCGAGCCTTCGTTCACGAGCTTGCGGATGCTCGCGTCTTCGCCCGTGGCTTGCTCGACGGCGGCGGGACGCGGCAGTGTCGAATAGTAGTTCGCGAGATCGTGCAGATCGCGGTCGTTCAGACGCGCGATGATGGGCGGCATGATCGAGTTCATGCGCTGGCCGCTCTGGTAATCGCGTAGCTGCTTGTAGATCACATCCGCATATTCACCCGCGAGCACGGGCGCCGTCACTTGAATCAGGCTTTCGACGCCGTGGCACATCGAGCAGTTCTGCGCGAGCGTCGCGCCGCGCCCGATCGATTCGGCGCTGGGCCGCGTGCGGCCCCACGGCGGCGCGGGCGGTATCACGATCACGTTGCTCGGCGCGGGACCGGCGATGTTCCCGCTTTGCGTGAACCACGACGACGGTGCGCCCGCCGCGCTGCAGATCGTCGCCCATAGCCCACGCTGCGTGAAGTCGGGGTGCTTCGACGGCAGCCAGATGAAGCCGATCAGTATCGACACGACGGCAATCGCGATCACGCAGCCGACGCTCGACGTGAACCACCGGTTGCTGAAGCTGATGACGCGTTCGTCGCTCATGATCGCGCTCCCACCGACACGGCCGGCACGGAAGTCTGCTGCAGTCCGAGCAGTTGCGCGATCGGCACGCTGTAGTTGACGACCGTGAGGCCGATCATCAGCGCGACCCACAGGCCGAAGCTGTTCAGCGCGGCAGGTACTCGCTCGACGGGATGCACGGTCGCGCTGAAGCGGAACTGCTTCGGCTGCTCGAGCGCACCGAACTGCGCCTTGGCAAGAATGTAGAGAAAGAGCAGCCCGGAGATCACCAGGATCAGCCCGCCGAACGCCGACACGGCCACCCAGACCGCTTGCGGCGCTATCGCCGGATTGCTGTAGTCGTAGTAGGCCATCCGGCGCGGCGCGCCGAGCAGGCCGACGTAATGCCACGGCAGCGTGACGACCATCATGCCGATGAACCACAGCCACAGTTGCCAGCGGATCAGGCTCAGCGAGCCGATTGCGCGGCCTGTCAGTTGCGGCCACAGCTCGTACGCGATCGCGAAGTACATGATGACGATCGCACCGCCGAAGATCAGGTGAAAGTGCCCGGTGATCCATTGCGTGTTGTGCACCGTTTCATTCAGCTGGTAGCTCATGTTGATGAGCCCGCCCGCGCCGCCGAAGCCGAGCATGATGAACGAGAACGCGATCACGAGCATCATCGGGTTGTCCCACGGCAGCGCCTTCAGCCAGCCGAACGCGCCCTTGCCGCCGCGCAGCCGTCCCGCGATTTCCACCGACGCGCAGATCGTGAACACGGTGAGCAGCGTCGGCACCGAGACCATGCCCGTGAACACGGCATGCACGAACTTGAAGCCCGCGCCGACCTGCGGATCGGCGAACAGATGGTGAATGCCGATCGGCATCGCGAACACGAGGAACAGGATGAACGACACGCGCGCCATCGAATCGCTATAGAGACGCCCGCCGATCGCGCGCGGCACCAGCGTGTAGTACGCGATATACGACGGCACGAGCCAGAAATAGACGATCGCGTGCAGCGTCCATGAGAACAGCACGCGCGCGAGGCCCGCGTCGATGGTCGTCTTCAGGCCGAGTGCGACGGGCAAGATCTGGAAGAGGATTTCGAGCGCGGCGCCGACGGCCGTCCACGCCCACAGATACGCGCCCGCGACGTTCGCGTACATCGCAAGCGGCACCGGCTTGCCGGGGTTCGCGCGTTTCCAGATGTGCAGGTTCACGCCCATCAGCGCGACCCAGATCCACGAGCCGACCACCACCAGCACCACGCCGAGGTAGTAGAACGGGCTGCCGATCATGGGCGGATAGAACGTGAAGAGCACCGATGCCTGGCCCGCCGCGATGGGCACGACGGCCATCACCGCGCCGACCACGAGCAGGATGAACGCGGCCCACGCCCACTTCAGTCCGACGAGCGCCTGTTGCAGCGCCAGCTCGACGATTGCGTAGCCGAAGCCCATCGCCACCAGCGTGGGCAGCACGTAGGCCATCACCGTGCCGTGCGCCGTCACAGAGCGGTAGTACAGCTCCGGTTCGCCGATCCACGGATGCAGCGGACTGCGCACGAGCATCTGCCATGCGCCCAGCAGAAGCGCGATTCCGAACGCGATGAACGCGAGCCAGAAGTGCGCGAGAACGAGTCGCTTAGCGTGAAACACAGCTGAGCCTCCGGTTTTGTTTCGCCTGCTCGAAGAAAGCAGCCTTGTCGATGACCTTCACGTGCGCCCACATTGTCTGATGGCCGAAGCCGCAGAACTCGTGGCAGGGCATCAGGTGCTCGGCGGGTTTGTCGAAGGTGGAGGAAAACGTCGCGACGTAGCCAGGCACGACCATCGTGTTGATGTTCGTGTCGGTGACGAGCAGGCCGTGCACGACGTCGGCGCTCGTGGTGCGGAATGTGATCGGCGTGTCGGCGGGCACCAGCAGGCATTGCGGCGTGAACGAGTACTGCTGCGCGACGAAGCGCACGACGACGGAACCGTCGGTCTCGACGGCGCTGCCGAGATTGCTCTCGACGAATTCACCCGACATCTGCAGCCGGGATGGATCGATGGTCTCGACGCGCGATGGCGGCATCATCGCCCAGTGCAGTCCCGAGTACACGACCAGCGCCAGCATGAACACCACGATCGCGATGACGAAGTACGCCCAGCGCCTTTCAGCGCGCTCGGCGACGGCGTGACCGCTGTCAGGGGAATGGGAAGGTTGGCTCGACATGATCAGTGAATGACGCCGCGCGGCAAGAACACGAGAAAGTAGAAGCCGATCCAGATCGCCAGCACGACCACGGCCGCGACGCCCGCGACCGCGATCGCGCCGTGCGGTCCTTGCGCGACGATGCGTTCGACTTCGTCGTTCGAAGCGTTGCCGTACTGGTCGCCGGAGTGATCGTTAGGGTCCATCTGCGAAGTCTCCGATGACAGGATTTGAGTCAGTCAAGCATGGTCAGCGCAGCGGCGCCTTGCGCAGTTCGTTGACCTGTTTTGCCGTCACAGGCAGGCCGTGATTGCCCCACGCGGTACGGATATAGGTGACGACGGCCGCTGCGTCGGCGTCGTTGAGTTCCTGTGCGAAAGGCGGCATGCCGTACGGTTCGGGGTTGCGCCGCGTGCCCGGCGGGAAGCCGCCGTTGAGCACGATGCGGATCGGATTGACGGCCGAGTCCATTTCGATCGACTGATTGCGCGCGAGGGGCGGATAGTGCTGCAGCTTGCCTTCGCCATGCTCGCCGTGGCACATCGCGCACTTATCCGTATAGATGCGCTGGCCTGTCTCGAACACGGCCGGCTTGACGGTCGCCGACGGGCCTGTTTTGCGGCCGGGGTCGTTGTCGGGCAGCGTCTTCAGATAGACGGCCATCGCCTTGGCGTCGTCGTCGGTCATGTATTGCAGGCTGTGATACGTGACCTCGGCCATTGGCCCGTAGACCGCACCGCGATCGGAAATGCCCGCCTGCAGGAGATCGACGATGTCCTTGATGCTCCAGTCGCCGAGGCCGCCGTCCTTGTCGGACGTGAGCGACGGCGCATACCAGTTCTGCACCGGGATCAGCCCGCCCGCGAACTGCTCGCTCTTCGACGAGCCGCCGAGCAGATTGATTTTCGTGTGGCACATCGTACAGTGGCCGAGCCCTTCGACGAGATACGCGCCGCGGTTCCATTCGACGGAGCGCGACGGATTCGGCTGGAACTCGCCTTCGCGAAAGTACAGCGAACGCCAGCCGATCAGCAGCTCGCGCTGGTTGAACGGGAAGCGCAGCTCATGCTTGCGGTTCGGCTGATGGACGGGCGGCATCGACTTCAGGTACGCGAAGATCGCGTCGGAGTCTTCGCGCGTGACCTTCGTGTATTGCGCGATCGGCATGGCCGGATAGATCAGCTTGCCGTCGGGGCTCTTGCCCGTGCGCATCATCTTGAAGAAGTCGTCGGCTGTCCATTTGCCGATGCCGTATTCGTTGTCGGGGCTGATGTTCGGCGTATAGAGCGTGCCGAACGGCGTTTCCATCGCGAGGCCGCCGCCGAAGGTCTTGCCGCGCGGCGCGGTGTGGCACGCGACGCAGTCGCCCGCGCGCGCCAGATACTCGCCGCGCACAACGACCTCGGAACGTGTGTCGGTGCCGGCCGGCGCCGTTTCCGCCGCACGGGCCGCGCTGACGAAGGGCGGACACGGCGCGACGGCCGCGAGAGCGAACGAGGCGCCCGCGACGAGCGACAGCGCCGCGCGCCGCGTCAGACGCGCTGCACGCCGCATGCAGTTCGCGGAGCCAGCCGGGATGGAGCGAGGCGACGCGGAGCTAATCGACACAAAGCTAAATGACAGAGTCTTCATTCCGGTTGGCTCCCACATGCGAGCGGCAGCTTGCCGGGCAATCTCGGCACGGGACGCGGATCGGCGGGGCGCGGCTGACGCGCGAGCCAGCTCGATACGGCGGTGATGTCCTTGTCGTTCAGTTTGACGGCGATCGAGTGCATGCAATCGGGCGCGAGAGCGTGTCTCGTGCCGGAGCGCCACGTGCCCATCTGCCCGGCGATATAGCTCGTGTGCAGTCCGAGCAGGCCGGGGATGCCGGGTTGCTGTCCCGTCAGACGTTCGCCGTGGCACGCGGCGCAGGCGGGAATGCCGCGCTTCGCGTCGCCGCGCATGACGAGCTGCTTGCCGTAGTCGAGTGTTGCTTGCGGCAGCGGGTTGGTATCGGGATTCGGATAAGGCGGCTGCAGATCGGCAAAGTACTGGCTGATCTTGCGCAGATAGTCGTCGGGCAGGAACGCGAGCAGATAGCCCATCGGCGGATACGTGCGGCCGCCGTCGCGGAAGGCTGTCAGTTGGTTGAACAGATACTCGGCGGGCTTGCCCGCAATGCGCGGAAAATAGTCGTTGTTGCGCCCCTGGCCCTGCATGCCATGACAGGTCGTGCAGGCGTGCATTTTCTCGTCCATTGCCGATGGTGCGGATGCATCGTTCGAGGCCGCGAATGACGGCGTTGCGCACAAGGCGCACAAGACGCAAAAAAGCAACAGGATCGAAGAGCCGACGGTTCTGCGATGCACGACTTGCCTCGTAGGGAGAGGGTTTGTGTTTCTAGATATCCTTTTTACACCCTTGGAAGACGTGGCTCATGCCTGGCCACTCTTCGATGCTGCCTGGTTGTTCCCTTCACGCGCATGACCTATGTCAATGAAATTGCAATTGCCCTGACATGTGAAGAAGTGCGCGGCGCCGACAGTCTATTCAAGTGCGCACAAGCATGCAGAAGAGGGTGAGGCTCGACAGCGTGACACCGGCCGCTGCCGCGCGAAAGCCCCGGAATGCGCGCATGCTTCGCGCGTGCCTGCTTCGGCAAACGCTTCGCCACGTTAAGGCATCAGGATGACGTAGGCATTGCAACCATCATAGGAGGCAATCCGCGTCGTTTCAACGGAAGGCAGAACGCTTGCGATAGGTGTCAGCCCGACACGCTCACGCAACGGCAACCGCCTCTCACGCGAGCAGCCGCATGAACGCGGCGCGCGCATTGGTGACATGCCCGCTCTCGCCCGGGCGTCCCGGCAACAGATGGAACTCGACTGCCGGCAACTGCGGCAGAGCAACAGCAGGCGGGCACGGCACCATGCCCGAGCCGAGCGACGATTCGTTCAGACATGAGATGCCGAGCCCAGCTTTCAACGCCAACTGCAGGCCCGCCATGCCGGATGCCGAATGCGACACGACGTAAGGCACGTCGCGCTCATCGAGCAGGCGGACGACGAAGCGCTGCAGCTGACACGTCGCTGGCAAAAGCACGAGACGGAAGGGGGCGGCGATGTGCTGCGGATCGGCATCGGCCGACATCGCCCATACCAGCTTCTCGCGCCTCACGACGGTGCTCGACGCCCGCGCATTCGCCGATGGCGTGCGCTTCGCGCCGGGCGCGACGATGCGCAGCGACAGGCCGATATCGAAGGTCGTGTCGTCTTCGACGCTGCTGTCGATCACCGCGCTCGGCAGGACGGTCACATGCAGACGCAGGCGCGGATGCTGCTCCGAGAACAACTTCAGCACACGAGCGATGTCCTGCGGCCGGTAGTAGTCGGTAATCGCGATGCGCAACTCGCCATCGAGCGAGCGGCCCTGCAGGTCTTCGAACGCCGCTTCGCTCATCGCGAGAATGCGCCGCGCATGGTCGAGCAGCTTCGCGCCGGCCGGCGTCGCCGTGACGCCCTGCTTGCCGCGCAGAAAAAGCGGCTGGCCGACGCGCTCTTCGAGCTTCTTCAGTTGCTCGCTGGCGGACGACTGCGACAGGAACACGCGTTCCGCCCCCGCCGAAACGCTGCCCGCTTCGGCGACGGCGACGAAGGTGCGCAACTGCGCGAGGTCGAAAGCACGCTGGTTCATGTTTCGGAGTTTCCGATGGCTGGCATCCTATTTTCCCGCTTTTCCGATTGGTCGTCCAATCCTACGATGACTGTCGACTGAATGACGGAGGCAAACGTGGAGCAGGGATTCAAAGGATCGGAAGCATCGGGCGCCGTGCACGGCAATCATCGCTGGAAGGTGCTGGGTGTCGGCTTTGCCGCAAACGCGAGCTTTTCGGCTGCATTTTCGGGTATCCCGACGACGGCGATTTTTTTGCGCAACGGCTATCACCTCGGTAACGACGGGCTCGGTGTCGTGCTCGGCATGCTGGGTCTTGGCATCGCGCTCAGCGAGCTGCCGTGGGGACTGCTCACCGATCGCTGGGGCGACCGGCGCGTGCTGCTGCTCGGCCTGCTGACGACGGCGGCCGCGCTCGCCGCGATGGCGGGCTTCGTCGTGCCGCGCGGCGCTGACGCGCCCGGCATCGTGCCGCTCGCACTCGGACTGCTCGCGGTCGGGCTGCTCGGGGGCAGTGTCAATGGCTCGAGCGGCCGAGCCGTCATGGCATGGTTTCGCGAAGGCGAGCGCGGGCTCGCGATGAGCATCCGCCAGACGGCCGTCCCCGCGGGCGGCGGGCTCGGGGCGATGGCGCTGCCGTCGCTGGCCGCGCACTTCGGCTTTGTCGCCGTGTATGGCGTGCTTGCGGTGCTGTGCGCGGTGACGGCGCTGTTCGCGTGGCGCTGGCTGCACGAGGCGCCCAGCGCCGCTGCGCAGGCGGACCAGACGGCCGCGGCGGGTGGCGAACTCGCGGCCATGCAAGCCACGCGAGTCTCGCCGCTGCGAGATGCCGGCGTGTGGCGCGTCGCGCTCGGCATCGGCGTGCTGTGCGTGCCGCAACTCGCCGTCGTCACGTTCGCGACCGTTTTTCTCCATGATTTCGGCCATGCCGGCGTGGTTGGCATCAGCGCGACGATGGGCGCCGTGCAGACGGGCGCCGCCGTCGCGCGTGTCTGGAGCGGACGCTGGACGGACCGGCACGGCAACCGGCGCGCGTACATGCGCGTCTGCAGCGTGCTGACGGCACTGCTGTTCGCAACGCTCGCATTGATCGCCGCGTGCTTCGGCGACGGATACGGCTGGGTGACGACCCTGTTCGCGGCGATGGTTGTGTTGGGCGGCGTGAGCGCATCCGCGTGGCACGGCGTTGCATATACGGAGCTCGCGACGCTCGCCGGAACGCGCCGCGCGGGCACTGCGCTTGCGATGGGCAACACCTGTGCGTTCATGACGCTGTTCGTCACGCCGCTTGCGATTCCTCCGTTGCTCGCGGCGACTTCGTGGCCGGCCGTGTGGGCGGTCGCGAGCGCATGTGCGTTGCTCGCGCTACCTGTTTTCCCGCGACCGTCGCGCGCGGCGGGGTACGCGCCGCGCGTCGGAGCGTGATCGCATTGGCGCCTTTTCAGACTTTTTCTTTTGGCGTTCGGCCATGTACCGAACGCTCTTTTATTTTCGACGTTGTTTTCTGCATTCGATTGATCGAATTATTCCTGTGTTGGAGATTCGATCGGTTGTGTCTGATTTATCTGATGTGAAAGTCGGAATTATTTTAAGTGGCGACTTTTCCTGGATTCGCTTTCTAAGTTAATTCCTCTTTTGGGTGTATATTAAAAAAATAAATCGACGATTTGCACGGAATTCATATTGAATCTAATACGCTACCGGGCGTTATTGCGAGGAACGTCCATCGGCCCCTGAACTATCCGCTCGTGGCGATTTTGCTCGCCGCTGCTTCCTAGCCTGTGCTTCGAAATTTCGGAAATGATGTGCTGAAAATGGACGGTCACTGTCGCGATGGGAATGCTGGTTATTGGAAGTTCTCGATAAAATTTTCAAATTGCCTTTGAATCAGCCACTGATTCGGAACTCTCTGATATTCCGCTTTTGTCGTGGATGTTTTGATTATGTTTGTCGGAGCGCAATTCGCTATATGTCGCCAGCAATGTCGTAAAGCGGCCTCGTATTTGGCATTGCTTTTCGGAATTGACAAACACAAACCAATAAACAGGGCGGCAATAGTGAACCTTCGAGTCATGCTGGCAGACGATCACCCGTTTGTTCTGCTCGGTATCCGGGCCACGCTGGTGGCACTGGGGGGCTTCGCTATCGTTGGGGAGGCGACGAGTCCTTCGTCGCTCGTCCAGTTGATGGAGAAGACGCCGTGCGACGTGCTCGTGACGGACCTGACCATGCCCAACGCGTCTGGCGACGCCGACGACGGGCTGCGGCTCATCCGGCGTGTCAGGATGGGCTGGCCAGAAGTGCGCATTGTCGTGCTGACGAGCCTGACGAATGCGGCCATTCTCCGTTCGATCATGTCGGACGGCGTGATCGGCATGCTCAACAAGAGCGAATCGATGGACGAACTGGCGTCGGCCATTCGCGCAGCGGGCGCGGGCCGTTCCTACGTCAGCAAGTCGATCCTGCTGACACTCGCGCAAGCGAGCGGCGACCCGCCTGGCATGTCGCCCATGCGCCACTTGTCGCCGCGGCAGGCGGAGGTCATTCGCATGTTCGTGCGTGGCAAGTCGATCTCTGAGATCGCTCGCGACCTGGGGCGTGACGTCCGGACAGTTAGCCGGCAAAAACGCGACGCCATGGCGAAACTGGGTGTGAGCAACGACCCCGGTCTATTTGCATTCGTACGGGCGTACGGTCTTGTGCAAAAAGCTATTCAGGATGGCTAAACATAAAACATTCATGACAGATGCCTCTCTTTCGGATGAGTCTTATGTCTGCCGGGGGCTGAATGTCCGATTCTCGCGGGCAAAACGATGTAACAGGTGACAGGTACAGGGAGGACCAGGCCGTGAATATCAAGAGGGACGGGACATTACCGATCCGCACCATCATCGCTGACGATCATCCGCTGGTCCTGCTTGCGATGGAGAATCTGATGTCGGGCTTCCCGAATATCGAAATCGTGGGAAGGGCAACAGATTCATCTGAACTGTTTGCTGAAGCGCAGCGTGTCAAATGCGAACTCATCGTCATGGACTTGTACATGCCGGGAGGCGCGTACGGCGACGGCGTCGACATGGTCCGCCAGTTCAGGGAGCGTCATCCCGACGTCGTCATCGTCGTGCTGACCATGGAAACGGCGGCCGATGCATTGCAAAAGGTAATCGGGCTCGGCGTGGGCGCTGTCATCAGCAAGCGTGACCGCATCGATCTGATTCACGTGGCCATCATCACCGCGTTGGCCCGCGAATGTTATGTGGGCCCTGCAATCCGCGCGTTGCTGGCTGACGCGACGCTGTCGCGCCGGATCGACTACGTGCGGCAGGTGCTTTCGAGGCGCGAGCTCGAAGTCCTGACGCACTATGCGTCGGGGCGTGGCGTGACGGAAATCGCGCTGAGGCTTGGCCGCAGCGTCAAGACGATCAGCGCGCAGAAATGCACGGCGATGCGCAAGCTGTCGCTGCAAAGCGATGCGGAGCTATTCAGGTTCGCGGTCGAGCACGGACTGGTGCCCGACGATCAACTGGACGCTGCACGCAGTTTGGCCTGAAGAGGTTGACGTAGCGGCGCCGCAACGTAGCGAAACGACCGTCTGCAAGGGGACAGCAATGAAGCGACGGTCCACCGAGAAGAATACAACAAGATGGAAAACAAGATTCGGGTCGTCTTGGCAGACGATCACGCATGCGTGCGCATGGGCGTCAAATATTTGCTGGAGCAGATAACCCATGTCTCCGTGGTGGGCGAGGCGGCAGATACGCAAGCCCTTGCCGAATTGCTCGATTCGTGCGCGTGCGATGTCGTTGTATCGGACCTCGGCATGCCGGGTATCGATGGCGAGAGCAATGCGATCCAGTTCCTGAGACGTCTGTTGCACCATGCGCCCCATTTGCCCGTTGTGGTGCTCACGATGATCCATCAGGCATCGATTCTGATGGGGCTGCTGCAGCACGGCATCGCCGGAATCGTCGACAAGCGCGATATCACGGCATCGCTCGTACACGCGATCGACGCCGCGGTGACGGGGCAGGGATATCTGTCCAATCACGCCCGCGCGGCCATCGCGGAGGCGGGTGTGCCTCAGCCGCGGGCAGGCGTGATGAGCGCGCGGGAGTGGAAGGTATTCACGATGTATGTGAGCGGCATGACGATTGGTCAAATTGCCGTCAAGCTGAATCGCAGCGCCAAGACAATCAGCACGCAAAAGCGCAATGCGATGCGCAAGCTTGGTCTGGAGACGGAAGCCGACGTTATCGACTACGCATGCCAGATCGGTCTTACATGAACTCTTTCGCAGCAGGCTTACGCACGCTAACATTTTTTTCGGAGTTGTCCGATTTATCGATTTGTTTGCTCGCACAACAATCTCCTGTTGGACTCCGCGGATCGCGGGGGCGAGCGCCATGCCATTGATTCGACCTGCATATCAATCGATACCGGGCGCAAAAGAGAGTCCGCCTCGCAGAGCGATCGGGCGGCGCAGTTACCGGGAGGGTGCATGTCAGGGCTGGTGAAGCGGTTGATCGTGGAAGGCGCTGGGACGGCTTGGCTTGTGTTCATCGGATGCGGCACGGCGGTGTTCAACTCGGGCGCGCAGGGCAATAGCATTTTGGCCATGCCGCTGGCATTCGGTTTCGCACTGACTACGGCGACCTATGTGCTCGGGCGTTTCTCAGGCGCTCACTTCAACCCTGCCGTCACGGTGGGCTTCGTCACGGCGCAACGCTTTCCAGTCCGCTATCTCGCGCCGTACATCGCGGCGCAAATACTCGGCGCGGTCGCGGGCGCCGCGTTGCTGGCCTATATCGCCAGCGGGCGTCCAGGATTCGAACTCGCAGCGAGCGAATTCGGCGCCAACGGGTACGGCGATCACTCGCCTGCCGACTATCAACTGCATTCCGCGCTAGCCGTCGAAGTGACGATGTCCTTTGCGTTCGTCATGGCTCGCATGCTGATGTCGGGCTACAAATCGGCCACATTGGTCAGCCCGCTCGTCGCAGGCGTATGGCTGGCATTGAGCTACGTCGTCGCTGCACCCATTACCAACGCATCGCTCAATCCCGCGCGCTCGACGGGGCCGGCGCTTTTCGTCGGCGACTGGGCGCTCGACCAGTTGTGGCTGTTCTGGGCGGCTCCGCTCGCGGGTGGCGTGCTCGCCGGCCTGCTGCATTCCCGGCTGCCCGGCGACTCGCGCGATTACCGCGTGCCTTCGCCGTACGAGGGCCGCCACGGCGAGTCGGCGTGAGCGTGCGGCCATGCTCTCCCCAGACCTGACGGCTTCTTCCACGTGTAAATCTGCTCGCGCCGCGTGGCTGATTCGCGTTTGCCGAGTCCTGACAGCCTGCATCGCGCTGCTTTCGATGTGGCTGTACAGCCAGTCGGCGAATGCGGCCCCTGACACCACTCCATCTGCATTTCCTCGAAAGCTGACGGTCGGTGTGCTCGCCAATGGCTGGTCGCCATTCGAGATGTTTCAAGACGGCAAATACACGGGTTTGAGCGTCGACTATCTGCGCGCCATCGTCGGACGGGATGTCGAAATCGAGACGAAAGCGTATCCCGACATGGAGCAGTTGCTTGCAGCGGCTTGCGCGAACCGCGTCGACCTGCTGACGAGCATCGCCCGTACGCCGGGGCGCGAGCATTGCCTGTCATTTTCGGTGCCCTATTTTCGCGGCTCGACTTCGGCGGTGACGCTCGCGGACAACACGATGGCGCTGTCGGGGCGGGCGCAGCTTCAAACCGCGCGCGTGGCCGTCGAGCGCGGCTTCGCGCTGAGCACGGTGCTGCGGGAGCGGTATCCGCGCGCACGGATCAATGTCGTTGCCGACACGCTCTCGGCCTTGCGTGCGGTCAAAAAGGGCGACGACGACGTGTACTTCGGCTTCACGCCGGCTGTGCGCCACTATCTCATCGATGCCGAATTCCGCAACCTGGGCATCGCATTCGAGGAAACGGGGCAGTTCAGCGAACTACGCTTTGCCGTGCCCATCGCGAGAAGCGATCTGCGAGACAAGCTCGACCGCGGCCTCGCGGCCATGCAGCCGGAAGACGAAGCCGCGATCCGGGCGCGATGGCTCGGTGCCACTTTCGACACGCGGGCCGCGTCGACGGTGCCCAATCTGGTCTTGAGCCGCGAAGAACAGGCCTGGTTGCAGTCGTTGCCGTCGTTGCCGGTCGGCTTCGACAGCGATTGGGCGCCGTTCAGCACGCTGGACGACACGGGCAGACCAACGGGCTTCGCCGCCGACTATCTCGACTATCTGAGCCGCACGCTGGGCCTCAAATTCCATCGAGCGCCGGCAAGGGACCGGACAGCGACGATTGACGAATTCAACCGTGGCAACGTCGCGGTGCTCGCTACGGCCACCCGCAACGATCCGCGCCTGTCGGGTGCGACCTATACACGTTCATACGAGAACTATCCCCTCGTTATCGTAGCGCGTGCACACGAGCCCGCCGCGCGCAGTCTGACCGATTTCGCAAAGCGGCGTGTAGTGGTTTCGTCGCACAGCCGCGGCTCGGTGCCGTTCGAACTGTACGGCGTACCCGCTGCACGCGTGATCGTCGCTCCGAGTCTGGACGCGGCGTTGCAACTGCTTGCCTCCGGGGGCGCCGATGCGCTGGTCGGCAATGTCGCGGAAATCGACGCCGCGCGCACGCGGAAGTATGCGGACGTGCTGAAGATCGTCGGCGCCGTGCGCGAGCCGGACCCCGTCGGCTTTGCCGTGCGCGACGATCTTGCGCCGCTGGCTGGGTTGATCGACCGCGCATTGCTTGCGATGCCCGCGTCAGAGCGGCAGCGCATCAGTCAAAAATGGGTGACGGGCGAGGTTGCGCCGCAACGCGGCTGGAGCGTGACGGCGTTGCGCCTGCTGCCGGTGCTGATCGGTATCGGTGTCGTGCTGCTGGTGACGTTGCGGGCCTACATGCTGCTGCAACGCGAAGTCGCGCGGCGCGAGCGCACCGAGCGCGAACTCGAGTCGCAGCTGAATTTCCAGCAGACGATGATGGAGATGGTGCCCTATCCGCTCGTCGCGAAAGACTTGTGTGGGCGTTACATCGCCGTCAACCGGGCCTACGAGGACGCAACCGGGCTCTCTCGCGACGCCGTCATCGGCCGTACCAGCGCCGATGTTCGCGCATGGGGCGAGGACAACGGCGTGCGGCTCGAACAGTTGACCCGCGACGTGCTGAAGAGCGCCACGCCGACGCAAGTCGAACTGGAGTTCGAAGGCCGCGACGGCGACAGCCGCCATGGCATCTTTTGCGTGTCCGTCTGCAACGGGGCAGACGGGGCGCCCGTGTGCGTGCTGGGCACGGTCGTCGACATCACTGACATCCGGCGTGCAGAAGTGCTGGCGAGCGAGACCCAGCGGCGCCTCGTCGACGTCACGAGTTCATTGCCGGCCGTGGTGTTCCAGTTGCGGCGCGGCCTCGATGGCAAATACACGTTCCCGTATGTCGGCGGCGATACGGAGCACCTGTTCGGATACGACAGCAATGTGCTGATGCGCAGTGGCGAGCTCGATTTCAGCACCATCTGCGCAGACGATCGTCCTGTCGTCGTGGCCGCACTTGAGCGGTCCGCGGAGCTTTCCGAACCGCTGCGCCTCGAGTTTCGCATCGATGGCGGGATCGAACAGCGCTGGGTTCGCGCGGGACTCGTGCCGCGCCTCGAACCATCGGGCGTCACCGTATGGAGCGGCTATTGGGTCGACGTGAGCAGCGAACGGCTGCGTTCCGACGAACTCGCGCACGCGCGCGATCTGGCCGAAGCGGCGTCGCGCGCCAAGGATGACTTCCTCGCGATGATGAGCCACGAAATCCGTACGCCGATGAACGGCGTGCTCGGACTCGTCGAAGTCCTGGAGCGCACGCGGCTCGATGCCGACCAGGGCGAAATGCTCGGGATGATTCACGAATCGGCGGGCGCGCTGCTGCAGATTCTCGATGACCTGCTCGACTATTCGAAGATCGAGGCGGGACGCCTGACCATCGAGTCCGAGCCAATCGACCTGCGCGATCTCGTCGACACCGCGGTTGGTCTGCTGGCGGGACGCGCACACGAGAAAGGTCTGAAAGTACGCGTCGACATCGAACCGCAGGTGGCCGCGACGCTGCGCGGCGACAGTGTGCGACTGCGACAGATCCTGTTCAATCTGCTCGGAAACGCGATCAAGTTTACGCCGGAGGGTGAGGTCGACGTCCACGTGAAGGTGGTCGGCGAGGACGACGCGGGACAGACCATAGAAATAACCGTCGACGATACGGGTATCGGCATCGCGCCCGATGTGCAGGCGCGGCTGTTCGCGCCTTTCGTGCAGGCGGAATCATCGACGACACGGCGCTTTGGCGGCACGGGTCTCGGACTGACAATCTGCCGTAAGCTGGTCGCGCTGATGGGCGGCACGCTCTCGCTGTCCAGCGCGCCGGGCAAAGGGACCTGCATGACGCTGCGTCTGTCGATGCCGGTTGAAATGCAGCACTACACGGCGGGAGGATTGCGCGGCAAGCGGGGCATCGTCGCCACGAACGACAAGTCCGTCGCGCACGCGCTGATACATCTGGCGGCGGCGCTCGGCATCGAGTTGCATTGCGCAAGCAGCAACCGCAAGGAGTTGCATAATCCGCGCGTGCTGCGCGATGTAGACCTGGTTTTCGTCGCCGACGGCATCGACATTCCCGAGGCTGTCGCACAGTCCGGCGCGAAGGTCATCGGCCTGAGCGAGAAGCCAAAGCCGACGGGCTACCGGATCGTCGACGACGCCGTGCGCGTCAGCATCAATCCGATTTCGTGGCGCGGTCTGAGCGCTGCCTGCGCTGCCGCGCTGACGGGGCTGTCGCCGACGCCTCTGCGTCAACCGGGCGAAGTCGAAGCGAGCTTTGCGCCGCCGGACCGCGAGCGCGCGATCGCGGCAGGTCGTCTCGTGCTCGTCGCCGAGGATCATCCCGTCAATCAGGAACTGATCCGCCATCAACTGGCGCTGCTTGGCTTCGCGTGCGATGTCGTCAACGATGGCGCCGAAGCACTCGAAGCACTCGATGAGACGCCATACGGTTTCCTCATTACCGACTGCCACATGCCCAGGATGTCGGGCTACGAACTCGCGCGAGCCGTGCGCGAAAGAGAACGGCTCAGCGGCGCGCGGCTGCCGATTCTCGGCATCACCGCGAACACGGCGCCGGAAGATCTGAAGGCATGTCGCGCGGCCGGCATGGACGACTGCCTCGTGAAGCCGACGCGGCTCGCCACGTTGCGAGAATATCTGAGCCGGTGGTTCGGCGCGGACAGCGCGCGGCCCGCCGTGCAAGCTGAAGTGCCCGGCGCGCCCGTTGCGGATGCAGGTTCCGAAAGCGCCGACAACATGCCGTTCGTACCCGTCGACCTCAGCCAGTTGACGCAGATCTGGGGCAGCGAATCGACGGTCAAGTCGCTGCTCGACGCGTTCGTGTCGGCGGTGCGCGACGATCTGCGCGCGTTGCTGCCGCTGCTGAACGAGCCCGACGTCGCGGCGTTACGGCAGTGGCATCATCGCGTCGCCGGCGCGGCTGGCGTTTTGCAGTATCCGCCATTGCTCGGGGAACTCGAACACTATCGGCGGCGATTGACGGTTGCGCCCGTGGAGGAATTGCGTAGCGAAGGCGTCGCGCTGGTCCGCAAATGCAATACGATGCTCGACGGCATCGAAGAACAGGCTGCGCTGCTTGCCTGACACCCATTTTCCGTTTGCTTCGCAAGGCTTTTCATCGCTACGCGTGCGTCGTACGCCGTGCTCCGATTTGCACTAGTATGTGCTGGCGTCAGTTGCGGCATGGCATCCGCTGCGATGCTCGCCCGACGCACAAAGACCCGGAGATAACAATGACTGCGATTCGAAAGCTGAGCATGGTGGCCGTGTTGTGGGCGCTAGCGTCGGGAGTTGCGCTGGCCGACACGGTGGAATTGAAGGCGGACCTCGAACCGTCGAGCGAAGTGCCGCCCCGCGTGAGCCATGGGCACGGCGCATTGGACGCCACCTTCGACACCTCGAGCAGAATGCTCAAATGGACGGCCACATACGAAGGATTATCGGGTCCCGTGACGATGGCGCACTTCCATGGTCCGGCGCCCGTCGGTCAGAACGCGAAGGTGCAGGTGCCCATCGACAAGAATGCGCTCGCCAGTCCGATCAAGGGTTCCGCGACGCTGACGGAACAGCAGGTCACCGATTTGATTGCCGGACAGTGGTACTTCAACGTCCATACGGCGCAAAATCCTTCGGGCGAAATTCGCGGCCAGGTATTGCCGGCGAACTAAACCAACGAGAAGCCAACACATGCAGCCACGATGGCCGCGACCGTCCGCGACGGTTCCCGGCCATTTTTCTTCACGCATGACGCAAGCGGCGCGTTGCCAGCCGGCGCAGCCAATCGAACCCGTCTTCGACGACAGCACGCAAATCCCACTACCATGGTGCTTAACCGTCGCTGGAGAGTGTTCCGATGAGTTGGCAAAGCGCGTTGGCGTGCTGGTTCTTGCGCCGTCAGTTTCATCCGCAGACGCGGCATCCGACGATCAGCGCCGAACGCGCGCGCAAGATGACCGCAAAGCGCGCGTACACGCCGCGCGTGCCGCCTGGCTGGGTGCTGCATGAACGCTATGGCGAGCGTGACTGGCCGTTGCGTGGCGAATGGCTGGAACGCGCCGATGGCGGACACGCGGCGACGATTCTCTATCTGCACGGTGGCGGCTACTACTTCTGCTCGCCGCGGACGCATCGCGCGGCGTCGTTCGGTCTTGCGACACGCAGCCGGGCGCGGGTTTTCTCGCTCGATTACCGCCTTGCGCCGGAAAACCCGTTCCCCGCCGCGCTCGACGACGCATTGGCCGCATATCGCTGTCTGCTCGAAGATGGGACGAAACGAGAGTCGATCGTGATCGCCGGTGACTCCGCCGGTGGCGGTCTCGCGCTCGCGACGCTCGTCGCGTTGCGCGATGCGCGCGATCCGCTGCCGGCAGGCGCGATCCTGTTTTCACCGTGGACCGATCTCGCCGCGACGGGCGCGTCGCTGCAAACCAACGACGGCATCGATCCGATGTTCCACGGTCCCTCCGTCGCGCGTGCCGCCAGGCTCTATCTTGGCGATACCCCGGCGACGCATCCGTACGCATCGCCGCTTTACGCGGACCTGAAAGGCTTGCCGCCGCTGTTCATCCAGGTGAGCAGCACGGAAGTGCTGCTCGACGATTCACGCCGCGTCGTCGACAGGGCGCGCGTCGCGGGCGTCGACATCGACTTCGAAATCTGGCGCAAGATGCCGCACGTCTGGCAACTCTGGGTGCCGTTCATCCCCGAGGCGCGCCGCGCGCTCGATCTCGCCGCGCGCTTTGTGTCGCGCGTGACGAGCGCGCCCGACAGCGTTCACCCGTCGAGCGAAACGTCGATTGTCTGATAAGCGGCCTGCACGACACCCGTGCCGTAATGGCGCTCGAGCCGGCGCACGGTGAAGTGGCCGTGCGCGACCTGCTGGAAATGATCGATGAACACCGTGTTGACCATTGCGCCGAGCACCGCGCCGATGGCCGGAATCGACTTCGCCGCGATCTGTTCGCTCACTTGCACCGAGAAGCGGGACGCGATCGTGTTCAAGAGGCGCAGCAGCGCCGCCGAGCCATGCGCCGTGAATCCCTTGCTCGCAATCTCCGACGACGCCTTCGACACGGCCTGCGCCAACGCGCCGCGCATGATGAAGTAGCCGTAATCGGCCTCGTCGTCGGATTTCGACTTCCCGCCCATGCCGAGCACGGTCAGACATTGCAATTGCGTATCGATCGACGTCAGGTCCTCACCTTCGCTGCGCGCGATATCGCAGATCGAACGGAACATCAGCGTCGTCGTGACGGGTAGTTCGACGGGCAGCGCGAGCAGTCCGAAGGCGCCGCCCGCGGCGCCCGTCGTCGCAACAGCGAACTTGTGCAGCAGATTGCTCGGCTTTCCGCTGACGCCGAGCGGCGCGCCGCCCATCGGCCGGCCCAGCGTGCGCAGCGCAAGCTGCAGGCATCTGCGCAGCGCGATCTGCGTCGCATCGTTGACCTTGTCGCTGGCGATGGACGGCATGCGCGCGATCAGTTTTTCCAGTGGCGAACCGACGATGCTGGCGAGCTTCATCGCCAGCGCCGGGCTTTCCAGCTGGTGTTTGGCGCGGCGCAGGGCCGCGAGATCGTCGGCGGATAGCGGCATGGCGGCAAGCGTGGCTGAATCCATGAGTCTCCCTGATCCCATGCAAGATCGTTGCTGATTTCGGCAGATATTGAGATTTTCGGTGCGTCCAAGTGCGTGACGGCAGAGTTCGGACGCACTCAGATTAGAACCATTCAGCATGGTATGATTCCCGTATCGTTGACGCGTCAACAGTTGTTCCATCAAAAAATGGCCGTGCATACCGCCGCCCACCATTCGAGTGGGCAAGTGTTACCGTTCCGGGAATCGCTGCTGGCGATGCTCGGTATCTCATTCGTATCGATGCTCGTCGCGCTCGACCAGACGGTTGTCGGTACCGCGCTGCCCACGATCGTCGCCGATCTGAAGGGCTTCGAGCTATACGCGTGGGTCGCGACGTCGTATCTGCTGACGTCCGTGATCACCGTGCCGATTTTCGGGCGGCTCGGCGACTACTATGGGCGCAAGCCGTTCGTGATCGCGTCGATCGTCGTGTTCACGGGTGCCTCGGTGCTGTGCGGCGCGGCGAACAACATGCTGTTTCTCGTGATTGCGCGCGGGCTGCAGGGCATCGGCGGCGGGATGCTGGTCGGCACCGCGTTCGCGTGTATTCCTGATCTGTTTCCTGACTCGGTGGTTCGCCTGCGCTGGCAGGTGCTGATGAGTTCGGCGTTCGGGATCGCGAATGCCGTCGGACCGTCGCTCGGCGGCTTTCTCACGCAGTACTACGGCTGGCGTTCGGTGTTCTACGTGAATCTACCCGTCGGCTTGCTGTCGCTGTTCTTCGTATGGCGTTATCTGCCGCATCTGCGGCATGTCGTGCACGAAGGCAAGATGCGCCTCGACTGGCCCGGTGCGTTGCTGATCGCGCTGTCGCTGGGCAGCTTGCAGCTGTTCGTCGAACTGCTGCCGAAGCATGGCGTGACCGCGTCGGCCGTTGCGCTGCTCGCGTTCAGCGTGGCGTGCGCGATCGCGCTGTGGCAATGGGAAAAGCGCTTCCCGCAAGCGATTCTTCCCATCGACATGTTCCGCAACCAGAGCCTGTCCGCGCTTTTCGCGCTGGCCGTGCTCGGCGGCTTCGCGATGTTTTCGCTGCTGTTCTACGCACCGCTGCTGTTCCAGGGCGGCTTCGGCATGATGCCGAACCAGGCGGGCCTCGTGATTACGCCGCTCGTCGTGTTCATCACGATCGGCAGTATCGTCAACGGACGCATCGTGTCGCGCATTCCGAATCCGAACCTGATGCTGTTCGTCGGCTTCGCGCTGTTCGCGGGCGCGTCGCTCGGCGTGGTGATCGCGACGCGCACGATGCCGCACTGGCTGCTGATGACGTTCATGACGATGGGCGGTCTCGGCCTCGGCTTCGTGCTGCCTAATCTCACGGTCTTCGCGCAGCAGACGGCGGGCCGCCAGCATCTCGGCATCGCGACGGCGCTGCTGCAATCGCTGCGGATGATCGGCGGCATGATCGGGACGGCGCTGACGGGCACGCTCGTCACGCATATGTACGCGAGCGGCGTGCGCGACGCACTCGATGGCGACCACGCGAGCCAATGGTTTGCAGAGCTCGGCGATCCGCAGATTCTCGTCAACCGCGACGCGCAGCACGTGCTTTTGAACGAACTGGCTCGCGCAGGGCACAATGGCGCCGTGCTGCTCGAATCGGCGCGCGAGTCGCTGGTTGGCGCGATTCATGTCGGACTCACGTTGGGCGCGCTGGTCGCGCTGTTTGCAGTCTGGCATTGCCGGCGCGTGCCGACCGTCAAACTGCGCAAGCAGATCGAGCCGGTCATCCACGCGGATTGACCGTCGTTTGAGCGCTTTGGAACCGTAGAAACATCATGGAAGAACAAGACCGCGTCGCTATCCTTCATCAGTTTGGCCGCACGTATCGGGCGTTCATGTCGGCGTTCGAAGGGCGCGTCGGGCATCCGCTGCCGCGCTGGCGCATTCTGCTTGCGCTATATGAGCAGGCCGGCGAGTCGTCGCAGAAGAAGCTGGTCGAGCGGCTGCGCATCGATCCCGGCGCGCTGACGCGTCAGCTAAAGTCGCTCGAAGCGATGGGCTGGATCGCGCGCAGCATGGACGAGCGCGACAACCGCATTACGAACGTGAAACTCACCGTTGAAGGCCGCGCCGCGATCGAAGCGAGTCTGCCGAACCGCAACGCATTCCTGCACGACACGATGGCCGCGTTGCCGGACGACGTGCTGGCGGGACTGTCGAGTGCGCTGACGATGCTTGAAGCGCGCATCGGTGAAGTGGTGGCGGCCGCGTCGACTGACGCGGAGGCCACGGCGGCTGGGCGTTGAACCGTTGAAAGACAGCGGCGCCGCGCAGCGCCGCCTCCTTCGAAGAACGATCAGAAGAACGTTTCGATCACTTCCGTCACGCGATACGACGGATCGAGCACGAGCACCTGGCGCCACTTGTCGAACGTCAGGCACGGATGCGAGATGTCGAACGCGATCATGTCGCCGACCTTCAGATCGGCGCCTGCGGGAATTCGCAGGTAGGCGTGCTGATCCATCATCCCGAAGATTTCCCAGCCTTCGCCGGGAGCGACATCGCGCGGCGCTTCCGTCCCCGGACGATAGTGCTTCGCGGGTTCGGGATAGCCGGCATCGAACGCCGAATCGCGCTTGCCGAGGCCGATGATCGCGCGGTCCGGCTCTGGGATGGACTGCACGTAGGCCCACAGATGCAGCGCGGGCAACAGGCCTTCGCCCATGCGCTTCGCGACGGGATTGCGCTTGAAGATATCCGTCTGCGCCTTACGATAGATGCCGACGTCGTGCGTCAGATAGCAGCCCGGACGCAGCACGATTTCGATGCGGTCCTTGCGCGATGCCTTCGCGAACTCTTCGGCGACGACGTCGTACC
Organism: Paraburkholderia sp. LEh10; assembly: GCF_017814945.1. Classification (GTDB taxonomy): domain Bacteria; phylum Pseudomonadota; class Gammaproteobacteria; order Burkholderiales; family Burkholderiaceae; genus Paraburkholderia. The sequence goes on from NZ_JAGIPX010000003.1 coordinate 271,386, forward strand.
ATGCCGATCCCGCACCCGACAGCACGGCCGGCGTGCGCGCAAAGCGCCCCTTGTCCGACAGTTCGAGCGTGAGCCTCACGGCGCTGCGCAGGAAGTCGCGCACTTCCTGTTCTTCCTTCAATACGCCTTCGTACAGTTCGATGCCCGCGAGCTTCAGCGAGTCCGGATAGCGCGAGATCGCGTCGAGCACCGCGCTGGTTTGCGCCTCGTCGCGCACGCCCGTGCGGCCGCCCGGCACCCCGAGTTCGACGAGCACCTGCAACTGCTTTTTCACCGAGCCGAAGAACTTGCCGAGCTGCTCGACGCCTTCGACGGAATCCACCAGACAGAAGAACTCGAACTCGGGATCGCTCAGCAGTTCGGCGATCATCAGCATGTTGCGCTTGCCGACCAGCTGGTTCGCCATGAGCACGCGCGATACGCCGCCGTGATACGCGGCGCGCACCTGATGCGCAGTGGCGAGCGTAATGCCCCACGCGCCCGTTTCGATCTGGCGGCGGAACAGTTGCGGCGCCATCGTCGTCTTGCCATGCGGCGCGAGCTTCACGCCGTATTCGGCGACGAACTTCTGCATCCAGTTCAGGTTGTGCTCGATACGGTCCGCGTACAGGACGGCGGCGGGCAGGCTCACGTCCTCGTCAAGCAGATTCCATTCGAGACGCGACGCGTCCGCAAGCTGGATGCTCGTGCCCGGCACGTTGCCGAGGCCCTTGCTGTACGGATCGATCGTGGCTCCCTGATAGTTTGTAACTTTCATGTCATCCTGCTCCATCGGCCAGTTAAATCGAATCGAAGTTGACTTTCGTATGTTACCGAAAGTACGATGGTTGAAGAAATGTTATTTAGTACCACGCGTTCCGCGGCTGATGTTACCGGCGGCGCGTGGCGCGCGCGAGCCATGAACACCACTGCCGAACCTGTTGCCTTCGACATCGTCGCGCGCATTGCAGAATGCGCGCCCGAGTTGCGTTCGGCCGAGCGCAAGGTCGCGGCGCTGATCCTCGACGACCTGACGGGCGCATCGCGCGCGAGCATCGGGGCGCTGGCCGAGCGGGCGGAAGTAAGTGTCGCGACCGTTACGCGTTTTGCGAAGGCTGTCGGTTGCCGCGACGTGCGCGAACTGAAGTTGCGGCTCGCGCAGGCGGCGGCGGTCGGTCAGCGGTTCCTGCAATCGGGCGCGCAGCCCGACACGCCCGAACCGCTGGCGACGCGCGTGTTCGACGAATTGCAGACGGCGCTCGCGCACAACCATCATTTGCTATGCCAGGCGCCCGTTGCGCAGGCTGCTGCCGCATTGCGCGAAGCGCGCATGATCTACGTGTTCGGCATGGGCGGCGGCTCGACCGCGCTTGCCGATGAAATGCGCTTCCGGCTCGTGCGCCTCGGCCGGCCTGTCGCGACGTATCAGGACGGCTTGCTGCAGCGCATGGTCGCATCGACGGTATCGCGCGACACGGTGGTGATCGCGCTGTCGACGACGGGCCGCGTGCCGGAAATGGTCGACAGCTGCCGCATCGCGCGCAGCTACGGCGCGACGCTGATCACCGTGACGGCGCCCGCGTCGCCGCTTGCGAAGCTCGCTGACTGGCTGATTCCCATCGTCGCGTTCGAAACCGATTTCATCTACAAGCCGTCGTCATCGCGCTACGCGATGATGATGGCGCTCGACGTGCTCGTCACCGAACTGGCCGTGAGCCTCGGCGACGAGAGCCGCGAACTGCTGCGCCGCATGAAGCATGCGCTCGATGCGCATCGCGGCGGCGGCGACCGACAACCGCTAGGAGACTGATCCATGCATTCGCACCCCGAAGCCGCCGATACGCTGATCGTCGGCGCGCAACTGTACGATGGCACGGGCGCGCCGCCTGTCGAGCGCGACGTCGCGTTGCGCAATGGAAAGATCGCCGCGATCGGCAATCTGTCGAACTGGCTGGCCGAAGAGGTGATCGAGGCGAATGGCCGCGCGCTCGCGCCTGGCTTCATCGATGTCCACACGCACGACGACACGCATGTGATCCGCTCGCCGCAAATGCTGCCCAAGATCACGCAGGGCGTGACGACGGTGATCGTCGGCAATTGCGGGATTAGCGCGTCGCCCGTGTCGCTGAAGGGCGATCCGCCCGATCCGATGAATCTGCTCGGGGAGCGCGACGCGTTCCAGTATCCGACGTTCGCGGCCTATGTCGCCGCCGTCAATGCTGCGAAGCCTTCCGTCAACGTGGGCGCGCTGATCGGACATACGGCGCTGCGCAACAACCACATGGACCGGCTCGATCGCGCGGCGACCTCGCAGGAAATCGACGGAATGCGCGCACAGCTCGAAGAAGCGCTTGCGAACGGCGCGCTTGGCCTGAGTTCAGGGCTCGCATATGGCTCCGCGTTCGCTGCGCCGACTGAAGAGGTGATGGCGCTCGCGGAGCCGCTCGCAGTGGCGGGCGCGTTGTACACGACCCACATGCGCACCGAGTTCGACGCGATTCTCGATGCGATGGACGAGGCGTACCGCATCGGCAAGCACGCGCGCGTGCCTGTCGTGATTTCGCATCTGAAGTGCGCGGGGCCGTCGAACTGGGGGCGCAGCGTCGAGGTGCTCGAATCGCTGGAGGGCGCGCGGCGCATGCATCCCGTCGGTTGCGACTGCTATCCGTACAACCGCAGCTCGTCGACGCTCGACCTCAAGCAGGTGACGGGCGATATCGACATCACGATCACATGGTCGACGCCTCATCCCGAGATGGCGGGGAAGATGGTGAAGGAGATCGCGGCGGAGTGGGGTGTGACGCAGCAGGAAGCGGCGAAGCGTTTGCAGCCGGCGGGCGCCGTGTACCACAACATGTCGGAGGACGACGTGCGGCGCATTCTGTCGCATCCAGCGACGATGGTGGGCTCGGACGGTTTGCCGAACGATCCGCTGCCGCATCCTCGCTTGTGGGGCGCGTTTCCGCGCGTGCTGGGGCACTATGCGCGCGACCAGCAGCTGATTCCGCTGGAAGAAGCGATTCGCAAGATGACGGGCCTGTCGGCGCGGCGTTTCGGCTTGAAGGAGCGCGGCGAAGTGCATATCGGCTATCACGCCGATCTCGTGCTGTTCGACCCGGCGCGCGTGCGCGACGCGGCGACGTTCGACAAGCCGCAGCAGGCGGCCGATGGCATCGATGCCGTGTGGGTGAATGGCGTGCTGTCGTATCTCGACGGCAAGCTGACGGGCGAGCGCGCAGGCAGGTTCGTCGCGCGTGGGGCGACGGCGGCATCGCGGGCCGAGCTGACACAGGGTTTCTGACTGATCCGATTTTCGATTGATGCGTTCGCATGGGTTGCGGACGCACTTACGTTTTAGGAGTTGAACGATGAAGCGTTATGGCGTTGAGGGTGGCAAGGGCACGGGCGGTCAGGTGATGCCGCTTGCGCGCGCGGTCGAGGCGGACGGCTGGCTGTTCGTGTCGGGGCAGACGCCGATGGAGAACGGCGAAGTGATCAACGGCGGGATCGTTGAGCAGTCGCACAAGGCGATTCAGAATGTGATGGCGATTCTGACCGAGGCCGGGTATGGGCCTGAGCATGTCGTGCGGTGTGGGGTTTGGCTCGATGATCCGCGTGATTTTGCTTCTTTCAACAAGGTGTTCAAGGAATATTTCGGCGCGAATCCGCCGGCGAGGGCGTGTGTGGTGTCGTCGATGGTGATCGACTGCAAGGTCGAAGTCGACTGCGTTGCATATAAGAAGCCTTCGGCTTGAGTTTTTTTGTGGTTCGCGATGCGGTTTTTGTTGTTTTACTTTGGCGCTGGCATCTGCGAATCCGGCTTGTGTTTTGCCGCCGTCGCTGGCATCCGCGATAGCGCCTCGCGGCGCGGGCGTTGCCCCTGTGCGGGGCGGCACCTACTTTTCTTTGCCGGCTGCAAAGAAAAGTAGGCAAAAGAAAGCAGCTCACCCCGAGCCGCTTGACGATTACCCACGGGCCC
>NZ_JAGIPX010000040.1 GCF_017814945.1 Paraburkholderia sp. LEh10
CTGGACCGTTACCCGATGACCTTGTGACACGTACTTCTTCACCGTCTCGGGCGTCGCGGCGACGCGTGTTTCGTACGGCCGCGTCTCGGCTGGCACTCCGATGTGCATCGTAAATCCTCCTCGACCATCCTGTTATGAAAATCTGGAATCGCCGACGAGGGGCCACGCCGGCAATGCAATATGGCAAGTGCAACGGCTACGCACGGCTGGGGCTTCAGCCTACGCTGCCACTTTAACTGAAGTCCGGGGGCGGATCGAAATTCGTAACAATCCCGGTATTCAGGAACACGATCCTTGTGTCTTTCCGTGATTTTTTCACCGACATGTGCTAGGGCACGGCCCGCGCGCGTTGCGAGCGCCGGCAAGCCCGGCCCATAACCGGTAAAATGCCGTCCCATGAAACCGGAAACCTGGGCCCCGCATGTGACGGTGGCGGCCGTCGTCGAATGCGACGGGCGCTTTCTGCTGGTCGAAGAGCACACGCCGGCCGGGCTGCGCCTCAACCAGCCCGCTGGGCATCTGGAAGCGGGCGAAACGCTGACGCAAGCCGTGATCCGCGAGACGCTCGAAGAGACGGCGCAGGCGTTCACGCCCGAGGCTTTGATCGGCGTGTATATGACGCACTTCAGCCGGCCCGAAACGGTCGATGGCCCGTCGAACGGCGTCACATATCTGCGCTTCACGTATTGCGGCTCGACGGGCGGCTCGCCCGCCGCGAGCCGCGCGCTCGATCCTGACATCGTCCGCACGGTATGGATGAGCGCCGACGAGCTGCGCGCATGCCCCGAGCGGCATCGCACATCGCTCGTCATGCAATGTATCGACGACTACCTCGCAGGCCGGCGTTTCCCGCTCGACTTCGTGCAAACGCATTCAGTCGGGCCGTCCCGATAGAACGCGTGCTTCGGCACGGATGAAAGCTGTAGGCAGATTCAGATGAGCAAACAGAAGGTAGTGGTGGGCATGTCGGGCGGCGTCGATTCGTCCGTCACGGCATGGCTGCTGAAGGAACAGGGTTACGACGTGGTCGGCCTGTTCATGAAGAACTGGGAAGACGACGACGACAGCGAATACTGTTCGACGCGTCAGGACTGGATCGATGTCGTGTCGGTCGCGGACCTGATCGGCATCGACGTCGAAGCGGTCAACTTCGCAGCCGAATACAAGGACCGTGTGTTCGCCGAATTCCTGCGGGAGTACTCGGCGGGCCGCACGCCGAACCCCGACGTGCTGTGCAACGCCGAGATCAAGTTCAAGGCGTTCCTCGACCACGCGATGTCGCTCGGCGCGGAAACCATCGCGACGGGCCACTATGCGCGCGTGCGCGAGGTCGACGGCCGGTTCGAGCTGTTGAAGGCGAAGGATCACACGAAGGACCAGTCGTACTTCCTGCATCGCCTGAACCAGGCGCAGTTGTCGAAGACGCTTTTCCCGCTCGGCGAGATACCGAAGACCAAAGTCCGCGAGATCGCCGAACAGATCGGCTTGCCTAACGCGAAAAAGAAGGACTCGACGGGCATCTGCTTCATCGGCGAGCGGCCGTTCCGAGACTTCCTGAACCGCTATCTGCCGACGAAGCCCGGCCCGATGAAGACGACCGATGGCAAAGCCGTCGGCGAGCACATCGGCCTCGCGTTCTACACGTTCGGCCAGCGCAAGGGCATCGGCCTCGGCGGCAGCAAGGACGGCAGCGGCGAGCCGTGGTTCGTCGCGGGCAAGGACATCCCGTCGAACACGCTGTATGTCGCGCAAGGCCACGATCATCCGTGGCTGCTGAGCCACACGCTGACGGCGGGCAACACGAGCTGGGTCGCGGGCCACGCGCCCGACGAAGGCCACGCGTGCGCAGCGAAGACGCGCTATCGCCAGGCCGATGCGGCATGCACGTTCGGCGCGGCTGACAGCGGCAACGAAAATACCGCCAGCTTGGACGCCGTAAGCACGGACGCCGTAAGCACGGACGCCCTCTTCTCCCTCCATTTCGCCGACGCCCAATGGGCCGTCACGCCGGGCCAATCGGCCGTGCTCTACGATGGCGACGTGTGCCTCGGCGGCGGCATCATCGAACACGCGGCCACCGCGCAGCCGGTCGCCCGCCAGCCGCAGAAGGCGGCGCTGCTGACAACGCGCCAGGCCTTGCCGGGACAGGCTCGCGGCTGATTTTCGCGAGCTTTTCCGTCTGTCGACGCTGCACCGATCTCCGGTTCGTTGTATCTTCCGGGCGGCGGTTGTCCCGCCGCCCGCTTTGCGCGCGCCATCGCGCCGCTTCCAAGGCCGCCTTGAAGGCCGACTCAAGCGCCGCCGTCATTGCGCCGTAAAACATCGGTGTCTGGACAACCTGCCGTACCGACTCGCAGCGCAAGTCATCCGCACGGGCCGCCTCGTCTTCGCGCAAGACCCGATGCAACCCGGCGCCGATGCATCCGCTGCGGTGAAATCACTGCAATGGAGTTGCCATGTTTTCTCGACGCTATCTGGCGATGTGGTGTGTCATCCTGCTGCTCGCGGCCTGTGCCGCGCTCGCGGCAACCCGTCACATCGGATGGCCATGGATCGTCGTGCCCGTGCTGCTGGTCGCGCTCGGCGTCTACGATCTGACGCAGGAGCGCCACGCGATCCTGCGCAACTATCCGCTCTGGGGCCATCTGCGCTTCCTGTTCGAGTTCATCCGTCCAGAAATCCGCCAGTATTTCGTCGAAGACGACACCGACGAAAAGCCGTTCTCACGCGCACAGCGCAGCATCGTCTATCAGCGCGCGAAAAACGAAGTGGACAGCCGTCCGTACGGCACCGAGGTCGACGTGAAGGCAGCCGGCCATGAATGGATCAGCCATTCGCTCGTGCCGACGAAGCTCGAAGGCCATGACTTTCGCGTCGTCGTCGGCGCGAACCGTGCGCAGCCGTACTCGATGTCCATCTTCAACATTTCGGCGATGAGCTTCGGTTCGCTGTCGGCGAACGCGATCCGCGCGCTGAATCTCGGCGCGAAAAAAGGCAACTTCGCGCACGACACGGGCGAAGGATCGATGTCGAAGTATCACCGTGAGCATGGCGGCGACATCATCTGGGAGATCGCGTCGGGTTACTTCGGCTGCCGTAACGACGACGGCACGTTCAACGCCGACAGGTTCGCGAGGCAGTCGCGCGAGCCGCAAGTGAAGATGATCGAGGTGAAGCTGTCACAAGGCGCGAAGCCGGGCCACGGCGGCGTGCTGCCCGCCGCGAAGATCACGCCCGAAATCGCCGAAACGCGCGGCGTGCCGATGGGCCGCGACTGCATCTCGCCCGCTACGCACTCGGAGTTTTCGACGCCGCGCGAGCTGCTCGAATTCGTCGAGCGTCTGCGCAATCTGTCGGGCGGCAAGCCGACGGGCTTCAAGCTGTGCATCGGCCATCCGTGGGAATTTTTCGGCATCGCGAAGGCGATGCTGGAGACGGGCATCCTGCCGGACTTTATCGTCGTCGACGGCGCGGAAGGCGGCACGGGCGCGGCGCCGCTCGAGTTCACCGACCACGTCGGCGTGCCGCTACAGGAAGGGCTGCTGCTCGTGCACAACACGCTGGTCGGCATCGGGCTGCGCGACAAGATCCGCATCGGCGCGAGCGGCAAGATGATCACGGCTTTCGATATCGCCAAGACGCTCGCGATCGGCGCCGACTGGGTGAACGCGGCGCGCGGCTTCATGTTCGCGGTCGGCTGCATCCAGGCGCAGACGTGCCACACGGGCCGCTGCCCGACGGGCGTCGCGACGCAGGACCCGGTGCGCCAGCGCGCGCTGATCGTCACGGATAAATCGGACCGCGTATTCAATTTCCATCACAACACGCTGCACGCGCTGCAGGAAATCGTGCAGGCGGCCGGGCTTCTTCATCCCGCCGATCTGCGCGCGCATCATATCGTGCGACGCGTATCGTCGTACGAAGTGCGGCTGATGTCGGATCTGCTGAAGTACCTCGAACCGGGCGATCTGCTCAAGGGCAACTATCGCTACACGCTATACGAGAAATGGTGGCCCGTGGCGCGCAGCGATTCGTTTGCGCCGAATCTCGAACGAGTTGCCGCCTGATAGCGCGCCCTTCGCTTCAACGGAATGCAAAACAAAAACGCGCGCCGGATTTCAGCCCGGCGCGCGTTTTGTATTCGGCTTTAGCCAATGCTCAAGGTCGTCTCGCGCACGATCCGCGTCTGGCACCAGCCAACACCGCATTCCGAGACGATGACGCTATCACGCTAGCCTTCGTGCTCAGCGAAAAGATCGCCAAAAAGATCCGTCGTTGCAGCGCGCGCCGGTTCAGGCGGTGGCAACTTGCCGTCCCTGACCTGCGCGAGAAGGGCTGGCGGCAGCCAGGTCTCTTCCATCGCGCCGATGCTCGTCTCGATCATCTGCTGCAGAAAGAACGACTGCTTGCGTCCCGTTGCTTCTGCCAATAGCCGCAGCCTTCGTTCGATCGCGGGATCGATACGTACCGCGACCACATTGCGCCTGTTTTCGGCGGTCCTCTTCACCGTATGCTCCTGTAGACAAACTGCGCGCGGGAATCGGGCGCGTCCGCGCGATGCTTCTATCACGGAACCTGGGCACAAGGCAATGCCTTCCTTAGGTTGCCTGCCATCGAGACGGAGCAGTTCGTCGAGTATCCGGCCGCGCTACTTGCTCGACGCAATCCGCTGCTGGATATGCTGTGCGCGCGACGCCGATGCCGGATGTGAGTTCAGCATGCTCGAGTTGCCGCCGTCGAGCTTCGCGAGCTTGTTGAACGCGGTGACGAGGCCCGATGGATCAAGGCCTTTCTTCTTCTGGATATCGAACGAGTAGTCGTCGGCCGCCGACTCCTGCGATTGCGAGAACTGCGCGTTGATCAGCTTCTCGGAAAAGTCGCCAAGCTGCGACGCCGAAATCGCCCCTGTGATGCCCCCAGCCGACGACGCCACCGAACGCAGCGCCGATGTCGCATACGCGACCTGCATCGCCTTCTTCGTATGGCCGAGCGCCACGTGTCCCATTTCGTGACCGACGACGCCGCGCACTTCGTCGTCCGTCATCATGTCCATCAGCCCGCTATAGACGCGCACGCAGCCGTTCGCCATCGCCCATGCGTTGACGTCCTTCGTGATGTAGACCTTGTAGTTGACCGGCACGCCGTTGATATTGTCGCCAAGCTGCGCGGCGATCTTGTTCAGGCGAGTCGTGTACGCGCTGCCTTTGGGCGCGATCTTGTTCTCGGCATCTAGCTGCGCGCACGACTTGTCGGACAGCGCGCGCACGTCGCTATCGGTGAGCGACGCGGCCTGCAAAGCCTGTGAGCCGGATTGAACGAGGGAACTGGGGTCGAGGCTCGCAGCCGAACAGGCGGCGAGCACGCCGCACGCGGCGGCAGCGAGAGCAACGCGGATCGTTTTCATGGTCGAACGTCCCTTTGACGGATGTTATCGATGGTCGAGCGCCGGCTCCGTCACGCGTACAACCCTGAACGGACCGATCGCCGGCGTCTTTGTCCGCGCAGGCTATAAAAAAGGCGCCTGACGGTCAGGCGCCTCTTTTAGCATGTAGTAAGGAGATTACGCGAAAATCGAAAGATTTCTTGACATTTCTTCCGTGATGTTCGCCATCCGCGTGAAGCGGGGCCGCCCGTCAGCTCAATTGCGTATCGATGAACGACTGACGTTGTGACAGCTTCTGATAGTACTTGTCGAGGTTCGGATGCAGCTCGCGCCAATTGACGTGCGGCATGCGGAAGTCGAGATAGCTGAGCCCGCAGCCGACTGCCACGTCGGCAAGCGTGTAGTGATTGCCCGCGCACCACGTCTTCGAGCCAAGCCCTTGCGCCATCGCCTTCAGACTGTCGTCGATCTTGTGACGTTGACGCGCGACCCACGATTCGCTGCGGTGTTGTTCTTCGCGCAGCACGCCTTCGAGGCGGATCAGGACGGCCGCGTCCATCATGCCGTCGGCGAGCGCTTCCCAGCAGCGCACTTCGACACGCTCGCGGCCCGATTGCGGCATGAGCTTGCACACGGGCGACAGCGTATCGACGTACTCGCAGATCACGCGCGAATCGAATACGGCCGCGCCGTCTTCCATCACGAGACACGGGACCTTGCCGAGCGGGTTGTAGTCGTGGATGGCCGTGTCATCGGCCCAGACGTTTTCAAGTTCGAGCTTGTAGTCGATTTTCTTTTCGGCGAGCACGATCCGCGCCTTGCGGACGAACGGGCTCGATAGCGAACCGATGAGTTTCATCACATTCTGCCTCTATTGGAATTGGCCGAAAGTATACGTGCGTTACCGAGCGCCGAGGATTTTCCGTGCAGCGCGCCGGGCGCTTCGCCCGGGCGGCGCACTGGGCTGTAGACAGATTGCAACAATGCCGGCCGCACGCACAGGCGGTCTACCTGGCCTGATGGCCAGGCTCTCCGGATGACCGTCGCCAGATCGGCGATGAAGTCCGTCGCACATCCGACGCGTGCAGCGCGTTCCGGACCGCTCGAGTCCGGGGCTTGCGGGCCGCCAGGAAGCGATTCCGGTTGGGCGATACAATCGCAGCATTGCAGCGCGGTTCGGCCTCAAGTCGACCCCAAGGATGCGCCGCCCACCTCGCACGATGAACCCGCCGACGGAACCTATGACCGATCTGAATCCCGCTATCGACATCTACCGTCAGCGCCGCGCGCGCGTGCTCGACGCGTTGCGCGCGGCGGGCGGCGGCGTCGCGATCGTCCCGACCGCGCCCGAAGCGCTGCGCAACCGTGACGCCGACTATCCGTACCGGCACGACAGCTACTTTTACTATCTGACAGGCTTCACCGAGCCCGAAGCGATGCTCGTGCTCGACGCGAGCGCGAAGCAGAACGAGCCTGCCGCGATCCTGTTCTGTCGCGCGAAAAACGCCGAGCGCGAGACTTGGGAAGGCTTCCGCTTCGGCCCGGAAGGCGCGCGCGAGGCGTTCGGGTTCGACGCCGCCTTCGCGTTCGACGAGATCGACACCCAGCTGCCGCGCCTCATCGCCGACAAGCCCGCGCTGCACTATGCGCTTGGCGCTTCGGAGCAGCTCGACGGCAAGGTGCGTCAATGGCTCGATGCCGTGCGCGCGCAGGGCCGCAGCGGCGTGGTGGCGCCGTCGGCCGCGCACGACCTGATGCCGCTGCTCGACGAGATGCGCGTCGTCAAGGACGCTCACGAACTGTCGATCATGCGCCGCGCCGCCGCGATCTCCGCGCAGGCGCATCGTCGCGCGATGGCCGCTTGCCGTCCCGGCGTGCGCGAATACGAACTCGAAGCCGAGTTGCTGTACACGTTCCGCAAGCACGGTGCGCAGGCGCCCGCCTATGGCTCGATCGTCGCGGCGGGCGCGAACGCGTGTGTGCTGCACTATCCCGCCGGCAATGCCGTCGCGCAGGACGGCGATCTGATCCTGATCGACGCGGCGTGCGAACTCGACGGCTACGCGTCCGACATCACGCGCACGTTTCCCGCGAACGGCCGCTTCACGCCCGCGCAGCGCGAGCTCTACGATATCGTGCTGGCCGCGCAGCAGGCCGCCATCCACGCGACGCGCGCAGGCGCGAGTTTCGACGCGCCGCATCAGGCCGCCGTGCGCGTGCTTGCACAAGGGCTGCTCGACACGGGCATTCTGAATAGGGATCTGTTTGCGGGCGTCGACGAGGTGATCCAGGAGCGCGCCTATGCGCGCTTCTACATGCATCGCACGGGCCATTGGCTCGGCATGGACGTGCACGACGCAGGCGACTATCGGGAGCGCGGCTTGCCCGCCGACGAAAACGGCGCGCTGCCCTGGCGCACGCTCAGAGCCGGCATGACGCTGACTATCGAACCCGGCCTCTATATCCGCGCCGCCGACGACGTGCCCGAGCAATATTGGAACATCGGCATCCGCATCGAAGACGACGCGATCGTCACGGCCACGGGCTGCGAGTTGATCACGCGTGACGTGCCCGTCGACGGGGATGAAATCGAAGCGCTGATGCAACAGGCGCAATGGGAGCAACGGGAGCAGCATGCGCGCAAGGCCAGCGCCGCCTGAGCACCAAGGAACACACAAGAAGATGAACGACGTCCAACAGGCGACGAGCGCGCCGCCCTTGCCCTCGAACGGCGAGCCCTTCGACTACGACGTGGCGATCGTCGGCGCCGGGCCCGTCGGGCTCGCGCTCGCGGGCTGGCTCGCGCGTCGCAGCGCGACGCAGAACCTGAACGTCGCGTTGATCGACGCACGCGAGCCGGAAGACTCGGTTGCCGATCCGCGCGCGATCGCCGTGTCGCACGGCAGCCGCATGATCCTTGAACCGCTGCGCTGGCCCTCCGACGCGACCGCGATCCAGCGCATCCATGTGTCGCAGCGCGGTCATTTCGGACGCACGCTGATCGATCACGCCGAACACGGCCTGCCCGCGCTCGGCTACGTGCTGCGCTATGGATCGATCGTCCACGCGCTCGCCGAGGCCGTGCGCACGACGCCCGTGCACTGGTTCAAATCGACGAAGGCGCAATCGCCCCAGCAACTCGACGACGGCGTTGTGCTGCCGATCGAAAGCGCACACGTGACGCGCATGCTGCGCACCCGCATTCTGGTGAACGCCGAAGGCGGCCTCTTCGGCGAACAGCAGGCAGGTTCGGGCGAAAACCGCGATTATGGGCAAACCGCGCTGGTCGGCACCGTCACGCTGTCCGCGCCCCAGCCGCATGTCGCGTGGGAGCGCTTCACGTCACAAGGCCCGATTGCGCTGCTGCCGACGGGGGGCGTGCGCGGCGCGGACTACGCACTCGTCTGGTGCTGCGCACCGGAAGAAGCGGCCCGGCGCGCGCAATTGTCGGACGAAGCGTTCCTGCGCGAACTCGGCGCGGAGTTCGGCGGCCGGATGGGCCGCTTCACGCAGATCAAAGGACGCGCAGCGTTCCCACTCGGCCTCAACACTGTCGATACGCTGGTCAAGGGCAGCGTCGTCGCGATCGGCAACGCGGCGCAGACGCTCCATCCCGTCGCCGGCCAAGGGCTGAATCTCGGCCTGCGCGACGCCCACGCGCTCGCCGACGCGCTTTCGCACCACGGTGCGACGCGCACCGCGCTCATTGCCTTCGCGCAACGCCGCGCGCTCGACCGGCGCATGACGATCGGCGCGACCGATACGCTCGCGCGTCTGTTCACGATCGATTTCCCGCCGCTTGCGACGCTGCGCGGCCTCGCCCTCACCGCACTGGAGTTCGTGCCGCCCGTGAAGACAGCGCTCGCCCGCCAGATGATGTTCGGGCAACGCCGCTAGCGCGCCGCATGTCGAAGCCAAAGTGGCCGCCGTTCTATGACTGCGGCCACTTTCATAGAAGATTTAATGAGTTACCTTAGGGCCGGTTGTGCCGGGGGCGATTCCGTTAACGCTAAAATATCGGTTTTCCCTCGTATTTTGCGGTCCGTGCCGCGCGCCATTTCTTTGATTTGACGCACCGAACACTTACCGCCGATGTCCGCCATGCCTACTCTCGGCTCCCACACACTGCGTAATAACCTGTTCGTCGCTCCGATGGCGGGTGTGACCGACCGGCCGTTCCGCCAGCTCTGCAAGCGGATGGGCGCGGGCTATGCGGTGTCGGAAATGGTGGCGTCGAACGCGCAGTTGTGGAAAAGCGAAAAGACGATGCGCCGCGCAAACCACGCGGGCGAAGTCGAGCCGATCGCCGTGCAGATCGCGGGCGCCGACCCGCAGATGATGGCCGAGGCCGCCCGCTACAACGTGGCGAACGGCGCGCAGATCATCGATATCAACATGGGCTGCCCGGCCAAGAAGGTGTGCAATGTCGCGGCGGGGTCGGCGCTGTTGCAGAACGAGCCGCTCGTGCAGCAGATCGTCGAGGCCGTGGTGAACGCCGTGGGCGTCGGGCCGGATGCCGTGCCCGTCACGCTGAAAATCCGCACCGGCTGGAACCGCGAGAACAAGAACGCGCTGAACGTCGCGCGCATCGCCGAACACGCCGGCATTTCGATGCTGACCGTGCATGGCCGCACGCGGGCGGACCTCTACCACGGCGAAGCCGAGTACGCGACGATTGCCGCCGTGAAGGCCGCCGTGAAGATTCCCGTAGTGGCGAACGGCGACATCACGTCGCCGCAAAAGGCGCGCGACGTGCTGACGGCGACGGGCGCCGACGCGATCATGATTGGCCGTGCGGCGCAGGGGCGCCCGTGGCTCTTCCGTGAGATCGAACATTTTCTGCTGACGGGTGCACTGCTGGAAGCGCCGCGCATCGACGAGATCCAGCAGGTAATGAACGAGCATCTGGAGGATCACTACGCGTTCTATGGCGAATTTACGGGCGTTCGCACTGCGCGCAAGCACATCGGCTGGTACACTCGCGGCCTTTCCGGCGCCAACGTGTTCCGCCACCGCATGAATACGCTGGATACGACGCGCGAACAACTGCTCGCCGTCAATGAGTTCTTCGACGCGCAAAAGGCGATTTCGGACCGCCTCGTGTACGTCGACAACGAAGTCAACAACAACGGTGAGCAGGACCAAACCGACCGACTAGCAGCATGAGCAAGCACAATATCGAACAATGTGTCCGCGACAGCCTGGATATGTACTTTCAGGATCTCGACGGCTCCAATCCGCACGACGTCTACGACATGGTGATTTCGTGCGTCGAAAAACCGATGCTCGAGGTGGTGCTCGAGCAGGCCGGCGGCAACCAGTCGCTGGCCGCCGAGTATCTCGGCATCAACCGCAATACGCTGCGCAAGAAGCTGCAACAGCACGGCCTGCTGTAGCTTCGGCGCCCCGCCACGCCTTTCATCGGCTTTTGTTCCCATCATGATCAAGCAAGCGCTCATCTCCGTTTCCGACAAGTCCGGCATCGTCGATTTCGCGAAATCGCTGTCGGACCTCGGCGTCAAGATCCTGTCGACGGGCGGCACCGCGAAACTGCTCGCGGACGCCGGTCTTTCCGTCACCGAAGTGGCCGACTACACGGGCTTTCCGGAAATGCTGGATGGGCGCGTGAAGACGCTGCACCCGAAAGTGCACGGCGGCATTCTTGCCCGCCGCGATCTGCCGGAGCACATGGCCGCGCTCGAAAAGCACGACATTCCGACCATCGACCTGCTCGTCGTAAACCTGTATCCGTTCGTGCAGACCGTATCGAAGGAAGAATGCACGCTGGAGGACGCGATCGAGAACATCGATATCGGCGGCCCGACGATGCTGCGCTCGGCGGCGAAGAACCATCGCGATGTGACGGTCGTCGTCGATCCCGCTGATTACGCGAGCGTGCTCGAAGAAATGCGCGCGAGCGGCAACAAGGTCGGCTACAAGACCAACTTCCGCCTGGCGACCAAGGTTTTCGCGCACACCGCGCAGTACGACGGCGCGATCACGAACTACCTGACGAGCCTCACGCAAGAACTGCAGCATCGCGACCGCAACACGTATCCGGCCACGCTGAACATGGCGTTCGAAAAGGTTCAGGATCTGCGCTACGGCGAGAACCCGCACCAGAGCGCCGCGTTCTACCGCGACATCGCGGTGCCCGCCGGCGCGCTAGCGAACTATCGCCAGTTGCAGGGCAAGGAACTGTCGTACAACAACATCGCCGACTCGGACGCCGCGTGGGAATGCGTGAAGACGTTCGACGCGGCCGCCTGCGTGATCATCAAGCATGCGAACCCGTGCGGCGTGGCCATCGGCGCGAATCCGCTCGAAGCGTATTCGAAGGCGTTCCAGACCGACCCGACTTCGGCGTTCGGCGGCATCATCGCGTTCAACCGTGAAGTCGACGAGGCGGCGGCGCAGGCCGTCGCGAAGCAGTTCGTCGAAGTGCTGATCGCGCCGTCGTTCAGCGAAGCCGCGAAGCAGGTGTTCGCGGCCAAG
The DNA here is from genome assembly GCF_017814945.1 of Paraburkholderia sp. LEh10. Classification (GTDB taxonomy): domain Bacteria; phylum Pseudomonadota; class Gammaproteobacteria; order Burkholderiales; family Burkholderiaceae; genus Paraburkholderia. Next base: position 11,879 of record NZ_JAGIPX010000040.1, read on the forward strand.
CAAAATGTGCGTCTGCTCGAAATCGCGCTGGGTCTCGGCCACAACGCATTCGATCTGAAGCGCGTCGGCGGCGGTCTACTGGTGCAGTCGCTCGATGCGAAGAACGTGCAGCCGCATGAGCTGCGCGTCGTCACGAAGCGTCACCCGACGCCGAAAGAGATGGACGATCTGCTGTTCGCGTGGCGCGTCGCGAAGTTCGTGAAGTCGAATGCAATTGTGTTCTGCTCGAACGGCATGACGATGGGCATCGGTGCGGGCCAGATGAGCCGCGTGGATTCGGCACGCATTGCGAGCATCAAGGCGCAGAACGCAGGCCTGACGCTGTCGGGCACGGCGGTGGCGTCGGATGCGTTCTTCCCGTTCCGTGATGGTCTCGACGTGGTCGTCGCAGCAGGTGCAACCTGCGTGATCCAGCCAGGCGGCTCGATGCGCGACGACGAAGTGATCGCCGCCGCCGACGAACACAACATCGCGATGGTCGTGACGGGCATCCGCCACTTCCGCCACTGATCGGCTGACCCGCTTCCCTGGAAACGGCCCGGCGGTTTGCAACTGCCGGGCCGTTTTACATTTGAATCGTTGTAGTATCGCAGGCACTGAACACGCACTGCACTTATGAGAATTCTCGGCATCGACCCAGGCTTGCGCGTCACCGGCTTCGGCGTGATCGACCAGTCCGGCCATCAGCTGACTTACGTGACGAGCGGCGTCATCAGGACAGCCGATGCCGATCTGCCGACGCGCCTCGGCACCATCTTCGAAGGGATCTCGACGCTGATCCGCCAGCACGCGCCGGATCAGGCGGCCATCGAAAAGGTCTTCGTCAACGTCAATCCGCAGTCGACGCTGCTTCTCGGACAGGCGCGCGGCGCGGCGATCTGCGGACTGGTAGCGGGCGGCGTGCCCGTCGCCGAATACACGGCGTTGCAGTTGAAGCAGGCCGTGGTCGGCTACGGACGCGCGACCAAAGATCAGATGCAGCAGATGGTCGTGCGCTTGCTGTGCCTCTCGGGCATCCCGTCGACCGATGCCGCAGATGCGCTTGGCATGGCGATCTGTCACGCGCACGGCGGCGGGACGTTGAGCACGCTTGGCGGCATCGCACCGGCGTTGGCGAAGAAGGGGCTGCGGGTGCGGCGTGGCCGGTTGGTGGGTTAGCGCCCCGCCTCGATTCACACGCAACGAAAACGCTCGGCCCTGCGCTACACTCGCGCTTTCCCTCATTCTCGAACCCGCCATGATCGGTCGCATCGCCGGCGTCCTGCTGGAAAAAAATCCGCCTCACCTTCTGATCGACTGCAACGGTGTCGGCTACGAAGTCGATGTGCCGATGAGCACGTTCTACAACCTGCCCGGAACAGGCGAAAAAGTCGTGCTGCTTACCCAGATGATCGTGCGCGAAGACGCACATCTGCTGTACGGCTTCCTTACGCCGCAAGAGCGCTCCACGTTTCGCGAGTTGTTAAAGATCACGGGCATCGGCGCGCGGATGGCGCTCGCCGTGCTGTCCGGCATGAGCGTGCAGGAACTGTCGCAGACGGTGACGATGCAGGACGCCGCACGCCTCACACGCGTGCCGGGCATCGGCAAGAAGACGGCGGAGCGGCTCCTGCTCGAACTGAAGGGCAAGCTCGGCGCCGACCTTGGCGCGATGGCGGGCGCCGCGTCCCAGTCCGACCATGCGTCCGATATCCTGAATGCGCTGCTGGCATTGGGCTACTCCGAAAAAGAAGCGTTGGCGGCCATCAAAAACGTACCGGCGGGCACCGGCGTTTCCGAGGGCATCAAGCTTGCGTTGAAGGCGCTGTCGAAAACCTGAGCGGGCTTGCGGCAACGGCGATGCATGAAGCTTCGCACGCGGCGCGAGCGCCCGCACCCTGGCCATTCGGCCAGGTCTTCGAACAGGCCGCGCGCGGTACAATGCCCGCATGATCGAACACGACAAACTCGCCGCCGAACGCATCATCGCCGCCACGCCCGTTTCGCCGAACGAGGAAGCGTTCGAGCGCGCGTTGCGCCCGCGTCACCTCGACGAATACGTCGGCCAGGAAAAAGTGCGCGGCCAGCTGGAAATTTTCATCGAGGCGGCCAAACGCCGCTCGGAATCGCTGGATCACGTGCTGCTGTTCGGGCCGCCGGGGCTCGGCAAGACGACGCTCGCGCACATCATCGCGCGCGAAATGGGCGTCAACCTGCGGCAGACATCGGGGCCCGTGCTGGAACGCGCGGGCGATCTCGCCGCGCTCCTGACCAATCTCGAAGCCAACGATGTCCTATTCATCGACGAAATTCACCGGCTGTCGCCTGTCGTCGAGGAAATCCTGTACCCGGCCCTCGAGGATTATCAGATCGACATCATGATCGGCGAAGGCCCCGCCGCACGCAGCGTAAAGCTCGATCTGCAGCCGTTCACGCTGGTCGGCGCGACCACGCGCGCGGGCATGCTGACCAATCCGTTGCGCGACCGCTTCGGGATCGTCGCGCGGCTGGAGTTCTATAACGCCGAGGAACTGGCGCGCATCGTGAGCCGCTCGGCATCGCTGCTCGGCGCACAGATTCATCCCGACGGCGCACTGGAAATCGCAAAGCGCTCGCGCGGCACGCCGCGTATCGCGAACCGGCTGCTGCGCCGCGTGCGCGACTACGCCGAGGTGAAGGCGGACGGCAATATCACCGCGAAGGTCGCGGACGCCGCGCTAAAAATGCTCGACGTCGATCCCGTCGGCTTCGATCTGATGGACCGCAAGCTGCTCGAAGCGATCCTGCACAAGTTCGACGGCGGGCCCGTCGGCGTCGACAACCTGGCAGCCGCGATCGGCGAAGAGCGCGACACGATCGAAGACGTGCTCGAACCGTATCTGATCCAGCAAGGCTTTTTGCAGCGCACGCCGCGTGGACGCGTCGCGACGCTTTTGACGTATCGGCACTTCGGCCTCGCCGCGCCAGATTCGACGAACCCCGTGCGCGGATTGTGGGATGCTGAGCCGAGCTGATTCGTGCGAGCGCGACGCATACGTCGGACCCCGGCTCTTTGAAATTTGGAGCCGGGATGCTGGTGGGCTCTTAGGTGAGCAACGCAGCACCTGCGTCGATTCCTGGCCGCGCCGCCCGCTGCGTTTGCCGACCGTCAACGCCGCGCTTCGGGCGTCTTCTTGAAGCTGTCATCGGCGCTGCGGCCGTCGAGATGTGCGACATCGGCCCAAGATATGACCGTCGCGTGCCCGTCTTCGAAATCGACCACATTCATACTCGTGTTCAGTAGCGCGTAGTTGCGCGGCGCATCGAGCGGCAAACCGTTCGCGAAGCGATACACGCAATCCAGCACGCCGCCATGTGCGACGCACGCGATCCGCCCGTTTTGATGGGCGGCGACGATCGGCTTGATCGCATGCAGCACGCGATGATAGAACACGCGCTGCGATTCTCCCTCGGGAGGCGAAAAGCCGGGATCGCGCGTCTGCCACTGCGCATATTCATCGGGAAAGCGCAGCGCAATCTCATCGCTGTCGTGCCCCTGAAATGCGCCGTAATTGCGCTCGCGCAACCCTTCCTTCAGTTGCAACGGCAGACCCAGCACCTCGGCAAAAGGCTGCGCCGTCTGCTGCGCGCGCAACAGATCGCTCGAATAAATCGCATCGAGACGCGCGCCGTCCTGTGCCTCGCGCGCGAAACGCCCGGCGAGACGCTGTGCCTGCTCGATGCCGCTCGTCGCAAGCGGAATGTCGATATGCCCTTGAATCCGCTTGATGCGGTTCCAGTCGGTCTCGCCGTGGCGGATGAAGAGAACTTGTGTGGCCATGAAATCGGCGTCGGTTATCGATGAACGCGACGGTTAAGCGCGCGTTTGCAGCCAGAACGTGACAGGTCCGTCGTTGACGAGCGAAACCTGCATGTCCGCGGCGAATTCTCCCGTTTCGACTACGGGATGCTTCGCGCGTGCGGACGCGACGAAGTACTCGAACAGGCGCTTGCCCTCGTCGGGCGGCGCAGCGGGCGTGAAGCTCGGGCGCAGGCCGCTGTTCGTGTCGGCGGCCAGCGTGAACTGCGACACGAGCAGCAGGCCGCCCGCGCGGCCCGCGCCATCGATGTTCTGCACGGACAGGTTCATCTTGCCCGCAGCGTCGCTGAACACGCGATAACCGAGCACCTTGGCGAGCAGCTTGTCGGCGACGGCGTCGGTGTCGCCGCGCTCGGCGCAGACCAGCGCGAGCAGGCCCGCGTCGATTGCGCCTGTCACACGGTCGCCGACGCGCACCTCGGCGCGCTTTACGCGTTGAATCAGCGCAATCATGCGGCGCGTCGCCGTTGCGGCCAATGTGAAGCGTCGCGGAGCATCATGCCGTCAACGTCACGCGTGCAAAGCGGCGCTTGCCGACCTGCACGACGAACTCGCCCGCTTCGACCTTCAGCCCCTTGTCGGACACGGTCGCACCGTCGATCTTCACGCCGCCCTGCTCGATGTTGCGCAGCGCTTCGCTCGTCGACGGCACGAGGCCCGCCTGCTTCAGCAGTTGGCCGATCGCCAGCGGCGCGCCCGCGAGCGACACCGACGGGATATCGTCCGGCACGCCGCCCTTCGCGCGGTGGTTGAAGTCGTCCAGCGCACGCTCGGCGTCCGCCTGCGAGTGGAAGCGCGCGACGATTTCCTGCGCGAGCATCACTTTGAAATCGCGCGGATTGCGCCCGCCTTCGATTTCACGCTTGTAGCCTTCGATCTCCGCCATCGGACGGAACGACAGCAGTTCGAAGTAGCGCCACATCAGCACGTCGGAGATACTCATCAGCTTGCCGAACATGTCATTCGGCTTCTCGCTGATGCCGACGTAGTTGCCCTTCGACTTCGACATCTTTTCGACGCCGTCGAGTCCTTCGAGCAGCGGCATCGTCAGGATGCACTGCTGTTCCTGGCCATACTGCTTCTGCAATTCGCGGCCGACCAGCAGGTTGAACTTCTGGTCCGTGCCGCCGAGTTCGAGATCGGCGTTCAGCGCGACGGAGTCGTAACCCTGCATCAGCGGATACAGGAATTCGTGGATCGAGATCGGTACGCCGCTCTGGAAACGCTTCGTAAAGTCCTCGCGCTCGAGGATGCGGGCGACGGTGTAGCGCGACGCGAGCTTGATCATGCCGTCGGCGCCGAGCGGCATCGACCATTCGCTGTTGTAGCGGATTTCCGTCTTCGCGCGGTCGAGCACGAGCGCGGCCTGCTCGAAGTACGTCTTGGCGTTCGTTTCGATCTGCTCGCGCGTCAGCGGCGGGCGCGTCGCGTTGCGGCCGGACGGATCGCCGATCAGCGACGTGAAATCGCCGATCAGAAAAATTACCGTATGACCGAGATCCTGCAACTGGCGCATCTTGTTCAGCACGACGGTATGGCCGATATGGATGTCGGGCGCCGTCGGATCGAGACCGAGTTTGACGCGCAGCGGCGTGCCCGTGGCCGCGCTCTTTGCGAGCTTTTGCGCGAACTCCTCTTCGATCAGCAGTTCGTCGACACCGCGCTTGGTGACTTCGAGCGCGTGGCGGACTTCGTCGGTGATCGGGTAGGTGGAATTGGGCTTGGCGGTGGACTCGGTACTCATGTTGGAACGTGAGGTCGCAAAAACGGGCATTGTCCCATAGTTGCGAGTCGTTGCACTCCGATCTCACGCGAAACGCGCCTGATTTGCGGCGCGATGCGGGTCGTCGGCGCAATGTCGCGCGATTGTCCGCGGCCTCCCCGGTTGTTTCGCGTCGCGCCGATGAGCGACAATCGTCGTCAACGGTGCGCCTGATGGGTTCATGAGGCGCGATAGACGACGATGAGAGGAGCACAGCGTGGCCAAAGACGCGGCAGACGGCGTGTATTTCGGGTTGATGTCGGGCACGAGCATGGACGGCGTGGACGGCATCGCAGTCGAATTTGCGAAGGGTAAGGCGCCCGTCGTGCGGTCGCAGGCGTTCGTGGGCTTTTCGGAAGGCCTGCGCGACGCGCTGTTCGCCCTGCAGCAACCCGGCGATAACGAGATCGAGCGCGAGGCGATGGCCGCGAACGCGCTGGCCGCGCGCTATACGGTGTGTTGCCACGAATTGCTGCGCGCCGGGAACCTTTCCGCCACCGAGGTCCGGGCGATCGGCGTACACGGTCAAACCGTGCGCCACCGGCCCGAGAAGGGCTACACGCGGCAGATCAACAATCCGGCGCTGCTCGCGGAAATGATGCATATCGACGTAATCGCCGATTTCCGCAGCCGTGACGTGGCGGCGGGCGGCCAGGGCGCGCCGCTCGTGCCGGCCTTCCATGCGACTGTTTTCGGCGCGAAGAACGAGACGCGGGTTGTCTGCAATCTGGGCGGGATCAGCAATATCACGATCTTGTCGGCCAACGGCGCGGTGCGGGGCTTCGACTGCGGTCCTGCGAACGCGCTGCTCGACGAATGGGCGCATCGCCATCTGGGCAAGCCGTTCGACGAAAACGGCCAGTTCGCGGCGACGGGACAGGTGTACCGGCCGTTGCTGAATACGTTCCTCGAAGAGCCGTATTTCGAGGCGCAGCCGCCCAAAAGCACGGGCCGCGACCTGTTCAATCCGGACTGGCTCGACGCAAAGCTGCAAGGATTCGCCGACGTGAGCCCCGCCGACGTAGGGGCGACGCTGGTCGCGCTGACGGCTTTGACGGTCGCGCGGGAGATCGAGCGTCATGCGCCCGATTGCAAGGCGGTCTACGTGTGCGGCGGCGGCGCGCGCAATCCAGAGGTGATGAAGGCGCTGCAGAACGCATTGGCGGACAGCGGTTGCAGCGGCGTGCCCGTGCTGACGACAGAAGCGCTGGGCGTGCCGCCGCATCAGGTGGAGCCGCTGGCGTTCGCATGGCTGGCGATGCGCTGTGTCGCGCGCGAGCCGGGAAATCTCGCCTCGGTGACGGGCGCCGCTGGGGAGCGCGTGCTCGGAGCGATTTATCCGCGGTGATTCGCGCCGCGCCCGTGTGGCATAAGACACGGGCGCGTCTGCAGTGGCCCGTGCACACGCCACAAATAAAAACGGAGCCGAAGCTCCGTTTTCGTGCAACTTAGGCGAAGTACGCCGTCGATTACACGGAAAACGACGAACCGCAACCGCAGGTAGTCGTCGCGTTCGGGTTCTTGATGACGAACTGCGCGCCGTTGATATCGTCCTTGTAATCAATCTCGGCGCCGACCAGGTACTGGTAGCTCATCGAGTCGATCAGCAACTGGACACCGCTCTTGTTCATCACGGTATCGTCCTCGTTGATCGCTTCGTCGAACGTAAAACCGTACTGGAAGCCCGAGCAGCCGCCGCCCTGCACGAACACGCGCAGTTTGAGGTCCGGATTGCCTTCTTCGTCGATCAGTTGCTTGACCTTTTCTGCCGCTGCGTCAGTAAAGACGAACGGGGCCGGCATCTCGGTCACGGGGGTGTCGGTCACTGCGTCCATGTGAACTCTCCAAAATAGCTTCTACGCGCTATTGTATTGCTCTTCCCGATATCGTGCTGAAGCCCATGAAATCAATAGGTTCTTATGCGAAATAGCTGATCGGATCCCAGCGCGCAAAGTGTTACCCATGTCCGCGCACATCTGTCAGCAATGTCCCATACCGCGCGAAATGCGAAATGCAGCACGAAAACGTAAAAAAGCCGCCTTCGCGTAAGCGTTGGCGGCCTTTTTGCAGCAGGCCCCGTTTGGAAACAGAGCCGGCACGAAGCGATTAACGCTTCGAGAACTGCTTGCGGCGGCGTGCCTTGTGGAAGCCGACCTTCTTACGCTCGACTTCACGTGCGTCACGCGTGACGAAGCCTGCGTTCGACAGTGCCGACTTGAGCGTCGCGTCGTAGTCCATCAGCGCGCGGGTGATGCCGTGGCGAACCGCGCCGGCTTGACCCGTTTCACCGCCGCCCGACACGTTGACCTTGATGTCGAACGTTGCAGCGTGGTTCGTCAGTTCCAGCGGCTGACGCACGATCATCAGCGAGGTTTCGCGCGAGAAGTAGTCGGCGATGGGCTTGCCGTTGACGACGATATCGCCCTTGCCTGCCTTGATGAAGACACGAGCAACTGCGCTCTTGCGGCGGCCCGTACCGTAATTCCAGTTACCGATCATGTGGGCTCCCCTTAGATCTCGAGCGCCTTCGGCTGTTGTGCCGAGTGCGGATGCGTTGCGTCTGCGTAGACCTTCAGCTTCTTGATCATCGCGTAGCCGAGCGGGCCCTTCGGCAGCATGCCCTTGACCGCCTTCTCAAGCGCGCGGCCCGGAAAGCGTTCCTGCATCTTGCCGAACGTCGTTTCATAGATACCGCCCGGGTAGCCCGAGTGGCGATAGTACTTCTTGTCCGTGGTCTTGTTGCCCGTGACCTTCAGCTTGCCGGCGTTGATAACAATGATGAAATCACCGGTGTCGACGTGCGGAGTGAACTCAGGCTTGTGCTTGCCGCGAAGACGGTGTGCCACTTCGCTGGCGACACGGCCGAGAACCTTATCCGTCGCGTCAATCACAAACCATTCACGCGTCACCTCATGGGCTTTTGCGGAAAACGTCTTCATGATCGATCCAAAAAATAGTGCTGCGCCCTGTGTTTTTTCCTGCTTGTAAGTGCGCATCGAGGCGCGTGCAGGCTCTCCCTGTTCTTCCTCCGCGGGCACGAATGCGGAAAAGCTGATGATTATAAAGGATTTTGCTTCGAGGAGTCAAAAAATGCGGAGCAACTGGGGCGGACGGACGAAAAAAAGCCCGAACTAGCGGTTCGGGCTTAATCCACCTTAGGAGGAGGGTGGAGGAGACATGCGGAGGCTGCCGAACTGCGACAACCAATGAGCAGATTATAAGGTCGACGCTTGTGCAACGCAAGAACATTTGCAATGCGAAATACGATTTCATAATTTGAAATCAGCCCGGCCCGCCTGATCCACGTTACATATTTTTTAAAAACAATGACTTGTAGTAGTTTCATCTGAAGCTGCCACAAGTGACGTCGAAGCAACACCCTAAAAATCGTCGGTCTATCCCGGATATTGGAAGCATGCGGCACTGCAGCAAACGGCCCTGAACCTACATAACCTGCGGCAAGTGTCGCCTCGGGCGAGCCAGCACCCGTCGGGCTACAATGCGTTTCCCGAATATAAGCTTGCGAGCGGAGTACACGCATGGAATGCAAAGTCAGCTGGATGGGTCAGGAGGGCATGGCGTTCGCCGCCGAAACGGGCAGCGGCCATCTCGTCGCGATGGATGGCGCACCGGAAGGTGGCGGCCGCAATCTGGCGCCGCGTCCGATGGAAATGGTGCTGCTCGGCACAGGCGGCTGCACGGCGTACGACGTCGTGATGATCCTGAAGAAGAGCCGTCAGGAAATCACGGGCTGCTCGGTGACGCTGAAAGCCGAGCGCGCCAGCGAAGATCCGAAGGTCTTCACCAAGGTCCATTTCCACTTCACGGTGACGGGCAAGAACCTGAATCCGTCGACGGTGGAACGGGCGATCAATCTGTCGCACGACAAATACTGCTCGGCGTCAATCATGATCGCCAAGACTGCCGAACTCACGCATTCGTTCGATATCGTCGCGGCCTGAGCCTCGCTCTCGCGCGAGCGCGCTCAACGGCGCGAAAGCCGAAAAAAATGCCGGCGTCCCCAAGGACGCCGGCATTTTTCACTTGAATGGGCAAAGCAGGCCGATAAGCCGGATTCTGTGCACGCGACGCGCCCTGAAGCGCGCCACGCGTGGCAGTCATTCCTCTAGGCGCGCCATTGCTGACGCGCTCAAGCTTCCTACCCGCAGACGAGACGGGGGCCCCGTCCTGCATCGCGAAGATGCGCGCCTGCCTACTTGGAATTGCTCCGGGTGGAGGTTACCGTGCCGGTCTGCGTCGCCGCAGCCGCGGTGCGCTCTTACCGCACCGTTTCACCCTTGCCTGATCCCGGCTTGCGCCGGGCCATCGGCGGTTTGCTTTCTGTTGCCCTGTTCCGCGTGTCGCCACGGATGGCCGTTAGCCATCACCCTGCCCTGTGGAGTCCGGACTTTCCTCGCCCTCGCCGGCCGAAACCGTCGAGGCCGCGACTGCCTGACCTGCTTTGCTGGCGGCGATTTTACCATCTGGCATCGCGCGGGACCGCCGCCGGCCGCTGCGAAACACGGACGCGTCGTCGTAGAACGACGGCGCGCTGTTCTCGCCCCACCAGCCCGGGATGCCAAGCACGGGGAGCGGCGCGAACATCCGGCCGCTGAATTCGATGCCGTCGAGCAGAGCGCGAGCCACCGTTTCGTCCAGAAACGAATCGCGCGCGGCGCGCGTCCACGAAAAATACCCAGGCGGCACAATCACGATCCACGCATGCGCGGTGCATGCCTTATACGGCGTGACGAGCTTTTCCAGCAGTGCGTGCCCGGAGCAGCGCACCTCGCAACGCTCACCCCACGCGTCGCGATGATCGATGAACAGACTTTTCCAGTCGAACGAGCGCAGCGCGGCGCTCAACGCCGGGTCCGCGCATGCAAACAACACGGCGTTCTCGTCGAACAGCGTTAGCGCGTCGCGCGTGCCGCCGCGAGTCGGGCCGACACCCTGCGCGTCAACCACGGCCGACCCGCGCGCGCTCAGCGCCGCCTTGATGCGCGGAAACTGAAACCACATCAGCGCATTGAAGAAATCGTGCAGATTGTGGCGCGTCGGCACACGACCCGTCGCGGCGATGTGGGCTTCGTAGGCGATGCCGTTCGGCAACGCATCTTGCGGGATGAACGCGAGTCGCTGCCCCCGGCCCGTCGTTTGTCCTGTTGACGCAGCGTCGGCATTCATCTCGTGCAACTGGTCGGCCGCGCTGCGCAGCGCGGCCTGTTGCCAGCGCGTGCCGCGCGCCGCGACCTGCGCGAACCACGGCCTCGACCAGTCGATATCAGCGAAACCCGGCGCAGCGCGCTTCATCTCGCCGCCGGCTGAAACAACTTCACGCGACATCCCGAACGCTAGTCCTCAGACCAGCCGCCAGCCGATCGCCTCGCCGCCGCGCAGTGGCACGACGGGCGTATCGCCTGCTTCGACTTCGGCCGGCAGCGTCCACTCTTCGCGGCGCAGCGTCACCTTCTCGGCGCTGCGCGGCAGACGGTAGAAATCCGCGCCGTGGAAACTCGCGAAGCCCTCGAGTTTGTCGAGCGCGCCCGCCTTGTCGAATGCTTCTGCGTACAGTTCGAGGGCATGCAACGCCGTATAGCACCCCGCACAGCCGCACGCGTGCTCCTTCAGGCCCTTCGGATGCGGCGCGCTGTCCGTGCCGAGGAAAAAGCGCGGATTGCCCGACGTCGCAGCCTCGACGAGCGCCACGCGATGCGTTTCGCGCTTGAGCACGGGCAGGCAGTAGTAATGCGGACGAATCCCGCCCTGGAAGATCGCGTTGCGGTTGTACAGCAGGTGATGCGCGGTGATCGTCGCGCCGAGCAGTTCAGGCGACACACCCGCATCGCGGACGTAATCGGCGGCATCCTTGGTCGTGATGTGCTCGAACACCACTTTCAGCGCCGGGAAATTGCGGCGCAGCGGCGTCATCACGCGGTCGATGAACACTTTCTCACGGTCGAACAGGTCGATCGACGAATCGGTCACCTCGCCATGCACGAGTAGCGGCATGCCCGTTTCCTGCATCATCTCCAGCGTTTTTGCACATTTGCGGATGTCGGTGACGCCCGCGTCCGAATTCGTCGTCGCGCCCGCCGGATACAGCTTCACGCCATGCACGAAGCCGCTTTCGCGGGCGCGGCGGACTTCCTCGGGCGGCGTATTGTCGGTCAGATAGAGCGTCATCAGAGGCTCGAACTTCACGCCGGACGGAATCGCCGCAACGATGCGCTCGCGGTACGCGCGCGCCATCTCCGTCGTCGTGACGGGCGGCTTCAGGTTCGGCATGATGATCGCGCGGCCGAACTGGCGCGCGGTGTGCGGCAGGACGGCGGCAAGCATCGCGCCGTCGCGGACGTGCAGGTGCCAGTCATCGGGACGGGCGAGCGTGAGGGTATCGACGGAAGCAGCAGTGGATGCGGTCATGGCGAGGAGTCACGAGCTTCGCGGACGCGGCAAATGCGCAACTGACGGCACAAATAACGAGGTCTGTGCACAAAATGCAGCCAAAACACCCGTCAATTTTGCTTTTTGCCGCTTCTGGCTCGGTGATATGCTTGGAAAATCATCATTGTAACGGGTCGGCCCACGGGGGCTCATACCCCGTTCGAAAGGCTTGTCTTCCGCATCATGTGCCAATTACTCGGAATGAACTGCGCCGCACCGACGGACGTCACGTTCTCGTTCACCGGCTTTGCGGCGCGCGGCGGCGTCACCGACCACCACGCCGACGGCTGGGGCATCGCCTTCTTCGAAGACAAAGCGTGTCGCCTGTTCATCGACCATCAGTCGTCGGCCACCTCGCCGATCGCGGAGATGGTCAAGCGCTACCCGATCAAGTCGAAAAACACGATCGCGCACATCCGCAAGGCGACGCAAGGGCATATCGTGCTCGAGAACTGTCACCCGTTCATGCGGGAGCTGTGGGGACGGCACTGGATCTTCGCGCACAACGGCGATCTGCAGAGCTACAGCCCGGTGCTGTCGGGCGTGTATCAGCCCGTCGGCAGCACCGATAGCGAGCTGGCGTTCTGCGCTCTGCTGCAGGGCCTGCGCAAGGCGTTTCCGGGCTCGCAGCCGCCGCTGGGCGAACTGTTCGCCGCGCTCGAATCGCTGACGCGCGAAATCACCCAGTTCGGCGTGTTCAATTTCCTGATGTCGAACGGGCAGGCGCTGTTCGCGCACTGCTCGACGCATCTGCACTACCTCGTGCGCAGCTGGCCGTTTTCGACCGCGCATCTGGTCGACGCGGACGTTTCTATCGACTTCGCCAAATACACGACACCCGAGGATCGCGTCGCCGTCATTGCCACGCAACCGCTCACCGACAACGAAGTGTGGACCGCCTTCGAGCCCGGCGACCTGCTGATGCTCCAGCATGGCGAAGTGATCGCCCGCGCGAACGTGCCCGTGCCGCCGGCTGTGCTCGAAAAGGCGCGCAATCCGGCGTGCGACGCGAGCGCTTCGGCGAGCATGCTGCCCGCCGCTTCCGTCGTCGATCTTGAATCCGACGACGCCGCCGCGTACGAGTCCTGATGACTGACGGCCGGCTCCGCGCCAGCCGCCGTCATTGCCCACGTGCCTTTGCGCAAGCCCCGGCAGTGATTTGCCCGTCGCACTGACCGGCCTCGCGGCACGCGTTTGCTTCGCAGACAAGCAGACGCAACGCGGCATGACAGCCCAATTCGCCCGACACGTGACGTCCGTTCGCGGCGCCCTTCTCACCGTTGCCTTGCCCGCGATCGCACAGCGTCTCCCGGCAGGCCTTCAGACTCGCAGCCAATACACGCGCGCTCAACGGGTTTGCGTAGTTGACGTCGCAAATATTCCGGAGAAGGCACTTCAACGGCGACCCTCCAAGCCCGGCTTTGCCTTCTATCGTCAGTCGCTCTGCAATCCGAATCGCTTCCCGCTGCAATTCTCCGACAAACCGTTCGGACAACTTCTCTTCAGACGCATGACGAGAAACCCAAAGCCGCGCTGACTCGGTGAACTGCTCCGAAGTCAGCCATCTTCCTTCTAAATGCATTGAAATTAATTCGTGAACGACAAGGTCACTCAGCAAGAATACTTTCATCGATGATCTCTTGTTGGTCGTCACTGAGCGACGGCGACGCACATCGCTCGCCATCGCCCAATCTCGACCACCAAGCTTATGCCTGCGACAGGACTACTCACATGAGACGATTCCGATTTCCAAATCAAAATACTAGATAATATTCCTAAATATTTAAGGAAAATTCAGGCTAGATGTAACTGATCTGCAACTCAATTGCGAAAAGACAAAAAAAAGCCGCTTCCAGAGAAGCGGCCTTTTGATCAATCGATCTTCCAAGCTCTTAGTGCAAGATCTTCGCAAGAAAGTCTTTCGCACGGTCCGACTTCGGATTCGCGAAAAAGTCTTCCTTCCGGTCGTCCTCGACGATGAGGCCCTTATCCATGAAGATCACGCGATGCGCAACCTTCTTCGCGAAGCCCATTTCATGCGTCACGCACATCATGGTCATGCCTTCCTGCGCCAGTTCGACCATCACGTCGAGCACTTCGTTGATCATTTCGGGATCGAGCGCGGAAGTCGGTTCGTCGAACAGCATCGCGATGGGGTCCATCGACAGCGCGCGCGCAATCGCGACACGCTGCTGCTGACCACCCGACAACTGGCCCGGATATTTGTCAGCATGCGCGCGCAGGCCGACCCGGTCGAGCAGCTTCAGGCCCTTTGCGGCCGCTTCGTCCTTCGATCGGCCGAGCACTTTGATCTGCGCGAGCGTCAGATTTTCGGTGATCGACAGATGCGGGAACAGTTCGAAGTGCTGGAACACCATGCCTACCTTCGAGCGCAGCTTCGACAGGTTCGTCTTCTTGTCGGTGAGCGACTGGCCGTTGATCACGATGTCGCCCTTCTGGAACGGCTCGAGCCCGTTCACGGTCTTGATGAGCGTCGACTTGCCCGAACCCGACGGGCCGCACACAACGACCACTTCGCCCTTTTTCACTTCCGTCGTGCAGTCGGTCAGCACCTGGAACTGGCCGTACCACTTGGACACATTCTTGATAGAGATCATCTTGCGACCTTTTTCTGAAGACTTTTGACGAGGCCCGACGCGACCACGCAGATCACGAAGTAACACGCACCGGCGAACAGTACCATCTCGACGTTCGTGCCGTCACGGTCGCCAATATTGGTGGCCGTGCGGAAGAAGTCGGCGAGACTGATCACGTAGACGAGCGACGTATCCTGAAAGAGCACGATGGCTTGCGTGAGCAGCAGCGGCACCATCGCGCGGAACGCCTGCGGCAGCACGACGAGTCGCATCGCCTGCGCGTAGTTCATGCCGAGCGCGAACGAAGCATTGACCTGCCCGCGCGGCACGGCCTGAATGCCCGCCCGGATGATCTCCGAGTAGTACGCGGCTTCGAACAGCGAGAACGCGACCATCGCCGAAGCGAGGCGGATGTCGATGTCGGCTGACAGACCCAGCACATTCTGCAACACCTGCGGCACGATCAGGAAGAACCACAGCAGAACCATCACGAGCGGGATCGAGCGGAAGATCGTCACGTAGAGCTTCGCGAACCACTCCAGCGGCTTGACCGACGACAGCCGCAACAGCGCGAGCACCGTGCCCCACAGGATGCCGATCACGATCGCGAGTATCGTGATCTTCAGCGTGACGACGGCGCCCGTCCATAAAGTAGGCAGTGCGCCCGGAATGCCGCTCCAGTCGAAATGATGCATCACTTGCCTCCGATATAGCCAGGCAGCCGGCTCTTGGCTTCGACGATGCGCATCAGCGACATCACGATCAGGTTGATGAGCAGGTAAGCGACCGTCACGGCGATGAACGACTCATACGTCTGCGCGGTGTAGTCGACGAGCTGGCGCGCCTGCGCGGACAGATCGAGCAGACCGATGGTCGACGCGACGGCGGAGTTCTTGAAGATGTTCAGGAACTCGGACGTGAGGGGCGGCACGATGATCCGGTACGCGACGGGCAGCAGCACATAGCGGTACGTCTGCCATTGCGTGAAGCCGAGCGCGAGTCCCGCGCCGCGCTGGCCGCGCGGCAGCGCGTTGATGCCTGAGCGCACTTGCTCGCACACGCGCGCGGCGGTGAACAGGCCAAGGCAGATGATCGACGACGAGAAGAACTGCGCGGAGGGCGGCAGTTGCTTGAACCATGTGCCGATCGAAACGGGCAGCAACTCCGGTATCACCAGATACCAGATGAAGAACTGAACGATCAGCGGGATGTTACGGAAGATCGCGACGTAGACGGTGCCGATGGCCGCGAGCTTCTTGTTCGGCACCGTGCGCAGCACGCCGAACAACGACCCGACGATCAGCGCGATCACCCACGCGGAAAGCGAAACGGTGACCGTCACCCAGAGACCGGACAGCAGCCAGCCGAGATAGGTGGTCGGCTCGCCGGTGGAAACCGGACTCAGCAGAATGCCCCAGTTCCAGTGGTATGACATGACGAAGACTCCAACAAAAAGAAACGGAAGAAGCGCCCGCCCCTTCCGTTCCGTTCAACACGTTGTCCGACTAGTTCAGCGTAGTTAGTCGATTGCCTTGTCGTTCGGTGCCTTGTACAGCGCCTTCATGTCGTCGCTTTCCGGGAAGGCCAGGTTCAGGCCCTTCGGCGGAATCGGCGATTCGAACCACTTCTTGTAGATCTGCGACGCTTCGCCCGATGTTTCGACCTTCGCGATCGCGTCGTCGACGACCTTCTTGAATTCCGGATCGTTCTTGCGCAGCATGCAGCCGTACGCTTCATGCGATTGCGGCGCGCCGACGATCACGAAATCGTTCGGCGTGTTCGACTTCGCGCGCTCGCCGGCGAGCAGTGCGTCGTCCATCATGAACGCAGCGGCACGACCCGTCGACAGCGTCAGGAACGATTCCCCGTGATCCTTCGCGCTGATGATGTTCATGCCCATGTTCTTGTCCTGATTCATCTTGCGAAGCAGGCGCTCGGACGTCGTGCCCGCCGTCGTGACGACCGTCTTGCCCTTCAGGTCAGCCCAGTCCTTGATGCCCGAATCCTTCTTCGTCATCAGGCGCGTGCCGATCACGAAGATCGTGTTCGAGAACGCGACTTGTTGCTGACGCTCGGCGTTGTTGGTGGTCGAGCCGCATTCGAGGTCGACGGTGCCGTTTTGCACCAGCGGAATGCGGTTTTGCGACGTGATCGGCGTCAGCTTGACCTTCAGGTCCGGCATGTTCAGTTTGTGCTTGACGGCCTCGACGACCTTCAACGCGAATTCCTGCGAATAGCCGACCACGTTTTGCTTGTCGTCGTAGTACGAGAACGGAATCGACGATTCGCGGTGGCCCAGCGAAATGACGCCCGTGTCCTTGATCTTCTTCAGCGTGCCGGCGTCCTGCGCTTGCGCGCCAACGGTGAACAAACCCAGTGTCGCGAGAAGCAGCGCAGCTTTTTTAACCTTCATTTGTGATCTCCTTGGCAAGAACCGGCGCCAGTTTATATCAGTAATTATTCTGAAAGTATGGTTGTTAACCATGTTCCGCGCGCAGTGTTGCATAAAGCCACCACTTGGCGCGGCGCGGCGCCGGCATTGGCTTACAGCGGCGTTACCGGACGATGCGTGTGTCATCGAATGCGTCGTTTTTGCCGGGTCGAGCCGCCTTCATCTGTACAAAAGCGGACGGCACCCGAATGATGCCGTCCGCCCGGTATTCTGCGCGAGAACATGCAATCGCGCTGGTGAAGCTACTGGTGACGCGTTCCCTGCAAGGCGCCCGCCTCCGTGTTGGGCGCCTTGTCAGCCATGCGGCCGTGTATCGATCGATACCGGCTGCGAGCCCGGATCAGGGATACAGGCCGCGCATCTCGCGCGCTTGCAGGATACGCTTGCACGCGACGATAAACGCCGCCGTGCGCACCGACACCTTCTGCTCGCTCGACACCTGCCACACGGCTGCGAACGCTTCGCGCATCACGCGCTCGAGACGCTCGTTGATCTCGTCTTCCGTCCAGAAGAAGCTCGAGAAGTCCTGCACCCATTCGAAGTACGAGACGGTCACGCCACCCGCATTCGCGACGACGTCGGGGATCACGAGGATGCCCTTGTCGTGCAGGATGTCGTCGGCGGCCGTCGTCGTCGGGCCATTCGCGCCTTCGACGATGATCTTCGTACGAATCTTGCCCGCGTTCTTTTCGGTGATCTGGTTTTCCAGCGCGGCCGGAATCAGGATATCCGATTCGATCGTCCAGAAGTCTTCGCTGGCGATCTTGTCTGCTTCAGCGTAGCCGCCGACACCGCCATGCTTCGCGACATGATCGAGCAGCGCGACCGAGTCGATGCCCGATTCGTTGTACAGCGTGCCCGTGTGATCCTGCACGGCGACGACCTTCGCGCCCGCTTCCTGATATAGACGCGCCGCGATGCCGCCCACGTTGCCGAAGCCCTGCACGGCGATGCGCGCGCCTTCGATGTCCATGCCGATGCGACGCGCCGCTTCGCAGCCGACGACGAACACGCCGCGGCCCGTCGCTTCACGACGGCCGAGCGAGCCGCCGAGCGTGATCGGCTTGCCCGTCACGACGCCCGTCGAAGTTTGGCCCTGGTTCATTGAGTACGTGTCCATCATCCACGCCATGATCTGCTCGTTCGTGTTCACGTCCGGCGCGGGAATGTCGGTGTTCGGTCCGATGATGATGCCGATTTCGCTCGTATAGCGGCGCGTCACGCGTTCGAGCTCGCCACGCGACAGCGTGCGCGGATCGACACGGATGCCGCCCTTCGCGCCGCCGTACGGCACGTTGACGGCGGCGTTCTTCACCGACATCCACGCAGACAGCGCCATCACTTCCGACAGCGTGACGTCCTGGTGATAACGCACACCGCCCTTGCCAGGACCGCGCGAAACATTGTGCTGCACGCGATAGCCTTCGAAGTGGGCAACGGTGCCGTTATCGAGTTCGATAGGCACATCGACGACGAGAATGCGCTTCGGGCGCTTCAGCGTTTCGAGCCAGCGCGACAGCGAGCCGAGATACGGCGCGACGCGATCGACCTGACGGAGATAGTTGCCCCAGGGGCCGAGATCGTCGGCGTGAAGGTAGGACGGGATGGACTGCAGATTTGCCGCGGTAGACATGAACGCTCCAGCGTTTTATCGGGTGCCGCCATTGTCGAAAAAAAGCGCCGAACGGGTCCAATGCCGTTTGATCATCCCTTTATGTTTTTTTTGCATAACGCTGTGGAAACCGCAAATACGTGTCGCGAAGCTGGTATTTGCGAGTCCGGCAATGCACTGTTGACTACTTCGAGGCTTGCGCGAGCTCCGCGCTCACGACGTCCCACAACGCGCGCACGAGTTGCTGACGCGCATCGTCGGCCTGTGCCGCGAGCTTGTCGCGATAGAGGCGGATCTCCATCGTCAGCGTGAGCTGTCCTTGCGGGACGCCGCGCGAGGCCCGGTCGAGCCGGATCAGGCGGCCGTCGGCGACGGCATCTTCGACAGCGCTGTGCGGCAGGAATGCGACGCCGTGACCGGCGAGCGCCATCGCCTTCAGCCCTTCAGCCATGTCGGTTTCATACACGCGGTCGAGATAGAGACGCCCCGGCGCGGTCGCGAAGATCACTTCCGTCATGCGGCCCAGGTACGCGTTCGGCGTGTAGGAGAGATAAGGCGTCGGCGCGTCGGGCGTGCCGGGCAGCGTGTAGCGCGGACGTCCGCCTTTGCCCGGCGCGGAGAAGGGGCTGATCGATTCGATGCCGAGCGTGAGCATGTCGTAGCGCGCGGGATCGAGCGCGACGGGATGGCTCGGATGGTGGTAGCCCATCACCAGATCGCAGCCGCCTTCGACCAGCGACAACACGGCATCGTGCACATTCAGCGCGCGCAAGCGCGTGTGGATCGAGCCGAGGTGCGCTTCGATGCGCTGCAGCCAGCGCGGAAAGTACGTGAGCGACAACGTGTGCGGCACGGCGAACTCAATCGTCGCGGCGGGCGTCGCCGTGTGGCCGCGCAACAGCGTGCGTGCCTCGTGGAACTGCGACAGCATCGCGAGCGCCTGCTCGTAGAAGACCTGGCCGGCCGCCGTGAGCCGCGTCGGGTAAACCGAACGGTCGATCAGTTCCGTCCCGAGCCACGCTTCGAGCGCCTGAATGCGCCGAGAAAACGCGGGCTGCGTCACGTGCC
Source organism: Paraburkholderia sp. LEh10 (assembly GCF_017814945.1). Classification (GTDB taxonomy): domain Bacteria; phylum Pseudomonadota; class Gammaproteobacteria; order Burkholderiales; family Burkholderiaceae; genus Paraburkholderia. The sequence continues at coordinate 31,655 of NZ_JAGIPX010000040.1, forward strand.
GCAATTCCGCCGAGCGACTGAAGCTGCGGGTCTCCGCAAGCGAAACGAAGTCTTCGAGCCATTTCAGTTCCATACGGACCCAGCGCTCCAGCAATGACGGAAAGCCTGCATTCTAGCGGCGGCGCGCCGCCCGAAGCGCTGCCATGCACTCGCACGCTGCGGGCCGACTGTCCCAAAGTGGTAAAATTCGCGGTTCTCCCCGTACTGCTTTCTTCACCGTTCCTGCCCGCCCATCATGTCCGACACTCGCCCCGACACCCTCTTCGCGCTGACTGCCCTTTCCCCTCTCGACGGCCGTTACGCATCGAAAACCGAAGCCCTGCGCGACTGGCTCTCGGAAGCCGCGTTCATGCGCCATCGCGTGATGGTGGAAATCCACTGGCTGATCGCGCTGTCGCGTGCCGGTTTTGCCGAAGTGCCGCGCTTCTCCGAAGCGTCGGAGCAATTCCTGCTGCAACTGGTCGAGCGCTTCACCGCACATGACGCCGCGCGCATCAAGGACATCGAGCGCGTGACGAACCATGACGTGAAGGCCGTCGAGTACTGGCTGAAGGAATCGGTGAAGGGCCAGCCGGAACTGGAGCGCGCAAGCGAGTTCATCCACTTCGCTTGCACGTCCGAGGACATCAACAATACGTCGCACGGCCTGATGCTCGCGGGCGCGCGCGAACATGTCGTCCTGCCCGCGCTGCGCGCCGTGCATCAGCGGCTCGTCGCGCTCGCGCACGCGCAGGCCGGCCAGCCGATGCTGTCGCGCACGCACGGCCAGCCCGCCAGTCCGACGACGCTCGGCAAGGAAATCGCGAACGTCGCGGCGCGTCTTTCGCGCGCGATCGACCGCATCGCGAAGGTCGAACTGCTCGGCAAGATGAACGGTGCCGTCGGCAACTTCAACGCGCATCTGTCCGCTTATCCGGAGTTCGACTGGGAGGCGTTCTCGAAGGAAGTCGTCGAAGAGCGCCTGAAACTCACGTTCAACCCGTACACGATCCAGATCGAACCGCACGACTATATGGCCGAGCTGTTCGACGCGGTCGCACGCGCGAACACGATTCTGCTCGACCTCGATCGCGACGTGTGGGGCTACATCTCACTCGGCTATTTCAAGCAGAAGACCAAGGCGGGCGAAATCGGTTCGTCGACGATGCCGCACAAGGTCAACCCGATCGACTTCGAAAATTCCGAAGGCAACCTCGGCCTTGCAAACGCAACGCTGCGCCATCTCGCCGACAAGCTGCCCGTGTCGCGCTGGCAGCGCGACCTGACGGACTCGACGGTGCTGCGCAACATCGGTGTCGCGTTTGGTTATTCGCTGCTCGCGTACGACGCACTCAATCGCGGTCTCGACAAGCTCGAAGTGAACCCGCAACGTCTGAACGAAGACCTCGACGCGACGTGGGAAGTCCTGGCCGAGCCGGTGCAAACGGTAATGCGCCGTTACGGCATCGAGAATCCGTACGAGCAGTTGAAGGAGCTGACGCGTGGCAAGGGGATCACTCGCGATGCGTTGCAGACGTTCATCAACGGTCTCGCGATTCCCGCCGATGCGAAGGAGCGTCTGCTGGCGATGACGCCCGCGTCGTACGTCGGCAAGGCGGCGGAGCTGGCGAAGCGGATCAAGTGACGATTTGCGGCTGGTAATGTGGGTTTTTGCGTTGCGCGGCATGCGCGATGCCGTTTGCTTTGCCAGCTTTCGCTGGCATTCGCGATTTGCTTTGCCCTTTCGCGGGCATCCGCGATGCGCCTCGCGGCACAGGCGTTGCCCCTGTGCGGGGCGGCACTTACTTTCTTTGCCGCCGCAAAGAAAGTAAGCAAAGAAAGCGGCTCACCCGAGCCGCTTGACGATTACCCACGGGTCCCCAACGTTCCGAGTACAGCACTTGCCCACGGGCCCTCAACGTCCCCACGCTGACAAGGGCGGTGAGATGTTCGGCGCTGTATGTCGGTGCGCAAGCGCCAGATGCGGGTGAGGCGTTAGCCAGCACGTTGGCAACGAACGCTCGCCGGTACGCTAGCGCAATAAGTATGGGGACGCTGAGAGCCCGTGGGTAGGAACAAGGATTGGCGGTGTGAGCGGCTTTCTTTGCCTACTTTCTTTGCCGCGGCAAAGAAAGTAGGTGCCGCCCCGCACAGGGGCAACGCCCGCGCCGCGAGGCGCTTTCGCGGATGCCAGCGACAGGCCGAAACACAAACCGCCTCGCGGATGCCAACGACAGCGGCTAAACACGAGCCGCATTGCCGATACCAAGGCAAGCGGCCGCAGCCAAAAACAGCCCTTAAGACTTCTTCTGAATAAACTCGATCTTATACCCGTCAGGGTCCGTAACAAACGCGATCACCGTCGTGCCGTGCTTCATCGGGCCAGCTTCGCGCACGACCGTGCCACCCTGCTGTTTGATCTTTTCGCACGCGGCATACGCATCGTCGACTTCGATTGCGAGGTGGCCAAATGCGTCACCCATGTCGTATGACTCGGTGTCCCAGTTATGGGTCAGCTCGATCACCGTGCCGTCTTTTTCATCCTCGTAACCGACGAACGCGAGCGTGAACTTGCCTTCCGGATAATCATTGCGGCGCAGCACTTTCATGCCGAGCAGCTCCGTATAGAACTTGATCGAGCGGTCGAGATTGCCTACCCGAAGCATGGTGTGAAGAAGGCGCATCGTGTACTCCCTTGTTGCTTGATGATATCGAGGACGTAAATGTACCGAAAAAGCCGCACGCCCGCTGAACGCGGCCTTCGCGAGATGCCCGCGCACGCACGCGAGGCGCTTTCAGAACAGATGCCGCAGCCCCGCCATCAAGCCGATCTGCGAGCCCTTCTGCGCCAGCCCCACACCGTTGACGCCCTGCAATTGCGCGCCGATCAGATCGCCGTGATACAGCGCGTAATCAGCTTCGAGATAGACATCCGTGCGCCTGGACATATTGTAGTCGGCGACGAGCTGGTACTGCCATGCAGAGCCGTCCTGCGCGGCCGTCTTGCCGTCCTGCAAGGTCCGCCACACATTCGCCGCGAAATGCCATGCCGCGCCCACCTGTTGCGTGATGCCGCCCAGTATCATGCGCCTGCGTGAAAAGTCCGTGTACTTGAGCGCGGCGAGGATGGGCGCCGTGAACGGGCCATTCGCGAAGTTCGAAAAGCCCGCATCGTTCTGGTTGACGATATAGCCGAGCGCAACGCGCGTCTGGGCCCACATGTACGACGCGCCGAATGTCCACGCTTTCGCCGTGCTGCCGTTCACGGAATCGCGCGACTCTTCATAGGCGCCGCCCAGGTTCACGGGCCCGCCGCTTGGCGCATATGCAGCGGCCACGCCAAACTGCGAGCCGTACGACGCATGTCCCGCGACCCCGCCGAACGCATACGCAACCGACAACAGCACGTCATGCGCGCGCGCCTGGTACTGCACCTGATTGCTCGTCCAGATGCCGCCCGACATCGTCACCTCAGGCTGGAAGCTGAAGTCGTACGGAATCCATGGATTGCTGCCGTAGCCGCCGATCGTGATGCCTTCGATCAGCACGTTCGGCATCCGGCCGAAGATCAGCTTGCCATACGACGACGATTGCACGCCGATCTGCGCTTCGTTCATGAACGGCAGTGTCGGATCGCTCTGGCCGGTGTTGATATAGATGCGGTTTTCGAGCTTGAAGAAGGTGGACCAGCCGCCGCCCAGATCCTCGACGCCGCGCAAGCCCCAGCGGCTCTCCGACATGCCGCCGTTGCCGAGACCCACGCTCGAATCGCCATTCCTGTTCACGTGCGTCATGTAACGGACGCTTTCGTCGACGATGCCGTACAAGGTGACGCTCGATTGCGCGTGAGCCGCCGCGCTCATCAATGCAACGGAAAGCGCAGCCCATGCGCAGACCGTGAGCCCCCTGGTCACCTTCGTCATGCCGTCTCCTCATCAGGTATGCATGGGCATTGAACAGCGTGGGAATGTCATCAAGCAGTGAGACGGTGCGCGGCGAGTCGCAAATCGGCGAGCGTTAAGTAGGCTAAAGATTAATCGGTATGAAGGGTTCGGAAGATAAAAGAAAGCCCGCATGTTGCGGGCTGCCTACAGAGATCCGTGCGAATGCAACGAGCTGCCGTGGCGGATCTTCCGGCTAGGCTCGCGATGCGCGCGACACGGCCTGCGCGACGGCCACATATTCATCGACGGGCACGTCTTCGGCGCGGCGTTGCAGATCGAAGCCGAGCGCGTCGAAATCGACGGTATCGCGATACGCCGACAACGTATTGCGCAACATCTTGCGACGCTGCGAGAACGCAGCCGTGACGACTTCGCCGAGCGTCGTTTCATCGACGGAAGGCAGTTCGTGCGGCGCATAGGGAATCATCCGCACGATGGCCGAATCGACCTTCGGCGGCGGCTGGAACGATTCAGGCGGCACGTCGAGCAGCTTGTCCATCACATAGCGGTGCTGCAGCATCACGGACAGCCGGCTGAACGCCTTGCTGCCAGGCTCGGCGACCATGCGCTCGACCACTTCGTTCTGCAACATGAAATGCTGATCGATCACGCGATCGGCGAACGCGGTCAGATGGAACAGCAGCGGGCTCGAAATGTTGTACGGCAGATTGCCGACGATGCGCAGCGTCGGCTTGTCGCCCGCTTGCGCGAGCGAGCCGAAGTCGAACGCGAGCGCGTCGCCTTCGTGCAACTCGAGCAGATCGCCGAATTTCTTCTTCAGACGCCCAATCAGGTCGCGGTCCAGCTCGACGGCATGCAACGGCGTCTCGGGAGTCGCGAGCCGCTCGATCAGCGGCTCGGTGAGCGCGCCCAACCCCGGCCCGATTTCGACCATGCGCTCGCCGCGTTGCGGACGGATCACGTCGACAATCGAATCGATGATGCCCAGGTCGACCAGAAAATTCTGTCCGAAGCGCTTGCGCGCGAAGTGGCCCTGGTGCTGTTTGCTTGAACTGTTGGACATCGGCAAAGCTACAAAAAAATCATGCGGCGCGGCGGTTGCGCGCCATGGAAACGGCCGTGTCGATCGCGGCGATCAGGCTGCCCGCGTCGGCGCGGCCGGTGCCCGCAAGGTCGAGCGCGGTGCCGTGATCGACGGACGTGCGGATGATCGGCAAGCCCAGCGTCACGTTGATGCCTTCGCCGAACGTCGCGTACTTGAGCACGGGCAGGCCCTGGTCATGGAACATCGCGAGCACGCAATCGGCTTCGTTCAGATAGCGCGGCTGAAACAGGGTATCGGCGGGATACGGACCGCGCGAGTCGATGCCCTGCTCATTCGCGAGCTTCAGTGCCGGCGAGATCACGTCGATTTCCTCGCGGCCCAGATAGCCGTTTTCGCCTGCATGCGGATTGAGGCCCGTGACGAGAATGCGCGGCGCGGGCAAGCCGAAATGATGACGCAGGTCGTGATCAATGATACGCAGGGTGTCGACGAGCCCGTCAACAGTCAACGCCGCCGACACGTCCTTCAACGGCAGATGCGTCGTCGCGAGCGCGACACGCAGCGGCCTTGCTCCCGTGCCCGCCAGCATCATCACGACGCGCGGCGTATGGGTGCGTTCCGCCAGATATTCGGTGTGACCGGTGAAAGGCACGCCCGCGTCGTTGATCGTGCTCTTTTGCAGCGGCGCCGTGACGACAGCATCGAACGTGCCGGCGAGCGCGCCGTCAATCGCGGCATCGAGCAGGCCGAGCACGTACGGACCGTTCCTCACGTCGAGCTTGCCGGCCTGCGCGGGCGCAGCGAGCGCATGATGCTGTGTCGTGACGCGGCCGCCCTGCTGCCGCGCCCAGTCGATCCCGACGGCCTTCGCGCGGTCCGCCATCAAGCCGCTGTCGCCGAGCACCGTGAAGTGCGCATCGGGCCAGTGCGCGCTCGCCGCGGCGAGCGCCTGTGCCGTCAGTTCAGGACCGACGCCAGCAGGCTCGCCCGTGGTGATCGCGATATTCAGCGGTGCGTTCGAGGGCTTGGCAGCGGTCATGACGACTCCAGAGACTATTGTGCGGACGTTCCCATAACGGGGCCTACCTTGTAATCGACATACGCGGTGTCGCGCAGTTCACGCAGCCAGTCGGCGTACGCCTGCTCCGCCTTGCGCTGGCCGATGGCCTGGCGCGCGAGATCCATCTGCTGCGTGACCGAGCCTTCGGCTTCGCGGCGGCCCAGCACCTGAATCAGATGGTAGCCGTATTCGCTTCGCACCGGCTGGCTGATCTGGTTGTCCTGCAACGCGTTCATCGCGCGCTCGAACTCGGGCACCGTTTCGCCCGGGCTGATCCAGCCGAGATCGCCGCCTTGCGACGAAGAGCCGTCCTGCGAATACGTGCGCGCGAATTTGTCGAAATCGCCCTGGCCCGTTTCGATATCGCGCCGGATTTCGAGCAGCTTCTGACGTGCCTGCGGCTCCGACATGCCTTCGCCGACGCGCAGCAGAATGTGGCGCACGTGCGTCTGCACGAGTTTCGTCGAGTCGGCGGAAGCCGAGCCCTGGCCCGAGCGGCGCTCGACGAGACGCACGATCTCGAAGCCGTCGCTGGTTCGGATCACAGTCGGATTCACTTGGCCCGGACGCAGTGTCGATGCCGCCGTCACGAATTCAGGCGGCAGCTTCGACGGACTCTGGAAACCCATGTCGCCGCCCTTCGATGCATCGGGAGCCTGCGAATTCGCCTTCGCGAGTTTTTCGAAGTTGCCGCCGTTCATCGCTTCGTGCAGCAGCGAATTCGCCTTCGCCTGGGCCGCCTCGATGTCCGTCTGCGGCGCGTTGAGCGGCGCCTTCAGCAGGATGTGCTCGAAGTGCAGATCGCTCGTCAGCCCCGCCGTCGGCCCGCGCTGGCTCGCGATGTAGTTCGCCACTTCCGCGTCCGATACGGTGATCTTGCTGTCCACTTCCTTTTCGCGCAGGCGCGACAGGATCAGCTCCGTCTTCGCATCGCCCGTGAAGGTCGCCCAGGGCACGCCTTGCGCCTCGATGCGCGCGCGGTACATTTCGAGCGGCATGTTGTTGGCCTGCGCGAGACGTTCGAGCGTGCGCTGCACCGTCGTGTCGTCCACGCTGATGCCGTCTTCGCGCGCCTTCTGCAGCTGGATGCGTTCCAGCACCAGCTGGTTCAGCACCTGCTGGCGCAACTGGTCCGCCGGCGGAATCGGCGCGTGCTGCTGCTCCAGCCGCTTCGTGATCAGGCCGACGCGCATGTCGAGCTCGCGCTGCGTGATGACGCCGTTATTGACGACAGCCGCGATCGTGTCGACCGTTTGGGCATTACTGTCGCCGCTCAGCGCCTGCGCATGTGCAGGGGCGGCCAGCAGAATGGAAGCGGCCGCAGCGAGGCCGGTCGCGAACGTTGCCAGGCGAAGCTTTTTCATGATTGCCACAGATACTCCAAAGATGTCGGGCACGCTCGGCCCGTCTGTCGACCAGAGTTGGCGCTTTAGCGCCTTACTCTGGTCCCATGCCCTGTCGGCTGGTGTTGGCGCTTCAGCGCCTTACTCCAGCCCCATGGCTAGTCGACCAGAGTTGGCGCTTTAGCGCCTTACTCTGGTCCCATGCAAACTCCAGTTTGCGTATCGACTGCGAACGACGCGGTAGCGGTCCGTCATTCGTAGTTGTTGAACTGCGATTCGGGCGGCGGCGGCGGCGGCAGCGGCGTATAGCCCGCCACGCTCGCGCGGAACGCGGACATCAGCCCGTTGTCGACGCTCGACAGCCCCTTGAACGTCAACTGAGCGAGCACCCGCGTCCCGGAGGTCTGGCTGCCCGTCGTGTTCACCCCGTTTGCATAACGCTGGAAGCCCACGCCGAGCGTCCAGCAATCCGCGTCGTATTGCACGCCGAGGAGCGCATCGACGGCGCGATGTCCCTTCAGATCGTAGTTGATCCGCCCGACGCCGAAGACGCGATGCGCCAACGGCCATTGGCCCGAAATTAGCAACTGGTTGATCGGCTGATTTTCGAGCGTCGTGTTGGCGCGCGTGTAACGGTATCCGACGTTGATCACCTTGCCGGCTTGCGGGCTATAGCCGAAGCCGACGCTGGTCTTGACCAGCTGGTTGTTGTCCGCATTATATTGGAACGCCGTTTCCGAAGCGAAACCTGCCCCGAGCTTCAGCGACGCACCGAGAATCAGGTCCGAATGCGTCGCCTGTTCCGTCGTCTGCGTCTGGTTCAGCGTCACGCGCTGGTCGCGGAAATAGTACTGCTGCGCGATCACGAAGCGCGCGCGTTCGTCGCCCGTCGCGGGGTTCAGGAAACGCGTCGTGAGGGCGGCCGTCAGGCGGTTCGCATCGGCGATACGGTCGTTACCGACGAACGTATTCGGCGTGAAGATTTCAGCCAGACCGAAGTCCGATTCGGCCGTGTCGAACAGCGGCGCGAAGTTCTGGTTGCGATACGGCGTATAGACGTAGTACAGACGCGGTTCGAGCGTCTGGATATAGTCTTCGCCGAACACGCGCACCGAGCGGTCGAAGATCAGGCCGGTATCGAACGAGAACGTCGGCACCGACTCCGTGAAATTCTTCGGCTGGCCGGGGGGTGCATCCGAGCCGATGTTGCTCAGGTCATACGACGCGAAGTGCCATTGCACTTTCGGCGTGACGAAGTAGCCCGGACCGACGACGGAATATGACAGGTACGGATTGAAGACGACACGATCGCCTTCCGTCGAGTCCGCCGTCGTGATGCGAAAGCGCGAATAGTCCGCTTCCGCGCCGAAGTCGAAGCCGCCGACGTTGTACTTCCCGTACTTCACGTTCAACTGAGGCTCGCGGCCGTACGGCGCGGTGGACGGCGAAAGCGTCTGCCAGTGCTGCTCGCGCGCGAGCACGGACCACGGCCCGTTGTTGTACGTGAGGCCAGCTTCCTGCTGGAACAGCAGCTGCGTGCCGTTCAGGAACTGGTTCGTCGCCGACGACAGGTCTTCCGGATACGTGTTGTCCGAGACCTTGTTGTAGTAAATGTAGCCGCCGAAGCCGGAACCGAAGTTCTGGTTGTGCTGGATATACAGCGCGTAGCGGTTCGTATGGGTGATCTTGTCGTCGGGCAGGAACTCGCCCGTGATCGAACCACTATACGTCGGCGACAGATACCGGAAGTTCGCCTGCCATTGGACGCCGCGCTTGGACAGGATGCGTGGCGTCAAGGTCAGATCGCGGTTCGGCGCAATGTTGAAGTAGTACGGCAGCGACAGCTCGAAGCCATTGGTCGAACTGAGCGACGCGGTAGGCGGCAGCAGGCCGCTGCGCCGCGCGCCCGACAGCGGGAACGACAGCCACGGGCTCGCAAACACGGGGACGCCCTGGAAGAACAGCACGCCGTTGTGCGCGACGCCATCGTCGGAGCCCGTGTCGAAATCGAACTCGCTGCCCTTGATGTACCACGCGGGATCTTCCGCGCACTGACACGCCGTATAGGTGCCGCGCGTGAACACCGAGCGTTCGTTGTCGAGCAGATCGACGCGCTCCGCGCTGCCCGAGCCGCCCGTCACGTTGAAGCGATACTTCGGCGCGGTCATGAAGCCTTCACTCGACTCGACCTTCATGTGCGCTTCCGGGCCCATGAATACGCTGCCGTTTCCCGACAGATGGACATTGCCGTACGCGTCGGCCATGTCCGTATCCTGATCGTAATGTAGCGCGTCGGCCTTGAGCGCCGAGGTGCCGCGGCGGACTTCGGCGGACCCCTTCGCCGCGATGTCCTGGTCGGCCGTCCCCGTCGTCGAGTCGCCGAGCACGAAGGTCGCGGAACTCTGGCCGCGAGGCGTCGGGTGTTCCTCGAGTTGAGGGTCCAGCCGCAGGCCCCACGGCGCGTCGATCGGCTGTGCTTGCGCCGCCTCCCCCGCCAGCTGCGCATGCGAAAGCGCGGGCAGCAGGCCCGGCACGGCGACCAGCGCCGCTGCGAGCCGCCTTCTGCGCGGCAGGCCGTCAGAAGAGGGAGTGTTTGGGAAAAGCTTTTTGGGCGGCATGTATCGTTTGGCGTATCGGCCCTGCTGTCAGTTCATCCGCCCCGCTCATCAGTCACGAGTTGCCGCCTGTGCAATCGGGCATCGAATGCACAACTTTTGACGATTCATGCAGCGGTAAGGCGGGCGACCAGCGAGATGCGCGAGAACTGACGCGAGTCGCGTCAAAAAAGTCGTGGGGTATTATATGGCAAGACGTTGTCCACTCTGATTTTGTCACCTGCTTTTCATGACGCCTTCCCCCGCATCCTCCCTTACTTCCGCTTCTTCGACGGCCGATGCCCGTCTCGAACTCCTGGACGCCTGGCTGCGCACGCACGCCGACCGCTACGGTCTCGACCTTGCGACGCTCAAGCCCGCTTCCGCCGATGCGAGCTTTCGCCGCTATTTCCGCCTCGCGGGCGACGGCGTGGCGCTGGGCGCGGGCAGCGCGGGCGCGACGGTGATCGCCGTCGATGCGCCGCCACCCGAAAAATGTCGCGAATTCGTGCAGATAGCGGGCTTGCTGGCTGACGCGGGCGTCCACGTGCCGCGCGTGCTCGAAGTGGATCTGGACGCGGGCTTCATGCTCGTCTCCGATCTCGGCACTCAGCCGTATCTGAGCGCGCTCAAGCACAGCGATGCCAGCGACGCGAAACATCTGATGCGCGCCGCCCTCGATGCGCTGATCCGCTGGCAGCTCGCATCGCGCGAGGACGTGCTGCCGCCGTTCGACGAAGCGTTCCTGCGGCGCGAGATGGAACTGATGCCGGAATGGTTCATTGGCCGCCATCTCGGGCGTGAGGTCGACGCGAACACGCGCGGCGTGCTCGATCGCACGTTCGCGCTCCTGATTGCGAGCGCGCGCGCGCAGCCTCAGGTCTTCATGCTGCGCGACTTCATGCCTCGCAATCTGATGATCGCGAGCCCGAATCCCGGCGTGCTCGACTTCCAGGACGCCGTGTACGGCCCAATCTCGTACGACGCCGCGTCATTGCTGCGCGATGCGTTTATCAGCTGGGACGAGGAGTTCGAACTGGATTGCTTCGCGTACTACTGGGAACGCGCCAGAAAGGCCGGCCTGCCCGTCGATGCCGATTTCGGCGAGTTCTATCGCCAGCTCGAATGGATGGGTTTGCAACGGCACATCAAGGTGCTGGGGCTTTTCTGCCGGATCAACTATCGCGACAGCAAACCGCACTACATGGCCGACCTGCCGCGCTTCATCGGCTATGCGCGCAAGGTCGCGCAACGCTACCGGCCGCTCGCGCCGTTCGCGAAGCTGCTCGATGACCTCGAAGGCCGCGCCGTCGAAGTCGGCTACACCTTCTGACGGATGACGAACTTGAACAAAGCGATGATCTTCGCCGCGGGACGCGGCGACCGGATGCGTCCCCTGACGGACACCTGCCCGAAGCCGCTGCTGAAAGTCGGCGGCAAGGCGCTGATCGAATGGCAGATCGAACGGCTCGCGCGCGCGGGCTTTGCGGTCATCGTGATCAATCATGCGTGGCTCGGCGCGCAGATCGAACAGGCGTTGGGCGACGGTTCGCGCTTTGGCGTTGAACTGCGTTATTCGGCTGAGCACGAGGCGCTCGAAACTGCGGGCGGCATTGCTCAGGCGTTGCCGTTGCTCGAAGAGGCGGGCAAGCCGCAAGTGTTCGCAGCTGTCGCCGGGGATGTGTACGCGGATTTCGACTATTCGACGTTGCGCGCGCATGCCGCGCGTCTCGCCGATGCCGAAGAGCCGGGCATGCATCTGGTGATGGTGCCCAATCCTGCGTTTCATCCGAATGGCGACTTCGTGCTGGCAAGCGACGGCACGCTGGCGCTCGACGGCGCGCCGCGCTACACGTTCGGCAGTATCGGGCTCTACGATACGCGTATGTTTCGCGATCTCGCGCCGGGGACGCGTCGCGCGCTGACGCCGTATTATCGTGAGGCGATTGCCGGCAGGCGCGTGACAGGTGAGCTTTATGACGGGCCGTGGGAGAACGTCGGGACGCCCGCGCAGCTTGAAGCGCTGGATCGGCAGTTGATCGCGCAAAGCGCGTGAGGGCGGGTCTGGTCGATTGCATGCTGGACAGTCACAAGCACATCGCCCCCGTCATCACCGCTCAGCGCCGTCGTCATGCTCCTCCACCACCTCCTCGCGATGCGCGGCCCTCTGCTGCTGCAACGCCCACATCTGCGCGAACAGTCCGCCCGCCACGATCAAATCGCCGAACGTACCGCGCTCGACGATGCGCCCCTTGTCCATGACGATGATCTGCTGCGCGTGCACGACCGTCGATAGCCGGTGCGCGATGATCAACGTCGTGCGATCGCGCGCAATCTGATCGAGCTCATGCTGGATCGCGCGCTCGGAGCGCGAATCGAGCGCGGACGTCGCTTCGTCGAACAGCAGAATGGGCGGATTCTTCAGCAGCGTGCGCGCGATCGCGACGCGCTGCTTCTCGCCGCCCGACAGTTTCAGGCCGCGTTCGCCAACAGGCGTTTCATAGGCCTTCGGCAAGCTCTCGATGAACTCGTGAATGTGCGCCGCGCGCGCCGCCGCAATCACTTCGTCGCGCGTCGCCGATGGGCGGCCATACGCGATGTTGTAGTAGATCGTGTCGTTGAAAAGCACCGTATCCTGCGGCACGATGCCGATCGACGCGCGCAGCGAGTCCTGCGTCACGTCGCGAATGTCCTGTGAGTCGATACGTATTGCGCCGCCCGTCGCGCGCTCCAGGTCGTAGAAGCGGAACAACAGGCGCGCAAGCGTCGACTTGCCCGAGCCGCTATGGCCGACGACGGCCGTCGTCGTCCCCGCCGGTATCGTGAAGGTCACATCATGCAGGATCGGCCGCGACGCTTCATAAGCGAAGTTCACATGCTCGAAGCTCACCTGAGCGCCGCGCACCTCGAGCGGCGGCGCATCGGGCGCGTCAGGCACCTCGCGCGCCGCGCCGAGCAGCGTGAACATGCGGTCCATGTCGGTGAGGCTCTGCTTCAGCTCGCGATACACGACGCCGAGAAAATTCAGCGGAATATAGAGCTGCAGCATGAACGTGTTGATCAGCACCAGATCGCCGAGCGTCAGGCGCCCCGCCATCACGCCTTGCGTCGCGCGCCACAGGATGAACACGAGCCCGGTGCCGATGATCGCCTGCTGTCCGAAGTTCAGCGCCGACAGCGAGTTCTGCGACTTGATCGCCGCCGCGCGATAGCGTTTGAGGTTCTCGTCATAACGCGTGGCTTCCCACTCTTCGTTGTTGAAGTACTTAACCGTCTCGTAGTTCAACAGCGAATCGATCGCGCGCGAATTCGCCTTCGAATCGAGCTCGTTCATCGTGCGGCGGAAATGCGTGCGCCACTCGGTCACCTTCACGGTGTACGTGATGTATGCGACCAATGCGACGAACGTGACGATCGCGTAATACGCCTCGTATTTGACGACGAAGAACCCGAGCACGAGTCCGACTTCGACGAGCGTCGGCAAAATGCTGTACAGCGAATACGAGATCAGTTGCGTAATGCCGCGCGTGCCGCGCTCGATGTCGCGCGACATCCCGCCTGTCTGCCGCTCCAGATGAAACCGCAGCGACAGCGAATGCAGATGCCGGAACACTTTCAGCGCAAGCTGGCGCACCGCGCTTTCCGTCACCTTGGAAAAAAGGATCTCGCGCAGTTCGGTGAAAAGCGACGTCGACAGCCGCACGACGGCGTACGCGACCACCAGCAGCCCGATACCGCCGAGCAGCACGACGCCCGGCGCATGCTCCGCGCGTCCGAGCGCGGTCAGATGCTGCACGGAAGCAAGACTGTCGACGATGCGCTTCATCACGATCGGCACGCCGAGATTGGCGACCTTCGCGCCGATCAGGCAACTGAGCGCGAACACGACGCGCCACTTGTACGTTGCGAGATACGGCAGCAGCGAGACGATCGTTTGCCAGTCGTTGCGCGGCTGGGTCGAGATCGGCGACGGTTCGGAAGAAGCGGAAAAACGACGCATGATTGTTTTGCGGGGGAAGCCTGCACGCTTGACGCGCGACTCATACGGAATGTGACGGGCGCGGCGCGCTCGCGACGGACAGCCACAAAAGCATTCAATCCGTCCCGAACGCACCAGGGCTGGCAATAAACTCCAGCGAGTGCTTTCCCGTACAATCCCTGAACTGGCAATATTGTCGCAGAAGCCGGCTGGCGCCGCTTTCGCCGCGCTGACGGTATCGAGTCTCCCCGGTCGTGCCGTGGTCGTGAGACGCGCCGCCGTCGGCTCAATTGAATTTCATGGATGCCCCGATGACCGAGACTCCCCCACTCCCGCAGAAACAATGCGCGCTGCGCGTCGTCCCGCAACCCTCGGATGCGAACGTCCACGGCGATGTGTTCGGTGGCTGGATCATGGCTCAGGTCGACATTGCCGGCTCGATTCCGGCGAGCCGCCGCGCGAACGGCCGCGTCGCGACCATCGCGGTCAACTCGTTCGTGTTCAAGCAGCCGGTGTTCGTCGGAGACCTGCTTAGCTTCTACGCGGATATTGTAAAGACGGGCAATACGTCGGTGACGGTTGCCGTCGAGGTCTACGCGCAGCGTATGAGCCTCGCAGAAGAGACAGTGAAGGTCACGGAAGCAACCCTCACGTATGTTGCGACGGACAGCGACCGCCGCCCGCGCGCGCTGCCTCAACTGGATTGAGCTCGACGCGCCGCGCGCCATTCTGGCGCGTCGTTCGGCGCGGCGTCAGGCGTTCGCCGCGGCCTCGTCGGCATTCTCCGCGGCGCTCTCGACGCTACGCTGCAGCATGCCGGGAATCGCGTCGTGCGGCATCGGCTTCGCAAAAAAATAACCCTGCATCTCGTCACACGCGCGCTCCTTGAGGAAGTCGAGCTGCGTCGATGTCTCCACGCCTTCCGCAATCACCTGCAGATTCAGCGAGTGCGCGAGCGCGATGATCGCGGACGTAATCGTTTCATCGTCCGACGATTCGCCGATATCCGACACGAACGATCTGTCGATCTTCAGGCGATCGACGGGGAAGCGCTTCAGGTAACTCAGGCTCGAATAGCCGGTGCCGAAGTCGTCGATGGCAAGACCGATGCCGAGCGCGTGCAGTTCGTTGAGCATCGTCACGGCTTCTTCCGCGTTGCGCATGATGGTGCTCTCCGTCAACTCGAGTTCCAGATACTGCGGTTCGAGCCCGGTCTCTTCGAGCACCTGCGTGACGAGCTTGGCGATGTCGCGCTGCTGGAACTGCCGCGCCGACAGGTTCACCGACACCCGCGCGGGCGGCAGCCCTTCGTCCTGCCACGCCTTGTTCTGCCGGCACGCTTCGCGCAGCACCCATTCGGACAGCGGCCCGATCAGCCCGCTTTCCTCGGCGACGGGAATGAACTGCGACGGCGGAATCAGGCCGGCTTCCGGATCGCGCCAGCGCACCAGCGCTTCCATGCCGACCACCTGCCCCGTTTCGATATCGACCTGCGGCTGATAGTGCAGCAGAAACTCGTTGTCGCGCAGCGCGCGGCGCAGACGCCGTTCCATGTTCAGCCGCGCCCCCGCCGATACGTTCATCTCCGGCTGGTAGAACTGGAACGTGTTGCGGCCCATGTCCTTCGCGCGATACATCGCGAGATCGGCCTTCTTCATCAGTGTTTCGGCGTCCTCGCCGTCCTGCGGGAAAAGGCTCGCGCCCATGCTGCAGCCGACGTACAGTTCCGTGCCGTCGAGCCACACGGGCTCCGAGATCGACGCACGCACGCGCTCCATCCATGCGATCAGCGACTGCTCGTCGACGGTATCCGTCATCACGATCACGAACTCGTCGCCGCCGTGACGCGCGACCGTGTCGCTCGCCCGCGCGCAGCGCGCGAGACGATCGGCCACCACCGACAGCAGCCGGTCGCCGACGCTATGTCCGAGGCTGTCGTTGACGTTCTTGAAGCCGTCGAGATCGATGAACACGACGGCGAGGCCCTTGTGATGCCGCCGCGCGACGATCAGCGCATGTTGCAGCCTGTCGCGCAGCAGATAGCGGTTGGGCAGGCGCGTGAGGCTGTCGTAGTTCGCCTGATACTCGAGCTGTTCCTGATAGCGGATCAGCGCCGTCACGTCGTTGATGACGGCGATATGGTGCGTGGTCTGCCCATCGGCATCGGGCACGGGCGCAATGTATAGCTGATTCCAGAACAGCGCGCCGTCCTTGCGGTAATTGCGCAGAACCGCGCTCACCTCGCGGTTCGCCGCGAGCGCCTGGCGGATTGCCTCGATGCCCTCCTGATCGCGGTCGTCGCGCTGCAACAGGCGGCAGTCCTGGCCGATCACTTCCTGCGGATCGTAGCCCGTGATGCGCTTGAACGCCGGGTTCACATACTCGATCAGGTTGCCTTCCTTCGAGGGTGCCGTAATCAGGATCGCGTTGACGCTCGCGTCGAGCGCGCGGCTTTGCAGACGCAGCGCGAGGTCCGCGCGCTTGCGCTCGGTGACGTCCGTATAGGAGCCGAGCACGCCGATCACGCGGCCATCGCCGTCGGTGAAGGGGAGCTTGCTCGTCACCGTCGTGCGATGCACGCCGTCGATCACCACGTCGACTTCGAAGTTCATCTTCGGCACGCCCGAGTTCATCACTTCGAATTCGTGGCGGCGCAGCTCGCCGGCGAATGCGCGCCACGGCATGTCCTCGTCGAGCTTGCCGATCACCTGCTCCGGATACGCGAGGCCCGCGTCGCGCGCGAACGCCATGTTGCAGCCGAGATAGCGCAAATCCTTGTCCTTCCAGAAAATGCGCTGCGGGATATTGTCGATCACCGTCTCCAGCATCTGGTTCGAACGCTGGGCTTCGGCTTCGGCGTTGATCTGCTCGGTGACGTCGTCGGCAAGCACGAAGAGCGCGGGGCGGCCCATGAACGTCATCGCGTGATACGAAATGTCGGCGCTGATCAGCGAGCCGTCCTTGCGGCGGTGATGCCAGATGCCCGCCATCGTGCGCGGGCCGCCCGGCGTCGAGTCGCTGCGCAGCAGGTGCGATTCGAGACGAGCAATCTCGGCGTGCGGGCGGATCGCGTGAATCGTCATCGAAAGAAACTCGCTCTCCGCAAAGCCGTACTGCTGGACGGCGGCCGCGTTGACGGCCAAAAAGCGCAGCGATTCGCGGTCGAAGATGTACATCGGCACGGGATGCTCGTCGAACAGGCCGCGAAAGCGCTCGTCGGTGCGATGCAGCGCCCGCGCGATGCGCAGCTTTTCGCGCGCGACGCTTTCGCGTGCGCCGAACGTGTAGATCAGGAGCGCGCTGCCCGTGAGCATCGTCACGATCAGCAACAGCATCGCGTACTGCGAATCGTGCATCGACTGTTCGAGCGCGGCTTTCAGTGCGCGGTCTTCCTGCTCGCGCACCGCGTCCATGCGCGCTTCGAGCCGGTTGACTTCCATCCCGAGGCGCGTATAAGTCTGCGCGGCCCACGCGCGCGAACCGTCCTGCTCCGGCGCGTTGGTCTTCGCGAGGGCGAGCGCGATGTCCTGCTGGAGCCGCTTGCCGTCGGCCGTGAGCTGGACGAGCGCGGCGGCGATGAGCGGCTCGCTCGCCAGCTGATCGCGCAGCGCCTTGTCGAGTTTCGCGAGCGACGCCGACATCGCCGCGACGGCATCGGCGGGCGCCGGCTGCGCCCGGGCCTCGTAGCGCCCGAGGACGCCCAGGCCATCCTCGAGCGTCGCGCGATAGGCTTCCAGGTTCTGACGGATGCCCGTCGAGCGGACCGTGCGCGCGTCGGCGTCACGCTGTCCGCGAATCTGCGTGTACGCGACGAAGGCGTTCGCGCCGACTGCCGCGACGACGACGGCCAGATTGATCAGCAGGCGCTTCGATAGAAAAGAAATCATGGTTCCGAACGTCGTTCGATCCTGCAGGCAGGGCGCGCGGGAGAAGCCGTTCAACTGCGGCGCGCGCCGGCAACGCGGATGCAACAGACGTAGCCGCGCGCAACGCTTGACGCGCCAACCTTTGGATAACGGCAGCATTCGGACAAGATTGAGGGCAAAAGACGAAAAATCTTCCGCCGCATCAGCCAGCGAGGCCGAATTCCTTCATTGCGGGCAGGAAATCGTGGTTGCTCGCCGCCTTGCGCGACAGTTTGGCAAGCACGTAGCGCTGGAACGCGTCGAGCCGCGCCCAGTCGTCGGCGCTCGGCAGGTTGAGACTGGCGAGCTTCGCCTGCTGCAGGACGCTGTCGGGCACGACTGCAGTGTCCCGCCACGCCGGGTTATCCTCGGGCGTGAACCACTCGGGCTCGACGTTCGCGTGAGTGCGCAACATCTCGAACAGCGCGTGATCGAAGTTCGGCTCGATCTGCGTGTCGTCTTCGACGGGAAAGCGGGCCAGCAGCACGCGATCTTCATACGGCAGCGTCTGCCACTGTTCGAGCGAAATGCGCAGCCCGAAGCGGTCGAGATTGAACCGGACCACCATCGGGATGAATTTCAGATTCTCCGAAGATTCGACCTCGAAGTTGAACAGCAGGGGCGCGTCATTGAGTCCCATGGCAGATTCCTCTTGTTCGGCGGACAACGTACTAGGCCGGTCTGAGGTATTTTAGAACCTTATTCGCGACGCGGCGGCGCTGCCGCCAGGTTGCTGCATCAATACAGGAGTCAGCAGGTGAACGAACTGGATACGGGCGAACAGCCGGGCGTGGTCGAGCAGCCGGTGCGCCGGCACCGCGGCGGCACGGTCGAAAGCGTCGCCGATCATGTCGGCCAGGAATGGCCCGTCGCGCTCGTCTTCAACGGCATTTCGCATGCGGTGATGATGTGCACGCCGCGCGACCTGGAGGAGTTCGCGGTCGGCTTCGCGATTTCGGAAGGGATCGTCGAGCGCGGCGCGCACATTCAGGACATCGAGGTCGAGTTTCGCGACGGCAAACTGCCGCATGCGGAAGTGCAGCTGACTGTCGTTCAGCAGGCGTTCGTCGCGCTGAAGGAAAAGCGCCGCGCGCTGTCGGGGCGCACGGGTTGCGGCGTGTGCGGGATCGAGAGCATCGATCTGCTCGATCTGACGCCCGAGCGCGTGCCCGACACGGGCTTTCTGCAGCGCCTTGCGCCGGACGCGATCGCCCGCGCCGCGAAGGAGTTGCCCGCGCACCAGGCGCTGACGAAGATGACGGGCGGCCTGCACGCCGCCGCGTGGTGCGACGCAACGGGTGCGATTCGCTACGCGTTCGAGGACGTGGGCCGCCACAACGCGCTCGACAAGCTGATCGGCCGGCTGGCGCTGGACCGCATCGATACGAAGGACGGCTTCGTGTTCCTGTCGAGCCGCGCGAGCTACGAGTTGGTGCGCAAGGCGGCGCGCGTCGACATTCCGATGGTCGCGACGATCTCGGCGCCGTCGTCGCTGGCGATCACGATTGCGCGCGAAGCGGGCGTGCGGCTCGTGAGCTTTTGCCGCGAATCGAGCTTCGTCGATTACGAGACGGTCTGACGCCGGATTCGTCCGGATTTGCCGCGCCGCTCCGCCGTTACTTCGCGCTCAGTTGAACTGGCGGAAATCCGGCTTGCGCTTCTCGAAGAACGCCTTGAAGGCTTCCTTCGCTTCAGGCGCGAGCAGCATCTTGGCGAAATGCACGGCCTCGTCGGTCATTTGCGCCTGCAGTTCGTGCTGTGCGGCGCGCTTCATCAGCTGCTTGGTCACGCGCAGCGACGACGCGGGCAGCGCGGCCAGCTTCTGCGCCTGTTGCAGCGCGAACGCATCCACTTCGGCGGCGGGGAGCAGCCGGTTCACGAAGCCCATGCGCTGTGCTTCATTGGCATCGAACGGTTCGCCGAGCATCAGCTTCTCGGCTGCCGCCTGATAACCTGCGACGCGTTGCAGCAGCAGCGACGATGCCGCTTCCGGGCACAGGCCCAGCTGCGAGAACGGCAGCGAGAATGTAGCGTTGTCGGCGGCATAGACCATGTCGCAATGCAAGAGCAGTGTCGTGCCGACACCGACCGCCGCGCCCGCGACCGACGCCACCAGCGGCTTTTCCGCCGAGCTGATCGCGCGCAGGAACCGAAACACGGGCGCTTCCTCGCCGACGGGCGGCTTCTTCATGAAGTCTTCGAGATCGTTGCCGGCACTGAAGATGCCGACGCTGCCGCGGATCAGGATCGCGCGGACCGTGGCGTCGGATTGCGCTTGCGCCAGCGCGTCCGCCATCGTCTGGTACATCGCCGATGTGATGGCGTTTTTCTTGTCGGGACGGTTGAAGGTTATCGTTTGCACGTCGGCTGTGCGTTCGATCAGGATGTCCATCGGTGTCTCCTATTTGCCCTGCGCGGGCAGTTCGCGATTCGGTTTGCTCTTGGCTTTGGCGGGCATCCGCGATGGCGGTTTGTTTTGCCCCTGCGCGGGCATCCCGCGATGGCGGTTTGTTTTGCCCCTGCGCGGGCATCCCGCGATGGCGGTTTGTTTTGCCCCTGCGCGGGCATCCGCGATACCGCCTCGCGGCGCGGGCGTTGCCCCTGTGCGGGGCGGCACCTACTTTCTTTGCCGCGGCAAAGAAAGGAGGCAAAGAAAGCCGCTCACGCCGCCAATCCTTGTTCCTACCCACGGGCTCTCAACGGCCCCGCACTTATTGCGCTAGCGTACCGGCGAGCGCTCGTTGCCAACGTGCTGGCTAACGCCTCACCCGCATCTGGCGCTTGCGCACCGACATACGGCGCCAAACATCTCACCGCCCTTGTCAGCGTGGGGACGTTGAGGGCCCCTGGGCAGGTGCTGTACTCGGAACGTTGGGGGCCCGTGGGTAATCGTCAAGCGGCTCGGGGTGAGCCCGCTTTCTTTGCTTACTTTCTTTGCGGCGGCAAAGAAAGTAAGTGCCGCCCCGCACAGGGGCAACCTTCGCGCCGCGAGGCGCATCGCGGATGCCAGCGACAGCGGCAAAACAAACCGCCATCGCGGGATGCCCGCCGCAAGGGCAAAACAAGCCGCCATCGCGAATGCCCGCGAAAGGGCAAAACGACAGCAGCAAATGCAACTCCGCCCATCAAACTCTCTCGATAATCCCGGCAGCCCCCATCCCGGTCCCCACGCACATCGTCACCATCCCATACTTCAAATTCCGCCGCCGCAGCCCATGCACGACGGTTGCCGCACGAATCGCACCCGTCGCGCCAAGCGGGTGCCCCAGTGCAATCGCGCCGCCGATCGGATTGATCTTCGCCGGGTTAAGACCGAGATCGTTGACCACCGCCAGCGACTGCGCCGCAAACGCCTCGTTCAGTTCGATCCAGTCGATATCGTCCTGCTTCAAACCCGCCGCCTTCAACGCAGCCGGTATCGCTTCCTTCGGGCCGATGCCCATGATCTCCGGCGGCACGCCGCGCACCGCAAAACTCACGAAGCGCGCGAGCGGCGTCAGGTTGAACTGCTTGAGAATCTTCTCCGACACGACGATCAGCGCGCCCGCGCCATCCGACGTCTGCGAACTGTTACCCGCCGTCACCGAGCCCTTGTTCGCGAACACAGTGCGGAGTTTCGCAAGACCCTCCATCGACGTATCGGCGCGCGGGCCTTCGTCGAGCTTCACTTCCCGCGTCTTCACCTTCACTTCGCCCGTCGCGAGATCAGGGAAACGCTCAGTGATCGTGTACGGCGCGATCTCGTCGTTGAACTCGCCCGCCTCTTGCGCGGCAAT
The DNA here is from genome assembly GCF_017814945.1 of Paraburkholderia sp. LEh10. Classification (GTDB taxonomy): domain Bacteria; phylum Pseudomonadota; class Gammaproteobacteria; order Burkholderiales; family Burkholderiaceae; genus Paraburkholderia. Next base: position 53,241 of record NZ_JAGIPX010000040.1, read on the forward strand.
CGCCTTGCGGTGCGATTCGACCGAGAACCGGTCCTGCTGCTCGCGGCTCACCTTCCAGCGCTCCGCGACTTTCTCCGCCGTCAGGCCCATGCCGTATGCAATGCCCACGTCTTCATTGCGATCGAAGATGTGCGGCGACAGCGACGGCTTGTTGCCCATCATCGGCACCATGCTCATCGACTCGCAGCCGCCCGCGATCATCACGTCCGATTCGCCGACGCGAATGCGGTCCGCCGCCATCGCGAGCGCCGTGATCCCCGATGCGCAGAAACGGTTCACCGTCACGCCGCCGACCGTGTTCGGCAGTCCCGCCAGCAACGCGCCCATGCGCGCGACGTTCAAGCCCTGCTCGGCCTCGGGTATCGCGCAGCCGACAATCGCATCTTCGATCAGCGACGTGTCGAGGCCCGGCACCTGCGCGACGGCCGATCTGATCGCGTGCACCAGCAGTTCGTCCGGGCGCGTGTTTCTGAACATCCCGCGCGGCGCCTTGCCGATCGGCGTGCGGCTCGCGGCGACGATATATGCATCCTGCAATTGCTTGCTCATCTAATGCTCCTTTGTCGGCCAGAAGTGGCGCCTCAGCGCGTTACTCTGGCCCCATGCAATGAATCGCGACGCTCAGTTGCGCACCGGTTTGCCCGTTTGCAGCATGCCCATGATCCGTTCCTGCGTCTTTTGCGTGCCGAGCAGTTCGACGAATGCGCGGCGCTCCAGCGCCAGCAGCCATTCTTCGTCGACCAGGCTGCCCGCTTCGACGTCCCCGCCGCACACGGCTTCCGCGATACGGCTCGCGATCAGATAGTCGTGATCGCTGATGAAACGGCCGTCGCGCATGTTCACGAGCGACGCCTTGATCGTCGAAATCGCCGAGCGTCCGGCCACAGGCACCTGCGTCACGCGAAGAGGCGGACGATAGCCCGCGGCCGCCAGCGCGCGCGCTTCCTTCTTCGCGGTGTCGAGCAGTTCGAACACGTTGAAGACGATCGTGTCGGACGGCTTCAGATAGCCCATCGCGCGGGCGTCGAGCGCGGAGCCCGAGACCTTGGCCATCGCGGCGTTTTCGAACGACTTCTGCAGGAACTTCAGCAGATCGCTGGTCGCGCCGACTTGCGTCGCGGCTTCGGCGGCGCGCAGTGCCGCTTCCTTCAGGCCGCCGCCCGCGGGCACGAGACCGACGCCCACTTCGACGAGGCCGATATAGCTCTCGATATGCGCGACGCGCTTCGCGCTATGCAGCAGCAGTTCGCAGCCACCGCCGAGCGCAATGCCCGACACGGCCGCGACCACGGGCACGTTCGAATACTTCACGCGCAGCATGCCCTGCTGGAATTTCTTCACGAACGGCTCGATGCCCTTCGCGCCGCCCATCATGAACGCGGGCATCGCTTCTTCGAGATTCGCGCCCGCCGAGAACGGACCGCCCGGCGCGCCGAGCTTCAGCGAGGTCGGCTGCCAGATCACGACGGCCTTGTAGTCCTTCTCGGCCGTCTCGATTGCCTGCGTCAGGCCGTCGATCACCGACGGCCCGATCGTGTTCATCTTGCTCTTGAACGACACGATCAGCACGTCGTTCTCGCCAGCGCGATCGTCGACCCACGCGCGCACTGCGTCCGTTTCGAACACGGTCTTGCCATAGGTCTTCGGATCGGCGCCCGTTTCACCGGCGACCGGCGCGCGGAACACCTGCCTGTCGTACACGGCCAGCGACGAGCGCGGCACGAAGCGCTGCGCAGCCGGCGACCACGAGCCTTCGTTCGTGTGCACGCCGCCTTTTTCGGCGACGGGACCTTCGAGCACCCACGCGGGCAGCGGCGCATTCGACAGCGCCTTGCCTGCCGCGATGTCTTCCTGCACCCACTCGGCGATCTGCCTCCAGCCCGCCGTCTGCCAGCCCTCGAACGGACCTTCGTTCCAGCCGAAACCCCAGCGGATCGCGAGATCGACATCGCGCGCGTTGTCGGCAATCGACTCCAGATGCACGCCGATGTAGTGGAACACGTCGCGGAAAATCGCCCACAGGAACTGCGCATGCGGATGCTGCGTTTCGCGCAGCAGCTTCAGGCGCTCGGCGGCCGGACGCTTGAGAATGCGGCCGACCAGTTCTTCCGCCTTCGCTCCGCCGTCGACATAGCTGCCCGTCTTCGCGTCGAGCACCTTGATCGCCTTGCCTTCCTTCTTGTAGAAGCCCGCGCCCGTCTTCTGGCCGAGCGCGCCCTGCTTCACCAGTCCGGCGAGTACAGCGGGCGTCTCGTAGACGGGGAAGAACGGATCGTCGGCGAGGTTGTCCTGCATCGTCTTGATGACATGCGCCATCGTGTCGAGGCCCACGACATCCGCCGTGCGGAACGTCGCCGACTTCGCGCGTCCGAGGCGGCTGCCCGTCAGATCGTCGACTTCATCGAAGCGCAGGCCGAACTTCTCGGCCTCCTTGATCACCGCGAGGATCGAGAAAACACCGACGCGGTTCGCGATGAAGTTCGGCGTGTCCTTCGCGCGCACGACGCCCTTGCCGACCACGCTCGTCAGGAACGTTTCCAGCTGATCGAGAATTTCCGGGCGGGTCGCCGTGGTCGGAATCAGTTCGACCAGGTGCATGTAGCGCGGCGGATTGAAGAAATGCACGCCGCAAAAGCGCGCCTTCAGCTCGTCGGCGAAGCCTTTCGACAGCTCCGTGATCGACAGGCCCGACGTGTTCGTCGCGAAGATCGCGTTCGGGCCGATATGCGGCGAGACCTTCTTGTACAGGTCATGCTTCCAGTCCATGCGCTCGGCGATCGCTTCGATCACCACGTCGCACTCGGCGAGTTTCGCGATGTCGTCGTCGTAGTTTGCGGGCTGGATGTATTGCGCGTCGTCCTTCACGCCGAACGGCGCGGGCGACAGCTTCTTCAGGTTCTCGATGGCCTTCAGCGCGATGCCGTTCTTCGGGCCTTCCTTGGCGGGCAGATCGAACAGCAGCACGGGCACCTTGGCGTTGATCAGGTGCGCAGCGATCTGCGCGCCCATCACGCCGGCGCCGAGCACGGCGACCTTGCGAATGATGAGATTGCTCACGTCGTTTCTCCGGAGAGTGATGCGGTGTCGAGAGTGGCCGCGCGCGGACGGGTTCGGAGCGCGGCATGTGTGAGAGGCCGGTGCTGCGCGGCGCGATCGTCGAGCGCCGGCAGCCGGTAGCGTCAGAACAGCGCTTCGTCGACTTCCATCAACGTCTTCGAACCGGCGCGCGCGGCGCGGATCGTCGAGGCCGTTTCGGGCAGCAGCTTCGCGAAGTAAAAGCGCGCGGTCGCGAGCTTCGACTTGTAGAACAGATCGCCGGAGGCTTCGTTGTCGAGCGCGATGCGCGCCATGCGGGCCCAGAAGTACGAGAACACCAGATGGCCGACCGTGCGCAGATACGGCACGGCGGCAGCGCCGACTTCGTCCGGGTTCTGCATCGCCTTCATGCCGATTTCCATCGTCAGCTTCTGGACCTTGTCGCCAATGTCCGCGAGCGGATTGACGAACTCCTGCATCTCCGGCTTGATCCCTTCGGCTTCGACGAAATCCGTCACGAGCTTGCCGAACTTCTTCAGCTTCGCGCCCATGTCGCCGAGCACCTTGCGGCCCAGCAGGTCGAGCGACTGGATCGTGTTGGTGCCTTCGTAGATCATGTTGATGCGCGCGTCGCGCACATATTGCTCCATGCCCCATTCGGCGATGTAGCCGTGGCCGCCTAACACCTGCATCGCGAGGTTCGTCCCTTCGAACGCGTTGTCCGACAGGAACGCCTTCAGGATCGGCGTGAGCAGCGCGACGAGATCGGCGGCTTCCTTGCGGACCGCTTGGTCTTCATGCGACAGCTCCTTGTCGATATGCAGCGCCGCCCAGTACGAGAACGCGCGCGCGCCTTCCGCGTACGCTTTCTGCGTGAGCAGCATGCGACGCACGTCGGGATGGACGATGATCGGGTCGGCGGCTTTTTCGGGCGCCTTGGGGCCCGTCAGCGAGCGCATCTGCAGACGCTCCTTCGCGTAGACGAGCGAGTTTTGATACGCGACTTCCGTGAGGCCGAGGCTCTGCATGCCGACGCCCAGGCGCGCCGCATTCATCATCACGAACATCGCGTTGAGGCCCTTGTTAGGCTCGCCGACCATCCAGCCCTTCGCGTTGTCGAGGTTGATCACGCAGGTCGCGTTGCCGTGGATGCCCATCTTGTTTTCGATCGAGCCGCACTTCACGCCGTTGCGCTCGCCGGGGTTGCCGTTCGCGTCCGGCACGAACTTCGGCACGATGAAAAGCGAAATGCCCTTCGTGCCATGCGGCGCGTCGGGCAGACGCGCAAGGACGAGGTGAACGATGTTCTCGGCGAGATCGTGCTCGCCGCTGGAGATAAAGATCTTGGTGCCGCTGATCGAGTACGAACCGTCGCTGTTCGGCTCGGCCTTCGTGCGCAGGATGCCGAGATCGGTGCCGCAATGCGGCTCGGTCAGGCACATCGTTCCCGTCCATTGGCCCGACACCAGCTTCGGCAGATACGCCTGCTGCAGTTCCGGCGTGCCGTGCGCATGCAGGCACTCGTATGCGCCGTGCGACAAGCCCGGGTACATCGTCCAGGCCTGGTTTGCCGAATTCAGCATCTCGTACAGCGCGTTATTGACGAACTTGGGCAGACCCTGGCCGCCGTACTCTGGATCGCAACCGAGCGCGGGCCAGCCCGCCTCGACATATTGCCGGTACGCCTGCTTGAAACCCTTCGGCGTGGTGACGACGCCATCGCCTTCGTACTTGCAGCCTTCCTGATCGCCGCTCTGGTTCAGCGGAAACAGTACTTCCGAGCAGAACTTGCTGGCTTCCTCGAGCACCTGGTTGATCGTGTCGGCATCGAGATCGGCGTGCTCTGGCATCTGCTTGATCTCGGCTTCGACGTTCAGCAGCTCGTGCAATACGAATCGCATGTCGCGCAGCGGCGCGGCGTACTGTCCCATGAGTCTCTCCAATCAATCCAAAGGTGTTGGCTCGAGCCCGGCTGCCAGCCGCCCGCCGTCCGGATCCGATGAGGACCCACCCCGGGCTTCGCTAGTGGCTTGCGCTCTCGCTCTGATATGAAACAATCAGTTTTTCCAGCGCGGCCCACGTGAGACGCACAGCATCGGGCAGATGCAGGAAGCGCGCGTCATGATGCAGGCCGAGCGTGAAGCTATACAGTTCGAAAAGCATCAGTTGCGGGTCCGTGTCCGCGCGCAGATGCCCCTCCTCCATTGCCTGCGAAATGGCCCGCGTGAGCGCCGCGCGCCACATCGTGACGCTCGCGACCAGTTGCTCGCGCACCGAGCTATCCGCGCGGTCGTCATACTCGACCGCCCCGCTGATATAGATGCAGCCGGTCGTGACTTCCTGAATGCGCTTCTCGATCCAGCGCGAGATCATCGAGCGCAAGCGCGGCAAGCCACGGGGTTCGCGCAGACTCGGGAAAAACACCTCGTCTTCAAAACGACGGTGATATTCGCGCACCACTTCGACCTGCAAGTCCTCGCGCGACCCGAAATGCGCGAACACCCCGCTCTTGCTCATCTGCATGCGCTCGGCTAGCAGGCCGATCGTCAGACCTTCGAGTCCGTCGCGGCTGGCCAGATCGAGTGCTGCATCGAGAATCGCGGCTCGTGTTTGTTCGCCTTTTCGCATAGCTGTTTTACCGTCTGATTTGTGACTGAATGAAAATCGAACGGTCGTACCATTATTGTCGGCGACCGTCCGCGAAACAAGGACTTTATTAGAAACGGCTTTCTAACCCACGCTCTGATTTTCCGTCATTCGTCTGCGAGACGACGTGGAATTTTTAGAATCATTTGCTGGAAACGGATCGGGGTTATCTCGAATTGCCGATGATCGTATCGATGTCGTTGGCTGCGTTTTCTAGTCGTAACCGCCGACCGTCAGCAGCTTCATCGCGATCCGGTATGTGTTGTACGCGAACCAGTTCAACAGGCGTTCGCCCGCCGGGCGGGCCTCATAGCGTGTTTGATCGATGCGGCGCGATTCGTCGAATGCGCACAGGATCGCGTTGCGCATCTGGTCAATCTCCGGATGCAGCACGAGCACGACATTCGCCTCGTTGTTCAGCATCAGGCTCAGCGCATCGAGATTCGACGAACCCACGGTGCCCCAGTTCGAATCGACGACGGCCACCTTGCCGTGCAGCATCGTCCTTTCGTATTCGGCGATCTTCACGCCCGCCTTGAGCAGCGTCCGGTACAGAAACGGCACCGCATAGTCGAGCATCGCGAATTCCTTCCTGCCGATCACGAGCCGCACGTCGATGCCGCGTTGTGCCGCGAGTATCAGCGCCCGCCGCAGCTTGCGCCCAGGCATGAAGTACGGATTGGCGAGCAGCACCTCGGAACGCGCCTGGCCGATCGCGGTCAGATAGGCCTTCTCGATTGCGCGGCGGTTGACGAAGTTGTCGCGCGCGACGAACGCGACGCACGGCTCGGCCAGCGCGCGCATGTCCGCGGCGCGCGAGCTGCGGCGCACCCGTACGAAGCGCGCGGTCGCCGCCTGCGGCGTCGCGCCGCCGACGGGCGGCGGCGTCAGTGCCGGCCGGTGGCCGATGCGGATGCGCTCCCACTGCACGTCGAACGCTTCGCGCACGTCAGCCACCACGGGCCCTTGCAGCTCGACGGCGAAATCCCAGCGCGGGTAAGGCAGACGCGTGCCGTTCTGATCGTAGTCGTCGACGATATTGATGCCGCCGCAATACGCGAAAGTGTCGTCGACGACGGCGAGCTTGCGGTGCGTGCGGGAAAAGCCGAAGCGGCCGAACAGATGCGGGTTATAGATGCGATGCTCGATGCCCGCCGCCCGCCAGTCGTTGAACATTGGCAGGCGCTCGGTGCCGATACCGTCGGTGATCACGTGCACGCGCACGCCGCGCGTCGCAGCCCGGATCAGCGCGTCAGAAACGGGACGGCCCGCGGCGTCGTCACAAAAGATGTAGGTTTCGAGCGCAACCAGGCTTCGCGCCGAATCGATGCGCTCGACCAACGCGGCAAAGTACTGCTCGCCCGAACTGAACAGGCGAACGGTGTTGCCCGAGCAGAAACGATATCTTGACCCGTAGCGCCGGCCGGGCAGATGCTGCGTCAGCCGGTCGAGGCGGCGGCCGCCGCCGCCACTCATCGGCAACGCTCCTTCATGCGTTGTGGCAGCTGCAGGATTGCATCGCGGTTGGACCACGAAAAGCAGCGTTCGGCGGCTTCCTGCCAGGGCAGCCACAGATGTGCCGTGTGTTCGAGTGGCGCGAGCGTCACTTCGAGACGCTGAGGCACCTGAAGGCTGAACCAGTGCTCGGTGTTGTGCGTGACGCCATCCGCATAGCGATGGCGCCACGTCGGGAAGATCTCGAACTCTATATGGTGCTGCCAGTCGATCAGCGCATCGCGCGACACGAGCTCGCCGCCGATGACGATACCCGTCTCTTCCGCCACTTCGCGGATGGCCGTTTCGGCGAGCGGCTCGTCCGCGTGCGCCTTCGAGCCCGTCACCGATTGCCAGAACGCCTCGCGGTCGGCCCGTTCGATAAGCAGCACGTCGAGTTCGGGCGTGTGAATGACGACGAGTACGGATTCTGGAATCTTCGGCGGTTTCGGCATGGTGATAAAGCGGGCGCGGTGGTGCGCCGTGCATGTCGGACGGCGGAGCTTACAGTGACTGTAACGCAAAAAACGAAAAAGGCGCATGAAGCGCCTTCTTCGTTCGTAGTTTCGCGCATTGGACGTTGTTTTAACGACGCAATGCGCTAACGTTCACATTCACGCCTTCTGCTCGGGCTGGCGCAAGCGGATGTGCAGTTCGCGCAGCTGGCGCTCGTCGACTTCGCTCGGCGCCTGCGTGAGCAGGTCCTGTGCGCGCTGCGTCTTCGGGAACGCGATCACGTCGCGGATCGAGTCGGCGCCCGCCATCATCGTGACGATACGGTCCAGACCGAACGCGATACCGCCGTGCGGGGGCGCGCCGTACTGCAGCGCGTCCAGCAGGAAGCCGAACTTCAGGCGCGCTTCTTCCGCGCCGATCTTCAGCGCACGGAACACCTTGCTCTGCACGTCTTCCTGGAAGATACGCACCGAGCCGCCGCCGATTTCCCAGCCGTTCAGCACCATGTCGTAGGCCTTCGCGAGGCAGCGGCCCGGGTCAGTTTCCAGATATTCGAGGTGTTCGTCCTTCGGGCTCGTGAACGGGTGGTGCGCGGCGACGTAGCGGTTTTCCTCTTCGTCGTATTCGAACATCGGGAAGTCCACGACCCACAGCGGCTTCCAGCCCGACTCGACGAGGCCGTTGGCCTTGCCGAACTCCGAATGGCCGATCTTCAGGCGCAGCGCGCCGAGGCTGTCGTTCACGACCTTCGCGCGATCCGCCGCGAAGAAAATGATGTCGCCATCCTGCGCGCCCGTACGCTCGATGATCGCGGCGATCGCGGCGTCGTGCAGGTTCTTGACGATCGGGCTTTGCAGGCCGTCACGGCCCTTCGCGACTTCGTTGATCTTGATCCACGCGAGGCCCTTCGCGCCGTAGATGCGCACGAATTCCGTGTAGCTGTCGATGTCGCCACGCGACAGCTCGCCGCCCTTCGGTATGCGCAGCGCCGCGACGCGGCCGTCCTTCGTGTTCGCGGGCGTGCTGAACACCTTGAAGTCGACGTCCTTCATCGCGTCCGTCAACTCCGTGAATTCGAGCTTCACGCGCAGGTCCGGCTTGTCCGAACCGAAACGGCGCATCGCTTCCGAATACGGCATCACGGCGAACTTCGCGTCCAGCTCGACGCCGATCGTTTCCTTGAACACATGGCGCGTCATGTCTTCGAACAGATCGCGGATTTCCTGCTCGCTCAGGAACGACGTTTCGCAGTCGATCTGCGTGAATTCCGGCTGACGGTCAGCACGCAGGTCTTCATCACGGAAGCACTTGGTGATCTGGTAGTAGCGGTCGAAGTTCGCGACCATCAACAGCTGCTTGAAGAGCTGCGGCGATTGCGGCAGCGCGAAGAACTGGCCCGCGTTCACGCGCGACGGCACGAGGTAGTCGCGCGCGCCCTCCGGCGTGCTCTTGGTCAGCATCGGCGTTTCGATGTCGATGAAGCCGCGCGAATCCAGATACTTGCGCACCTCCATCGCGACGCGATAACGCAGGCGCAGGTTGTGCTGCATCTGCGGACGGCGCAGGTCCAGCACGCGATGCGTGAGGCGCGTGGTTTCCGACAGGTTGTCGTCGTCGAGCTGGAACGGCGGCGTCACGGACGCGTTCAGTACGCTCAGCTCGTGGCACAGCACTTCGATCTTGCCGCTCTTCAGGCTGGCGTTGGTCGTGCCTTCCGGACGGTTGCGCACGACACCCTTCACCTGAACGCAGAACTCGTTGCGCACGCCTTCTGCCGTCTTGAACATCTCCGCGCGGTCCGGGTCGCAGACAACCTGAACGAGGCCTTCGCGGTCGCGCAGGTCGATGAAGATAACGCCGCCATGGTCGCGGCGCCGGCTCACCCAGCCGCACAGCGACACGGTTTGACCCAGCAGGTGTTCGGTCACCAGACCGCAGTATTCAGATCTCATCGACATGATGTTTGTCTTTCGTTTTGCATTAGTTGATCGGCGCGCGCCGCATCGCGTTGCGGGCGGCGCGTGCCGGCATTACAGCGGTGGCTCGACGGGCGTGCGGCGCTCCGGCGCCGGCTGATTAGCGGGCGGAGAGACGACGCCCATCGAGACGATGTACTTGAGTGCGGCGTCGACGGTCATGTCGAGCTCGATTACTTCGCTTTTCGGCACCATCAGGAAGAAGCCGGACGTCGGGTTCGGCGTGGTCGGCACGTACACGCTGACGTAGTCTTCCTTCAGGTGGTTGACGACGTCGCCGCCGGGGATGCCCGTCAGAAATCCGATCGTGTAGGCCCCTTTGCGCGGATATTCGATCAGCAGCGCCTTACGGAACGCATTGCCGCTCGACGACAGCAGCGTGTCGGACACCTGCTTGACGCTGGTATAGATCGGACCGACGACGGGAATCCGCGCGACGATCACTTCCCACCAGCCGACGAGCTTCTGCCCAACGAAGTTCTGCGTCAATAGCCCGACAACAAAAATGAAAGCGAGCGTCAGCACGGCGCCGAGACCGGGCAGGCGGAAGCCGAGCAGCCGCTCCGGCTGCCACGCGCGGGGCAGCAACAGCAGCGTCTGATCCATCGTGCCGATGATCAGGCCAAGCACCCACAACGTGATGGCAAGAGGCACCAGCACCAGCAGGCCCGTCAGGAACACCGTTTTGAGCGTGGTCTTTTTCGTCGTCATGTATACCGCCAGAAATCCGCGCGAACCCCTTGCGCGGCGTCTACGTCGCTTTCAAGTCGCGAAACTGCTACGCGCCCGAGTTGCTGGCGGGCGCAGCCGCCGCTGCGGGCGCCGCAGCCGGCGTGCTCGAAGAGGCGGCGTTGTCGGACGAACCGGCGTCCGGCTTGCTGTCCGTCTTCGAGGCTTCCGCGCCCGAGCCGTTGCTGGAAGCGCCTGAGCCCGAGCCCGAATTGCCGCCACCGCGGAAGTCCGTGACGTACCAGCCCGAACCCTTCAGCTGAAAGCCGGCGGCAGTGACCTGCTTGCGGAACGCATCGGCTCCGCACTCGGGGCATTGCGTCAACGGGGCGTCGCTCATTTTTTGAAGCACGTCCTTCCCGAAGCCGCATGACTCGCAACGATAAGCGTAGATCGGCATGACTTGTCCCTACAGAAATCTCTTTGAACGCTTGCAAAGCCTTGAATTATAGCCGCAAACGATGTCCCGCCCCGGAATTCGGGGGAAATGTCCGACGCAGCCATTCGACGTTTAAATGCGGGCGGCGATGCCGAAGCTCAAGCCCTTGTTGCGCCGCGTCGACGCCACGTGAGCCAGCGCTCCCGCCCGGCGAACACCGCGATCGAATCGCTGACGGGCTCGTCTTCGAGCAATTCGAAATGGGGCGTCAGCAGCGCGTCGAGTTCCGCGCGCTCGATGCAGAATGGCGGACCTTTCGACGAGTCTTCCGACAAGTCTTTCTGCATCGCGCCGATGAAAAAGAAACCCGCGAGCAACCCGCCGGCGGGCAACAGCGCGGCCATGCGCGCCGTGTAGTCGTCGCGCCGGGACGGCGGCAGCGCGCACATGAACGCGCGCTCGTAGATCCAGCCCGGTTCGAAAGGCGGCTGATATGTGAAAAAATCGGCGACTTCCACCAGCTCGGCGCGTTCGCCAAGCTGCGCACGCGCGGCTTCGACCGCATTGGGCGCGAAGTCGATCGCGCGCACCGGCCAGCCCTTCTCGGCGAGCCAACACGCTTCGTATGCGCTTCCGCAGCCCGGAATCAGCACAGGCATCGGCGCGTGCCGTTCGACGAACGTCTTGAAGGACGCCGGCACGCCCGCCTGATCCCATGGCATGTAGCCGCGCCCGAAACGCTCATCCCAGAAGCCCGGCGCGTTCGGGTCGCGGTTTTCGAAGATAGGCGCGGTAGCAGGGGCAGTCGGCCTGGTGTCGCTCATCGTCGTCCCTCTTGAAGTGAGTTCAGAATCCGCCGTACGCGATGGCGAGCCACGCACGCGCCAGCACCGCGCCGATGCCCACCGCGACGCCGAACATCAAGAGTCCCTGCAACAGCCGGTTCGTGCGCTTCTGTTCGAGCAGGATCTGGCGGATGGTTTCATCGTTGATGCCGCGTTGTTGCGCGTCGTGGCGCTGCGCGAGCATATGGTGAATCAGTCGCGGCAGTTGCGGCAGCGTCTTGCTCCACTGCGGCGCTTCGATCTTCAGCCGCTCGTACCAGCCTTTCGCGCCGATCTGCTCGTTCATCCAGCGTTCCAGATACGGCTTTGCGGTTTTCCAAAGGTCGAGTTCAGGATCGAGCGAGCGTCCGAGCCCTTCGACGTTCAGCATCGTCTTTTGCAGCAGCACCAGTTGCGGCTGGATTTCGACATTGAAACGGCGCGACGTCGAAAAGAGCCGCATCAGCACCTGGCCGAGCGAAATGTCCTTCAGCGCGCGGTCGAAGTACGGTTCGCAGACCGCGCGGATCGCGCTTTCGAGTTCTTCGACGCGCGTATTGGGCGGCACCCAGCCCGACTCCAGGTGCAGCGTCGCGACCCGGTGATAGTCGCGCTTGAAGAACGCGAGAAAATTCTGCGCGAGATAATTCTTATCGAAGTCCGAGAGCGCGCCGATGATGCCGAAATCCAGTGCGATATAGCGTCCGAAATGCGCCGGATCGAGACTCACCTGAATGTTGCCGGGGTGCATGTCCGCGTGAAAAAAGCCGTCGCGGAACACCTGCGTGAAGAAAATCTCGACGCCCTCGCGCGCGAGCTTCGGAATATCGACGCCCGCCGCCCGCAGCGTATCGACCTGGCTGATCGGCACGCCGACCATTCGCTCCATGACGAGCACGCTCGGCGTGCAGAATTCCCAGTACATCTCGGGCACGAGCAGCAGATCGAGGCCCGCGAAGTTGCGGCGAAGCTGGCTGCCGTTCGCCGCCTCGCGCATCAGGTCGAGTTCGTCGTGCAGATACTTGTCGAATTCCGCGACCACTTCGCGCGGCTTCAGGCGCTTGCCGTCCGCCCACAGGCGTTCCGCCCACACGGCGATGTCGCGCAGCAAGGCGAGATCCGAATCGATCACGGGCAGCATGTTCGGCCGCAGCACTTTCACGGCGACCTGCTTGCCCGCGTGCTGGCCCATCTTCAGCGTCGCGAAGTGGACCTGCGCGATCGACGCGCTCGCGACGGGCACACGCTCAAAGTCGTCGAAGACCGTATCGACGCTCGCGCCCAGCGACTTTTCGATGATGGCGATGGCAACGGCGGAATCGAACGGCGGCACCTGGTCTTGCAGCTTGGCGAGCTCGCTGGCGATGTCAGGACGCAGCAGGTCCCGGCGCGTGGACAGCACCTGGCCGAACTTCACGAAAATCGGCCCGAGGCTTTCGAGCGCGAGACGCAGCCGCACGCCGGGCGGCTGTTCGAACTTGCGGCCGATCGTGGTGATACGCAACAGCAACCGCACGCGGCGGTCGTTGACGCGGCTCAGCATCATCTCGTCGAGGCCGAAACGGATGACGGTAAAGAAGATTTTGAGGAAACGCAGAAAACGCATGGTTGAGCCCGGTGACTAGCGCGTGCCGCGCGACGTGGCGGCGCCGCCCGGCGCACCTGCACCGCGGGCTTCGACCTTTTGTTCCAGACGCTCGATGCGCTTCTCGACGCGCGCAAGCGCATCGCGGGCGCGCGCCAGCTCGGCGTTGAAGTCAACGAGCGCGGCGCGGCGCACGAGCTGGGGGTTTTCGTCCAGCAGATACTCGGCGACCGATTCGAGCAGATTGCGGCCCGTGCGCATCGCATGATCGCCGACCGTGCGCGCGGCCGACGCGATCCGCCACGCGGGTCCGTCGCCGATCAGCTTCGCCAGATCTTCTTCCGGCTCCCAGCGCAGATGCTCGGCGAGCTTCGCGATGGCCGTGGCGAACTCCGCATCGCCCTCGATCTTCACATGCTTCATCACAGCCGCCTGGCCGCCTTGCAGGAATGCGGGGGCGGCGTCGGCGGGCACGGAGACGGTGACGTCGAACGCGTGGGCCTCGCTTTCGTCGACGGCGCTCAGATAGCCGTCCGGCTGGACCAGCAGGATCAACGTGATGGGAGGACAGGACAGCCGCGCGGTCTTGCCGGCATACGGTGTGAGGCGTTCGCGCGCCCACGTTTCGCGAGCGAGCAGATGGTTGACGGCAGCAGCGAAGGGCTTGGCGGCAAGGGTCATCGGCAGTGGAAAGAGAAAACCCGCGCCGGCGACTGCCGACGCGGGTTCCTATTGTAACGTCCGTTCGCTTCGCGCCTTGCTCTGCCGAACGGCTAATGCTTTACGGGATCAGTGAAGATTCACCTGCTGGATGCCCGCGAGCAGCCAGCCTTCGCCCGTCCGCTTGCTCAGGTTCCAGATTTCCTCGAAGGGCTCGGCCGCGCCGCCCGCCGTTTCGCGGATCAGGCCATGGAAGCGCACGCTCGCGAGGTACTCGCTGCCGCGATCCTCGACGCCCAGCAGATCGGCGTCCAGCTTTACGACGTCGGTCTGGTTCTTCCCGGCGCCGCGCGAAGCCAGATCGACGCGCACTTCGGCGAACATTTCGGGCGTCGTGAACTCGCGGATGTCGTCCATGTTGCCGGCGTCCCACGCGGCCTGCAGGCGCACGAAGTAAACCTTCGCGTTGCGCAGGAACGCTTCGGAGTCGAAGCCCGCTGGAATGGCGGGCGTCGCCGCGACGTCGGGCGTGGTCAGCGGATTGCCCTGCGGCCCGAGGTACGAGCCCGTCGGCGGCGCCGTGTAACGCGGCTCCTGCGAGTAGCCGGTGCCGCCCGCGTTCAACGTAGGCGCGCCGCCGGCGTAGGCGGGGGTCTGCGCATCGCGCTTGCGGCCGAAGAACTTGCGGATCAGCCAGATTGCGACGAACGCGATCAGCGCAATCACGATCAGGTTCGCCATCATGCCGGCGAACGCTTCGCCAAGACCGAAGTGCGACAGCAGCGCCGCGATGCCGAGGCCGGCCGCAAGACCGGCGATCGGCCCGAGCCAGCGCGAACGGTTAGGCTGCGCGGCAGGCGTGGGCGGCGGCGTTGCGGGACGCTGCTGCTGCATCGCCTGCGAAGGCGCACCCGGCGACTGCGAAGGCGCCGGCGCCGTCTGCTGATGCGGCTGCGTGACGTTCGACTGACGTCCGATACTGCGGCCGCCGCCCATGCGTTTCGCTTCGGCGTCGAGCGAGGCCAGCGTACCGACGGAAATCAGGCCGACCATCGCGATCAGTCCGATTCTCCTCGCCCACGACCCTCCAACCTTACAACGAGATGACAGATTCGAATCAGACATTTTCGCAATTTCCTTTAAAAAACGAGAAGTTAGGAACGTTAGTATTTCGTCCCCACATGTAAAGCTACCACACCAGCTGACAAATTGTAATATTTGACGGCGTCGAGGCCAGCTTGTTCCATCATCGTTTTTAAAGTTTCCTGGTCCGGATGCATGCGGATCGATTCGGCCAGGTAGCGGTAGCTGTCGGCGTCCTTCGCAAAGCGCTCGCCGAGCCACGGCAGCACCTTGAATGAATATAGGTCGTACGCTTTCTTCAGTGGGTCCCACACTTTTGAGAATTCCAGCACGAGCAGGCGCCCGGCCGGTTTCAGCACGCGGCGCATCTCGGCGAGCGCCATGTCCTTGTGCGTCATGTTGCGCAAGCCGAATGCCACCGTGACCACGTCGAAGTAGTTGTCCGGAAACGGGATCTTCTCGGCGTCGCACAGCAGCGTCGGCGTGATGATGCCGTTGTCGATCAGGCGATCGCGGCCGACGCGCAGCATCGATTCATTGATGTCCGTGTGCCACACTTCCCCCGTTTCGCCCGCCTGCTTCGCAAAGGCCTTCGACAGGTCGCCCGTGCCGCCCGCGATGTCGAGCACCTTGAAGCCGGGCCGCACGTTGGCCTGCGCGATCGTGAACGCCTTCCACGCGCGGTGCATCCCGCCCGACATCAGGTCGTTCATCAGGTCATAGTTAGAGGCGACCGAGTGGAACACGCCGGCCACTTTCTTCGCTTTTTCCTGTTCGTCGACTGTCTGATAGCCGAAGTGGGTTTTGGTCATCGCGCTTCGTCCTTTCGCGTATTCATTCTGAGAAATTGTTTCGCCGCATCGGGCGGCGGGCCTGAGAGCGCCGCCCGGGAATGGCCGGATCGTATCAGTGTCTGTGGCCGTGCGCAGGGCCGGATGCAGGCATGGGCGCGTCCCGATCCACGCCCGCCGCCTTCAGTTTGGCGAAATACTCAGACCAGAGTTCGTCCTGGCGGGTGGCCAGATCCCACAGCAAATCCCACGAGTAGATGCCCGTGTTGTGGCCGTCGGAAAAAGTGGGTTGCAGCGCGTAGTTGCCAACGCCTTCGAGCGCCGTGATCGTCACCTCGCGCTTGCCCGTCTGCAGCGTCTCCTGGCCCGGCCCGTGGCCGCGCACTTCAGCCGACGGCGAATAGACGCGCATCAGCTCGAACGGCACACGGTAACTGTTGCCGTTTGCGTACTGCAGTTCCAATACGCGCGACACGGCATGAACGACGACGCCGGTGGGCACCGGCGTGTCGGGTGTAAGTCCACTCATGATGACCTCAGGCGAGAGCTTGTTCGATTTCGCCGCGTACCGCTTCGCGCAACAGCGTCGCCTGCGCGCGGCGCTGGGACAGCATCGCTTCCGATACCGTCCGCTGGCGCGGCGCCCAGATGGGCAGCGGAAAATGCGCGTCGTTGGAGAAGCGGGGGATCACGTGCCAGTGCACGTGCGGCACCTGGTTGCCGAGGCTCGCCAGGTTCACCTTGACGGGATGCAGGATGCGCCGGATCGCGCGCTCCACCGCATACACGACGCGCATCACGCGATCGCGCTCCGCATGGCCGAGATCGGAGAACTCGGCCACGTGCCTGTTCCAGATGACCCGGCAAAATCCCGGGTAGTCGTGTTCGTCGGCGAGGACGACACGTAGCGTGTCGTCCTGCCACAGTACATCGCCGCCGTCTTCGCGGCAGAAGATACAGTCCATCGTCGTCCTCGAGCGGAACCCTTTATCGTGCCATTAGACCAGCACGCGCTCGATTCCGCCATTGTTCGCATGCTGGACATAGTCGGCCATCCAGTTCTCGCCGAGCACGTGTCGCGCGATTTCGACAACGATGTAGTCCGCCTCGACGTTCGCGTCTTCGTTGTAACGCGACAGCCCTTGCAGACAGGACGGGCAGCTCGTCAGGATCTTGATGTCGGTTGCGCCGTTCGGCTGCGGGCCGTCGCCCGCCTTCAGCACCGAGCCGGCCGGCGCACCCGCTGCGCCCGCTGCCGCGTTCGCCATGTTGATCGCGTTCGCGCCCGCGTCGGCCACGACGGGAATGCCGCGCAGCTTCGCCGCGCCCTTGCGGATTTCCTCTTCCTTGCGAAAGCGCACCTGCGTCGAGATATCCGGGCGCGTAACGGCGAGCGTGCCCGACTCGCCGCAGCAACGGTCGTTCTTCTCGATCGTGTAGCCGTCCTTCTCCGAGCCCATCAGCTGATTGACGAGCTTGACGGGGTCCATCGTCTTGATCGGCGTGTGGCAAGGGTCGTGGTACATGTAGCGCATGCCCTTCACGCCGTCGAGCTTGATGCCCTTCTCCAGCAGGAACTCGTGAATGTCGATGATCCGGCAGCCCGGAAAGATCTTGTCGAATTCGTAGCCCGCCAACTGGTCGTAACACGTGCCGCACGACACCACGACCGTCTTGATGTCGAGATAGTTCAGCGTATTTGCGACGCGGTGGAACAGCACGCGGTTATCGGTGACGATCTGCTCGGCCTTGTCATACTGGCCCGAGCCGCGCTGCGGATAGCCGCAGCACAGATAGCCCGGCGGCAGCACCGTCTGCACGCCCGCTTCCCACAGCATCGCCTGAGTCGCGAGGCCGACCTGCGAGAACAGCCGCTCCGAGCCGCAGCCGGGGAAGTAGAACACCGCTTCCGAATCGACGGTCGTCGTCTTCGGGTTGCGGATGATGGGGACGATCTTGTTGTCCTCGATGTCGAGCAGCGCACGCGCCGTTTTCTTCGGCAGATTGCCCGGCATCTTCTTGTTGACGAAGTGAATCACCTGCTCGACGACGGGCGGCTTGCCCGTCGTCGCCGGCGGATGCGCCGTCTGCTTCTTGACGATCTTCTTCAGCACCTCGTTGCCGAGGCGCTGCACCTTGTAGCCGACGCCCATCATCGCCGTGCGCGCGAGATTGATGGTTTGCGGATTGGTCGCGTTGAGGAAGAACATGCCCGCCGCGTTGCCTGCGTTGAACTTCTTCTTGCCCATCTTGCGCAGCAGGTTGCGCATGTTCATCGTGACGTCGCCGAAGTCGATCTTCACGGGGCACGGCGTCACGCACTTGTGGCAGACGGTGCAGTGATCGGCCACGTCGTTGAATTCGTCCCAATGCTTGATCGACACGCCGCGGCGCGTCTGCTCTTCGTAAAGGAATGCCTCGACGAGCAGCGATGTCGCGAGAATCTTGTTGCGCGGGCTGTACAGCAGATTCGCGCGCGGCACGTGCGTCGCGCAGACAGGTTTGCACTTGCCGCAGCGCAGGCAGTCCTTCACCGAATCGGCGATCGCGCCGATATCGGACTGCTGCATGATGAGCGACTCGTAGCCCATCAGCCCGAACGACGGCGTGTACGCGTTGCGCAGGTCCGCGCCTTCGAGCAGCTTGCCCTTGTTGAAGCGGCCATGCGGATCGATGCGCTGCTTATACGCGCGGAATTCGCCGATCTCGTCTTCCGTCAGGAATTCGAGCTTCGTGATGCCGATGCCGTGTTCGCCGGAGATCACGCCATCGAGCGAACGCGCGAGCTTCATGATGCGCGCGACAGCGACGTGCGCGTCCTGCAGCATCGCGTAGTTGTCGGAGTTGACGGGAATGTTCGTATGAACGTTGCCGTCGCCCGCGTGCATGTGGAGCGCGACGAACACGCGGCCGCGCAACACGTGCTTGTGGATTGCCTGCGCTTCGTCGAGGATCGGCTTGAACTCGCCGCCGTTGAAGATCTGGCGCAGTTCCGCGCGGATCTCCTGCTTCCACGACACGCGCACCGTGCGGTCCTGGACGATATGGAACACGTTCGCGTCCGGCTGATCGTCGACGCGGTCCGCAAATTTCTCCGCAAGACCCGCATAGCCCAGCTGCACCAGATAGTGCTGCGCTTCGCGCAACGACAGATCGAGCCTGTCGCGCAGGAACTCCCAGCGCTTCTTCACATGGCCGAGCAGTTCGAGCGCCTGAGACACGCGGTCTTCGAGCAGTTCTGCGCTCGGAATTTCGTTCGCGTCGTCGCTCTTGCCGAGCGGGAGCTTGCCGCTCCTGAAGAACGCTTCGAGCGCGTCGATCAGTTGCAGCTTGTTCTTGATCGACAGTTCGATGTTGATGCGCTCGATGCCGTCCGTGTACTCGCCCATCCGGTTCAGCGGAATCACGACGTCTTCGTTGATCTTGAACGCGTTGGTGTGCTTCGCGATCGCCGCCGTGCGGCTGCGGTCGAGCCAGAAGCGCTTGCGCGCCTCGGCGCTCACGGCGACGAAGCCTTCACCGCTCTTGCCGTTGGCCATGCGAATCACTTCCGACGTCGCGCTCGCCACGGCATCGGCATCGTTGCCGACGATATCGCCGATCAGCACCATCTTCGGAAACGCGTTGCGCTTGCTCTTGGTCGCATAGCCGACGGCGCGCAGATAGCGTTCGTCGAGGTGCTCGAGGCCCGCGAGAATCGCGCCGCCCTCTTTCGACGTTTCGAACAGGTAGTCCTTGATTTCGACAATGCTCGGAATCGCCTCGCGCGCCTGGCCGAAGAACTCCAGGCAGACGGTGCGGATATGCGCGGGCATCTTGTGCAGCACCCAGCGCGCGGACGTGATCAGACCGTCGCAGCCTTCCTTCTGGATGCCCGGCAGGCCGGCGAGGAATTTATCCGTGACGTCCTTGCCGAGTCCTTCCTTGCGGAAACGCCGGCCTTCGATATCGAGCAGTTCCGTGCGCAGCAGCTTTTCGCCCGGCGCGTACTCGCCGTCGAACCATTTCAGCTCGAAACGCGCGACGGGAATATCGTGAATCTTGCCGAGATTGTGATCGAGCCGGGTAACTTCGAGCCAGTTGCCCTCCGGATCGACCATCCGCCACCACGCGAGGTTGTCGAGCGCCGTGCCCCACAGCACGGCCTTCTTGCCCCCCGCGTTCATCGCGACGTTGCCGCCGATGCACGAAGCGTCCAGCGATGTCGGATCGACGGCGAACACGTAGCCCGCCTGCTCGGCTGCTTCCGTGACGCGGCGCGTGACGACGCCTGCGCCGGAGAAGATCGTCGGAACCTTGTGCGCGACGCCGGGAAGTTCCGTCAGCTCAACGGCGCCGAGCTGTTCCAGCTTCTCCGTGTTGATGACGGCGGAGAACGGCGTGAGCGGCACGGCGCCGCCCGTGTAGCCCGTGCCGCCGCCGCGCGGGATCACGGTCAGGCCGAGTTCGAAGCACGCCTTGATGAGACCGGCGATTTCAGCCTCCGAATCCGGCGTCAGGACGACGAACGGATATTCGACGCGCCAGTCGGTCGCGTCTGTCACATGCGACACGCGCGCGAGGCCGTCGAAGCGGATGTTGTCCTTCTGCGTCTGGCGGCCCAGCACCTTCGTCGCGCGGCGGCGCAAGTCGGCCATCTTGTCGAATTCGCCCGCGAACGCATCGACGGCGCGGCGCGCAGCCGCGACCAGCGTTTCGACACGCGCGGCGCGATCGACGCCCGCTTCGTCGCCGTGCTCGACGAGGTCGGCGCGGCGGCGCTTTTCGATTTCGGCGAGCCGGTGGTTCAACGCTTCGATCAGCAGCGCACGGCGCTTCGGATTGTCGAGCAGGTCGTCCTGCAGGTAAGGATTACGGCGCACCACCCAGATGTCGCCGAGCACTTCGTACAGCATCCGCGCCGAGCGGCCGGTGCGGCGTTCCGCGCGCAGCTCGTCGAGTGCCGCCCAGGCTTCGTCGCCTAGCAGGCGAATGACGATTTCGCGATCGGAGAACGACGTGTAGTTGTATGGGATTTCGCGCAGGCGCGGTTCGGCATCGGCGGCGACGGTGGCGGCGGCGCCATGCGGATCGAAAACTTGAGGTGCGTTCATGTTTGGACGACTCGGTAGGTCAGCGACGCGCGCTCATCGAACATGCGTTGACGAGGTGGGCTGAAATTCGCTGACAAAGCGCTCGTGGGGCGCAATGCTGGAAATCTTTCTAGTGTGCGAAGCCTCGACCGGCGGCCACGGCCCGGGATCGCCGGGGACATGGCAAGAACGTTAATGGCCGGCCGCGTCGCGGCGCTCAGATATAGCTACACGATCGTGCATGCCGCACGTGCCGCTGCGCCGCGGGGCGAGCCTCACGCGGGGCGGGCATCAAATGGGCGATCCGAGGCTGCCAGTGCATCATCCGATCCTTGTTCCAAAATAAGATTCTACCGCATGATCCGTGCACGCGTTGACGCTCGAATGTCCGCGCGACAAGCCTCTGCGCGTTCGCTTGCCGAAATTCGCCACGAAACTGCGCGGCAGCGACGCGGCCTGATTGCATGCTGGCCGCGTCGCATTTGCCGACCGCCCGGTCGGCTGGCCAAGGCTTCCGGCGCGGGCAATCAACGTGGACAGCCGCGTCTGGACGAGCGGTTGGCGCTATCATTGACGTTTTCCGTCCGAAACAGCGCATCGCGCGTGACCTGCATGGCTTCCCACGACTATCTGAAGAAAATCCTCACCGCCCGCGTCTACGACGTCGCGCGTGAGACCGAACTCGAACATGCACGGAATCTGTCCGTACGGCTGCGCAACCCGATTTATCTGAAGCGCGAGGACAATCAGCCTGTCTTCTCGTTCAAGCTGCGCGGCGCGTACAACAAGATGGCGCACATTCCCGCCGACGCGCTCGCGCGCGGCGTGATCACGGCTTCGGCGGGCAACCATGCGCAAGGCGTCGCGCTGTCGGCGGCGCGCATGGGCGTGAAGGCAATCATCGTGGTCCCCGTGACGACACCGCAGGTGAAAGTCGATGCCGTGCGCGCGCACGGCGGCCCGACCGTCGAAGTCGTGCAGGCAGGCGAATCGTACAGCGACGCCTACGCGCACGCCGTCAAATTGCAGGAGCAACAGGGCCTGACATTCGTGCACCCGTTCGACGATCCGTACGTGATCGCCGGCCAGGGCACGGTCGCGATGGAAGTGTTGAGCCAGCATCAGGCGCCCATTCACGCGATCTTCGTCCCGATCGGCGGCGGCGGTCTCGCGGCGGGCATCGCGGCTTACGTGAAATCGGTGCGCCCGGAGATCAAGGTGATCGGCGTGCAGACGGACGACTCGTGCGCGATGGCGCAATCGCTGAAGGCGGGCAAGCGCGTGACGCTAAACGAAGTCGGCCTGTTCTCGGACGGCACGGCGGTGAAGCTCGTCGGCGAAGAGACTTTCCGTCTGTGCCAGGCGTATCTCGACGAAGTGCTGACGGTGAACACCGACGCGCTGTGCGCCGCGATCAAGGACGTCTTCCAGGACACGCGCAGCGTGCTCGAACCAGCGGGCTCGCTCGCCGTCGCGGGTGCGAAGCAGTATGCCGAGCGCGAAGGCATCGAGAACCAGACGCTGATTGCCGTCACGTCCGGCGCGAACATGAACTTCGACCGCATGCGCTTTGTCGCCGAACGCGCGGAAGTCGGTGAAGCACGCGAAGCGGTGTTCGCGGTGACGATTCCTGAAGAGCGCGGCAGCTTCAAGCGTTTCTGCGAGCTGGTCGGCACGCGCAGCGTCACCGAGTTCAACTACCGTATCGCAGATGCGAAGTCTGCCCATATCTTCGTCGGCGTGCAGATCCGCAACCGCAGCGAGTCGGCGCAGATTGCCGGCGCGTTCGAGGCGCACGGCTTCGCGACCGTCGACCTGACGGGCGACGAACTGTCGAAGCAGCATATCCGCTACATGGTCGGCGGACGTTCGCCGCTCGCACACGACGAACGCCTGTTCCGCTTCGAGTTCCCGGAGCGGCCGGGTGCGCTGATGAAGTTCCTGTCGTCGATGGCGCCGAACTGGAACATCAGCCTCTTCCACTATCGGAACCAGGGCGCGGACTACAGCTCGATCCTCGTCGGCATTCAGGTGCCGTCGGCGGAAGACGCCGAATTCGCGCGCTTTCTCGCGACGCTCGGCTATCCGTATTGGGAAGAGACGGTGAACCCCGTGTACCGACTGTTCCTCGCCTGACTCATCACACTACCCGCATGGCCTTTTCGCTCGACGACAAACTGGTAGTGGCGATTTCCTCGCGCGCGCTGTTCGACTTCGAGGAAGAGAACCGCGTGTACGAGCAAGGCGATCTGCGCGCGTACGAAACGCTGCAGCGCGCGCGGCTTAACGTGCCGGCAAAGCCCGGCGTCGCGTTTGCGCTGATCCGCAAGCTGCTTGCGCTTAATGCGGGCGCGCATCGCGTCGAAGTGGTGATCCTGTCGCGCAGCGATCCCATCAGTGGCTTGCGCGCGTTCAGTTCGTGCCGCGAGCACGGCCTCTCGATCGAGCGCGGCGTGTTCACGCGTGGCCGCGCGCCGTTTGCGTATCTGAGGCCGCTGAATGCGTCGCTGTTTCTGTCGGCGAATCAGGACGACGTGCGCGATGCGCTCGCGGCGGGATTCCCCGCTGCACGCGTGTTGCCCGAATCGGCGAAAATGGCGGGCAAGTACCCGGACGAAATCCGCATTGCGTTCGACGGCGACGCCGTGTTGTTTTCCGACGAAGCGGAGCGCGTTTTCCAGAAGGACGGGTTGCGGGCGTTCGTCGGTCATGAGATCGACAACAAGGACTTGCCGCTCGCGGACGGACCGCTGAAGCCTTTGCTGAAAGCGCTGCATCGCCTGCAGACGCTTGCCGACGAGGCCGCGCCGATGCACATTCGCACCGCGCTGGTGACGGCTCGTTCGGCGCCCGCGCACGAGCGGGCAATCCGCACCTTGATGGCCTGGGACATCGAAATCGACGAAGCGATGTTTCTTGGCGGGCTCGACAAAAGCGCGTTTTTGCGCGAGTTCGAGCCGGACTTTTTCTTCGACGACCAAATTCGCCACTGCGAATCGGCCCGCGTCGTGACGGCGACGGGGCATGTGTTGAGTGGCATCGTGAACGCATCATGACACCCGAACAATCACCGCTGGGCAAACCGGCTGCCTATACCGAGCAATACGACGCATCGCTGCTCTTTCCGATCGCACGGAAGAACGCGCGCGAGCAGATCGGCATTGGCGCGACGCTGCCATTCTTCGGCACGGACATCTGGAACGCGTATGAGCTGTCGTGGCTCAATGCGCGCGGCAAGCCGCAGATTGCCGTCGCCACGTTCTATATTCCGGCTGATTCGCCGAATATCGTTGAATCGAAGTCGTTCAAGCTGTATCTCGGCTCGTTCGCGCAGACTTCATTCAATTCCATCGATACCGTGCGCGACACGATCAAGCGTGATGTTTCTGCTGCATGCGGCGCTTCTGTGTCGTTGCATCTTTATCCGCCGGCGGAGTTTTCGAAGCTTGGGCTCGACGAGTTCGAAGGGACTTCGCTGGACCGGCTCGATCTCGAAGCTGACGTGTATCAGCCGGATGCTTCGTTGCTCAAGGCCGCGCTTGACGAGGCTCCCGTCGAGGAGACCTTGTTCTCGAATCTTTTGAAGTCGAATTGCCCAGTGACGGGGCAGCCGGATTGGGGCTCCGTCCAGATTCATTACGTCGGGCCGCAGATCGACCATGCTGGATTGCTTCGGTACATCATTTCGTATCGGAACCATACCGGGTTCCATGAGCAATGTGTCGAGAAGATATTTCTCGATGTGCTGAAGGTTTGTCAGCCAGTCAAGCTGGCGGTGTATGCGCGTTATACGCGGCGCGGCGGACTCGATATCAATCCGTTTCGGACTAACTTTAATCTGCCGATGCCGGATAATTTGCGTACTGCGAGGCAGTGATTTTTTTGTTTTTCTGTCTGCGACGCTGTTAGGTTTGGTTTTTTGTCGCTATCGCTGGCGTCCGCGATGGCGGTTTGTTTTACCCTTGCGCGGGCGTCCGCGATGGCGGTTTGTCGTGCCCTTGCGCGGGCATCCGCGATGCGCCTCGCGGCGCGGGCGTTGCCCCTGTGCGGGGCGGCACTTACTTTCTTTGCCGCGGCAAAGA
>NZ_JAGIPX010000041.1 GCF_017814945.1 Paraburkholderia sp. LEh10
CGGTATATCGAGGTCTGGGAGTATCCGGACGGCCGGATCGAGATCCGGGCGGATGACCGGGTGCTGCCGTACCGGCATTTGAACTTGGCCGGCACGCGGACATTTGAATCTGGCTTTGACACGTACTGCATATCGACATCTATGGACATCGATTTCGCGGCGGGGCAGTTGGTGTTGGTGTTGGTGCGCGGAGCCAGATGCATTGACGCATTCGGATGCCCGCGCATCGTCGAAGCGGATTCCCAGCCGTGCAGTGGTTGTGTCCCGGCAACGTCATGAACCGCGGCGGGTTTCGTGCTTTAATGGGTCTTGTCGTTTGGGTCACCCCATTAGCCGGAACCGGACTTTCGGTGCCGGAAAGCGGGCTCAAGACCACCGTCACCGAACGTCAAATGGACGTAACAGCTAGAACGGGCGCACCTCAATGGCACCACTGATTCGCCGCTGTGAGTACTGGCCTTGCGAGGTCAGGAGGGCCTGCGCCTCAAGATAATATTGTCGAGAAATTGATCGTAATCCGTATGGCCGCCTATAAATGGACATTTGCTCCCCGCTTCAAGCGCAATGGTTTCGGCTGGAGATCGTCGCTGCCCATCCAGCGTCTGAAAGAGGCCGTCTCGGAGATCCGCTCCGTAGCACGTCGAGATCCGGCGCTCGCCGCAGAAGGCGCAGTCCTGCTTCCTGAGAAGGTCTCGCCGGCGCTCGAACATGTCGACGGATCGTCTGGTGCATTGGGCACGCAATCAATCGCGCCATTGATGCACTCGTGGTGGTGATTGCGTCGGCAGACGTGCCGCCACCCGTGCGCGAACGCTGGCTCGAGAGGCTGTTCAAGGCGCTACAGGAAGATCAGATGCCCTACATCGAAAGTCTGGGCACCCAGTGAGGCACGCTGTGCGCGACACCTGAACTTGCTTGCCGATGGGCGGACCGACTTCTACCGATTGTGACCGACGTTCTGGGATCCGATGGTCGCGGCTATTTCGTTGGCACTGTCCCGTGTCTGAGTGCGCTATATGCCGCAGGCCGCTATCGGGACGTGATCGATCTCGTGGACGGTGATCGTGGGGTTTCTGGTGGTGCCGTCGCTGGGCCGTCGACGCGCTTGTATCGCTCGGTCGCCCAGGCGACGCGCTGCGCCTCGCTGAGGCGTCGCGGGGACTGAATGCGCCTGAGGGCGAAATTGCAAAAGCGCGTGAGGCCATCCTGCTCAGCTGAGGCATGAATGATGAGGCCTACCATCGCTATGCGGTCGTGGCAAACCGCCTCGGCACCCATCTGGCCACGTTCCGGGCGATTGCGCGAAAGTATCCCGAACGCCCGCCCGAACGCATTCTCGCGGACCTTGTCGAAAGCGAACCAGGCGCGGAAGGTAAATGGTTTGCCGCCGCAAAAGATGCCGGCCTGTTCGATATCGCATTGTCTCTTGCAACGCGGAGTCCGACTGATCCGAGGACACTGACTCGGGCTGCGCGGGACTTTGCAGATAAGCAGCCGCATTTTGCCATGGTCTGCGCCCTGGCGGCACTGAACTGGATGGAAGTCGGGTATGGCAGAGATCTCCGGGCTCGACGTGCTCCACGCCTGGGACGCCCTCGTTGGCGCGGCAGCCGCAACCAGCAGTGTTTCGCTTGCCGAAGTAACGCACAACGTGCGTCAGGTCATCCGCGGCGACAATTCGATCATCGGAAAAGTGTTACTGACGCAACTGGCATCATGACAGTGCGGAGGCGACGACCGTTGAAAGAACAACAGGGCGGCGGTATCGCGAAACAGTGGCGTGCGCGGTGCGGACGAGATGCGTCAGACGTGCTCTGGATACAACAAAGGCGTCCACGGGACCAACCGCGCGACGCCTGGATTCAATGAGCCTTCTTCGGCGCTTCGATGATTTCGACCGCGTCGAGCGCGCGGAAGTCGTCCGGATTGCTCGTGAGCAGCGCCAGACGATGTTCGTGCGCCTGTGCGGCAATCCAGAGATCGTTATAACGGGGGCGCGGATTGCGACCGGCGTGCTTCATCATGATCGCGAGCAAGCCGAACGATTGAGCCGTACTGCGCGTCACTTCTAGCGCCGGCATCCGTTCAACCGCGCGAAGCAATGCCGTGCGTTCGGCCCGCTCGCGCGGGTCATTCGGGATCTGTGCGCCGAATTCCAATTCACCGAGCGTGATCGTGGAGACGTAGACCAGTTCCGCCCCGGCGATCTTGTAAATCGAATCCAGGTCGATCGCGCCATGCGCGACATCGATCCAGACGCATGTATCGACCATTAATGCTGCCACGGATCACGCACCTCGTCGTCGAAATCGGCGCCGCGGATGTCGGTCTTGTAGCGCTCAGCCGCGTCGCGCGACATCTTCGGGAGTCGCTCGAAGGCTTCACGAAGCGTGACAGCGCGAGCCGGCGGACTGATCGTGCCCAGCACGGTGTTATTGCGCGTGATCGTGACCGATTCGCCGCGAGCCAAGGCGTCGAGCACCTGATTCGTGCGCCGGGCGAGATCGGTGGCGGTTACAGTCGTCATGAGAAACTCCGGTCAAGATAATACGCATTATACGTAATTTGCGTATTTTTGCCTGCGACAAATCTTCGACCAGTGCCAGCGCGAGCACACCCGGAGCAGCATAGATTGGTAGGCGATTTGACCAGAATCACATTTTATGTATGTAGTTGATTCACAAGAAGATCGTCGCTGTGCGACATCGTTGTCTGCGGCTCCAGCGGCGTGCGGCCTAGGCTGGAATGCGCCCGTATGTGGATTATAATGTGGGCATATATGCGCATCGCTTTCGATATGGAGAACCCACATGACCCATTTGACTACGACCGTGCCGCGTAAGGCGACGAACGTCACGCTGCCTGTCGACATCTACGAGCGGGCGAAAGAATTGGGCATCAACTTCTCTCGAGCTTGCGAGCAGGCTTTGCGCGAAGCGATCAAGGCTGAAGAGGGCCGTCGCTGGGCGCAGGAGAACGCCGAGTTCATCAAGAACACCAATGAATGGGTCGAGAAAAATGGCCTTCCACTCGCTGAATACCGGATGTTTTGATGGCGCGATTTGAAGTCTACGCGAACCCCGGCAAAAGTAAGGCAAACACGCCGTACCTTGTGGATGTGCAGAGCGATTTTCTCGAAGGGCTGGCATTTCGGGTTGTCGTCCCGCTGATTCGGGCTGACTCTTTCCCTCCCGGGAAACTCCCGGCGGATTTCACCCCATCCTTCGAGATCGGTGGCATCAAATGCCTGATGCACCCGGCGTTTATCGCGTCTGTCCCACTAAGCGAGCTCGGTCGCACAATCGGTTCACTGCGAGAACACCAGGACAAGATCACTGCGGCGCTTGATCGCCTCCTGGGCGGATACTAATCACCTTCCTGATACTGGCATCGTCGCACCGCGTCAGAATTCACAGATACTGCAACGTGAATTGCGTCATAGCGTTTATCGCTTGCAGCGCGTAAGCGGCCAGCCGGGGCCATTCAGACAGGGCGTTCTGTCGAGGCAATTGACAGAACCATAATTACAATACAAACGAACCATCGCTCATGTACGGGCGTGCGCGCCCGTCCTTTCATCGCGCATTGCAGCAAATCGGCGTGCAATCAAACCCTTACCGGAATTCCCGTGTGAGTTGTCCACAGGCTAGTCCACCATTTTTGTGCATAACTTTCACGAAAGTGTCATGTGATAGGAGGAAATCTTCAGGGAAACAGCGATCTGCAGAGCCTCGTCAGTGGTGGATAACCTGGAAGCTCGACCGCCGGTTGGCGTTCGGGAGCGCGCCGCATTTCATTTTGTAACGTTCTTTCGTTACGGCGCCTTGTGGGGGCCGACTGCAGCCCATTTGTCGCGGGAAATCAGCGGCACTTGCAACCGACC
The DNA here is from genome assembly GCF_017814945.1 of Paraburkholderia sp. LEh10. Lineage (GTDB taxonomy): Bacteria > Pseudomonadota > Gammaproteobacteria > Burkholderiales > Burkholderiaceae > Paraburkholderia. The sequence goes on from NZ_JAGIPX010000041.1 coordinate 3,884, forward strand.
AAGGATATGTGTATAAATTAACAGTACTGTGTTTATATACAGCTGTCGGGAGGAGCGATGGAGCATCTTGTCAGGGTTTATAACGAGAAGGACCGGCAAACGCTCGAATGGCTACGTGGGCATGTCGGTGACGCGGCGCTTGCTGCTGCCGTCGAACGATGCCCGGGATCCGGCAAGCCCTACCTTTCCTCAGTCTGCAGACAGATTGGCGTGAAAGCTCCCGGGTTCCATTTGCCACGCAGGCAGAGTCCCAGTCCTGTGGCTGAGCAATCCCTGGCCACCATCCGGCGCATCCTCGCCGTACGCACCGCGGCAACTGTCGCGAACCCGGTCCTGCGCTAATCAAAACCCGTTTGCCTTTGCTGTCGTTTCGTTGCCCCCGAACGGTCGCGGGCAAGCTCTCACGACGCATCAATGCGCTCCAGCAGTCGGTCCAGGCGCTGTTGCTGACTCGGCGCAAGTCCGAACGTCGCGGACGCCTGAACTACTCGCTCGCGCCAGTACGTTCTTGAGAATAGCGAGCTTGCACCCTCAGCGCACAGGACGCTTTCGAGGTGCGCGATCGCGGCATCAATATCGCCGACCGTATGGGCTGACATTGGTTGTCCTACTTTGGTTGACGGCTATAACTGATCTCGGATTCTGGTTTTGTTTTGTTAGAAATGCCTGGCAGGTCGCCAGAACAGTGAGCACAGCGAGAGCTCCTCCCGACCTGTCATCGCCCCGCAGTCCGTTGCAACCCCGGCTAACAATGCCTGCCACCGCGCCTCCGGGCGACCAAGCCGCGTCAAACGTCATTTATGCAAAAGCGCTTCGCATCGGACACGAGTGTTTTCTGTCATCGGCGCTCCTCTTCCCCTCGCGCCATCGTGTCTGGTTGCTCGCACGCCCTGGGGGTGATCTCCCCTCCCCGTTACGACGTTTCTTAGCCGCAGTCGGCCCGCTAATCCACGCTCCTTCCACATGCCGGTCGACATCAGCGCGAAGCAGTTGCGATCATGCTTCGAGCAATGGTATCCGACGCTCGCAGGCAACGATTGCACTCACCATATCGCTGCATAGAACTCCCGCTTTGGCGCGGTCTCGACTATGCACGCCTGCGCGAGGTGAACGAGAAGATCGTGAAGATGGATGAGACGGCGTTTGAAGAGTTGCTGCCTCTGGTCGAGCAAGGCGTCGAAAGATCGCGGGATCTGCCAGGAACGTATCGCGGCAGTCACGAAAGGCCTGAATGACCTTCCTGGTGCGCCCGAGCAGGCAGGTTAGGGGATTCCGGGTCGACGCGTGCGGCAGGTACCCGCGGAGGTCGTGCACCGAAATCCGCGGGCACTTATTTGATGACCTTGCGCCAAAAGACCAGGTACGCGGCTGAGCAGGATGCGATAAGCAAGATTACCCACATCGGGGCCATGCTGATTAGAACGGAGGTGGCAGACATTTCGGATTCCTCCCGAGAGTGATTGATTTTCAGCACACAACTGCTTCACCCCTTTACAGGTGATCTGGTCAAGCATTGTGTTCCGTTTAACGATGCGTTGATGCTATCTCCATAAGCGGTGTCATACCCGTGGTGTCCGGTCGCACCGACTTTGCGCTAGATCAACCATCATCCAGTGGAAGTTGCGGTGTGCCGTCCGCAATCCGCTGTCAGTCGCTCCAGGCGAGATATTCCATTTGAGGTGCCAACAAGGGACGCGAATTCCATCATGAAGGGGCCGAACGTGGGGCGCGTCTTGTCGTCGACGATTACGGAGGATGCGATCGCGCACCGGTGCGTACGCGCTGCGCAGCCGGTATGTCCCCATACAAACGTTCGAGCCCGTCAGCGATTGTGTCCACTCCTGCATCCACGCGTCCTCGGAAAAGGCGTGCGACACATCGAGCACCGTCGAGCGACCGGTGCCGCGCAACATGACGCCAGTAATCGAATTCGCCAGCAAAAGGGGGAGTCCTTCCAGGGGGCTTATGATAGGAATTCTCGCGTACCTTGATCACCCCCGGAAGGAGAACGACTGATCGCCCTACCCCGTCAGGGCGTCGGCAAAGGTGCGGCTGCTCAACGAGATGATCGCGCAAGAGGTGACGCCGTCTGAGCTGGCGCGACGACTCAACACCCGACCGCAGGACGTCGATCGGATTGTCGACCCGCACCACACGACGAAGATCGACACAGTCGCGGCAGCACTCAAGGCGCCAGGAATGCCGCTGCAGGTCTCAGCTGCGTGAAACGTCAGATCCTTGCCCAGTGACAAGGGATCGCGGGACTGTGCACTTTCGATGCCAGGTTAAGGGCGTAGCTCATCGAGGTGCGTCATGGACACTGATCCGTTTATTCGCCGCGCTGTCCAGCAGGCAGCAGACAATCGTCTCGTGCTGCATGCACTGCAAGCGGCCTCAAATGTCACCGGCAGCAGGAGTTCGTCGTCGGTGGCATCGCGCGCGGGAGTTCTGGCGTTGACTCCCTCCTGCCGCGATATTTCAGCAACCGGTGCGGCATTCCTCGCGCACGCCACGCCGCACGATATCTGACCATTCCGTAACACGCCAAAGCCGGAGCGCAATCGCGAATACCTGTGGCTCAGGCCCGAGATCGTCGTCGAGGTATCATTGCGCGAATGGACGCCCCGCGGCGAACTACGGGAAGCAAAATTTCTCGCGCTGCGTCACGACAAGCTGGCGCGCGAGGTGACTGTCGAGCCTGCCATCGACCCCGATCGCTTGTCGTAGACAAAGGCGCCCGTAGAGACCGTCGGCCGTGTCATGGCTGCTGGTAGCGAGCTGTAGCGTGTCCGCGTCCAGGCTGTGAGTTATCGCGTTCTGTCGCCGAGCTTCGCCCAGATGGCCGTCACGGCATTTGACTCGATATTGCCAATTTGAGAACGGAGCAAATTTGGACATCTTCTACTACTGGAGAGACTTCGTATCGGATGTAAACGAAGGGCGTATAGGCACACTTGGGGCCGATACCGACAAGCTGACTGAACTTCAGGGGCGGCTGCCGCGCAAGGTGTGGACCTTCATAACACCCAAGGGCATGAAGGGGAAGATCAGGATTATCGGTTCCATGTGGATTACCGACGAGCGGCCCGCGAACTTCGTGCCCAAGTGGCGGCATAACCTTTTCTATGACGCTGGTTCGCCCAGGTCGGTTCTGTTCACGGACTCGGGGAGCCCCGAGAAAATTGAGGAAGTCAGTTCCTACCTGGGCACCCGGTTCAATCAAGCCTTCAGATCCAACTTTCACGGCGAAAAAGGCCTTCTCGCGATGGAAGCCGATATCGTCCACGGTTTCGAAAAACTCGTGCGAGTCTATGAGACCGTCCAGTTTATGGAAGGAATAAAAAAAGCCGCACGGCTGAAAACAAGCCCTCCAATCTCGGGCTGAAAGTGAACAGATGCTCTGGGTGTGGTGAAAGGTGACCGGGACTGGCACCTGGCGTGTCATTCTGCCGATGCTTGAGCGCGGTCTCGAAAGCCGCTGCCAAAAGATCTGCGAGGCGATCTAATCTGATCTGATCTGAAAACGGGAGCACTTCCGCCGATGCCTGGTACAATCGTTGGAAAGGCCGAAGCCTTGTCGGCAGATTACCAGGACACCGTACCGCGACCTCATGCCTCCGGACGCTCCATCACCGTTCGTTCGCTTCTCGCCTGACGTCGTCTTCAGTCGGGAAGTGCTGTGCCGTCCCGTTGAGGATGAGCCGTTCCTGCTCTCCGGCAGCACCGTATGTCGTGCATCACGCCCTGCCCGAAATACGGCTCAGGAAAGCGCAGGCCGGCTCGACGCCGCTGCCGCCGAACAGCCCTCCCTTTTCTGAGCCCCAAGGCGTGCCCGGTGCGAAGTACGTGCCTGACGTCGGCAAAATTCTGTCCGCCCTGACACACGCGTTTCTGCTCCATGCGACTGCAGTCAGCTCGCAGGGAGACGATTGTGCCCGTGGAGCCAGTCCCGCCTCACGGTTGCGGCATGCAACGGAGCTGTGAAGGAAAATGAAGTCATTTGCACGCTGCTGTTTTGCCGCCGCGTCTCTCTGCGCACGCGCTGATACGCCGTCGCTGTATCTTCCGAGGATGCTCGTGTACGACGTCGGGTGCGACGAAGTCCTGCTGAAAAAGAACGCTGACGATCTTCGATCCATTGCGTCGCTGGCGGGTCTGGTGGCCGAGATGGTCGGAATTGACAACGCGCAGAACCGATCACGGCTGATGATGCGGTGAACACGTCTAAGACGCAAAGCAATGAAGCGCGTCGAAATTGAAATAGGTATCTTCGCGGTGCAACGCACAATACGAGAAAACGATCGCTGCAATAATGCCCCGAACTTTTAATCAAGGACGATTGATGATCAGCACACCGTGGCAAAATGGCTTCGTCGCTGGACGTCTCGGCAAACCGCTTGAGACCTGCCCTTACTGGGGCTTCGAAGTATGGCAGTGGATCTCTGGATACGTTGACGGACGTGCCGTGTCGTCTCCAATAACCGTTGAGCCCGGGAGAGCGGCGCGGATCCCAAAAATCATTACCGGCCACACTCTTCAGTAAGCTCACGTGGTAGGTCACGTGGTCGCGGCCGCAGACGCGGACCTTCGAATACCCCGCGCGTGTCTGCCAGACGTCGACAAATTCGCTACCACGTGACGGACCTCGCTGGAGACACACGAATGTTGAGCAGGACGGAGAGATCGTGCTCATACCGAACTCCTACTCTCCTACAACAAGTGGCTGCCGAACTCAGGCCGAAACCGGTGTCGAAGCCATATCGCTGGTCGGTGCAACCGCTTCCGGACTTTGCGGTGCCTTTTTCGCAAGCGCCTTCTTCGTCACGGGTTTCTTCACCAGGGTCTTTCTGGCTACACCCTTCTTCGCCAGCGCAGCTCTCGTCACTGCCTTGTCTTTCTTTGCGGCGACCTTTTTTCCTGCAACCTTTCTGGTCGCGGCGTTCTTCACCGCTGCCTTCGTGGCCGGAGCTGATTTCGCGGCCGGAAGGCCCTCCTCGACGCTTGCAATCAGGAACTTCGCACGATCTTTGGCACCAGCCAGCCATGCCGGCGCCGGACCGCGGCCACTCCACGTCGCACCACTCCTGGGATCGCGATATTTCGGCGCCTGGGGGCCCCGCACATAGTTGCCTGGTTTTGCCGATTTTTGAGCGGCAGGAGCCGGCTGCGCGGCGCTGTCATCGACCAGGAACTTCGTATGCCACACAGCATTAAGCAAATGCTAGTGTCGCCTGTCGCCCTCTCTAGCTGGTGCGTGCGACCAGCCCGACTCCTGGAAATCCTCACCTTTCGCCGATCTGGGAGTACGGAAATTTGCAGATGCCTACCCGCTTCGGGAATACACCGAACCAGATGGTGTTGCGGAAAAATCATTTGAGTGCGTGTTTTAAGGCATATTCTTGACACGTCAATCGTGAGGCGTCATAGAATGCACTGCTTGCTGCATAAACAGAGTAGCAAGCGCCCGCTCGAGCGGCACCCCGGGCAAACCTATCCGTTGCCCGCCAGCGGTTTCTACGTCAAGTAAATTTACCTGATTCATTGCAGCCCCCTCCCCTGCGCCCCTCGGTAAGTCCGCTGGTCCGCCTTATGGAAAGCTTCGCATAAGGCCGATAACTGGTACTGGCTTGTCGATAGCCTGATGGCCGCAGGCTTTGCCGTCCATCTTAGATGTGCGCGCGAGAAATACGGCATCGCGTTCATCGCCGCGTATTTCACTACGGCGGCGGTATTGGCTACCATGCAGGCGTAGATCCGGGCAATCGAGTCGATACACCGACACGGCCCTCCGGAGCGGTTCAAGGCGCTTCGCAGGCAGGTCGCTAGATGCGCAGACAACCTACCCGCGTACGTCCCGTTACTGCACTAACTAACGCGTCAATTTGGGCTCCGAGGAGGACGCCGATATCAAACATGCGGAGGTATCGGTTGGCGGTCAGGACGCAGAGGTTCGCATCGCCCCACGACCGGGCGACAGGCGCGCGGAGATAACCTTGCCAGATACCCGCGGCGTGAAGCACCGGGGGCACTTTCGTGCGACTTTTGGAGTCGGCAAATGGACGATGAGATCAGGCGCAAGATCTTAACGCTTCTGGATTAGCACCGGATTATGACGATTGCCACGCATAGGCCAGACGGTTGGCCGGAGGCCGATGCGCCAGGCGAAGCACTCACTTCCCGAGAAACTCGAGCACCATCCGGTTGAACTTGTCGGCATGCTCCCACTGCGCCCAGTGTCCGCAGCGGCCAAACATATGCAGATCGGCATCGGGCATACCCCACACCAGACGCAGGCCGACATCCATCGGCACGAAGCGGTCGTCGCGGCCCCAGATCACGAGCGCGGGCGTCTTGATCTCATTCAGACGATGTCCGTAGTCGGGGAACTGCTTCGGGTTCGCCGCGAGGCTCTTCACGAAGTTTTCGAGGTGATCGCGCCGCGCGAGCATGTTCGATAGACGCGCCTGCATCAGTTCTTCTGTCATCGTGCTTGGGTCGTACACGAAGACGCTCAGCATCTTCTTGAGATTCTCAAGCGTCGGCTCGCGATACAACCCTTGCAGCAGCTTGATGCCTTCCGTCGGCATAGGCACGAACTGGCTCGGGCCGCCCGTGCCACCACCCATCAGCACGAGCTTGCCGGCACGCTCCGGGTACGACAGCGCAAACGCCACTGCGGTATGCCCGCCCATCGAGTTGCCGACGATATGCACGCGCTTCACCTGAAGCGTATCGAGTACGGCCTTCAGCACGCGCGCATTGAGGTCCGAGCGCGAGCCCGTGCAGACGATCGAATCGCTCTTGCCCCAACCCGGGCAGTCGAGCAGGATCACGCGATAACCCGCTTCGACGAACGCATCGACGTTGCGGTTGAAATTCGCCCAGCCGCTCGCGCCCGGTCCCGAGCCGTGCAGCATCACGACCACTTCGTTGCCCTCGCCCGCGTCGTTGTAGTGCAGGCGCAGTTCGGTATCGCCTTCCATCACGCTCACGAACTTGCTGGTCGTGGCTTCGCTTTGTGCTTGCGTCGTAGTCATTTCAGGTTCCTTCGATTCGGATTGATTCGGTACTCACAGCGCCAGACGCAACGAGCGTCTCGCGCGGAAACTTGGCGACCACCACGAGCGCGCCGATCGCTGCAATCGCGATCAACGGAATGCTCGCGGTGACGAGCATCGACGGGCCTTGCCCGATGGCGAACAGTTGCCCCGCGATCAGCGGACCGACGATCGAGCCCACTCTGCCGACCGCGACCGCCGCGCCCACACCCGTGCCGCGCACCTGCGTCGGATACGCGCTGCCGGCGAGCGCATACAGCACCGACTGTCCGCCGACGAGGAAGAGCCCCGCGAGCAAACCGCCGCATGCCATCGACACGCTGCCCGTCGCGCCCGCCAGCGCCGCGAGCGCAGCCACGATCCCGACGTACATGCCCGTTACGGTCGGCTTCTTGCCGATCCGGTCCATCAGCGACGCGATCACGATTGCGCCGATACCGCCGCCGATGTTGAACATCATCTGCACGACGCCCGACTGCACTCGCGTAAGACCACGCGAAATCACCATCGACGGCAGCCAGTTGATCAGGAAGTACAGCACGATCAGCGTGCCGAGATAGCTGAACCACAGTGCGAGCGTCGTGCTTCCGCGGCCCTCTTTCCACAGCGCCTGTGTGACGCTCGCCGATATCTCGCCATGCGCACGCTGGCCCATCGCGATGAAGTGCGTCGATTCCTTCATGAAGAGCACGAGCAGCGGCAAGGTCAGCAACGGCCCGACACCGCCGACATAGAAAATATGCCGCCAGCCATCATCGCCGGGACTGACGATGCCGATCACGGCCGCCAGCGCCGCGCCAAACGGCATCCCGCAGTACATCGCGCCGACGGCCGTGCTGCGATGATCGGGATGCGCGGCTTCGGCGCACAGCGCGATCAGGTTCGGCATCGCAGCGCCGAGCCCCAGACCCGTCAGAAAGCGAGCGGCAAGCAGGCTGTTGAGGTCCCAAACCTGCGTCGTCGCAATCGAAAACACGCCGAACAGCGCGACCGACAGCATCAGTACGCGCTTGCGTCCGATGCGGTCCGCGAGCCTTCCGCCGATGGCCGCGCCCGGCAGCAGGCCGAGCGCGCCGATGCTGAACGCCCAACCAAGCTGCGCGACGACAAGATGAAATTCGCGCGCCATGCGCGGCGCGGCGATGCCCGTCGATTGCAGATCGAGCCCTTCCAGCAGCGCGACCACGAGGCACAGGCCGATCGTAAGCGCACCGCTGGAACGTGTAGGCGAATTCGTTGACGCTTTCATAGTTGTCTCCAGGATGAGTCGAGCGGCGCTCTTGGTGGCGCTTCGCTTTGCTTCGTATAAAACCGTCTTTACCGTTGAGCTTGCTGGGCTTCGAGTTCGCGCTTCTTCAGATCGAGCGCAACATCGACGATCATGTCTTCCTGGCCGCCGACCATGCGGCGCTTGCCCAGTTCAACGAGAATGTCGACGGCCTTCAGGCCATACTTTTTCGCGGCGATCTCCGAGTGGCGCAGGAAGCTCGAGTAGACGCCCGCATAGCCGAGCGCGAGCGTTTCGCGATCCACGCGCACCGGGCGGTCCTGCAAGGGACGCACGATGTCATCGGCGGCGTCCATCAGCGTGTAGAGATCGGTGCCGTGATTCCAGCCGAGACGCTCGGCCGCCGCGATGAACACTTCGAGCGGCGCGTTGCCCGCGCCTGCGCCCATGCCCGCAAGGCTCGCATCGATGCGGTCGCAGCCTTCTTCCACAGCGGCGATCGAATTCGCGACGCCGAGGCTCAGGTTGTGATGCGCGTGCATGCCCGTTTGCGTCTGCGGGTTCAGCACGGCCTTGATCGCGCGGAAACGGTCGCGCACGTCGCTCATGTTCAGCGCGCCGCCCGAGTCGACCACGTACACGCAGTTCGCGCCGTAGCTCTCCATCTTCTTCGCTTCGATGGCGAGGTTCTCCGGCGTCGTCATGTGGCTCATCATCAGGAAGCCGACCGTGTCCATGCCGAGCGCGCGCGCGTATTCGACGTGCTGCTTCGAGATGTCGGCTTCCGTGCAGTGCGTGGCGATGCGCACGACGCGCGCGCCCGCTTGATACGCTGCCTTCAGGTCGTGGATCGTGCCGATGCCCGGCAGCAGCAGCGTCGCGATCTGCGCATGCTTCACGACGTCGGCGACGGCCTCGATCCATTCGAGATCGCTGTGCGCGCCAAAGCCGTAGTTGAAGCTCGATCCCTGCAGGCCGTCGCCATGCGCAACCTCGATGCTGTCCACCTTCGCGTGGTCGAGCGCGCGCGCGATCGCCTGCACGTCCTCGATCGAATACTGATGACGGATCGCATGCATGCCGTCGCGCAGCGTCACGTCGGAGATGTAGAGTTTCTTGCTCATGTCGGTCATGTCCATTAACTCCTTACGCCTCTGCATTCGCGAGCGTCGCGGCCATGCGCTCGGCCGTCGCGAGCGCGGCGGAAGTCATAATGTCGAGATTGCCCGCATAGGCGGGGAGGTAATGCGCGGCACCTTCCACTTCGATGAAGATCGACGTCTTCAGACCGCTGAAACGGCCAAGACCAGGAACGTTGAGCGGCGCATCGGCGGGAATGTCGTCGAACTGCACTTTCTGCTTGAGGCGATAGCCGGGCACATACGCGTTCACGTCAGCCGCCATCCGTTCGACGGATGCTTCGATCTGCGCGCGGTCTGCCGCTTCCGACAGCACGTAGACGGTGTCGCGCATCATCAGCGGCGGCTCGGCGGGGTTCAGCACGATGATCGCCTTGCCTTTCGCCGCGCCGCCTACGGCCTCGATCGCCTTCGATGTGGTCTCGGTGAACTCGTCGATATTCGCGCGCGTGCCCGGACCCGCCGACTTGCTGCTGATCGACGCGACGATCTCCGCGTAATGCACTTTTGCGACGCCCGACACAGCGGCGACCATCGGGATCGTCGCCTGGCCGCCGCACGTGACCATGTTGACGTTCGGCGCATCCAGATAAGCATCGAGATTGACGACAGGCACGCAATACGGGCCGATCGCAGCGGGCGTCAGATCGATCATGCGGATCCCGGGCTTCAGCTTGCGCAGGAACACATCATTCTTCACATGCGCGCCCGCCGATGTCGCGTCGAACACGAAGTCGATCTCGTCGAATACAGGCAGGCGCGTCAAACCTTCGACGCCTTCATGCGTGGTCGCGACGCCAAGCCGCGCGGCGCGCGCGAGGCCATCGGATGCGGGGTCGATGCCGACCATCGCAGCCATTTCCAGGTGTTGGCTGTGGCGCATGATCTTGATCATCAGATCCGTGCCGATGTTGCCCGAGCCGATGATCGCGGCTTTGCGTTTGGGCGTTGTTGTTTGGCTCGATGAGTTGTCGATTGCCATCTGTGTCTCCGTAATAGATGAATCAGGCGCTGAACGCGGCGCGCACACTGCCGAGTCCCTCGATCTGTACCGTGTACGTGCCGGGCGCTTTGACCACAACCATCGAACCGAGCGCGCCCGTGAGCACGACGTCGCCAGCGCGCAGCGGCGTGCCGAGCTGCACCATGCGGTCTGCGAGCCAAGCGGCCGCATTGAGCGGATTGCCCAGGCACGCCGAGCCGTTGCCGCGCGAGAGCACTTCGTTTTCTTGCGACAAGGTCATCGCGCATGCCGTCAGATCGACGTCGCGCAACAGCACAGGCCGGCTGCCGAGCACGAAGAGCGCGCTCGATGCGTTGTCCGCGACGGTATCCACGAAGCGGATGTCCCAGTTCTGCACGCGGCTGTCGACCACTTCGATTGCGGCGAGCGCATAGGCCGTCGCGCCGATCAGGTCCGCGAATGTGTGCTTCTCAGCCGTCAGGTCGCGTTCGAGCACGAGCGCGATTTCGGCTTCGACTTTCGGCTGAATCAGCGTCGAGAGCGGCATCGGCTGGTTGTCGCCGTAGGCCATCGACGCGAACAGCGTGCCGAAATCCGGCTGATCGACGCCGAGCTGCTTTTGCACGGCAAGCGACGTCAGCCCGATCTTTCTGCCGACGATGCGTTCTCCTTGCTTACGTCGCAGATCGACGTTGGCTTGTTGAATTCCGTAGGCGAGCGCTGCATCGTCGGCTTCGATTTCGGTGCGTACGGGCGCGACCGGCTGGCGAGATGCTTCCGCTGCGCGCAGACGCGTGGCAATCGACTGAATGGTTTGCTGGTTCGACATATCCTGAATTCCTCTTTACGCAATGGCCACGTGTTGACGTTCGAGCGCGCGCGCGTGCATCGCGCCGAAGCCCGCGATCCACTCGGGAATCGCGCGGTAGTAATCGATCGATGCGTCGTACGGCCCGCATGCCGCGAGCGCGCCGAAGGCGGCGACCCACGTGCGGATCTCATGCGCGGACTTGCCGCCTTCGCGTGTGATCGCATCGTTGGTGAGGCCGTCCGCGGCGCTCACGTCGCCGCTTTCCAGCAGATCGAGAAACGCGCGGTCCCACGCGGAATTGAGCGGATGCAGATGGCTATCGCCCGCAGCAAAGGCCTTGGCGGCAGCGACCGTGCGAGCCTGCCGCGCCTCGCGCGATTCCGGCGACGGATTGCGCCCCGCGATCAAGCGCTCTGCGACGACAGCGTCCGCACCTTCGATTTCCGGTACAGGCGGCTCATGCGAAATGCCGCCCGAGCCGATCAGCAGCACGCGTTTATCCATCTGCGCGACGAAGCGGCCAAGCGCATCGCCGAAGAGACGCGCACGGCGGCACGAAGCCATCGGCGGCGCGACCGAGTTGATGAAAACAGGCACGACGGGATAACGGTTGATGCCGCCCGTCAACATATCGAGTGCCTGCGCGCAGCCGTGATCGACCTGCATCCGGTACGACACGGCGACGTCGATATCACTTCGCAGCGCGGCGTTGGCGAGTGCAAGCGCCACGTTCTGCGCAACGGGCAACTCACCCGCAGCGCTGTTGAAATCGCCGATTGCCGTCGCGTTCACGCCGATGCAGAACTGCGGCATCACGTCGTAGAAAAAGCCGTTGTAGTGGTCCGGCGCGAACACGATCACGAGTTCGGGATCGAACGCTGCGACCCGTTCGCGTGCCGCGCGCTGCACGCGCTCCACTTCTTCAACGACAGCCGGCGTGGGATCGAAGTAGCCGTGCAGCGGCGTGTGCGACATGCATTCGAGTTGAATCTTCGACATGTCACGCTCCCGCTACGACGGATTCGCGCGATGGCAGCGCGTCTTCGGCAATCGCACGAGCATCGCTTTCGCGCTTCGCAGCGATCCCCGCCAACGAGAGCTTGCCGGCCAGCCGAACCACATGTTCCGAAACACGCTGCGGCGAGCACATCCCCGCGACGAAACGATCGGGCCGCAGCAGCACGACGGATTCCGGCAGACGCGCAAACCAGTCCTTCAGGCGTCCATCGATATCGCCGACTGCGTTCACGCCTTCGGGCACATCGTCACGAAACTTCAGTTGCGGATCGGGCTTTGCAATCACGAAGCAGCCGCCGAGCGTGGTCCAGATATGGCGCGCTTCGGGCGTAAGTCCAAATGTCGGGTCAGCGCCCCAGCCGACGATTGCAAAGCGATTACCGATCGCATCGTCGAAACGAACGATGTTGCCGTCTTCCAGACGCACGAGCGGCTGGATGAACATGCGGCCAACAGGCGTCGCGGCGGATGGATCGCGGCCATGCACGACGCGTCCGATGATCGACTCGCGCTTTTCGCTCATCAACCCTAGCAGACGGCCAGGCGCAGAATGCCCTGCTTTTGCGAGCGCGCGTGCGAGAAAACCATCGCGACGTTCGCGCCCATCCGACAACACGACGCCTTCTTCATAGCGCGGCATCGGCTTGAAACGCATCTCGACGAAATAGCGCTTCACGGAAGGCAGCACGTTGAACGTGCGCACGAACGTGTCGCGCACTTTCATGCCGAAGCGGCTCGTCGGCGCGAAGATATCGCCCGCCACTTCGGACAGATGGATCATCGAGCGCGCATGTGCGCGGCGCTCCATCGTGTACGTATCGAGAAGCGCATCCCGGGCCTGACCTTTAACGACCATCGCGAGCTTCCAGCCGAGATTGCTCGCATCGCGGATGCCGCTGTTGTAGCCCTGCCCTTGCCACACGGGCATGATGTGTGCAGCGTCGCCTGCCAGCAAAACACGGTTCATGCGGAACGTGCTCGCCAGACGCGCGTTGTGCGTGTACACGCGCTTTCGAATGTAATCGACCTTGTCCGGCTCGGCGACGACGTTGCGCATCAGCGCCGCCATGTTCTCGGGCTTCGACAGTTCTTCTTCCGTTTCACCCGGCATCACCATGAACTCGAAACGACGGATGCCATGCGGCAACGCCGCCGACACATAAGGCCGCTTCGCGTCGCAATGGAGGTAGATGTGCGGCGAGCCGATCGGGTCATTGCGCACGTCGATCACGATCCATTGATTCGGCTTCGTGCGACCTTCGAACGGCACGTCGAGCGTGCGGCGCACGAAGCTGTTGCCGCCGTCCGCGCCGACTATCCAGGCCGCACGGATTGTCTTTTTGTTGTCTGTCGAATCGGCAACTTCGATCGTCACGCCTTCGCTGTCTTGAGTGAAGCTCGCGACCGTATGGCCCAGCAGCGCTTGCACATGATCGAAGCGCTTGAGTCCGCCGTACAGGATCTGATCCGCGAGCGGCTGAATGAACGCATTGCGGCGCGGCCAGCCGAATTCGTCGGTGCGCGGCTCGATCGACGCGAAGCATTTGCCCTTCAGCGTGAAGCGCATCCAGTGATTCGGCGTCGTATGCGGCAGCAACTCGTCGACGAGACCGACCGACTGGAACACGCGCAGCGCTTCGTCGTCGAGGCCGATTGCGCGCGGATAATCGATGATCTGGTCGAGCTTTTCGACGATCACGACACGCACGCCCTGCAAGCCGAGAATGTTGCCGATCATCAGGCCGACGGGACCAGCGCCAATGATCGCGACATCGGCGCAAATCGTGTCGGTATCCGTGTTGAGATGAGCGCGGCCGTTACCGGCCGCCGTGTCGAAGGCGGGACTCATGCTGTCTCCTGTGTCGGCATCTGGGCCGCGTTGTCCGTTCAGCTTTTGATGGCAGTCTATGGGCCGCCCGACACGCACTCAACAAAATCTCGAAAATGTGCATAGAATGCACTTAGTTGAATTAAAACGAGATTTTCGACGTGACGACGTACACGAACGTACGAGGATTGGCGCGCGGCCTGCAGGTTCTGAAGGCGCTGAACGCGATGGAAAACGGCCGCGCGACGAGCCAGCAGATCGCGGATATCACGGGCCTGCATCGCACGACGGTGCGACGTTTGCTGGAGACGTTGATGGAAGAAGGCTTCGTGCGTCGAAGCAATTCCGACGATAGCTTCCGGCTGACGCTCGCCGTGCGTACGTTGAGCGAAGGTTTTACGGATACTGAACGAATCGCAACTGTCGCGCCGCCGATCATGGGTCAACTGCTGCAACGCGTCGCTTGGCCATCGGACCTCACGACGCCCGATGGCGACGCGATGATCATCCGCGAGACCACGCATCGCTTCAGTCAGTTGTCGTTTCACCGCGCGATGGTGGGACGCCGTCTGCCGATTCTGCTGACGGCGGCGGGACGCGCGTACTTCGCGATGTGCCCCGACGAAGAACGCGAGGACATCCTCGAATTGCTACGTTCGGGCGCGGGCGGCGAGGAACAGCAGGCGCTCGCGAGCAACGATGCACTCGTGCGGCGTCTGGTCAAACGCGTGCGCGACGATGGCTTCGGTTCGAATCAGGGAGATTGGGCCGCGCAAGCGAAGATCGGCGCAGTCGCAGTGGCGATCGTCTCGCACGAGCGAGTGCTGGCGAGCCTGAATGTCGTTTTTCTGTCGCGCGCGGTGAGCCTCGCGGATGCGACGCGGCGTTATGTGCCCGAGTTGCAGAAGGCAGCAGAGGAAATGGCGGAGGCACTCGATGCCATCGAGTCAAAAGCCAGGTCCGGGGACGCTTCGTCTTCGTGACCACGAAGCCCCCTACACGACCTCACATCGCCGTCAGATGCGCAGCCGCCGACATTTTGCGCTCCACCGATCTTGCTCATAGGCGGAAGCCATATACGACTATATGATTATCAGCGCCTCAAAGACTGTTCGCCAACACGCTGGCGGTAGACGAGTTCAGGCTCTTCGCGGTAGAAGGCCGGCGCATCCCTTTCCTGTGTCCAGGTTGCGAGCTACACGCTCTTTGGCAGATCGAATTGCGTGATCAAAGTTGCCGTCTGTAGCAACATGACGATGGTCAACGCTCACTAGCCAGCTACCGTCAGCAAAGCACCAACGAATTCGACGTTCCTGCACCAGCTCAGCAAACCATCGCCAGATATCCGCATCCTCGGCATTGGCCGCGTTCGCCGCGACTTGCCGTATCTGATTTGCGCGATCCAATGCTACCTCCATCGATGAAAGCGATGAACGAGTCGTCACCGGGCGACGATCATGCAGACCGCCGAGGCCGTCGCCACGAGCTTGTCGGTTTGCCACAGTTCGCCATTGACGTTGCACACGCCGCGCCCGCGGCGCACCAGTTCCGCGCGCCCAAGCAGCCGGCCTGCCTTTGCGGGCCGAAGGAACGTGGTGTTCAGGCTGAGCGTGGCGCAGTGCTCGCCATTCGCCAGCGTCGAGGTGACGAGCGTAGCCGTGACGTCGTCGAGCATCGCGGCCAGCATGCCGCCCTGCACATGTCCCGCCGGGTTCAGAAACGCCGGCGCGCCAACGTAAGCGATTTCAAGCGCGCTATCTTCCAGCGACACATATTCACCGCCCAGCGTCGTCGTAATCGGCGGCGCTCCTGAGTTGGTGCCGTAAAGTCGCGAGCGGATCGCGTCATCGTCGATTTTCATGAGTCTCCGGATCTGCTTGTAAAGGTCGCGACGAAGCCGGCACGACCGTTGTATCTCAACCTGCTTGTCCGCCTATGCGCCTATTCGCCTCGAAATACCGGTTTGCGGTTTTCTTTCCTGGCGAGCACGGCTTCGCGCAGATCGTGCGAGGCGTCCGCCTGTGCTACGTCGCGCGCGAACTCGTCTTCGTCGAAAGTCCCGTGCGCAATCCGGTTCAGATGCTTCTTCATGCCGAGAAGCGCAAGCGGCGCCATGCAGGCCAGCTCGCCGCTCAGCCGCTCCACTTCGTCGCGCAACGCGTCGGGCGCAACGACGGTATCGAGAAAGCCGCATGCCTGCATCTGCGCGGCATCGAGCGTCGCGGCCGTGAGCAGCAGTTTTTTCGCCATGTTCAATCCGAGCCGGGAAACATAGCGCTGCAAGCCGCCGCGATAGAACAGCAGCCCAAGACGGGCGGCAGGCACGAACATCTGACTCGTTTCGACGCCGATGCGAAAATCACACGCAAGCGCGAGATCGGTCGCGCCGCCGTACACGCCGCCGTTGATCGCGGCGATCGTCACCGGACGCGCTTGCTCCAGTTCGTTCGCGAGCGCTTCGAAGCTTGCCCCCGCATTGCCGTCCGCGAGTCTGCCGATGTTGAAGCCCGCGCAGAACTGCGGACCTTCGGCGCATAGCCGCAACACGAGCACATCGCGCTGCGCATTCACATCACGAATGAAGCCGCGCAACGTAGCGAGGTCTTCGGGTTCGAGCCGGTTCGCCATCTCAGGACGGTGCAGCGTGATCGTCGCGATCGGACCGGCGACAAGAAGTTCAGGCGCGAGTCCAGGCGAACGAAAGGATTGGTCGGATTTCGCAGTCATCGTCGGCTCAGCGGAAGTGATAGATCTGCATTGTGGTCTCGCCAGCCTCGATGCGCTTGCAGATCGCCGCTTCGTCGGCCTCGCGCATCGCTGCCTTATCGATGACGTCAGCCGCACGCGCGCGCGGAACGACGACGACGCCATCACGGTCGCCGACGACCAGATCGCCGGCATGCACCGTCACGTTGCCGATCATCACCGGCTCGTTGATCCAGCCGATTGCGCCGTAATCCTTGCCCGTGCCGCGAATCGAGAGCCCGCGCGAGAACACCGGGAAGCCGATCGCTTCGAGCAAATCCGCATCGCGCACAAAGCCGTCGATCACAAGGCCCGCGAGCCCGCGCACCTTCGCGGCCGTCGTCATGACTTCGCCCCAGTACCCGTGTTCGTAGACGCCGCTCGTGTAGACCACCAGCACGTCGCCAGGCTGTGCGAGATCGAGCGCGCGATGCAGCCAGAGGTTGTCGCCGCCAGGCGAGTGCACGGTCAGCGCCGTGCCGCAGATCCTGAAGTCCGGCGCGACCGGCTTGATCGCCGCAGGCAGCGCGCCGATCTTGCCGCCCGCTTCGTGCAGCGTCGCCGCGGCCAGCTCGCGCGCCCTCTCGACCAGTCTTGCCTCGACGCGTTCTATCTTGGTGCGGATCGTCGTCTTCGAATCGTGTTCTTTCATGCCTGTTTCTCCCGCGTCTGCAACTGGTGGTACTTGAACTGTTTGCGCGCCTCATCCAGTCGCGAGCCGTCGCGGCAAGCTGCGCGTATTGCTTCTTCCGCGCGGTGAATGGCTTGCGCTGCGTCGAGCACGGCGTCTTCGTAATCCCGCGGAATCACGACCACGCCGTCCGCGTCGCCGCGCAGGATGTCGCCGGGCTGCACGCGCGCGTCGCCGATGTTGACGGGAATGTTGGTCGCTTCGACCTGCACGCGGTCCTTGCCGGTGCGCATCCAGTGATCGCGGCTGAAGACGGGATAGCCGAGCTTCAGGCACATCGACACATCGCGGCAGATCCCGTTGATCACCGTGCCGGCAAGGCCGCGTCGATGCGCGATCTCGGTCAGGATGTCGCCCCAGACGGTCGCGTCCTCGCGCCCGCCGTTGTCAAGCACGACGACGGCGCCGGGCGGCACGTCGTCGATATAGTCGCCCACCGTGCCGGGCGGATTCGCAGCCGGACCGTATTTGAGCGTCCAGGCGCGGCCCGCGAGCCGGAAGTCGGTGCTGCGCGCCTTGATTTTGTAGCACTGGCCGTTGATGCCAAGCTTGTCGAGTGCATCGGAGAGCGTGGCCGTGTCGAGCTTGCTGGCGCGCTCGACGTTGCGCTTGTCGTTCGTCGTCATGGTGTCAGTTGTATCCGTGGATTGAGAATGCGTTCAGGTGAGCATGTGTTCGTAATTGCCACCCATCACCTTGCCGACAGGCGTGCCCGAAAGAATGGCCTTTGCCATCGCGGCTTCCCTGGCGACGATCGTCTCGGCGGCTTCGAGCACGCGTTCGATGTCGCTGGCGCGAACGAAGATCACGGCACTGTTGTCGGCCACGACGTAGTCGCCCGCTTCCACCTTCACGTCGCCGATCTGCACCGCTACGTTGGTGCCCTGCTCGACGACGCGCCCGCGCGCCGTGCGTGCAGTCGTCGCGCGGCTGAATACGGGCAGTTCATAGCCGATCGCTTCGTCGATATCGCGCACGGGACCATCGGCCACCACGCCCGCGACTTCGCGCACTTTCGCGGCAAGCGAGAGCAGGCCGCCCCAGCAACCGGCTTCCACACCGCTGCGCTGCTCGACGACGATCACGTTGTCGCCATCGGCCTGTTCGATCGCGGTGCAGCCGAGATGCACGGGCGGTCCGGGCGGCGCTTCGCCCGTGCCGAGCTTGACGGTGATCGCGCGGCCCGCGACGCGGCCCGTGCCCGAGCGTTGCGGCAGTCCGCTCACGACGCCCGTCAGTTTCAGTTTGTCGAGCGCGTCCGAGACGGCGCAGCAATCGAGCCTGCGAAGGCGCTGTACGTTTTGGTCAGCCATGTTGTTTTCTTCCGTAGATGTCAATGCAGGATCAGGCCAGCGTGCGCCACGCGGCGAAGCAGAGACCCGTGCCCGTCAGCGCGGGGCTGCGGTAGCCCGGCGTATAAGAGACCCATTCGAGATCGAGGGACTTCACCGCTTCCACCGCAATGATCCAGTTGCGGATTTCCGAGCTGCCCGCCTGCAACTGCTTCGGATCGAGCGCGGCGAGCCATGTGCTGTCCTTGCGGCGGATTGCATCGATGATGCCGCTGTCGAGTTCCTCGTCCACGACGAAGTGCGAGAGCCCGCCTGATGCAAGCACGCCCACGCGCAGGTCTTCGGGGTACGCGTCGATCAGCTCGCGCAACGCGGCCCCAAGCTGGATACAACGGCGCGGCGTGGGTTGATTAGGTGGGTCGAACGTATTCACGATTACGGGGATGACGGGCAAATCGAGCCCTTGCAGATAGCGCCGATGAATGAACGAGAATGCATGGCCTTCATACTGTCCGCGTTCCAGGCCATCCATTGCCGCGATATCGAAGTCGCGCTCGCAGAGTTCGCGGATCATCCAGCGCGCCATCGTCGACCTGACGGGATAGTTCACGTCAGCATCGGGCTCCTGGCGCATCGTGCGGGCGCGCGCGTACCAGCTATCGTTCGGGCTCGTCTCGCGCTTTGCGTTGCGGATCGTCTCGCCGTAATAGATCGCGAAGGCCGGATTATTCGTCGTGCGGAACAACTCGGTCTGATCGTCGCCGACGACGATCAGCACGTCGAGCTTTGCGGCTCGAATGCGCTCGCGCAGTTCGTCCATTGCCGTCTCGGCCTGATCGAAGCGCTCGCCCATGCGCTCGGGCGTGACCATCGCTTCGGCGTCGGCGGGCGCGCGTTCCAGCAGATCGCCGTACGTGACATGATTGCCCGCCTTGTCGAAGTAATGTGGGTTCTTCGGGTCCACCGCACGGAAACCGTGCTGCCAGTCTTCGCGTTGCGACACCAGCATGATGCTGTGCGACGAGCCGAATGCGGCTACGAGGCGTGCCATTTGGCCTCCTTTCGTTGAGTGTTTTGAGCGTTCTCTTGCGTCACGTTCAGACGACGAACGCCGCGCGCCATTGTTCGATCTGTTCATCCGCGTAGCCCAGCTCACGCAGAATGGCCTGCGTGTGCTCGCCCTGCTCAGGCGCAAGTCGTGGCGATGCCTCGCGCGGATAGCGCGACAACCGGAACGGCTGACCGACGAACGCAACCTGTCCGCGTTCCGGCAAGTCGACGGGCCAGGCCATGCCGAGATGCTTGACCTGCGGGTCGTCGAACACTTCATCGATGCGGTGGATCGGTCCGCAAGGCACGCCCGCCTTGAGCAGGACGGCTGTCCATTCCTGCGTCGTGCGGGTCTTGAAGACTTCGCCGACCGCGCGATTCACCGCGTCGCGGTTCTCCACGCGGGCGGGATCGGAATCGAAACCCGGCGCGCGAGCAAGATGGTCGAGACCGAGCGCCTCGCACAGGCGCGTCCACATCGTCTGGCCGATGGCAGCGAGGTTGAGATAGCCGTCGCGGGTTGCGAATACGCCCGTCGGCACTGTCAGCGGATGCTCGTTGCCGACCTGCTGCGGCACCTTCCTGTCCACCAGCCATTGCGCGGCCTGAAAGTCGAGCATCGCGATCTGCGCTTCGAGCAGCGACGTCTGCACCCACTGTCCTTCGCCCGATGCTTCGCGTTCGAGCAGCGCCGTCAGGATCGCCATTGCGCAGAAGTGCCCCGCGCACAGGTCCGCGATCGGAATGCCGACGCGCATCGGGCCTTCGCCCGGCTTGCCCGTCACGCTCATGAGGCCGCCCATGCCTTGCGCGATCGAGTCGAAGCCGGGCCACTTCGCATAGGGGCCGTCCTGCCCGAAGCCCGAGATGCTCGCGTAGACGAGACGCGGATTGATCTCGCGCAGCGCATCGGGACTGATGCCGAGACGGTCCTTCACATCGGGCCGGAAGTTCTCGATGAACACGTCGGCGCGCCGGACCAGGTCGAACAGAATCTCGCGGCCCGCCGGGTCCTTCATGTTCAGCGTGAGGCTTTCCTTGTTGCGATGCAGGTTTTCATAATCGGCGCGATTGTGGTCGCGCCCGCCGATCATGTCGTCGCCGCCTGGCGCGCCGGACGGAATCTCAAGCTTGATCACGCGCGCGCCCATGTCGGCGAAAAGGCGCATTGCGGTTGGACCGGCGCGCACGCGCGAAGCGTCGATGATCGTGAAGCGCGACAGTGCGCCTTTGCGCGCGGCGGCGGCGGTTTGGGTATCGCTGAATGCGTCGTTCATGAGCGCGTCCTCAGGCCGGAGTGAACATGGGAACGGGATAGCCGCCGTCGCTCGGCTTGAACACGACCTGCACGCGATGGCCGATCGCAAGCATCGACGGATCGCAATCGACGAGATTGGTCAGCATCGTCACGCCTTCGTCGAGCGTCACGTAGGCGAGCGTGTAACGCGCGTCGTCCTTGCCCATTGTGCTGTACGAGTAAATTTCACCCTTGCCCGCCGATTCGATCCATGCGGTATTCGCGCTCAGGCAGTGCGGGCAGATGTCGCGAGGGTAATAGTGCGTCTCGCCGCAGTCCGCGCAGCGCTTCACGAGCAGACGCCCTTCGTTTGCCGCTGCCCAGAACGGCAGTGCTTCGGGCAGCGCACGCGGCGCGGGAATGCGGCGCGGACCGGCGGGCTTGCTTGCGACCTTGTCTGCGGCCTTGTCCATCGATGGTTTCTGATTAGTCGTACTCATCGTCATACCCGTTCCAAAATGAGCGTTGCGGCCGTATGACGCGACGCCAGCGCGCCGCCGATGCCGTTCGCAAGCGCAAGGTCGCAGTTCGGCACCTGCACGGCGGGATGCGCTTCGCCGCGCAACTGGCGCACGGCTTCGATGACTTTCGTCACGCCGCCGCGATTGGCGGGATGGTTGTTGCACAATCCGCCGCCGTCGGTGTTGAAAGGCAGCTTGCCGACGCCCGAAATCAGGCCGCCGTCCTGCACGAAGCGCCCACCCTCGCCCTTTTTGCAGAAACCGAGATCCTCCAACTGCATCAGCACGGTGATCGTGAAGCTGTCATAGAGCGACGCGTACTTGATATCGGCGGACGTGACTCCTGCCTCGGCGAACGCCGCCGCGCCCGACCACTTTGCCGCGGACCACGTCAGATCGATCTTGCCGCCAGCAGCGTGCTTCGGCGCTTCGCCGCTGCCGCGCACCTTGACGAGCGGCCGCCTGAGCGCCTTCGCAATCTCCGGACGCGCGACGATCAGCGCGCCGCCGCCGTCGCTCATCACGCAGCAATCGAGACGATGCAGCGGATCGGCGACCATCGGCGAATTCACCACGTCCTCGACGGTCACGACGTTGCGCAGCATCGCGTTCGGATTGTGCTGCGCGTGATGCGAAGCCGCGACCTTGATCCACGCGAGCTGTTCGCTCGTCGTGCCGTATTCGTGCATATGCCGTTTCGCGACCATGCCGTACAGGTTCAGCGTCGACGGACCGAATGGCAGTTCGAACTGCACGTCGGGCGCGTCGGGATCGGGCGCCTTCAGCGCGAGCGCAGCGCCCGCGGCGCGTGGACGGCCCGCCAGTGTAATCAATGCGACGTTGCAGCGGCCCGCCGCGATCGCCTCGGCCGCGTGCGCGACGTGAAGGATCGGCGCCGATCCGCCGCACTCGGTCGAATCGACATGGCGCAGCTTCAGGCCGAGATATTCGGCAATCGTCGTGTTGCCGAGACCGGGTGCATCGCCGGCGCAGAAATAACCGTCGATGTCGTCCTTCGTGAGGCCCGCGTCTTCGAGCGCGCCCTTTGCCACATCGGCGTGCAGGCGCGCCACGGACAGGTCGTCCGCCTTGCGCGTCGGATGCTCGTAGGCGCCGACGATGTACGCTTGTCCGTTCAGGCTCATGCGACCTCCCGCGCGAGACGCTGCGCTGTGAAGCGGTTAAGATGCCAGTTCGCGTCTCCATACGTTATGTTGATCGCGAACATGCGCTTGGCGTAATGGCCCGCGCGACATTCTTCCGTCATGCCCATCGCCCCGTGCAGTTGAATGGCCCATTCCCCAGCACTCTTGCACGCATCGCCGATCAAGGCCTTCGCGGCCGAAACGAAGCGGCTGCGGCGCGCCGCGTCGTTTTCGTCGACCGCCATTGCCGCTGCGCACGCCATCGACCTGCCCTGTTCGAGCGCGATCAGCATGTCGGCGACGCGGTGCTGCAACGCCTGAAACTTCGCGAGCGGCGCGCCGAATTGTGTGCGTGTCTTCAGATGCTCGGCTGTCAGTTCGAGCAGCGCCTCCAGCGCGCCGACCGATTCCGCGCACAACGCGGCGTTCGCTCGGTCGAGCGCCGCTTCGATGAGCGCGTGCGCCGCGCCCGCTTCCCCGATCAGATCCGCCTTGCTCACGGCTACATTGCTAAAGGTCACGTGCGCGGCTTCACGCGCGTCGATCGTCGCGAAGCTTCGCAACGCGATGCCTTGCGCTTTCGCATCGACGACGAAGAGCGACAGGCCATGCGCGTCGCCGCGCTCGCCCGACGTGCGCGCCGCGACTACGAACGCATCCGCAATTGCGCCATCGAACACGAGCGTCTTGGTGCCGTCGATGCGCCAGCCGTCGCCCGTTTCTTTCGCGAGCACCGCCAGTCGCGTGATGTCATAGCGTGCATTGGCTTCACCGACGGCGAACGCGAGCACCTTCTCGCCCGCTGCGGCCGCTTCGAGCCATTGCGCCTGCTGTTGCGCACTGCCCGCGGCGCCGATCAACGCGGCCGCCGGCAGGCCACTCGCAAGCCATCCCGCGCCGCCGAGCGCGCGGCCCAGTTGTTGCGCGACGAGCATCGTCTCGACCGCGCCGTAACCGCTGCCGCCCTGCTCGGGATCAATAGCGAGGCCCGTCACGCCGAGCTGGGCGAGCCCCTGGCGGCGGCGCGCGGCGAGCGCGGCGTCTTCCGCATTGCCGCGCTGATGCGCGGGATATTCGCCGTCGCAGAAGCGGCGCACCGCGTCCTGCAGCGCGACGTGATCTTCAGTGAGAGAAAAGTCCATGTTTGTCGTGTCCCCGCTTCACGCGTTGAAGAACGCGCGGCTGATCAGGTTGCGTTGCACTTCGTTGGTGCCGCCGTAGATCGACAGCTTGCGTGCGTCGAAGTAATTGGCCGCGACGGCGACAAGCTCCTCGGGGCTCGGCGGTTCGTGGCCCGCCTGGTCGAGCAGCGCGGCTTCGTCGAAAGGAATGCCGTCTGGGCCGGCGACTTCCGCGAGCAGTGCGTAGATCGCCTGACGCAGTTCCGTGCCGCGCACCTTCAGCATCGAAGCCTCGACGGCGGGCACGCGGCTCTGCTGGTTCGCGCTCAGCATGCGCAAGCCGGTGAATTCGAGCGCCATCAGCTCGACGTCGAAGCGACTCACGCGCGCTTCGAAAAGTGGATCGCCCGTAAGTCCCTGCTGCTTGCCGAGCGCCTTGACGCGCGCAAGCTGCTGCTTGCACGAGCCGATTCCAGCAATGCCGGTGCGCTCGTGGCCGAGCAGATACTTGCCGTACGACCAGCCCTTGTTCATTTCGCCGACGAGGTTCTCGACAGGCACGCGCACGTTGTCGAGATAGACCTCGTTGAGATCGGTGCCGCCTTCGAGCATGCGGATCGGACGCAGCTCGACGCCCGGCGACTTCATGTCGATGAGCAGGAACGAGATGCTTTCCTGCGGCTTCGCGTTCGGATCGGTGCGCACGAGCGCGAACATCATCTCGCACCAGTGCGCGTATGACGTCCACACCTTGTGACCGTTCACGACGAAATGGTCGCCGTCGCGAACGGCGGTGGTCCGCACGCTGGCGAGGTCCGAACCCGCGCCTGGCTCCGAGAAGCCCTGTGCCCACCAGGTTTCGCTGCGACGGATCGCGGGCAGGTAGCGCTCCTTCTGTTCGGGCGTGCCGAACGCGTGGAGCACGGGACCGAGCATGTTGATGCCGCTCGCGATGATGCGCGGCGCGCCACCGACCAGCGTTTCTTCATCGAAGATGTAGCGCTGCAGCGGCGTCCAGCCCGGGCCGCCCGCCTCTTTCGGCCAGGACGGCGTGATCCAGCCGCGCTCGTAGAGCCGCGTGTACCACTCGACATAGTCGGCCCGTTCGAGTCGCAGGCCGAGTTCGGCTTTGCGCTTGAGTTTCGGTGACAGGTTCTGCTTGACGAACTGGCGCACCTCGGCGCGAAACGCCTCGTCTTCTGCGGAGAATTCCAGTCTCATTGATTTCTTATCCCTGTTATCAGTGGGCGCCATCGCGTGCGCCGCACACGACGAGTGCATCGAGCGCGAGCACGCGATCGGGGTAGGCCACGAGCGGGTTCACGTCGATTTCGGTGATCTGCGGATTCGCGCGCATTTGCGCGCCGATCGCTGCGACGGCCTTCGCGATAGCGGCCACGTCGACGCCCGCCGCGCCGCGCACGCCGTCGAGCAGCGCCGCAGCCTTCAGACGGCGCAGCTCGGTCACGATGTCAGCTTCGGCCATGTCGGCGGGAATCAGTCGCACATCCTTCAGCGCCTCGATCCAGATGCCGCCGAGACCGACCAGTACCACAGGGCCCCACTCCGCGTCGCGCTTCGCGCCGACCACGAGTTCGAGGCCGCGCGGTCCCATCGCCTCCACGAGCGTGCCGTCGAGCTGCAGCTCTGGGCGATGCAGCACCACGTTCGCATGCAGCGTGGCCCATCCGTTACGCAGCGCGTTCGCGTCTGCGAGTCCGACCACCACGCCGCCCACGTCGCTCTTGTGCGGCAACTCGCTCGCCTGCGCCTTGAGCACGATCGGGTAGCCGATTTCATCAGCGATCCTGAGCGCTTCGTCGAGCGTTCTGGCAAGACGCCCCGGCGGGACCGGCAGGCCCGCCGCGGCGAGCCACTGCTTGCCCTGATACTCGGCGAAGATGCCATTGGCCGGAACCGGGCTGGGCAATGCAATCGCCTCTGGCTGCACGGTCGATGCACGCGCGGCGCGCTGCAACGATTCACCATAGGCGGCAACACGCGCACAGGCACGCAGCGCGCGATCCGGTGAGCGGAAGAACGGCACACCGCTCGCGGCAATCGCTTCGACGAAGAATGGTTCGAGCGGGTTGTCGTCGCCCATCACCGCGAGCACGGCAGGTTTGGTCGCGCGGGCGAGCGCAGGCACGAGATGGTCGGCCTTGTCGCGCTGCGCGATCGGCGGGCCGCCCATGATCGAGAGCACGAGACTGCCGATGTTCGGGTCCGCAAGCACGGTGTCGATCAGCTCGCCGATCAGGCCCGGATTGCGCACGCCGATCGTCGTGTAGTCGAGCGGATTGTCGGCGACCGCGAAGTCGGGCAGCAGGCCGGTCAGCTTCTGGAGCGTCGGCGCCGTCAGCGGCGGCAGGTTCAGGCCGATGTCGTCGGCGAAGTCGAGCGTAATGTTCTTCACCGCGCCCGATGCCGTCATCACCGCCGTGCCCGCTGCGGGCGGCACCGGGAAGCGCGCGAGGATCGTCGTGGTGTCGAACAGCTCGTCGAGCGAGTCGACCACTACCACGCCTTCGCGTGCGAGCAGCACGCTCGCGGTCGCGTGGTCGCCCGCCAGCGCGCCCGTATGCGACTGCGCCGCTTCGCGAGCCCGCGCACTCTTGCCCGGCATCAGCATCACGATCGGCTTGCCGGCCGCGCGGGCTTCGCGCGCCAGCGCAAGGAAAGTCTGGGGACGGCGCACCTGTTCGGCGTAGACGGCGATTGCGCTCGTCTGCGGGTCGGCGATGAACCACGCCAGATAGTCCTCGATGCCGAGGACGGCTTCGTTGCCGGTCGAAACGGCGGACGTGATTGGCTGTCCGCGGCCCATGAAAGCGTCGCGCAGATTCGCGGCCATCGCGCCGCTTTGCGCGACCACGCCGACGCCCTTGCGTCCCGCGCACGGATACGGCGCGAGCGCCTCGAAGGTGACGGGCACGCCGGCCTCGAAGTTCGTGAATCCCATGCAGTTCGGGCCGATGAGCGCCATGCCCGAGGTGTTCGCGGCTTCCGTCAGCACTTGCTGCTTCGCGCGGCCCGCCTCGCCCGCTTCCGCATAGCCCGACGCGAAGATCACCGCCGCGCCGGTGCGCCGCGCGCCCAGCGTGCGCACGGCGTCGAGTACGCCCGCTTCGGGAATCGCGAGTACCGCGAGATCGACGCCTTCGGGCAGCGCATCGACGCTTTCCACGCACGGGCGACCGTTGATTTCCCGGCTGCTGCGTGACACGAGATGGATCTCGCCCGCATAGCCGAAGCGCTCCAGGTTTTGCAGCACGAAATTGCCGAACGCGCGGGGGTCGGCGGAAGCGCCGACGATCGCAATCGAACGCGGCTTGAGCACGCGTTCGACGGGCAATACGCCAGCCGCATCGGGGAGTGACTTACTCATCAGGTCATGCCTCTTTCTTGATTGAGAGCCCGGACTTCACGACCGGGATCGGGTCGGATGTGAATCATTCTGGCATACCAGAAGCACCATCTCAATACACCAGAGACACTTTTATTAGCCTGGCGTTTTCCCCTAGTCACGCGTGAACACGCCTTCGCGCGCCAGTTATCTGATTGATTTCGAAAGACTTCTCAGATTCGCGAGTCCGCATCACGCCAGGAGCACACAGGCATAAGGCAAATACCATGTTGAATACCACAAAGCCACATTGGTATATTTCAAGCCGTCTAAACACCCTTCGTCGCCGCCATGAAATCTGTAGACGTGTCCGTCGAGCGTGAAAGCGCAGCGTCCGGCCAGCCCGCAGCCGCGCCGCGCATGCGGCCCAGTCTCGCGAACGACATTCGCGCGGCGCTCCAGGCCGAAATCGAGACGGGCGAGCTCGCGCCGGGCGTGCCGATCGACGAGCGCGCACTCGCGGCGCGCTTCAACGTGTCGCGCACGCCGGTGCGAGAGGCGCTTCAACACCTCGCCGCACGCGATCTGATCGTGATCTCGCCGCGCCAGGGCATGACGGTGGCGCGGCTGTCGATTGCCAAGGTCCGCTCGATGCTCGAGTACATCGGCGAACTGGAAGCGCTGTGCGCGCGCTTCTGCGCGCGGCGCGCCAGCGACACGCTGCGCGAAGCGCTCGACCGCGCGCTGATGGCCTGCCAGCAGGCCGCGGTCGAAGGCGATACGAGCGAGTACGCGCGCGCCAACGTGGTGTTCCACGACACGATCTACGAAGGCAGCCGCAACGAGTGCCTTGCCGAGCAGATCCGCGCGGCGCGCCGCCAGTCCGCGCGCTATCGCGTGGCCGACCTGCGCAACCGCAGCCAGATCAGCCGTTCGCTGCAGGAGCACTTCGAGATCGCCCGCGCGATCCAGTCCGGCGACGAAGCGAAAGCCGCCGACGCGATGCGGCGCCATGTGCCCGCCGGCACGACCGGCTTCTCCGAATTCCTCGCGGCGGTGCCGCGCCACTTTTTCGATTTCGGCGCGGACTGAGCATCCGCGCTGTCCGCAACCCGCCCTTATGGAGGAAACATGCCCCGCTCCATTGACGTTCCCGGTCTCACGCACAACGCCCCCATTCCCGTCGGCGCGCGCGTGGCCAACGTGCTGTGCTCGTCGGCGATCGCCGGCAAGGACCCCTTGACGGGCCAGCTTGCCCCTGATCCGGCCGGTCAGGCGCGGCTCGCGTTCGACAACCTCAGGCGCTTTCTCGATGCGGGCGGCGCGACGCTCGCGGACGTAGTGAAGCTCACGGTCTACGTGAAAGACGACGCGGTGCGCGAGCACATCAACGAGCACTGGCTCGCGCTCTGGCCCGACCCGGCGCAGCGGCCCGCGCGCCACATCGTCGTGCACGACCTGCAGCACGGCATGGCGCTGCAACTCGAAACCCTCGCCGTGACGTCCTGAACGCTCGGCTCATTCCTTCAACGCAACGCATTCCTTCATTGAAAAAGGTCCCAACGTGATCATCGATTCCCACGCCCACGTCGTCATGCCGCCCGAGAGCTTCCGCTATATGGCGGAGCTGATCGGCGGACGCGCCAATCCGTCGACGAACCCCAAGGTGCCGGACGCCTCGGTACGCAAGGTGGCCGAAGAACTCGTGCGCGGCATGGACGCCGTCGGCACCGATGTGCAGTTCATCTCGCCGCGCCCGTATTTGCAGATGCATTCGGTCAAGCCAGCACGCGTCACCGAGCTCTGGTCGCGCCACTGCAATGACCTGGTCGCGCGCTTCGTCGAGATGTTCCCGGACCGCTTTCGCGGCGTTGCGGGCCTGCCGCAGTTCATGAACGAATCGCCGGCCGTGCGCGCCGTGGCAGAACTGAAGCGCTGCGTGAACGAACTGGGCTTCGTCGGCTGCCTGCTGAATCCGGACCCTACGGAATCCGAAGGCCCGACGCCGCCGGGGCTCGGCGATCCGTTCTGGTATCCGCTCTATGACGCGATGACCGCGCTCGACGTCCCCGCGCTGATTCACTCGGCGGGCAGTTGCAGCCCGCGCGAGTCGTACACGCTGAAGTTCATCAACGAGGAAAACATCGCCGTCATTTCGCTGCTCGAATCGGACGTATTTCAGAAGTATCCAAACCTGAAGATCGTCGTCGGTCATGGCGGGGGCGCGATTCCGTACCAGATGGGGCGCTTCCGCTCGTGGGCGGTGCGCCGCAACCATCCGCAGAGCTTCGACGAACAGTTGCGCAAGCTCTACTTCGATACCTGCAACTACTCGAAGGAATCGATCGAACTGCTGCTCAAGGTCGCGGGCACCGACAACGTGCTGTTCGGCACCGAAAAGCCGGGCACGGGCAGCGCGCGCGATCCGATCTCGGGGCGCGACTACGACGACATGAAGCCGGTGATCGACAGCATCGAGTGGCTCACCGACGAGCAGCGCAGGAACGTGTTCGAGTGCAACTGCGCGCGCGTCTATCCACGCGCATTCCGCCATTACCAGGAGGCCTGAGCATGGCCATGACGGTCGAAGAAAACGAACTGCTCACGCGCGTCGAAAACGGCGCGCCGATGGGCGAGATGATCCGCCAGCATTACTGGATTCCCGCCGTGCCGTCGGCTAAGCTCGAAGCCGATGGCGCACCCGTGTTCGTGCGCCTGTTCGGCTCGAACTACGTGGCGTTTCGCACGACGGACGGCCGCGCCGGACTGATCGACGAGCGTTGCCCGCATCGCAAGACCTCAATGATGATGGCGCGCAACGAGCACAATGGCCTGCGCTGCATCTTCCACGGCTGGAAGGTGGATGCCGAAGGTAAGGTCGTCGAGGCGCCGAACCAGGTAGGCGACCAGGCGCAGTTCTGCAAGCGCGTGAAGACGAGCGAGTATGGCGTCGAGGAACGCGGCGGCATCGTCTGGGTATGGCTCGGCAAGGGTGACGCGCCGCCGCGCTTCCCCGACTTGCCGTTCACGAACCTGCCCGACGACCAGCGCTCGGTCACAAGCGTCGAAGTGCCGACCAACTGGGTGCAGGGCGTGGAGGCGTCGATGGATTCGTCGCACGTGGGCGTGCTGCACGAATCGACTACGCAGATCACGGCGGGCGGCGGCAACGAGCGCATGCACATGACGAAGGCGCTCGCGCCGCGTCTCGAGTTCGAAGACAGGCCGTATGGCTATCGCTATGCCGCGCTGCGCGACCTGCCCGGCGACAAGATCTATGCACGCGTGAACAACTTCGTGATGCCGTGGTACGGCATCATCTGCGCGCCGGATGCGAACGGCCCGAGCACGGTGTTCTTCTCGACACCCGTCGACGACGTCACGCATCGCGCGTGGTTCGTGCATTTCAACCCGTCGCGCAAGCTTGGCATGACGGTGATGTCGGCGACGCCCGACGTGTGGAATTTTCCGCCGCTGCCACCCGGCACGCGCGAGAACGGCTTCGGCCAGAACCGCGACCTGATGAAGCGCGGTCACGCGACAGGCTTCCACCAGCACCTCGGCACCGAAGACTTCGCGATGTTCCTCGGCCAAGGGCCGATTGCCGACCGCACGACGGAGCAGCTCTGTTCCGCCGACGGCGCCGTGCTGCGCGTGCGCGCGCTGCTGCTCAAGTCGGCGCGCGAGTTCATGGCCGGCAAGACGCCGACGCTCGCCGACAACCCTGAACTCGACTATTCGCGCGCAATCTCGATCGGCGGCGTGCTGCCGCAGGGTGCGAACTGGCGCGCGCTGACCGAAACCGAGTAACCGGAAATGACTTCGATGCTTGCCCCTTCGTTGCTTGCCCCTTCGCTGCTCACGCTGCGCATCGCCGCGATCGACGCGCCGACTTCGCAAATCAAGACGTTCACGCTGGAGGCCGCGGACGGCGCGCTGCTGCCAGGCTTCGAGCCGGGCGCGCACCTGCAGGTGGAAATCCCGTCGTCGGCGACGGGTGGCGCGCCGCAGTGGCGTTCGTACTCGCTGATCCACCTGGACGTGAGCGCCGATCCGCGCGACGGCGTGCGCGCGTACCGGCTCGCCGTGCGGCGCGAAGACGAAGGACGCGGCGGCTCGCGCCACATGCACGCGCTCGAAGTGGGCGCGATGCTCAACGTGCGCACGCCCGTCAATCACTTCCCGCTCGCCGCGCCGCCGCGCGTGCTGCTGATCGCGGGCGGCATCGGCATCACGCCGATCGTCTCGATGGCGACGGCGCTCGCCGCGCAGCATCGCGAGTACGAACTGCATTTCAGCGGACGCACGCGCGACGCGCTGCCGTTCGTCGACGAACTGCGCGCGCTCGCGGGCAAACGGCTCGTGCTGCACGCCGACGACGATCCCGCCACGCGTCTATCGGTCGATGCCCTGCTGGAAGGCGCACAACTGAACCAGCCGATCTATGTGTGCGGCCCGGCGGGCATGATCGACGCGGTGCTCGCCGCTGCACGCAAGCGCGGCTGGCACGAATGCGATCTCCACTACGAGCTGTTCAGCGAAGCTGCGCCGCAGGAAGGCGACACCGCCTTCGAAGTCGAATTGCGCTCGTCGGGCCAGCGGCTCACCGTGCCCGCCGACAGGTCGCTGCTCGACACCCTCATCGAAAACGGCGCCGATGTCATGTACGACTGCCGCGCCGGCTACTGCGGCCTGTGCTCGACACGCGTATGCAGCGGCGACATCGAGCACCGCGATTCGTATCTGTCCGACGCCGACAAGGCGAGCGGCAAAGTCATGCAGGTCTGCGTCTCGCGCTGCACGAGCGGCCGCCTCGTGCTCGACCTCTAACACCCTCAACGGAATTCAGAATGAGCGAAACCCTGGTTACATACGAACTCGATGGCCCGGTCGCGCTGATCGGCCTGAACCGCCCTGACAAGCGCAACGCCATCAACGAAGACGTGATCGCGCAACTGCGCGAAGCCGTCCAGCGCGCCGGCGAAGAGGCCGACGTCGGCGTGCTGTTCGGGCACGGCGGCAACTTCAGCGCGGGCCTCGACCTGCGCGAGGCGCTCGCGCGCGCCACCGGTCAGAGCGCGCCGCCGCGCAAGCGCCGCCGCCATTCGTGGCACGAAGTGTTCGATATCATCGCGCGCGGGCCGATTCCGTTCGTCGCCGCGTTGCACGGCGCAGTCGTTGGCGGCGGCCTCGAACTGGCCACGGCCGCGCACGTGCGCGTGGGCGACGACACGACGTTCTTCGGTCTGCCCGAGGGTCAGCGCGGCATCTTCGTGGGTGGCGGCGGCACGGTGCGCATCCAGCGCGTAATCGGCTATAGCCTCATGGCGGACCTGATGCTCACAGGCCGCCTGCTTTCCGCCGAAGAAGGCTTGCGCGAGCACGTCATCACGTATCTGACGCCTGCTGGCAGAGCGCTCTCCAAAGCGAAGGAGCTTGCCGCGAAGATCGCGCAGAACGCGCCCGACACCAACTGGCGCATCACAAACCTGCTGCCGCGCGTGAACGATCTGTCGCACGAGGACGGACTCTTCCTCGAATACATGAGCTCGAACATGGCGCGCTCGGCGGAGACGGCGAAGCGCTTGCAGGAATTCGTCGACGGCAAGGCGAAGCCGCTCGAGCGGCCCGATTTGCACAAGACCACAGCATGAGGGGCAACAGAACATGAACGCAGCAAACGAACTGAATCAGCATGAAGCCGCCGCGCGTGAAGCGGCGCTCGCGCACGTGAAGGCCGCCGAGCAAGCCGCCGCGCAGATTCCCGTTGGCAACGCCATGCCGCGCCATATCGCGCACGCAGCCGTCATCGGCGCGGGCACGATGGGCGGCGGCATCGCGATGGCGCTCGCCGCCGCGGGCATCCCCGTCACGCTGATCGATGCGAGCGACGAAGGTCTTACGCGCGGCCTCGCCCGCATCCGCGACAACTATGAAAGCAGCGTGAAGCGCGGCAAGCTCGATGCCGCCGTGCGCGACGAGCGCCTCGCGCGCATCGCGGGCTCGCTCGCGATTGCCGACGTCAGACACGCCGATATCGTGATCGAAGCCGTGTTCGAAGATCTCGAACTCAAGCAGCGCATCTTCCGCGAACTCGACGCGCACGCGAAACCGGGCGCCGTGCTAGCCACCAACACCTCGGGCCTCGACATCGACGCAATCGCCGCCGTCACGCAGCGCCCCGCTGATGTGGTCGGCGCGCACTTCTTCAGCCCCGCACACGTGATGCGCCTGCTCGAAGTGGTGCGCGCGGCGCAGACCGCCGACGACGTCATCGCCACGCTGATGGATCTCGGGCGCCGGATGGGCAAGGTGTCGGTGCTGGCGCGCATCTATCCCGGCTTCATCGGCAATGCGCTCTTTCGCAACTACAACCGCGAGGCGCACTTTCTCGTCGAGGACGGCGCGCTGCCGCACGAGGTGGACGCAGCGCTCAAGGACTTCGGCTACGCGATGGGCATCTTCGCCGTGCACGACATGGCGGGCAACGACGTCGGCTATCAGACACGTAAGGCACAGATGGCGACGCGACCCACGGACCGCCGCTGGAACGACCTGATCATGAAGCTGGTAGAGCTGGGGCGTCTCGGCCAGAAGAGCGGCAAGGGCTGGTATCGCTACGAGCCGGGCAGCCGCGAGCCGCTGCGCGATGCCGAACTTGAGCGCTTCATCGTCGAGGAATCGGCGCGACTTGGCATTGCGCGGCGGCGCATTTCGCCCGAGGAGATCGTCAAGCGCTGCGTGTACGGCATGATCAACGAAGGCGCGAAGCTGCTGGAACAGGGCGTGGCCTTGCGCGCGAGCGACATCGATGTGGTCTATGTGACGGGCTACGGCTTCCCCGCGCATCGCGGCGGCCCGATGTACTACGCGGATCAGATCGGCCTCGCGAACGTCTATCGCGACGTCAAGCGGCTCTATGACGACTACGGCTACTGGTGGAAGCCAGCCCCGCTGCTCGAACAGCTCGCGGCTACGAACGGCCGCTTCGCCGATCTCTGATCGCTTCCCGCCGTGCGCGCATTGCACGCACGGCAGGAGGCAGGGGCCGCGCACCCCGCTCCCGCCTGCATCACGCGCGCCCCTCATGCGCGCGCAGCCTCATCGCAAACTCAATCGTCGCCGTGCGCGTCATCCTGCGCGCCCGCGCCTGACGCAGCCGCTTCGCGCGGCAATCCCACCGGCGCATCGTTGAAGAACTCGGCCGGCAAGGTCGCGAGGAATTCAGAAAAGCCCGCGTCGCCGCCGCCCGGCGAATGCTGCTTCATGACTTCTTCGGCCGTCGCCTCGTCGCCCGACAGCAACGCCTGCGCAAGCCGCTTGTGATCGGCGATCACCTTCTCGCGCCGGCTGGGCGCAAGAAACAGCTTGGGGCGGTAACGCGAGATCAGGCGGCGGATCGAGCGGATCTGCTCGGCCAGATAGTCGTTATGGCAAGCCTCGCAGATCACCTCGTGGAACTCCGCGTTGCTGCGCGCGAAGCGGCGGGCGTCGCTCTGGTTCAGCGCTTCGACGCCATCGTCGATCGCGCGCTGCAGTTCGGCGCGTTGCTCGTCGCTCATGCGCCGCGCGGCGAGCCGCGCCGAGACGGCTTCGAGTTCGTGCAGCAGTTCGAGCATGTCGCGCAGCTGCGGGACCGTCATCTTGGTCACGAACACGCCCTGCCGGGGCACGATCTGCACGTACTGCTGCGCGGCGAGCTGCTGCAGCGCCTCGCGAATCGGCGTGCGGGATACATTGAAGCGCGCGGCGAGTGCGCGCTCGTCGAGCGCTGCGCCTGGGATAAGGTCGCCTCGCTCGATTTCCGATTCGAGAAGCGCCTTGATTTCGACCGAACGGCTCTGTTTGGGAGGCTGGCTCATTGATTGACAGACAGTGGTTTCCGGAAGGCCGCGTCGGCAGAAAGGCCCGCGACGGTCCTTTAAATCCATATCATACCGTGCAGGTATACCAAAAGCCCAACTGTGTCTTTCCCCGATAGGAAACAGAAATAGAAACGCGCCGGCGTCCCCGGGCGCCGGCGCGTGACGCGGTGACTCGCGAATCAGAAAATGTGGCGGATGCCGATCTGCGCGGCCACCTGGTTGGACGTGGTCGAGGCAAGGTTGCCGAACAGCGAGCCGCCCGCACCCGGCACCGAGTACGGCGTCGAGACGAGGAAGTTGTCGGCGAACTTCTGGCCCGCGAACGCGTGCTGCCAGACGCCGAACAGGTACACGTCGGTGCGCTTCGACAGCCGATAGTCGACTCCTGCCGTGTAGAGGTCGTACTTGCCGAGCTTGTGCTGATCCACATACGTAAAGCCGCCGCCAACCGTCAGAAACGGCGAGAACCTGTAGCTCGTGCCCACCTCGTACGCGCCGACCGTGACGACGCCCCGTGGGCTTTGCGAAGCATTCGTGTAGGTGTACACGCCGTTGAACGACCACGCGTCCGTCACTTTCACCATGCCGCCGAGCGCGACCGTGTAGATCGACTTCGCATTGAGCGCGACCTGCGCCATCGTCCCCACGCCGCGCGCCGCGTTGCCGCCATCCGTCTTCGTGAAGGTGGCCGCCAGCGAATACGGCGCATTGAACGAGCCCGTCGGGCTGTATTTGATGCCCGCGCTGAGCACGCGCGGGTTGCCCGTCGGCGTGCCCGCAAAAGAGCCCGCGATATTGGTGAAGCCGTACATCACGCCCGCGCCGAGGCCATGCCAGTTTGGCGTTTCGTAGCGCACCATGTTGCTGACGGGTTCGCCCGCGAGACGGTCGATGTCGTATGCACCGTGAAACGCGTACGAAGGCGCGAACTGCGCGACGTTCGTGTAGTAGGAGACGTAGTCGTAGATGAAGTCGTAGTCGTAACCGGCGAGCAAGGTGCCGAACGTGTCGCTGGCGAGACCCACGTAGGCGCGGCGCCCGAACAGCGCGCCGCCGTGGCTCGCCGTGCCCGTGTTCAGCGAAAAACCGTTCTCCAGCGTGAAGATCGCTTTCAGGCCGCCGCCGAGATCCTCGGTGCCGTGCAGGCCCCAGCGCGACGCCTGGTTGATGCCGTCATCGAGCTTCCAGAGCGCATGGCCACCCGCGTTGCTCACATAGGTGATGCCATCGTCGATGATCCCATACAAGGTCACACTGCTTTGCGCCTGCGCCGAGCCCGCCAATGCGGCTGCGAACGCGCCCACTGCTAACTTCTTCTTCACTTGATGATCTCCATGTTTTTTGCGGACGACGCCGCCCCTGCGGACGACGCGGCCCGCATTTTTTCCATCGGCTGCTGCTGGATTCGAACTACTTGCTGCGCGAGAGGTGACGCGAGGCGAGGAAGTAGTGCACGGACGACCACACGAGGACCACGCTCACGGCGAGCATCGCGTAGCGGATGCCGTAGGCCGAGGCGTCATGACAAGCCGCCGCGAACGGCCCGTGAAGCGGCGCGGCCGGACCGTGCGCGCCATGTGCCCCGCCCGCTGCGCAGACCTGCCCAAACTGCCCCTGCGCGAAGAGACGCGCGGCGAAACGGTCGCTCAGCAGGCCGACGGTTGCCGGGCCGAGTCCCTGGCCGACCAGATTCATGAGAAGGAACACGCACGCCGATGCGGTGGCGCGCATGCGCGGCTCGACGATGCTGTGCACGACAGCGAAGGTCGGACCGTTCCACATGCTCAGCATCACCGTGGCGATGAAGATCAGCGACACGGCAATGGGCCATTGCCCCAGCGTGAAGGCGGTCGCGATGAGCGGGAAACCGATCGCCGTGCCGAGCGCTGGTACCCATGCGTACCAGCGGCGGTTCTTCGCGCCCGCCCAGTCGGCGAGCACGCCGCCGAGCGTGTTGCCGAGGATGCCGCCCACGCCGATCACGAGACCGAAGATCAGGCCAGCCTGCGCATAGCTGAGCCCGTAGACGCGCGTCAGATAAACCGGGATGAACAGGTTGATACCGTACTGCGCGAACGCGCCGATCACGGTGCCGAGCAGCATCTGCAAGAACGCGCGGCTTTTGAAAAGGACCGCGAGCACTTCGCGCAGCGGCGGGACGCTCGCCGCCAGTTGCGCGCCGCCCTCTTCGGCCCCGCCGCGACGCGGCTCGCGCAGCGTGACCCAGGCGAGCAGGCCGAACATGAGCCCCGGCAGGCCGACGACATAAAACACGGGACGCCAGCCGATGTGCTGCACCATCCAGCCGCCGCCGAGCGCGCCGGCCAGCACGCCGAGCGGCGGGCCGAGCGCGTAGATCGACAGCGCGCTCGCGCGGCGGCGCGGGCCGAACTGGTCGGAGATCAGCGAATGCGCGGTGGGCGTGCTGCCCGCCTCGCCGATGCCGACGCCAAGCCGGTAAATCAGCAATTGCCAGTACGCGCCAGCCGTGCCGCACAGCGTCGTCATCACCGACCAGGCGCCGATCGACAGCGCGATCAGCACGACGCGATTGAAGCGCTCGGCGATGCGCGCGATGGGGAGCCCGAGCAGGGAATAGAAGATCGAGAATGCCAGCCCGTTCAGCAGGCCGAGTTGAAGATCGCTCAGGTTCATCTCCACCTTCATCGCCTGCCCGACGACCGCGATAATGATTCGGTCGATAAAACTCGATGCATAAATCAGGACGAGAAGCAGCAGGAACCAGCTGCGATACCAGCCGGCTTCAGACCTCGCTCCCACGTCCTGGGCTGTCACTTGCTTCATGTATGGTGTCTCCGGGTTGAGCCCGACTAGCGGATCTTGCTCTGTTTGTATGCCACGAATGGCGTCGTGGAATTTTTTAAAGATTCTCCAGCATAATTTTTGAGCAGGCAAGAAATAATCGCCGGCAAAGACATCAGCGTTTTCACTAGGCGAATTGGTCTGCCAAAAGGGCCGGATTCGGCAGCGGCGCGTGCCGAAAGTGTCTAGGCCGGCCGCGTATTGGCCAGCCATTCAATGACCTCGGGCGAGGTCGTGCCATCGCTCGAACGCAACGCCGCGCGTGTCAGAGCAGTTCGAGGATTGCATTCGAGGCGCCGCAAACAGTCCAACCATCACAAGCACTACCAGACCGGAAACACGACATCGGGCTGCGGCGAAAACTGGATGCCCGATGCGGGGCAGATAACGCGCCCCCTGACCGCGACCCGCTGGTTCAGGTACGGCAGCAGCAGCGTGGGGCCGGCGAACCACCTTCGCCAAGCAGGATATCAGTCACCACCTTGTCATTGCAGGGCGAGGTCGACGGACGATCCAGCCGGCTCGCCGTATGGTCGTCCGGCGCATACGGCCGGCTACCACGCTGGAGCGTCCCCGCAAGCCAGATGTCGCCCTGCAGGGGCAAAGTCCGCAGCGGCGGACTGGCTGACTTGATGCCCTCCGGGCAGGAACTCGCGATCAATGCCACCGTCATGAGTACCGCTAAGTGTTTTTTCATGACGACACCTCTTATGCTCAAATACCGCGCCCCGAATACGGCCGCGAGGCGCGCTTGCCGGCGACAACATGAAACCAGGACGCACCAACGTCAGTGAATCGGCGCAGCGCGGCTGCTTCTGCCACAAGCGGCGACCGCGTCAGCGCTGCAGTTCGGCTCAACTGCTCACCGTTTCGTGTTCACTTCCCTGAACTCGGCATCGATCACATCGTCGTCTTGGCCTGCATCCCTACCAGGCTCCTCCTGCGCTGGGGTCGGGCCGCCTGCGCGGCCTGCTTGCGCCTGCACGTCCGCGTATACCTTTTCACCGAGCCGCTGTGAGGCTGCCGCCAGCGCGCTCGTTCGGGCGTCGATCGCGTCCCGGTCTGAGCCCTTCAGGGCGACTTCCAGGTCCCTGATCGCAGCTTCGATCTTCGCCTTGTCGTCGGCGGCGAGCTTTTCGCCGTATCCGTCCAGTGCCTTGCGCGTGCTGTGAATGAGGGCATCGCCCTGATTGCGCGCCTCGGCCAGCTCGCGCACCCGGTGGTCCTCCGCCGCGTGCGCCTGCGCGTCGCGCACCATCTTTTCGATTTCCGCTTCGGACAGACCGGAATTCGCCTTGATCGTGATGCGGTTTTCCTTGCCCGTCGCCTTGTCCCTGGCCGACACATGCAGGATGCCATTCGCATCGATATCAAATGTCACGTCGATCTGCGGCACGCCACGTGGTGCAGGCGCAATCCCTTCCAGCCTGAACTCGCCGAGCAGCTTGTTGCCGCTGGCCATCTCGCGCTCGCCCTGAAAGACCTTGACGGTGACGGCCGGCTGGTTGTCGTCGGCGGTCGAGAAGACTTCCGAGAACCTTGTCGGAATCGTCGTGTTCTTTTCGATCATCTTCGTCATCACGCCGCCGAGCGTCTCGATGCCCAGCGAGAGCGGCGTCACATCGAGCAGCAGCACATCCTTGCGGTCGCCCGAGAGTACCGCCGCCTGGATCGCCGCGCCGACGGCCACCGCTTCATCGGGATTGACGTCCTTGCGCGGCTCGCGCCCGAAAAGCGCCCTGACCGTCTGCTGCACCTTCGGCATGCGCGTCATGCCACCCACCAGAATCACGTCATCGATCCTGTCCGCGGTCAGGCCCGCATCCTTCAGTGCGATGCGGCATGGCTCCATCGTCCGCTCTATCAGGTCTTCCACGAGCGATTCGAGTTTCGCGCGCGTCAGCTTCACGCTCAAATGTTTCGGACCCGATGCGTCCGCCGTGATGTACGGCAGGTTGATCTCGGTCTGCTGACCCGACGACAGTTCGATCTTCGCCTTCTCGGCCGCTTCCTTCAGGCGCTGCAGCGCGAGCACGTCCTTCGACAGGTCGATGCCCTGTTCCTTCCTGAACTCGCCGACGAGGTAGTCGATGATGCGCTGGTCGAAGTCTTCACCGCCGAGGAACGTATCGCCGTTCGTCGACAGCACCTCGAACTGCCTGTCGCCATGGACGTCGGCGATTTCGATCAGGGAAATGTCGAACGTGCCACCGCCCAGGTCGAAAACGGCAATCTTGCGGTCGCCCTTTTCGGCCTTGTCCAGACCGAACGCGAGCGCTGCCGCCGTCGGTTCGTTGATGATCCGTTTGACTTCCAGACCGGCGATGCGGCCCGCGTCCTTCGTCGCCTGGCGCTGGCTGTCGTTGAAGTACGCCGGCACCGTGATCACGGCTTCCGTGACGGGCTCGCCGAGGTAGTCTTCCGCCGTCTTCTTCATCTTGCGCAGCACTTCCGCAGACACCTGCGACGGCGCGAGCTTTTGCCCGTGCGCTTCGACCCAGGCGTCGCCGTTATCATGCTTGACGATGTTGTACGGCATCAGGCCGATGTCCTTCTGCACTTCCTTTTCTTCGAAGCGGCGGCCGATCAGGCGCTTGACGGCAAACAGCGTGTTCTTCGGGTTGGTGACTGACTGACGCTTCGCGGGCGCGCCGACCAGTATTTCATTGTCGTCAAGATACGCGACAACCGAGGGCGTTGTACGGGCGCCTTCCGAGTTTTCGATGACCTTGACCTGCGTGCCTTCCATCAGCGCCACACAGGAATTCGTGGTACCGAGATCGATGCCGATGATCTTGCTCATGATGTCCGTCCCCATGCTCAAGTATTTCACCCTGCGTCCTGCTCATCCCGACGCACCTGCGAGCCCTGATTCAATAGTCCATCGCAGGCGGTGGCGATACGGGCGCTTTCGTCTCGTCCTTTGGCAGCTCGGCGACCACGGCGTCGGTGGTGAGGATCAGTCCGGCTACCGAGGCGGCGTTCTGCAGCGCGGTGCGCACGACCTTGGTCGGGTCGACCACCCCCATCTCCATCAGATCGCCATAGGTGTCCGAAGCCGCGTTCCAGCCGAAGTTGCCCGTCTGCTCCAGGACCCTGTTGACCACGGCCGAGGGCTCTTCCCCCGCGTTCGCGGCGATCTGCCGCAGGGGCTCTTCGAGGGCCCGCAAGACGATCCGGATGCCGGCGTCCTGGTCCAGATTGGCGCCCCGCACATCCCCGACGCTGGCTCGTGCCCGCAGCAGCGCGACGCCGCCGCCCGGCACGATGCCTTCCTCAACGGCTGCGCGTGTCGCATGTAGCGCATCCTCGACCCGTGCCTTGCGCTCCTTCATCTCGACTTCGGTGGCAGCCCCCACCTTGATGACCGCGACACCACCGGACAGTTTCGCGATGCGTTCCTGCAGCTTCTCCCTGTCATAGTCGCTCGTCGCCTCTTCGATCTGACGGCGGATCGCCTGGACGCGTCCGTCAATCGTCTTGCGGTCCCCGGCGCCGTCGATGATCGTGGTCGCCTCTTTTTCGATCTCCACGCGTTTTGCCCGCCCGAGGTCCTCGAGCTTGACATTCTCGAGCTTGCCGCCGGTTTCCTCCGAGATGACCAGCCCGCCGGTCAGCATCGCGATGTCCTCCAGCATCGCCTTGCGCCGGTCACCGAAGCCTGGTGCCTTCACGGCAACCGTTTTCAGGATGCCGCGCAGAGAATTCACCACGAGCGTGGTCAGCGCTTCGCCCTCGACGTCCTCGGCGATGACGAGCAACGGCTTGCCCGCCTGGGCCACGGCCTCAAGCACGGGCAGCAGATCCCGGATCGAGGAGATCTTTTTGTCGT
This sequence comes from Paraburkholderia sp. LEh10, assembly GCF_017814945.1. Classification (GTDB taxonomy): domain Bacteria; phylum Pseudomonadota; class Gammaproteobacteria; order Burkholderiales; family Burkholderiaceae; genus Paraburkholderia. The sequence goes on from NZ_JAGIPX010000041.1 coordinate 45,597, forward strand.
GCACGAGGATGTACGGTTCCTCAAGCACAGCCGACTGTTTCTCGGGATCGGTGATGAAGTAGGACGACAGCCACCCGCGGTCGAACTGCATGCCCTCGACCACCTCAAGTTCGCTTTGCAATGACTTGCCCTCTTCGAGCGTGACCGCGCCGTCCTTGCCGACCTTTTGCATCGCCTGCGCGATGAGCCTGCCGATTTCCTCGTCACCATTGGCCGAGATGGTGCCGACCTGGGTGATCTCGCGGCTTGTCGTGATCGCACGGGAAACCTTCCTGAGCTGCTCGACGATCGCCGCAGTAGACTGGTCGATGCCCCGCTTGAGGTCCATCGGGTTCAGGCCGGATGCGACATACTTCATGCCTTCCCGTACGATGGCCTGGGCGAGTACGGTGGCGGTGGTCGTCCCGTCGCCGGCAACATCCGAGGTTTTGGAGGCAACCTGCCTGAGCATCTGCGCCCCCATGTTCTCGAACTTGTCGCGCAACTCGATTTCCTTCGCGACCGACACACCGTCCTTGGTGACCGTCGGTGCACCGTACGATCGCTCAAGGACGACATTTCGCCCCCTGGGGCCGAGCGTGACCTTCACCGCATCGGCCAGAATATTGACGCCCGAGAGGATATGCTGGCGGGCGAGTTCGTGAAACCTGACATCTTTGGCGGACATTTTCGTGTACCTCCTGGCAAATCCGACGAGGGGATAGTGCTGGCTCACCTACTTCGCACGTCCGGACGTGATCACGCCCAGCAGGTCGTTCTCGCGCATCACCAGCAGTTCCTCCCTTCAACCTTGGCAGTCGTGCCGGCATATTTAACGAACAGCACGCAGTCGCCGATCTTCACATCGGGCGCGCAACGCTGGCCGTGCTCGAGCCGTCTGCCGGAGCCAATGGCGATCACTTCTCCCTGGTCCGGCTTTCCGCCTGCTGTATCCGGAATGACAATGCCAGCCGCCGTCCTGCGCTCCAGTTCCAGGCGACTGACCACGACCCGGTCATGCAAGGGTGTAAGTTCCACAGTCCTGCTCCCTCTGATTACGATGGTTCAGGGTTCGGGTGTTCTGCCGCGGGCCGCCGCAGTGTCGCCTCGTCAAATTCATCGGAAAATCGTGACGCTTGTGGCAGCACGCCCGGCTCGATGTAACTGGCGGGTCCGTCCGATGTCGACGGGGTCAGCCGCAGGTCGCCAAGTCTGGCCCGCAGGAAGGCGTCGGCATGCGCGAGCCGCTGCTGGAGTTCCTCTTGCGTCACGCCCAGTACCTGCGCAGCGGCGCCTGCTTCCAGTCCTTCGAGACGGCAAAGCACAACGGCCTCCCGCCAGGGCGCCGGCAGTTCCGTCAGCAGCGTCGCCAGCAGCTCGCGCACCTCTCTCTCGCTCACCACCTCCTCGGGCGTACCGTCCGTTGCCGGCATGACGTCCTCGACGCGCAGCACTTCGTCGGGCTGCCAGTATTCGAGCCGGCTCTCCCCGTCGTCGTCCTGCCGTTCGCACAGATGGACGGGCAACCTGCCCTCCAGCGAGATGCAGCGGCCTTCCTCGCTCTGGCGACGGTCCACTTCTTCGGCCAGCAGTGACAACGCGATCTGGTAAAGCCACTGCAGCGGTTCAAGCCGGTGGGTACGTGTCACCATCTGCTCGCATGCTCGGGCCAGCGTTTCGTCCACGATCTCGTCGACCGACGGGTCACCTGGGGCAAGGTCGCCGCGGGCCTGCAGGTGCGAAAGTTCACGCTGCACAAAGCGCTGCAGTGACGGGAGCAGGGGGCGAACGAGTTCGCCGAAGGACGCCATCCCCGCGTCGCCCTGCTCCGTCAGCGTGGTCTTGAGCTGTCGCAGCCCGGTGCGCCGTTCCTTGCGACGCCAGGCGTCCGTGTTACGCAGATGCGCGATGTGCCGTTCGACCTGCCGCGCCAGCTCCATGAGGGCGTGATCGATAGCCTGTTCCAGTCCGGACGACTCATCCCCGCACGCCAGCGTGGCACCCGGCAGCGCCAGCTGGAGCCCGACCCGGTAACGGTTGCCATGCAGGCTGCGATGCCGGCTTCTCTCCAGCGTCGCGTGCAGACGGACCAGCTCAGCCGGAAAGTGCGACAGGTGCGGCTGAAGGCGCCGTTCAGCGAGCCTTCCGAGCAGTTCTTCCATCCCGGGACGGGAAAGCTTCGGAACGTTGCGGTAACTGATTGCCGTTTTCATGTCATACCTGCCTCATGTCACGTGCACTCCGATGGCGGTGATGAATCCATTGAGCCCGGGGTGCCGCAGCATCCGCTATCGGCAGCGAGCCGGGTCCTTTCGTGCAACCCGGCATGTCTTTGCCCGGTCGTTCATGCCCCACCGCGTTTTATTAGTGATCCTACTTAACGTCACATACACGGCCCGGATCAGACATTGCCATTCGCGATGCCATGAAACGACCGGCTTATGCATGCGGTCAACCATCAACCGTGCCCGCCGTCGTTCCACCGGTGTCCGATTCCCTTGTCCGATTCCCTTCTTTCCAGACTCACATACGTTTGCGCTGCCACCAGCCCGAACAGGATGTGAATGAACAGGCTCACCCAGCTTCGGGCGTCGGCGAACGATGGGAACAACTGCGTCATGCCGTAGTAATTGATCACGTACAGGAGCACGCCAAAAACGGCACCCGCCAGCGATGCCATCTGGACACTGGAATCCAGACTGAATGGCGCCATGATCACCGCCAGGATGACGGAGAAGAGAATCGACAGCACAAAGTGCGTCACCAGCGCCACCAGCATGACGCCCGGCGCGAAGGTAGCCGGTTGGGCGAGTGCGCCGTGCCCCATCACGATCGCTGCAATCATCCGCAGCGGTGCCCACAGGCTTTGTCCTGCGACCGCCGCCGCGAAGAGTTCGATCATCAGGAATACCGCGCCCGCCACGCAGCCGCCCACGACCGCTGCGCGCCAGTCAGGCATGCGGCGCGCGAAATGGTGCGTATGCATGTGAAGTTCCATCGTCATCTCCTCAAAAGTACCGCTGCCCGCGCAGGCCAGGCCGGATCAGGCCGCCTCCGGGATATCCGGTGGCGGTCCATCAAACGGACGGCGATCGACGAGCCTGACTGCGTATTGCAGTGCTTCTGCTTCAGCCTTCTCACGGCTCGTCCGGAGCCGGCAGACACGGGGCTGATGCCAGTTCGCGATGACCTCGCCCTCCCGGACGATCTGCACGAAAGCAACATAGCCGCCGGCCCAGGATGCCCCGGTACACGCAGCTCTGTGTCCATGGATGCGGATCGTCCTGAGGCGGATCTCATATCCGTTGCGCGCTTCGGTTCTTACTGTCTTCATCGTTTCACCATGACGTCGTACCGGAATTCCCGAATCGCCAGGGCCGCGCGACGCCCACGAAAGCGGTTGCGAACGCCCATGGACGGTCGCCGGTTTCCTGGCGTTGCGCCTGCATGAAACGTAAAACGCAGGGATCGCCGTTCCGCTATCGCCTACGCATGCGCATGCGCGAAGCCATCCGGCCAATCGTCGGCCGCACAGCCCGGATATGCCCGGAAAGCATGCGACGGGCGTGCTGCGCGAGCGGCCGGAAGACGCCGGGAAGGACGCTGGTCTTGCGGAGGAAACGCCCGAACAGACTGGATGAAGTCGGGCGTGAATGAAGGTCGCTCATCGTCTTCTCCTTCAACGCAGCAAGGAAGAGAACGGGCTTGCGCGCTCCAGTTCGCCTGCCATGCTGCGAGCAAACAAATCGAAACACGCAGCGTGCGACCGACCTGATAGCGGGCACACTGCCTGAGCTGAAAATAACTTAGCTAAACTCAGCGAAAAATTCAAGGTCTTATGATCCGCCCGGGTTGCACGGGTCGACGGGCCAAGTCGGGGTCCTGAGTGCCGGCAAGCGAAGCCAGAAGGAGTGTCCGATGAGCGGCAGGTTCCTCTATCACGGGTTCATCATCGACGTCCGCGTTCAGACCGACTGGCGCACGGAGAGCGGCCTTGCCGACCGCGAGGGCTATATCGCAATCGTCAAGATTCTTCAGGCGGGCTCACGGGTTGAACTATTCCCGCCGCTCCGGTTCGGCAATACAGAAGGCCGTCCTTTTTCCAGAAAAGCCTGTGCCATGATGGCCGGTTACAAGTGCCGGACGGCGGATGGTTGACGACCTTTTCGACCGGGAGGGCGGTTCGCGTGCACTGGGCCCGGTGGAGCGCGGATCACCTGATCGTATGGCCCGTCTGGTGTCATTTCCCGAGACGTTCGCGCCGGCATCGAGGCGCCCGGGCGCCATCCAAGTATCTGCAACAAATCACGACCTGGCCCATGCGCAGACCACCAGCTTCTGCGCGCCTTGCAACGTAGCGCCACAAGAACGATGCAGCATTTCGCGATAGCGCGCGTTCGGGACACAGCCTGCCTGCCCCGAACCGTCATCACATAGTTCTGCTGCCGATACGCAAGCTCACGCTGGGCGAACCGCTTCAGCGCCGCCAGCGACGGAAGCACGAGCTCGTGAAGTCGGTCGGCGCAGCGTCAGTCTCATCCGTCAGCGCGGTTCTGAGCTGACGTAAACGCTGTGCGCCGCTCCTTGCGACGCCAGGTGTCCTTGTGACGAAGTTGCGCGATGTGCCGTTCTAGCTGCCGCTCCTTCTCCATCATCGACTCGACGAGAGCCTTATGCCGTCTGCGGCGCATGACCACTGCCTGCAAACGGATCGTGTAACCATCACGCTCTTCGGTCCTGATCTTTCCCACGGCCTGCCTCACTGCCACCTTGGGACCCGACGTCGCCATAACCTCGCCGGCCCGTCGGGTCCTTACGCGAATCGCGACTACCTGCACGATGCGCTGTCCTGCGCGGCGCGCCGCCACAGTTCCGCTGCGTCGCAACATACCGGCTTGCTCAATAACCGGGTCAATGTCGACGTATGTGCGCCGCTTCACGTCGGACCGTCGACCAGACGTCGGTCGCTCTTTCCGACAGCTTGTGCCAGGCGCGCCCCATTGGCGGGCCAGCCAGTGTCGGCAACCAGGGTTGTCGTGCGATGGAAGCGCTCGAAGAGGGTTGACAGGTTCGAACGCAATTGACGGTTGCTCATCGTCTTTTCCCTCGACGCAGCAAGGAAGAGAACGGCTTGCGCGCTCCAGTCCGCTTGCCGTGCTGCGGGCAAACAAATCGAAACACGCAGCATGCGACGGATACCGCACCGCGCACGCTGCCTGAGCTGGATATACCTTAGTACAACCGATCATACTTTCAAGGGCCTGTCGCTCCTGGGTCGGACGAGTCCGGTCCCGCGCACGGCGCAGCCCGCGGCCCGCCACGATTTCGCCCGCACTACTGCAGAGGCGGCGCCGCACCCAGTTTTTCGGCGAGCATGCGCTCATACACGCCGAAATGCGGGTCCACCTCGGAGTGCTCCACCACTGTCACGATCAGGCGCATCTGGGTCTGGCAGCAGACCGAGCACGCCCGCAATAAATACCTCCAGTTGCGGCGCGCAAATCTTGTCCTTGGCGACCGTGGTGCCGACCGTGAGGTCGAGTCTTTTCCTGACGGCAGACCACCTCGACTAGCCTCGCACGTGCGCTCATGTTGTTGTCGATCGCGATCCGTATGACCTCGACCGCCTCGCGCATCGCCTGCGTCGGAAACCCCTTCGTCGAGCGCAGCCACACGCGATGTGCGCCCAGGGCCAGCCAGTCCGTATCAAATACTATGTCGTCCTCCACCGGGAAGTTCATGTTGCCGCGATGATAGGAACTGGCCGGTTTTTTCAAGATTCAAGCCTTGAAAAATCGGACAGAGTGACTATCTTGGGTATCGCTCAGGCAGATGCACGGTTCCCGCGGGACCGCGCGCTGCGTGTTTCGATTTGTTTGCCAGACGCTGGCGGGCGAACTGGAGCGCGTAGGCCCGTTCGCCTCAATGCGTCGTTTGAGGAGAACATCATCATGAGCGATCTCTATTCTGGAACCGACCTCTTTGGCGAGTTCGACCGCCTGCAGCGGCAGATGGCGAGCCTGTTCAATACCTTCCCGTCAAGCATCCGCGCGAGCCGCTTCGGCACGTTCCCGGCGATCAACATCGGCGCGACCGACGATTCAATCGAGATCGTCGCATTCGCGCCGGGCGTCGAGGCCAGCGGGCTCGACGTGTCGATCGACAAGGGACTGCTGACAATCAGCGGCGAGCGCAAACCGACGCAGCCGGAGCTGACCGACGAAATGCGCACGTATGCACAGGAGCGCTTCACCGGCACCTTCCGGCGCGTCATCGAACTGCCGCAGACGGCGGACCCCGACAAGGTTCAGGCGCGCTACGAGAATGGCTGCCTGTCGATCACCGTCGGCAAGCGCGAGTCATCGAAGCCGCGCGCCATCACGATCCAGTAACCGGCCCGGAGGCAATCATGAGCGACACGACCGAACTCACCCGAAGCGCCCCGTCTGACGTTTCCCGCGACCAGGCCGGGCAGTCTGCACGCGGGACGACGATCACACCCGCCGTCGATATCTGTGAAGACAGTCAGGGCGTTACACTCTGGGCCGATCTGCCCGGGGTGACGAAAGACAAGCTGGACGTGCGTGTCCATGACAGCAATCTTACGATCGACGCCGAGGCCGTCGTGCCCACACCGGCCAACCTGCGGCTGCACCACGCCGAGGTCCGTGAACCGCATTTCGCCCGTACATTCGTGCTGTCGCCCGATTTCGACACGGGAAAGATCGAGGCGAGCCTGCAGGACGGTGTGCTGAAGCTGACGATTCCGCGGCGCGAGGAGGCGCGCCCGCGGCGCATTGAAGTAAAAACCGGCTGAAAACGGGCACCCGGCAAATGCCAGCGTGGTGGCAGCGCCTGCACTGCCACCACGATTCGGTGCAGGAGGCTGCGATGCCCGACGCGATACAGGAAGGAACGGGGAAAGGACACGTCGTCCGTATACGCGCGAATTCGTGCGCGATATCGAAAACCGCATGTTCGCGCCCGAGGCCTGGATCGCGATCGTGCGCATCGAGCGCTACGGGGACGTACTGGCCGACTGGCATCTGCCCCGCTTTGCCGGGCGATGGGCCAGCGCCGCTGGAGCGCAGCGGGACGGGCTCGAATACGCGACGCGGCTCGTCAAACGCGGCGTGCCCGGCCCGTCCGTGGGCGTTCGGGCGCTCACTAACTGACGGCCGGGTAACGGTTACGAGCGGTACAAACACGTTGGCGCTGAAAAGGAGTACACCATGCAAACCGATCTGCAAAAGTGGAACCCGTTCAGATTCCTGCGCAAGGCAGGTGAGAAGGCGGGCGCAAACGAACAGGGTAAAAAGCCCTCGGCTGTGGCATCGCGATCGGACTTTCCCGATGTGCCGTGGCAGTTCTCAGCCGACCCGTGGCGGATGATGCACGAGTTTTTCCACGATCCGTACGCGGGCTTTGGCGCGCTCGACCGGTGGTTCGGCGACTTCACGCCGGTGCGTTTCCAGCCGCATATTGACGTGGTCGACGATGGTGATGCGCTGCGGGTGACTGCCGAGCTTCCGGGCGTGGAGCGCGAAGACCTCCATACGACGATCGAGAACGGCACGCTCGTATTGCGCGGCGAAAAGAAACAGGATATGCGCAGCGAGGAAAAGGGATGTTACCGGCTGGAGCGGGCCTACGGTGCATTCCTGCGAACCATTCCGCTGCCTGAAGACATCGATGCCGACAAGGTGGACGCGAAGTTCGATAAGGGCATCCTGACGCTACGGCTGCCCAAGACCGGCGCGTCAAAGTCCACCGCGCGAAAGATCGAGATCAAATAGGGAACCAGCCGGTCAATTTGCGGAGGCGCAGCAAAACGGACGGTGGCAGAAACATCATGCTTATGTGCTTATACACACACGATTTCGGATTTCGGGAGGAAGCCCGAAATGCTGTTTCGCATTGACAAGGTCAGACCGGAACCCGGTGATCATCGCTTGATGGAGGGAAACATGAAACCGTGCAATGCCTGCAGGGAGCTGGCTGGCCAGCCTTCCGGCTCTCCCCCGCATGAGAATCTCCGGAGGGAAGGCACCGGCGTTTTCGGCACGCCCCGTGAGCCAATACGACGGTATGTCCGGTACCGCTGTGGCGTCTGCGGCAGTTGGCTGCGCCAGAACACGGCCTACGGGTCGCCCGCCGAAGTCTGGTCGGTGCAGGGTCCAGGTGGGCAGCCTGCACCGGCATGCGGTGCCGAACCGCACGAAAGCGAGTCACGCCCCGAACACGCGAGCCGCGGAATCGACTGGCTGAAAACAACCCTCGAATCAGCACAACGGCCGGGATGATAGCGCCTTCGGTCTGGCAACAGCCAATGCATGTTAATCGTCACGCGCGGCACGCGCGCGGCTCTGTTGGTGTGGAGGGAGCGATGTCCTGTCAATCCTTTTCGCCGTATCGCGGCTATAAAATTGGCGTGCACGTCACGCCAGCCAGATCGCACGCGCTCGGTGGCGTAGGCCGGCGCCATCGTGTGTCGTGGACGGTCTCCTCCGAGGAAAATCCGGATCGGGAAATCGTGAGCTTTCCCGAGCAGTTCGAGTTTCTTTCCAGGCACGCGGCATTCCGGTATGCGGAAAGCCGGGCGCACGCGTATATCGATTTCGTCCTGTCGACTCTGTCGCAGAAACCGATGGAGAGCGAAAGTTCCCGGCACGCCGGCGAGGTGCCCACGGTGTGATCACGGATGGACCGCGAACTCACGCCCACAAAGCTGCGTCGCACAACAAAGCCGTCCTCAACCCGGGGCGGCAAATTGGAAACGAGCAGAACGAAGGCACGCCGCGAATCTGCGAGGATTGTCAAAGTTGCGGCCGCTCCTGTCATCCGGCGGCGATCCAACGCGGGATCAGATCATGAAATTCGACACCGGCTGGCTCCGCGGCAATCCCGCCTCGCGGTCCGTTCACCTGCTACCTCATTTTGTGTCACATAGATCGCTGTCGCCATCACTGACAGAGGGATGGGAAGGTATGTCCACAATTCCGCGCTGGCGAGTGCGGTCGCCGGATTTGCATTGATAATGTTTGAACATCAATGCTTCCAAAAATCGCACTTCTTCTCTTGGTCGGGCGCGGCCGCCTAAATCCCTCGGTTATGGAATTGGTGAAACAGGGGCAAGGTCACCTCTATCGAAGGCAACATTAAGCCGGCGGAGTTATCACGCGTAGGCTTCGGGCGCCTCACCGCGAGGCCCGGGCCAGATTTCATCGAGACAAGGTTCATGCCGTCTGACGTAGCGCCAGTGATTCGTGAATTGCGAACGCAACTGGCAGCTTCGGTCCAGTGACTGGCTCCGGAAGTCACGTATGCCTCGTCCGGTTCCGACACTGCCTGCCGCGCGCATGAGCAATGGTTCAGGCAGCGTTGACGGCGTCCTTGAACCCCTTGCCAGCGGTGAACCTGACGGTTTTCGCGGCCGGGATGGTGATGGTCTCACCCGTCGACGGGTTACGGCCACTGCGTTGGGCACGTGCACCCGTCGAAAACGATCCGAAGCCGATCAGCTGCACGGTCTCGCCACGCGTGACGGCGGACGTGACCGCCTCAAGAATCGCGTCGAGGGCTTCGCCTGTGCTGGCCTTGCTTTCACCCGTACTGGCAGCGACTGCGTCGATAAGCTCCTGTTCATATCATTTCCCTTCAGAGAGGGTCGTGAAACGGGCCGGAGCACACACCTTAGCGCAGATGGAGCGACTTCGGCTCCGGGCAGGAGCGATTCGTCGGGCTCGAGCGACACCCTGCTCTGCTAGCCGGGGTTCTGGCGGAGCCGGTTCGTGCTCGACGTGCGTCTGACAGTTAGTTGCGCATTACCTTGACCAACATGGCCGGTGCCCCTCTATGATTCGGCTGCACCGGTACCATCTATTCCGGGCGCCTACCAAAGGAAACGACACCATGCCCCGAACGCGACGCATCTCGGCGCGACGTTCGCCCGTGCACGGCACGGGGCTGTTTGCCTTCCAGCCTGTCGAGGCAGGCGAGCGCCTCATTGAGTACAAGGGAGAAGTCACCAGTTGGCGGCGTGCGGCCGCGCGTCAGCGATCGGATGCCGGGCACACGTTTGTTTTCGGCCTCTCGGACGGACGGGTCATTGACGGCAGTCGCGGCGGCAACAGCGCGCGGTTTCTGAATCACGCGTGCGATCCCAACTGCGAGGCCATCGAGGTCGGCGATCGCGTGTTCATTCATGCGCACACTGCGATCAATGCCGGCGAGGAGTTGTTTATCGACTACGGCCTTGTCATTGATGGCGAGATCACCGACGAGGTCGATCGGCACGGCCTTGACTCGCCGGAGGCAATCCTTTCCTGAGCTGCCTCGCGCGCCATGAATGCGATCGCAGTTGCCGTCGCAAACCGGTCGCAGCGGAATGTTGGCACGTACGTGCGCCCGATATCGGCCAGGATCGCGTTGACATGGGCCTGCAGCCCGAACTCCGCGGGCATCAAGATCAGATGTGAATGCTGCTAGCAGAAATTGAGCACTTCAACAGTTCCATGCAGTGGCAGCAGCCCCTCGCATATAAGGCCGCGGGCAGCCATGCCCTTCCGTGCTCACTTGCCGGGGGGCGGTACCGGAATCATGTCCGGGAACACATACGCCTGCAAGAGGGCAATCACACCAATCAGCGCTGCACCGGTAATCGAATGAAAGAACACGGTTCGGAAGATGGGTCCCAACGCGAATGATCGCTCCTTCGGATCGTCGTAGCAGGCCGCGCAAGCAACCATGATGGATTGCGCGTCGATCATCTTGCCCATCACCCCGCCGGTCGAGTTCGTTGCCACGGTCAGGAAGGGGTTAAGGTTGAGTTGCTGCGCGGTAATACGCTGCAAACTGCCGAAGAGGGCGTTCGACGCCGTGTCGGAGCCGGTCAGGAACACACCAAGCCAGCCCAAGTACGCCGCGAAGAACGGGTAGAGAGCTCCGGCGCCGGTGAACGCGAGGCCGAGGACCGCATCGGTGCCTGAGTAGCGGGTCAGGAATCCTAGGCCCAGCACCTGAGCGATGACGAGCACCGGGATCTTCATCCGGTGCATAGTCTGCACGAAGGCCTCCTTCCATTGCGTCGCACTCAGTCTGAGGACGAGGCCGGAAAGAAGCGCCGCCACGAAAACGCCTGTGCCGGCGGCGGACAGCCAGTTGATCATGAAGCGAGCCGCTTCCGGTTTTGCGTTGAGGGGTGCCACCGGCGGCATCCGCTGCACCAGGTTATGCAGCGCCGGCATGTCCCACACCGGCAGCGACAGCGAACCGCTGAACTTCGAGCCGAACAGCGTCGTTGTGAACGTGATGCCGGAGAACAGGTTGTTGAGGAATTTCTTGAAATCCGGCACACCCCACAGTGCGCAGCAGGCGATCAGGATCACCCAGGGCATCCACGCATAAGCGGTTTCGGCCGCCGAGTACTTGTATTTCCACTCGGTGCTGTCCGTCGTCATTGGGTCGTGGCCGGCTTGCGCCAGTGCCTGGCGCTCGGACTGGAGCAAAAAGCGTGTCTTCGGGTGCCAGACGAAGCGCAGAAACAGCGCCGTGCAGATCACCGAGAAGACGCCGGATACCACGTCGGTCATCAAATGAAACGCGCTGGTTCCCGACGCGAAGAACTGCACCAGCGCAAACGATCCGCCCGCACATAACATTGCAGGCCAGACTTCGAAGACCTCCTTCCACGAGCCGCCCTCCATCTTCACGAACGTTGCGACGAGCCAAAAGGGCACTAGCACCGATACGAACGGCAACTGTCGGCCCGCCATAGCCGAGAGCGTGAGCTGATCCAGACCGCTCACGGCCGCCAGCGTAACAATCGGCGTGCCGATCGCGCCCCAGGCAACCGGCGCCGTATTGGCGAGCAGGTTCAATACGGCCGACTGAAAAGGCCTGAAGCCGAGGCCCACCATGACAGCCCCGGCGATAGCAACCGGTGTCCCAAAGCCCGATGTGCCCTCGATGATGGCGCCGAATGAGAAGGCGATCAACACGCACTGCAGTCGCCGGTCGAACGAGATATGGACAATCGATTCCTTCACGATTTCGAATTTGCCGGTGACGACACTCATCGTGTAGAGGAACATGGCGGCGAGGACAATCCAGATGATTCCCAAAAATCCCGAAAGGGTGCCGAGTGCGAAGGCCGAAACGGCCGACACGACAGGCATCCTGAAGACAAGACACGAGACGACGAACGCGGCGATTACGCCAAAAAAAGCCGCGTAGGGCGCGGAGATGCCCAAGTGCACATTGCCCTGTGGATCGCGGTGACGGTGCAGGGCAATGAAATAAAGTAGCGTCAGTATCGGAATGGCGGCAGCAACTGTGGATAGGAAAGCACTGCCCAATGGGTTGTAAGTCTGCTGGTACATGATTTTTCCTTTGTTATCCCAAGATTGGCGTCCCCTCGATCCATCAGATCTATACGCTAGTTGTTGACTGCGCAATCGTTGTGGACCGCGACACCTCAAGCCAGATTGACCGCCCACACCCTATGCCGGACATTCGTCAAAACGGCGTCCCCGTCGTCCGCCCTTTCAGAAACCAAAAAGCAATGGCGGCCTCACGCGATGGTCTGCACCTTAAATCATGGCTGACGCTTGAGGTATAGCGGGGACACCCGTCAATTTCAAGTTTTGCGGCAGGGGCTACCAGAAACGTACGCGACGCCTTGAATGGCGGAAGGCAGCCAACTCACACTACCGCCCGCAACGCCCGGCCAGGTTTGACTCCCACCGTTACGGATCGCCCCATACCCATGACCCTACCCACACTCCGCTCTGGCCCATCGTCACAATGAATCTCTCAGTCCGGCATGGGTTCCGACATCATCGTTCGGGCAGCGTACGCTGACATTACATTCCGTCTTCGATCCGCAAGGCAACGGATTCAAGTCTTTCCCCAACGCAGGGGCCGACCACGCACAGCCCCTCATCAAGCGTGAATCTGGCACCGTGTCCGTGGCAGACGATGAAATTCATATCGTGACTGCAGGCGAGATCAATCACAATCAGCCAGGCGATCCCGCAAAACTGGCGACCGCAATGATCAGTCTCGTCGATGCAGAGACGCCGCCGCTGCGTTTGCCGCTCGGCACGGACACGCTCAAGGCACTCGCGGAAAAGAATGCGCACGTGACGTCCGAAACGGAAATCTGGAAGGCGCTTTCAGCGTTCACCGACTTCCCGGCGTGATCCGCAAAGAAAGAATGGGCAGGCAGCGCACGTGCAAGCGGCGTCTGCCCGGCTCGGGCAAGATCCGCTCATCGTCTACGCGCTTGTGCGCAACGCTGACATGAAAAAAATCGCTTTTATATCGTTTGGCCATTGGTCTTCTTCGTCGCATTCGCTTGCGCGTTCTGCTTCCGACGTCCTGCTGCAATCCATCGACCTCGCGGTCGCCGCCGAGCAACTCGGCGCGGATGGCGCGTTTTTTCGAGTACACCATTTCGCGCGCCAGCTTGCGTCGCCATTTCCGTTGCTGGCGGCCGTGGGGGCGAGAACCAGCCGCATCGAAATCGGTACAGCCGTCATCGACATGAGGTATGAGAACCCGCTGTACATGGCCGAAGATGCGGGCGCAGCCGACCTCATCGCCGGTGGACGCCTTCAACTCGGCATCAGCCGCGGCTCGGGCGAAACGGTGATCGACGGCTGGCGCTATTTCGGCTATGCGCCGGAAGAGGGTGAGACGCACGTCGATCTGGCACGTCGGCACACGGAAGTGTTCTACGAAGTGCTGCGTGGCGAAGGTTTCGCTGAGCCCAATCCCCGCCCGATGTTCGCCAACCCGCCGGGCCTGTTGCGCGTCGAGCCCCATTCCGAAGGGCTGCGGGACCGCATCTGGTGGGGCTCGGGATCGGATGCTACGGCTGTCTGGGCAGCGCGGACGGGCATGAACCTGCAATGCTCGACGCTGAAGAACGACGAGTCGGGTCGTCCGCTTCATGTTCAGCAGGCGGAGCAGATTCGCGCCTATCGGCAGGCGTGGAAGGAGGCAGGTCACACGCGTGAGCCGCGCGTGTCGGTGAGTCGCAGCATCTTCGCGCTGGTGAACGATCGCGACCGCAGGTACTTTGGACGTGACGCGAACAGCGACGGCACGATCGGACTGCTGGACGGCAACATCAGGACGATCTTCGGCCGTAGTTATGTGGCAGAGCCCGACGCGCTCGTCAGGCAACTCGCAGCCGACGAGGCCATTGCGGAAGCCGACACGCTACTGTTGACCGTGCCGAATCAGCTCGGGGTGGAGTACTGCGCACACGTGATCGAATCGATCCTCACGCACGTCGCTCCGGCGCTCGGCTGGCGTTAGTACTAAATCCCTTCACCGCAACGGCAGCCAAAGCGGCCCGTCCCATGCTTTGAGTGCATCAAGGAACGCCTTGAGTTTCGATGGCATGAAGCGCCGCGTCGGATAGACGGCATGCACGAATATTTCCGGCGACGACCAGTCGGGCAGCACCCGCACCAACTCTCCGCTGGCGATGTGAGCGTCGCAATAGCTCGACGGAAGCAGCGCGATTCCGTGCCCGCGGAGGGCGAATGCATGGACGATGTGAAAGTCGCGCGCGGCGACCGGGCCGCTCACGTGCACCTTGGCTGCTTTTCGCCCGCTGACCAGTTGCCATTCCGTTTCGTTGTTGCGGGCGTTGATCAGCATGCAGGGATGCTGGCTCAGCTCGTCGGGCCTCGAGGGGAGGACATGGTTGCGCACATAGTCGGCCGACGCGACGAGGTGCCGCACGCTCCGTCCCACGCGCTGTGCGACGAGGCTCGAGTCCTGCAATTCACCAAAACGGATAGCAACGTCGACGTTTTCGGCAATCAGGTCGATGAACGCGTTCGTGAAATACAGATCCACCTGGATCTGCGGATAGTCCTTCAGAAATCCCGACAGGAACGCATAAAACGGCTCCTGTTCGAGCATCACCGGACCGGAGATGCGTAGCACGCCCTCCGGCTTCTTCTGTGTCTGAGTGATGACGCGTTCCGCGTCGTACAGATGACTCAGCGGCTCACTGCATTGATCGAAGTAGGCGCGACCCTGTGACGTCAGGCTGAGCTTGCGCGTCGTGCGTTGCAACAGCGTGACGCCAAGCCGTTCTTCGAGCGCGATCACCTTGCGGCTAACGGTTGAGACAGGCATGCCGAGCGCCCGCGCGGCCCGGCTGAAGCTCTCGAACTGCGCTACGCGCACGAAAACGGCGATGTCGTTGAGGTCGGCGAGTTCGGTCATGCCAGGTCAATGGCGATTTTTGCGCAGGTGGAAAAGACATTCCAGATATTCCAGTCTAATCAAAAATGCTCGTCGGGACGAGACTTCTCTTCACGCAGTTCAACTTCCTGGAGAGAAATCATGGCAAACAAAGTCGTCGTCATTACAGGTGCTTCGAGCGGAATCGGTGAAGCCACCGCCAAACTTCTTGCCTCCAAAGGCGCCACTGTGGCTCTGGCCGCTCGCCGCCTGGACAAGCTTCAACGCGTTGCCGCGGAGATCGTGGCGAAAGGCGGGCAAGTGTCGGTTCATCAAGTCGATGTGACGGATCAGGAGCAGGTCAACCGCCTGATCAATGACGTCGTATCGCAACATGGCCGCCTCGACGTCATGGTGAACAACGCTGGTCTGATGGCGATCGCGCCACTGTCGCTGCGCAAGACTGACGAGTGGGACCGGATGATCGACATCAACATCAAGGGCCTCCTGTACGGTGTCGCCGCGGTGCTGCCGGTTTTCGAAAAACAGCAGTCGGGCCACTTCGTCAACATTGCGTCGGTCGTGGGTCTGAAGGTCTTCAGCCCCGGAGGCACGGTTTATTCGGGAACGAAGTTCGCGGTCCGCGCGATCTCCGAAGGTTTGCGGCACGAAGTGGGCGGCAACATCCGCACGACCGTCATTTCACCAGGCGCGATCGACACGGAGCTGAAGTTCGGTTCGGGCCACGACGACAGCCGAAATTTTGTCGTCGACTTCTACAAGATGGCGATTCCCGCTGACGCCATCGCGCAAGCCATCGCTTATGCAATCGAGCAGCCTGGTTCGGTCGACGTCAACGAAATCGTGATTCGTCCCACGGTTCAGGACTTCTGAAGCGTGCCACTGCGGTGGCTGAGCGCCCGGCGGGCCAGAGTGGTTGTGACCCGTCCGGGCGCCAGTAACTGCGAAACCAGCCCGAATGACTTCATCGAGGAGTTCATCATGCCCGGAGCAGTTTTTTCTCTCGCGTTCGCCGCGTCCGCAATCGGAACGACGGAATTCGTCATCGTCGGCTTGTTGCCCGACATTGCAAGAGCTTTCGACATCTCCGTGTCGACGGCCGGTCTGCTGGTGAGTTTCTACGCGCTTGCCATTACGGTCGGCACGCCTGTAGTGTCAGCGTTGACCGCGCGCCTGCCGCGCCGCGCATTGCTGCTCGCGCTGATGACGTTGTTCACGCTGTGCAATCTGGCGGCGGGACTTTCGTCATCCTTTCCGGCGCTGCTCGCGATCCGGATCGTCATGGCAGTCGCACACGGCGTGTTCTTCGGCCTCGGGACAACCGTTGCCATGGCGCTCGTGCCGACGCAGAAGTCAGGACGGGCCGTGGCGATCATGGTAAGCGGTCTGACGGTCGCGATGGTGACTGGCGTCCCCGGCGGAACGTGGCTCGGCGATCTGATGAGCTGGCGGCTGCCGTTCCTGGTAGTGGCTGCCATGGGCGCGTTGGCGACTATCGGTCTCTGGCGGCTTCTGCCCGCGCTTGCCGCTCAGCGCAGTGCCGACACCATTCTCTCGCAGCTCGCTTTGCTGAAGGACCATGCGTTGATGCCGCTGTATGCGATCACCGGTCTCGGCATGGGCGCGACGTTCGCCGTCTTGACCTACCTGTCGCCGCTATTGGTCCATACCACGGGGTTCGGAAGCAAGGGCGTCACTCTCGGGCTGACGGTGTTCGGACTCGGCTCGGTGGTGGGGACGAGCGGCGGCGGGCGCCTCTCCGACCGATATGGCCCGAAGCTCAGCATGAACATCGCGCTAGCCGGCATCGCCGCGTCGGTCGCCGCGCTCTGGCTTACCGCACAGCATCCTGTGCTGGTGTTGGTCAATCTGTTTGTGTGGGGCGCGTTCGCCTTCGCCGTTCCTCCCATCATGCAGGCTACCGTCGTGCTCGTGGCTCGACATGTGGCGCCGGAGGCGGTCGGTACGGCGGCGGGGCTCAACGTCGCTACGTTCAACCTCGGCATCTCTGGCGGCTCCTTCGTCGGCGGACTAACGCTGGCAGGCGTCAACGTCCTCACGACGGTGTATGCCGGCGTAGCCCTAGCGGTGGTGGGACTCGTGGTTGTCGCGATGTATCGATGGTCGGAGCGCCCGTCCGCCGCTCCCTCTCAACGCTCGCTTGGCCGGTGCTGAATGTTGGCGCCCGACTTGACGACTGCGAATCACGCAACGAACACGGTCAATTTGCCGGATCAAGTGAAGACCTTTCTCCAGGATGTGAACCAGATCGCGCCGCCGGACGCGTTGTACGTCATCGAAATGGGACGTAACGACCTTCGTGACGCCCTCGCCGCCTATTTCACCGTGTACCCGAAAACGGGCAGTCAAAGCCAGGCTGCGTCGGCGGCGAACCTGATCTTGACTGGTGCCCTGAACGGTATCGCGCTTGGTATTCAAACGCTTCACCACTTTGAAGCAAACAAGTTTCTTGTCTGGAATGCGCCGAGGATAGATCTGGTACCTGCTGTCCAGAACTTGGGCCCAGGTGCGGTGGCCGTCGCCCTCAGCCTGGTGGCCGGGTTCAATCAGGGGCTAGCCCAAATCGTCTCGTCTTCGGCGGCACTCGGTATTCAAATCGCGCAAATGGAACGCACCCGAAGCCGCGCGATTGCCATTGTGCGGCGCTGGCCGTCGCGTCGTCGTCGAACCAACGCGCACGACCGAGCGTATCGGACAAGAGTACGAACTCCTGACGTCTTTCATCCGTGATATGGCCGCGTACGTTGGCACAGTATTCCGGCCACTAGCGCGTCGACTGGTCATTGACCGGGGTCGCCGTTTGTGTGTCCGGGTAATCGCGTCAGCGAATGACGTGTGAATCGCCGTGCCCGGAAGTCAGTCGCCGAGCAGTAGTCAAAACGCCGACGACTTCGGCCGACGGTCCCGCTGCCCGACGCGGGCGACCGTAGTCGACCCCTATGCTTAGGTCGCAACTATGCGCAGATGATCGGTCGCTGATGGCGCCGCCCCAGGCATGGCGAGGCTCTGGCAAGGTGGGCGAGCAAGGATCTGGACATAGTTCCGACCTGTGATGCAGTGGTGGTCCCACTTCTGGAGATCACCATGGACATCGTTCGCCGCTCCCACCGTACTGACGGGTTCGCCGACGGGCGGGTCGGGCCATACGTTGATGCGTTCAAGCAGTACCTGAGCCAACGCCGGTACGCTGCAAAGACGGTCGCTACTTACCTGCTCTGTATCACGCACTTCGCCCAATGGGCGGACTTCGGGCCCTGTCGGCGGCGCCGAATCGATGAAGGGTTGATCGCAGAGTTCGTCGACGAGCATCTCCTACCATGCACGTGCGCCGGCGCGTTATATCACGATCGGGGTGACCATAGGGCGGCGCTAGGGCATCTGCTCGTGGTCCTGCGCGCTCAGGGTGTCATCGCGGTGCCAGCGGTCAGCGCAACACCGGTAGACGAGGAACTGCGTCGTTACGGCTGTATATGGAGCATGTGCGAGGCCTGGCGCCGAAGACGCGGAGCATCGTCCTGCGCATCGTCGCGCGGCTGCTGACGGCTCGTTTCGGCGAGGGCCCCGTCGACGCCGCCGGAATCAACCTGAGCGCGCAGACGGCCGGCGTCGCCGCGCTCGCGTTCAACAGCATGGTGTTCGTCAGCGAGATTCTGCGCGCGGGTCTGGGCACGCTCGATCCGGGTCAGGTCGAAGCCGCACGATCAGGCCTTGATAGCTGAGTTCGGGAATCGTCACGGACGACAGCACGGCGGATTCCTTCATCATCGTCAGCGTGACGTTGATGGAGGGCGGCACGAGCGCGCGCAAGATCTGCGGCACGATCACATGGCGCGCCGCCTGAAACGGCGACATGCCGATCACGCGCGCCGACTGATACTGTCCCGCGGGCAATGCCTGCACGGCCGCGCGAATCACCGCTCGCCAGCGTCTATTACGCCGAGGGAACGCACCATGAGCGCCGACGGCTACGCATTGCGTCTCTCGGCGCTCGTCAAGCGATACGGCAATACGCGCGTGCTCGACGATTTCTATCTCGACGTGCGCGAAGGCGAGATCGTCGCGCTGCTCGGCCCGAGCGGCTGCGGCAAGAGCACGCTGCTGTGCTGCGCGACATGGCTCGAACCGCCCGACGACGGGCTCATCGAAGTAGGCGGCCAGGCGTTCGGCAGAAGGCGCATCGGACAAGGCGTGATCGAGCGTCAATCGCGCAAGGAGATCGATCGCATCCGCCCGCGCATCGGGCTCGTATTCCAGCAACTGAATCTGTGGCCGCATATGAGCGCGCTGGAGAACGTCGTGCGCGCGCAATGCGTCGTGCTCGGCCGCACTCGCGCCGATGCGGAGCGCCGCGCCAATGCGCTGCTGTCGCGTCTCACGCTCGGTCAGTATGTGGCGCGTCCCGTGCATGCGTTGTCGGGCGGCCAGCGCGATTGCGCGCGCGCTCGCCATGGACCCCGCCGTCATGCTGTTCGACGAGCCGACGTCCGCGCTCGATCCCGAACTCGTCGGCGAAGTGCTGGATCTGCTCAAATCGCTCGCCGCGCAGGGCACGACGATGCTGGTCGTCACGCACAGCGTCGGCTTCGCGGCGGCGCTAGCGGATCGCATTGCGTTCATGGACAGCGGGCGCATCGTCGAAGAAGGCACGCCGCGGGCGTTGCTGTCCGCGCCGGGCACCGAACGTCTGCGTGCGTTCCTTCAGCATGCGGCGCCCGAGCCGTCTCGCGTCCGCAACATAAAACACGTCGACACATCACGTCGGATTCAATCCATCCGTCAAGTTAAAGGAGCCGTCCCGTCATGCAACGAGTCAACCGGCCATTCGTCGGCATTCCGTCCTTTCTGCGCGCGCGCATCTGCGAAGACCTCACGACGCTCGATGCGGCCATCGCCGTGTTCGGCGTCCCTTTCGACGAAGGCTCGCCGTTCTTCCCCGGTTCGCGCATGGCGCCGCGCTCGCTGCGCGAGCACTCGCTGCGTTTCGGCGCGGGCGACGGCGGCTATTACGATCCGCGCACGCGCACGCAATATCTCGTCGAGGAAATGCGCGAGGGGCTGATCGCGGATGTCGGCGACGTCGATATTCATCCGACCAACGTCGAGCGCACGTTCCAGAACATCACGGAGATGGCGCGCGCCATCGTCGAACGCGGCGCGCTGCCCGTTGCGCTGGGCGGCGACCATTCGATCACCGACTCCATCTTCCGCGCCTTCGACGAGAAGCTGCACGTCATTCACTTCGACGCCCACACCGACTTCGCGCCCTTCGAGAACGACATGCAGCACACGAACGGCCACGCCTTCCGACATGTCGCCGCGCTGCCCAATGCGCGTGAGTCTCACGCAGGTTGGCATCCGCAGTCTGCGGCATGCGCCTGCGCAGATCGAAGACGTCATCACGTCCGGCAACCGCGTGGTGCCGATCAACGAGTTTCGAGAACTCGGCCCGCAAGGCGTGGCGGCGCTGCTGCCGGAAGGTTCGCGCGTGTATGTGAGTATCGATGTCGACGCGATGGATATGTCGATTACGCCGGGCTGCGTATCGGCGGAACCGGACGGCATGTCTTACGCCGATCTGCGCGATTCGTTGAAGGCGATCGCCGTGCGGCACGACGTTGCCGGTTTCGACTTCGTCGAGGTGAATCCGCTGCTCGATGTGCGCACGGGCGTGACGTCGTATCTTGGCGCGTTGACCGTGGTGGAGTTTCTCGGGAATATCTGCGCGCAACCGCGCTGGGCTGCGCGTCGGCTCGCACGGCCCCGCTAGTCGCAGGCGGCGGCAGGAACGCGCGCCTCCATTGGCCCCGTTCCTGCATGGAAAGGTGCAAGGAGCAATCGCCATGTACCGAGCCGCTTTCCTGACGCCCGAACTGTTGCTGATCGAATGTTCGATGAAGCGCTCGCCCGAGACTGCAAAGCATCGGGCCGCCCCCTCCCCCGCAGCGCCGCAAACACGGGAAGAGCCGAATCAGACTGCGCTCTCCGTCATTTCGCGGCTGACGTCGATGCTGTGCGGACTCTCATAAACGCGCCTCCGTCATCCGTTTGACACGACGGCGCACGCCACAGCGCCTCGTCCCGCCAGCAGTCCAAACCGGTGCATCACCCTGCGCGGCGGTGCATTCGCCCCTCGTCTTTTCCCCTGTTCCGGTGCACGTGAAACGCGCAAGCCCGTGCGTGCAAGGCTTCGCGCGTTGGCACACTTCATGCACATTGAACGTCATTCAAGTTACTTGAATATAAATCCGGTTGATTTCACAATAGCTCACACGCAAGGGAGCATCATGAACAGACTTCTTCGGCATCTGCTTATCGCGCTGACGGGAACGTTGGCGCTCAACGCGGCTGCACCTTCGTTCGCGCACGCGGACGATCTGCTCACCCGCATCAAGTCGAACAAGGAAATCACGATTGCGACGGAAGCGCGTTATGCGCCCTTCGAATACGTGGACAACGGCAAGATCGTCGGCTATGACGCCGATCTCATGGCATACGTGCTGAAATCGCTCCCCGACGTGAAGGTCAAGCAGCTCGATCTGCCCTTCCAGGGTCTGTTGCCAGGTCTCGACGCCAAACGCTTCGACGTGGTCGTGACGGCCGTGACCGTCAACAAGGATCGCGCCGAACACTTCGCGTTCACACTGCCCATCGCCGAAGCGACCACGGGCGTGCTGACGCGCGCGGGCGATGCATCGATCAAATCGCCGAACGATCTGAACGGCAAGATCGTCGGTTCGCAGACGGGCTCCGCGCAGTTGCAGGCGCTCATCGCGCTCGACAAGAAGCTGAAGGACGCGGGCGGCCCCGGCATCAAGCAGATCAAGCAATACGTCGCGTTCGACGAAGCCTACGCGGACCTCGCCGTCGGCCGGCTCGATGCCGTCGCGCAATCGCTCGCGAATCTCGGACCGCTGATGAAATCGCGCCCCGGCGTGTTCGCCGTGCTGCCGCAGACGATCGGCCCGAAGAGCTACTTCGCCTGGGTCGCGCGCAAGGACGCCGATAGCGCCGCGCTGCTCAAGCTCTTCAGCGACGGCATTGCGAAGGCCAACAGCGACGGCACGATGAAGAAGCTGCAGCAGAAGTGGTTCGGCTCGACGATGGACGTGCCCACCACGCTGCCCGCGCCCTCCATCTGACCGACGCGCCGAAACATGAACGGTCCCGATCTGCTCGCGCGCTGTGCCGGTTATCTGCCGCAACTTCTGCACGGCGCGCTGACGACGTTCGTGCTGTCGGCCGTCGCCGTGTGCTGCGGTTTCTTCGTCGGCGTGTTCGTCTACACGATGTCGGCGAGCGAAAGCCGTCTGATGCGCGGCACGGCGCGCGTCTACGTCAGTATGTTGCGCGGCACGCCCGTGCTCGCGCAACTGCTGGTGTTCTACTACGTGCCGTCCGCGCTCGGCCTCGAATTGCCGGGACTCGCGGCGGCAGCCGTCGGACTGTCACTGAACACGGGCGCGTATCAATCGCAGATTCTCGGCGCGGGTTTCCGGTCTATCGCGCCGGGACAGATCGAGGCCGCATCGACCTTCAATCTCACGCGGCGTCAGACCTTGTGGCATATCGAAGTGCCGCAGGTCGTGCGCGCGACGCTGCCCGCGCTCGTGTCGGAGATGATCGATATCGTCAAGGCGTCGGCCGTCGTATCGGTGATCTCCGTGACGGATCTGATGCGCGTGGGTCAGCAGCTTTCGTCGTCGACGTATCGTCCGCTCGAGGTGTATTCGCTCGCGGCAATCTTTTATCTCGCGATCACGTCGCTGCTCGCAGGAGCCGGGCATGTCTACGCGGCACGCACGGCGCGGCGTCCATGACGATGCAGGGAACACACGCATGAATAACCTGATCGCACTCATTCCGCGCTTCGTCGAAGCGATAGGCGTGACGCTCGAAGTCAGCGTGCTCGCCGCGCTCGTCGGCATCGTCGCGGGCTTCGCGCTCAACGCGATGCGGCTCGCGCTCGGCCGTCCGTTCGCACTGCTCTACGGCGCGTTCGTGTGGCTCGTGCGCGGCACGCCTTATCTGTCGCAACTCGTCATCGTGTACTTCGGGCTGCCTGTCGTCGGCATCACGATGTCCGCCGTGCAGGCCACCATTCTCTCGCTCGCGTTCTATTCGAGCGCGTATTTCGCGGAGCTTTTCCGCGCGGCGTGGGCGAGCGTCCCGCGCGGCCAGCTCGAAGCCGCAGTCGCGTTCGGCGTGAGCCGCCGCGCGTCGTTCCGCGCAATCGAACTGCCGCAGGCGCTCGCGTTCGCCGTGCCGCTGATCGCCAATCAGACGATCCTCGTCATCAAGGAAAGCGCCGTCGCGTCGATCATCACCGTGCCCGAACTGACGATGACCGCGAGCGACATCGTCGCATCGAGCTACACGTATATCGGCCCATACGCGCTGTTGATCGCGAGCTATTGGTTGCTCACGCAGGCCGTGTCGCTGATCGCGCAGGCCGCGACATCCCGCATTCCGTTTCTCAAGAAGACATCATGAGCGACCTACCGATTCTCAAGCTTCGCGCCGTCGGCAAGTCATACGGCGACAACCGCGTGCTCAAGGGCATCGACCTCGATGTGATGCGCGGAGAAATCGTCACGCTGATCGGGCCGTCCGGTTCGGGCAAGACGACGGCCTTGCGCTGCATGAACTTTCTCGAAGCCTATGACGAAGGCGAAGTGTGGATCAAAGGCCAGCTGCTCGGATATCGGTCGGCGGGACGCACGGCGAAAGATCGCGACAGCGAAGCGAGCATTGCCGATGTGCGCCGCCCTATCTCGATGGTCTTCCAGCAGTTCAATCTCTGGCCGCACATGAATGCGCTCGACAACGTCGCGACGCCGCTCGTGCTCGCCAAGAAGATGAGCAGACGCGACGCGCGCGAGAAGGCGCTCGCGGCGCTCAAGCGCGTCGGCCTCGAACACAAGGCCGATTCCTATCCCGCGCAATTGAGCGGCGGACAGCAGCAGCGCGTGGGCATCGCGCGGGCGCTCGCGATCGAACCCGAAGTGATTCTGCTCGACGAACCGACGTCCGCGCTCGATCCCGAACTCGTCGAAGAAGTGCTGAACGTGATCCGCTCGCTGGCGCAGGAAGGCATGACGATGGTGATGGTCACGCACGAAATGAGCTTCGCCGCGAAGATCTCGGACAAGGTCGTGTTCATGGAGGCAGGCCGCATAGTCGAAGCGGGACCGCCCGCGCAACTGTTCGGCAACACGCGCACGCCGCGGCTGCAGCAGTTTCTGAAGCCGTGGCTCGAACGCAGCCTGAATGTTTCGAGCGAGGGCGTCGCATCGTGATGCACGACGACATCGCACGACAGGTCGCGGATCGCGTGAATGCCGCGCGTCTGATCGAATCGATCGATGCGCTTGCCGCGTTCGGCGCACGCGACGACGGCGGCGTGAATCGCCCGGCGCTCGGCGAACGCGACATCGAAGCGCGCCGCTTTCTGATCGAACGCGCGCGTGCGCTCGGTTGCAGCGTGAGCGTCGATGCCTGCGCGAATCTCTTCATCCGCCGCGACGGCGATACGGCGCTCGCGCCCGTGATGACGGGCAGCCACATCGACACGCAACCGACGGGCGGCAAGCTGGACGGCTGTTACGGCGTGCTCGCGGGGTTCGAAGTGCTCGCCGCGCTGAACGACGCGAACGTGCGCACGCGCCGCCCGCTCGAAGTCGCGATCTGGACCAACGAGGAAGGCACGCGCTTTTCGCCGGGCGCGATGGGTTCGAGCGCATTCGTCGAGCCGTCGCGGATGACGCGTTACGCCGACGTGCGCGATGTCGACGGCGTCACGCTGCGCGCCGCCCTCGATGCGCACCACGCAGCGTTTCCCGAACTCGGCGCGCGCGGCTCGCACGATGCGGCGCATGCGTTCGTCGAGCTTCATATCGAACAAGGTCCGCAGTTGGAAAACGCTGGCGTGCCGCTCGCTGTTGTCAGCGGGATTCAGGGCGTGCGCTGGTATGCGCTGCACTGCGCGGGCACTGCGGCGCACGCGGGCACGACGCCGATGCCGCTTCGCCGCGACGCGATGACGCTCGCCATCGCCTTGCATCGCGAACTCGATGGCGTCGCGCACGAACTGG
The DNA here is from genome assembly GCF_017814945.1 of Paraburkholderia sp. LEh10. Lineage (GTDB taxonomy): Bacteria > Pseudomonadota > Gammaproteobacteria > Burkholderiales > Burkholderiaceae > Paraburkholderia. The sequence goes on from NZ_JAGIPX010000041.1 coordinate 70,916, forward strand.
GCCGCGACGATACGCGCGTCACGTTCGGGCGCTGGAACGTCGAGCCGAATTCGATCAACACGATTCCGTCGGCGGTGACTTTCATCGTCGACTTCCGTCATCCCGATGCACGCGTGCTCGCCGCGTTCGACGAACGCGCTCACGCCATCGCGCAGCGTCACGGCGCGCGCCTTGAAGCGCTGTTTTCGCATGCGCCCGTCGCGTTCGATGCAGCTGTACTTTCACGTATCGACGATGCCTGCCGCGCACTCGACGCGAACGCGCTGCATCTGACCTCCGGCGCGTTTCACGACGCGATGTATCTCGCGCAGCATTGCGCGAGCGGCATGCTGTTCGTGCCGAGCCGCGGCGGCATCAGCCATAACCCCGCGGAAGCCACGGACGCCGGACATCTCGTGCTCGGCGCGCGCGTGCTCGCGCATTGCCTCACCACACTTTGCAACGACTGAACCAACCTGCCAAACGAACCAACCAGGAGCCGATATGAACGCCCCCGCAACGTTCCCCGCAATCGCCGATGACAACGGCCAGGAAAACGGCGTCAACGCGACGCTGCACGAACCCATTTCTCCCGACGGCACGCCCGAACTCGGCAAAACGTACACGGTGCCCGCGCGCTGCGGCCGCGCCGTGCGCGTGAAGGCAGGCCAGACGATCCGCATCGCCAATCCGCACGGCACGCAGGTGTGCGACACGTGGATCTTCAACGCGCAGCATCTGAACGAGTTCCTGTCGTTCGAACACACGCGCGCGTTCATCGACAAGATCATTCCGCAACCTGGCGATCCGCTCGTGACCAACCAGCGCCGTCCCATCGCGGAACTCGTCGCGGATACGTCGCCCGGCATTCACGACACGCTGATGGCCGCGTGCGATCTGTACCGCTATCGCAATCTCGGCGTCGAGCATTATCACGACAACTGCTCGGACAATCTGCGTCTCGCGCTGAAGGCGATCGGCCTGCGCACTCGCGAAGTGCCGCAGCCGTTCAACCTGTGGATGAACATCCCCGTGAAGCCCGATTATTCGATCGAGTGGCTGCCGCCCGTATCGAAGTCCGGCGACTACGTGGATATCAAGGCCGCGATGGATTGTGTCGTCGTGATGTCGGCGTGTCCGCAAGATATCATTCCGATCAATGCGCTCAATCCGCTCGAGGTCGAGTTCACGGTCCTCGCGTAAGCGAGTCCGCAAGCGCCGCTTTCATCCATTCGACGGAATTCACTCGTGCCCAGCAAACGACCCTCTTCGACGGGCGCCGACGCCCACAACGCGCGCAAAACGGCAGCGAAGCGTGCACCGCGCAAAGCCGACAGCGCCGCGAGCACGCCCGCAGCCGATGGCCTGGGCACGCGTCTGCGTCACGCGCGCATGGTTCGGCACATGACGCTCAAGGCGCTCGCCGAAGAAGCCGGTTGCTCGGAGAGCCTGCTGTCGAAGGTCGAAGGTGGCCACGCGACGCCGTCGATTGCGATGCTGCACAAGCTCGCCATCGCGCTCGATACCAACATCGCCGCGCTGCTGTCGGCGCCGCCGATGACGGATTCGCCTGTGCAGCGCGCGAGCGAACGGCCATCGGTGCGCTTTCCGGGGGCGCGTGCGCAGGCAGGCAAAGGCAAGCGCGCTGACGGTTCGATCATGCTGGAGCGTCTCGTGGTCCCGAGTCCCGGGCAGTTGCTTCAGGGCGATATTCACGTGCTCGAACCGCTCGCGCGCAGCGACGAACAGATTCATCACGTCGGCGAAGAACTGGGTTACGTGCTCGAAGGCGAGCTGGAGCTGATGCTCGGCGACAAGAGCTATCGGCTGCAGGCAGGCGATTCGTTCTATTTCCCGAGCACCGAGCCGCACAGCTATCGCAATCCGGGCGAAACGGTCACGCGAATCCTGTGGGTCAACACGCCGCCGACGTTCTGATCATCACGCTCACATCATGACCAGCACCGATCTCACGCAGATGCAGATGCCCCGCTTCGCGGGCATTCCCACTTTCATGCGCGTGCCGTTCGAACGCGACCTCACCGCGCTCGATATTGCGCTCGCGGGCGTGCCGTTCGATGGCGGCGTCACGGCGCGTCCCGGCGCGCGCTTCGGCCCGCGTGAAATCCGCAATATGTCGACGATGATGCGCGCTGTGCATCACGTGACCCGCTTCAATCCTTTCGAAGCGTGCCGCGTCGCGGATATCGGCGATGTGCCGTTCGAACATCTCTACGATCTGGAAGCGGCGCACGGCGACATCAAACGTTTCTTCGAACCCGTCTTTCGCGCGGGAAAAATCGCGCTGATCGCGGGCGGCGATCATTCGATCACGTACCCGGTTTTTCAGGCGATTGCGCCGGAGCGCCCGCTCGCTCTCGTGCACATCGACGCGCACACCGACACCTGGGACGCGTTCAAAGGCTCCAAATTCACGCATGGAGCGCCGTTCAGACGCGCTGTCGAAGCGGGCCTGCTCGATCCGACGCGCACGATCCAGATCGGCATACGCGGTGCGCAGAACACGGATGAAGGCTGGCGCTATTCGCTCGATCACGGCATGCGCGTCGTTTTCATCGAAGAGTTCGAGGCCCTTGGTCCCGCCGCGATTGCAGAAGAAGCACGCCGCATCGTGGGCGATGAGCCCGTCTATCTGTCGCTCGACGTGGATGGTCTCGATCCCGTTTTCACGCCCGGCACGGGCACACCGGAAATCGGCGGCCTCACGACGCGCGAAACGCTCGCGTTGTTTCGTGGACTCGACGGGCTCAACTGGGTAGGCGGCGATGTCGTCGAAGTGTCGCCGCCTTACGATCCGAGCGGCAGCACGGCGCTCGTCGCCGCGACATTGATGTATGAGATGTTGTGTCTCTTTGCCAAACGTTACGCGCAGCAGGATCGATAGTAGTTGAGTAGTTGTGTGAGCCGCGCTGCATAAAAGAATGGCGCCGCAAGCGTTCAGCCTGCGGCGCCATCTTTCTGGGGCGCTACGACGAGAAGCTACAACAGAACACCGCGTCGCAGCACGACAGTACGCTTACATCTCGATACGGTGCTGGCCACTTCCTTGAAGTCCTCGATCTGGTCGAAGTTCATGTACTGATAGATCGTGTCGCCGTTGGCGCTGAGCACGCCCATATCACCCGCTCGACGCACAAACGAGCTGCCTCCTCCGGCGTATTGACCACCCAGCCAGACAACTCCCATCCGCCCTTGTAGTTGTAATCCGCCGTGTAGAGCCTGCGACCTTCTTTATCGCTAGCAATGGTGATTTGCCTACCGGGCCGTATTCACCGGCCCTCCCTGGCCTACACTGCGCGTGGATCGATACATGCCAAGCCGTTCGCCGCGCGATCTGTTTGCTGAAGTCGCTGTTGAAGTGGATCGCGGGCTGTACGTTGTGAACGGCTTCGCCACGATTGAGCGCATGTTGCAGTTCGCGCTTATCGACGGGCAGCGCGGAGCGGTAGTAACAAATGAAAAGTAGTAACAAAATCAGTGTGCGACACGAAGCACGAGGCTCGGCGTCGCTGAGCGCAGTGCATGCTCATTTCATCATTGTTCGATCATGCAGGAAGATTTGCATGGCAATGAACCCGCTGTACGACCAGCGGTAGCCTAGGAAGGCAATCATCGTTCACCTGTTCAGGCAAGAGCGGCGTAGTCGAGATAGCCTTCGGGCCCCTGCGTGAACCACAACACGCCCTTATCGGCCGCCAACGGAGCGCCTGCGCTGAAACGCTGCGGCAAATCTGGATTTGCGATGAACGGTCGGCCGAAGGCGATGGCGTCCGCCTCGTCGCTGGAGATAGCCGCCGCCGCACGATCGAGACCGTAATCCGAATTCAGGATGGTCACGCCTGCGAATGCCTTCCTGATGGCGGGCGAGAAGGCCGGCCGGTCGGAAGCGCCAAAAGTCCCGTCCATTGGCGGCTCGCGTAGTTCCAGATGCGCGACGCCGAGCGCCGAAAGGGTTCGAGCCGCCGCAACGAACACGGGTTCTGGATCGCTGTCGCGCACACCCTGATCCGTGCCGTTGGGCGTGAGCCGTACTCCGGTGCGGCCAGCGCCGGCTATTTCGATCACAGCCTGCGTGACTTCTTTGAGCAGCCGCACACGATTTTCGATGCTGCCACCGTAGGCGTCGTTCCGGAAATTGGTGCCGTCGCGCAAGAACTCGTCGATCAGATAGCCGTTGGCGGCGTGCACCTGCACCCCATCGAATCCGGCGCGCAATGCATTTCGCGTAGCGCGGCGAAAATCGTCGAGCAGCGCGGGCACTTCGTCTGCGCGCATGGGTCTGCCCGTGACATAGGGCTGCTTGCCGCTATAAGTATGTGCGTGTCCCGGCGCGGTCGTGCCCGAAGCCGATAACGGCTGCACGCCGCCATTGAAGCTGGGATGCACGGTGCGCCCCATGTGCCATAGCTGCGCGATGATGCGCCCGCCGGCCGCGTGTACGGCGTCGGTTACCCGCAGCCAGCCTGCGACCTGTTCGTCGGACCAGAGGCCCGTTGCGAAGGGCCATCCCAATCCCTGCTGAGAGATACCGATCGCTTCGCTGATGATGAGTCCGGCGCTTGCGCGCTGGGCGTAATACTGCGCCATGATCGATGTCGGCAAGTGATCTCGCGTACCCCGCGCGCGGGTCATGGGCGCCATAAAGATGCGGTTGGGCGCTTCGATGTCACCCAGCCGGATTGCGTCGAAAAGCGTGGTCATGTCTTTCTCCATTGGCTTTGGGGTTACACGAGGCGCGCGCCGCCATCGACGTTGAGCGTCGCTCCGTTCATGAAGCCATTGGTCATCAGGAACACCACGCCCGCGCCGGCTTCGCTGGCGGTGCCGAGTCGATGCAGCGGCAGCGTCTCCTCCATGTTTGCCACGACCGCATCGCGCGCGTCACCGAGCGCCTTGCGCAGAATAGGCGTGTCGATCGGACCGGGCGACAGTGTGTTGACGCGCACCGGCGCCAGTTCGAGGGCCAGGCCGCGCGCGAGCGCTTCCATGGCGGCGGACGCCGCCGCAAGCACCGCGGTGCCGTAGGCGTTCGGACGGTCGGCGAGACTGCCCGAGATGAAAGTGATCGAGCCATCGGCGCTCAACCGGTCTCCCAGGGCGCGAATGACGTGCACAGCCGCCCAGATGCGTTCCTCGAACGCGTTCCGGAGATGCGCTACATCGGCGTCGCGCACCGTCCCTGCGACGAAGGTGCCCGCCAGCAAAACCAGATGATCGACCTTTGGAATGTCGCGTACCGCCTGCTGTAGAGCGTCTGCGTCGGTCACGTCGGCCGCGCGCCATCCGGCGAAGCCATGCTGTGCGGCGACCCGTTCAGCCGTGTCCGCCGATCGGCCGACGACGATGACCTCCGCGCCCGCCCGCTTCGCCTGGATAGCCGCGTCGAGCCCGATGCCCGACGTCCCGCCAAAGACGAGTGCGGTCTTGCCTGCCAGCGCGTGGTGGGCGACTTCCGCGGCCTGTACGTCCTGAGTTTTGGTATTCGCGTTCATTTCCTTCTCCTGTTTGACTTCGCCGGTTTGACGTCGATGGAAGAAGGTTAATTCGCGAAAGCGGGCTTGATAATAAGGCCGTCGTTCGCTTTAATGATGGGCGGTTTCAACAGTGAAGTGCAACGCGATTAATGAAACGTAGCTTGAGGGCGTGAAGCGGTTTCGAGCATGCGT
>NZ_JAGIPX010000042.1 GCF_017814945.1 Paraburkholderia sp. LEh10
TGCGCAATTGACCGACCTCGAGGCGCTGCTCAGGCAGTACACCACCAAGCGAACGGCCCGCGCCTGGTTGTATCGCGAGCAGTTGCGCGAGATTCTCGAACGCAAGCAAATTCATGTCGTCTCTGAGATGTTGCAGCAGTGGTGCACCAACGTCATGCGTTCGAAAGTCGAACCTATGAAGGACGTCGCACGGTTGATTCGTCGACACTTCGACGGCATCGTTGCGTGGACTCAGACTCGACAGACCAACGGCTTCATCGAAGCCATCAACGGCTTGTTTCAGGCCGCCAAGCGCAAGGCGCGTGGCTATACGCGCTTCGAAACCATGCGAACCGTGCTGTTTCTTATCGCGGGCAAACTCGACTTCTCCGCATTCAACTCGCATGCCCGCTGACGGCCGTTACCCACTGCATTTTCAAAAGAGCCCTTTATATTGATCAAAGTCGAATATTGGAAAGACAAAACGCGTAGCCAGCTTACGCATACTCGCAGAACTGCTAATTCAAGACGAGTCAAAACCTCAGAATAATCGCTAGCGGCGTCTTTAGTTAGCATTTCGTCAGCCACAGCGCAAAAGACAGACGAGGCGAACCGGTGGCAAGTGGCAAAAGTGGTCGCGCGAGGGATTCGCGCTGCCCGACAGATCGATAGGCCGGGTCAGCATACAGGATTGCGAACGCATCTTTTCCCCTGAATGGACGATCCACGCACTGAGATGCGACGTCGCGTCGCCGGTGACTTGCGTTAGCTTTTCTTTTCTCCGGCTGCCCATAATTCGCAGCCCAGTAGCAATGGTGGACACATGTGAAGTGTGCGCGAGCGACTGCTTTGCACCCGTCGCGGGCTTGGTTCACATGTGTCGAGCACCGATCTCAACAAATATACTTATCCTCTAGCGTCGAAACTGTTCTCCTAGCGCCTGCGGAACACTAGCGAACCAGCGAGTCACGGCGAAGCCTCACTATCAGGAGCAGACGGCCGTTCAATTTCCCGATAATCAAACAACGTTGACCGGGCGAAAATAAACACTACAGTCGCCTCGTAGATATTGCCAACAGCATCCTCGAGTGAAAACGGTTTATTGAGTGAGAATCGTGCGGGCTGAGGCTCTCCATCATTGATTGCAATATTGTCCGCGTACAGGTACATACGACCCGACGTGTCGAGAATCGGGTTGAGTCTCCCTTCTAATCCCGGAATGTAACCCGTCTGATGCACGACAAGCGATCCGCCGTCACAGCGGTGTTGCAAAACCAGCCTCAATTCGTTTTGACCGCTCCGCAAATCGTCAACCACTTGTGCATAATATTGAGGATGGGCGAGCAATATTGCATGCAGACGATCGGGGTCCACCTCTAGCGTTGCAATGCCCGACCTGTCGGACACCGCGTCTAGCACCGTCCCGTTACGCGATATCGCCGAAACCGTCACACCCGGCAGAGGCATATTTGCATAAGATGAGACGTTTACTGTCAGGGTCCGGCGTGAACGCACGCCCCTGACGGGTAGCCTGTAGCGATGCACCCGTTCGAAGATTTCATCGCAAACACGTTCGATATCTTGATCAAGGCGCAGGTATTGGTACTGTTCAATTTGCCAGGGGACTGACGCAACGTCATCACTTACGACTGGAATGAGCACCCTCGGTTCGCTCGAGTTGTGAAGTTGCCTCTGGAACTGCCTGATCTCCTCATCCTGCCAGTTGGATATTTGACTAGAGTGCCCCAGCAGCACCACCATGTGCTGAGAAAGTTCGATTGCCGGCGAAAGACCAAGCTTGTTCGTCGCTGAATCACTCGTTAGCCTTACGTTCAATCCCCGACTGGTAAGCGAACTCGCCATCAGACGCGCCCAAGGAGCGTCACTCTTCGAATGACTTATGAATAATGACAGCGAGCTCCGTTCTCCGCTTTGGGCCGTGAGGCGTGCTGAGCGAACAAACTCGTCCCGATTGTCTTGAAGGAGATTCGTGTTGCCGAGCCTGTGAGCAAGCAACGCAGCAATTGTCTCAAGACTGTAGTTGATGCTCGCGGCGTCGGACGACGCATCCTCGAGCGCCGACAGACCTTCTCCGAAGCTCCAGAATGGAACGTAGGGAATAGTAAGTGAGCGGACAAGTGTGTCAACGCTGACTTCTCTGGCTCGCCACGGCTGAAAGAACTCCTCAAGGCCTGATGCGAATTTCTTACGCCAGCTAATAGCAATATTATGCTCGACTTGTCCTTCAAACCGCGAAGGTACTGGTAGTAACAACAGTCCCGCTCGATCAATGGCAAGATCGTTGCGTGCCTTGGCCGCGCGGCGTGCTATGTCACGTGCGCCGTTGAAGCTTTGCTCGTTTGCGGTGAACATGAAAGCCAGTACGTCCGGCAACTGCGCAGTAATTATCCCCGAGAAGTCAGTCACTCCTGTTCGTGCGTCGACAAGAACGAAGTCAAAATCACGCCTCAGTTCTTCAAACATGGCTTCGAGCGCGCCCCCGAGCCCTTTCTCATACATACCGCCCCAGTCGAGTGACTGCACCTGCGAATAGTACAGATCTCCGTCACGACCGGCGTGTATGAGCGAGATCGAGGATCCCGAGCCAGCCACGAGCTTCACGACATGGCTTCGCCATGGCAACGGCTGCTCTGGTGATCGAACGAAGGTCTGCAACAGGTCAACCAGACCAGGCGTGCCCCCTCGCCAGTTTTGCCCGCTCTCTTCCGCCAGATTTCCGAAGAAATGCGCAAGCCCTGGCGCTTCGATGTCCCAGTCGATACACAGGACGCGATAACCCCATCGCGATAAAAGGACGGCTGCGTTGGCCAGAGCGAAGGACCGTCCGACGCCACCTTTGTATGAATAAAATGTTACGACAGTACCCATGGATCACAGCCTCGGGAGCTCTAAAGATTGTGTCTGTACCGCAGGAGGCTCAAGCGCGGGCCATCCGTCCTCCCATTCCGGTGCCAATGTCAGGTGTTCATCGATCGAAATTGCAAGATCTTTCACCAGTTTGTTGAAATCGATATATAAAGGTGTGCTATCGAAATGCTTGAATGGGTGATTGTATTCGGTGAAGTCAAAATTGATTTGAATCTGCTTCGCACGCGGATCGAAATGCTTTCCGTCCGAGTAGATTACCGGAAACACAAGACCGCGCGCAGGCTTCCTGCCCCGCTTATCAAGGACTATTTCCCGCTCCAGCATGCTGGTCCACTCGGCCATGCACCAGCGTGAGGCAAAGTACGGCGGAGTCCATACGGCGACCATAATGCGACTCTGCAGCAAAGCTTGCTTCAGGTTCTCAGGCCATTCCACGCCTGTTGGCTGCTCCCGATCCAAAAAAATTCTTGGGGGTTGCGCAAGCTCGTTCGTCAAACACTCCTTGAGCCGTGGATGGAAGTGGTTTTCGACCCATTGTCCTGCGTCCCCAAGGCGGGGATAGCTCAAGAAAATATCCCACTCGTAACTCAATGCTGCACTCCTGACGTGTTATGTGGTGTGACCCGGCGACGGGATCGAAAGGATCACCCATTTAAACTCCCGTCTGCAAGCGGGTGCCGGCAAAACGCCGCTATGCAGATGGCTTATATATAGTGTTTGAAGGGCAGCGGCGCGCTTCGCCTGTTATCGGGCCTAGCCGTTAGAATTTCTCCGGTGTGTAATCGTCAGTGCGGGCGCAAGCTTCTCAGCCGTTTCTTCGACGCCGCGCAACTGCTCAAACGGGCATGGGTCCGTCGGGGACTGTCAGCCGCCCAGCATCGCTCACGCTTCATCAGCGAACCGCACCCTCTCAGACTCACGGTACGGATCGTTATGGTCGGTCATCGTGCTACCTTTCTCGCTCAGTGCGAGAAGACCATCACCATCGCAAAGAGGAACGCCAAGATAACAACTACCGCCCAGAACATCTGCCATCCCGGGCTCGAACTATTGATCGCCGCAGCCAAATGACTCTTTCGTTGATATCGGCGTCGTGCCATGTTGGTTCCCCGGTCTCTCGTCGTGTTAGTCTCGAGCCTACGCATTCCGAATTTCATCCCAATATACGGCAACGTCAAGCGCGCGGCGCTAGTCTCGCGCATTGCGTAGTATGGTCTCGTGCTGGGCAACGCGATCCGCTTGCAACAACCGATCACTTCTGAGCGACAATTACCGCTCAACCACGTCGAATGTCATTGGCCGATGGCCTTTTCTTCACTTTCCAGCTGCCAGCTGCTCAACCCACAGATTCGACTGAAGTAGGCCTGATCTCTTCAGCCAGATCACGTCAACGCATCCGGTGTACGAAAATGGCAGCTGCGCATCCTAGAAATGTATTCGCCGCCGATGCTCAGTGAATTGCCGACAGCCCGGCTGCAAGACGCGCCTGCAAGTCGGAACCAACGCGACGGAATCCAAGCAGTCTTGCTGCCGTGCGAACCAGATCTGCGTCGGTGCCGCCTGCATTGTCATCTCGAGCGATTTTCAGCGCGGCCTTGATCTCGAGCATCGAAATGTTCGTAGACTTCAGTGTCGCTCCGCTCTCGGCGGACCGGTCCCTGACCGGCACCGCGTCCAGATGCTCGCGTATGAACCAGAATTCTTCGTCGCAGAGGAGATCACGGTCACCCGACTGTGCCTGAAGCAACGCGGCGCGCGTCGCGGTCAGAATGCGCGAGCCAGCCTTCTCCTTCCCGAAGCACGCCGCGAGGCGCCGTGCAGCCTCCTCAACATTGATGGGCCCCTCGGCTGCCACGATTCGCTTGGCCAGATCGGCCAGTATTGACGTGGGGACCTCGTGGGGTTCCTGCCGGGTGCTCACAGGAAAATGTGCGCGCTGGTAGGCGGGCATCTGCCTCGTGACAGCATCAGGGACCTCGAAAGAAGCAGCCGTCGTTTCGACGACCGGGATCGAAACCGGTCGAGGCCGGTTGGCGCCGTCGATACGAACGCCAGCTTCTGCTGCCTCGCGCGCAGAGGCAAGAGCAACTCTTAACCGCTCTATCTCCGCTCGACGGTTGTAAAACCAGTCGGTGCTCCAGATGCGATGAAAGCGCCAGCCGAGATGCTCGAGAACGTCCTGCCTCAGGCGATCACGCTCTCGCGCCCACAGTGCGCTGTGATAGGTCGCGCCGTCACATTCGACTGCGAGAACGTACGTGCCGGGGCGATCCGGATGCCGAACCCCCATGTCGATCCGGAAGCCGGCCGATCCAACCTGCGGATCCGCCAGATAGCCGAAGCTGCGAATGACGTTTGCCACATCCTCCTCGAACGGCGTGTCGGCCATCTCACCAGTCGGCCTGGAGTCGTCCATGTTGCCGTTTTTTGCGAACTCCAGGAAACGCTTCAGGATCCGGGCGCCATCGCGACTTACCCGGCTGGGATCGATATCGCCTGGATCGAACGACGCAAACACCTCGCAGCGCACCCGCGCGCGTGTAAAAAGCACGTTGAGACGACGCTCGCCACCTTCCATATTCACCGGCCCGAAGGTCATGCTGGCAAGTCTGCCGCCGGGTGTGACGGGGCCATAGCAGACGCTGACCAAGATCACGTCACGCTCATCCCCCTGAACGTTTTCGATGTTTTTGACAAACACGTCCTCGGCTTGTCCTTCGCGAAGAAATGCGTCGAGAGTTGCATCGCTGCGGCGTGCGAGTTCCAGAAGCTCGGTGATCAGGTTTTTCTGTGTCGAAGAGAACGTGACGATGCCAAGCGAAAGCTCTGGGTGCATACGTGCGTGCTGCGCCACGCGACCCACGATCGCTTCGCCCTCTTTCCGGTTATCGCGCTTACCGCCCTTGTCGTAAACACCATCGACGCGGGTGAAGCATAGGCCGAACGCTGGGTCATTCTGCAGTGGTGACGGTGGCAAGATGAGGCCGTCATCGTAAAATTCGCGGTTCGACATCCGGATCAGCGAAGGATCTCGCGACCGGTAGTGCCACTGAAGCATGCGCGAACCAAGGCCCCGCGCCTCGCAAAGGCTAAGGATGCTTTCCATCGAGCCGACCTTGGCCGCACCACCCAGCAGGTCCGCCTCTGCTTCTTCCTCGGCGTCGTCGTCGGCCTCGTCGTCGAGAAGGCGGTCAAAGAAGGAAGACGGTGGCAATTGCTTCTGGTCACCGACCACTACGATCTGTCTGGCACGCGCGATCGCACCCAGCGCATCCTCTGGACGCACCTGCGACGCCTCGTCGATCACAAGCAGATCGAAGGTCAGTGCTCCAGGCGGGAGGTACTGGGCCACCGAGATCGGGCTCATGAGCAGGACGGGCTTGATCCGCTGCACGGCCGTGCCGGCCGTCGAAAACAGCTTGCGAACAGCGATGTGCCCTCGCTTCTTGCCAATCTCGCCGCGAATCACCTTCATTTCGCCCATGGCTCCCTGCGGGACCTGCTCCAGGTGTCCGGACAGGATGGTGGTCACATTCTCCGACAAGCGCTTGCGTTCGAGCAATGCGAACGTTTCGACAAGTTCATGACGCTTTTCCAGCCCCATATCGCGTAGCACGGGGGACGAATCCAACGCGACGCGCCAAAGGCGCTCGGCGCGCGCGAACCGGAGTTCCACAGCCGCCGCCGCAGGATCGAATTCACCTGTTCGCATTCGTTGCGCAAGGTCCGTCAAACCCGTCGACGCCAGCCGCTGGTGCAGGCGTGTCAGATTAGTCCATGCCGAATAGCGGTCGGTAGACGACGCCATCGCGTCGAGGCGAGCCGCCATCTCGCCGAGCTCGACTTTCTCCATGCTCGATTCGCCGAACACATTGGGATCCAGCTTCAAAACACGAACGACCTCATCCAGGTCTCGGACGACCTTCGGCGCGGCATCACGAAGCGCGCGTCGCATCTTCGCAACCACATCCGGCTGCTGGGCGAGCGCCAACAGCGTATCTGGCGAGCAGTTTAGTGCGGCATCGCCTGCTCGCTCACACCACCCCGCGATTGTGAGCAAGGCGCCCATGTCAGTCCGCTCTCCGTGCCAAGCGTCTCCCATAACGCGAAGGCAATAGTCCTTGTCATCCTCCCAACGCGCCTTGCGGGATTGGACTCTATCGAGTCGATCCACCAGTTCGACGCGTTTGTCGGCTGTCTTTGGAAGTGTGCCGCGCAGCATGCCTGCCAGGTCACGGGACGCGGCGCGGTAGCCACCGCCCAATCGCGCGAAGAAGGAGCGCGTGCCAGCCACCAATGGTCCGCGCAACGTGGCCGTCTTCGCAGCGAATGCCGCCTCGACGAATGTCTCATCGGCGGCGTCTTGCTCTGACCGCCACGCAACTCCGGCCTCGATCGCCTTCTTGAGTCGCGGCAAATCGGACGCTGAAAGGAACGCGCGCGCGGTGTTGGCAGATCCTGCAGGCAGACCTTCCAGGCGGTCAAGAACGTCTGCGATGGTTCCTGCCGACGAGATAGTCACTGGCACAGTAACGCTCAATGCGCCCGCAGAAGTTCTCACTGCATCTTCTAGCAGTAGCACCGCGGCATGCGCGGTCTCGATAAGCCTGGCCAGTCGGGTGAGGTCGAGTGGCTGGAGATCAAGGTTTTGGGTTCCAGCGAATGGATGCCTGTTTGCGTCGCCCTCCTCCCTGAGCACTTCGCCATAGCGGGCAACGGTCTCGAGCAGTTGTCGCTCCTGCTCCCGCGTCATCTGCACAAGGTCGTCGGCAGAGATGGTAGGAGCTGGCGCGCCCGAGCCGATGTAATGAACCTGCACGCTCAACACCGAGAAGGCTGTCTCCCCCGTGCTTCCAATCGGACTGTGCAGAGCCTCTGCAAGCAGGTTTAATTTGTCGCGTGCCTCAGTGAGAGCGACCGGTGCACCGGGTTGAACGGGGACGGCAGCGGCAGCTCCGATAGTGCGGGCGAGTTCCGCAAGCACCGCTTTCCTGTTCGCGCTTCGCGAGTGAAGCTCCAGGCAGATATCCCGAAGACCGACCTTCACGAGACGATCATGCACAACGGAGAGAGCCGCCATCTTCTCGGCTATGAAGAGGACGCGCTTTCCCTCCTTGGCTGCCGCCGCAATAATGTTGGTAATCGTTTGCGACTTGCCCGTTCCAGGAGGGCCCTGAACGACAAGGTTACGACCTGACCTCACTTCCTCGATGACACGTGCCTGCGATGCGTCAGCATCGACGACGTGGAACAATTTTTCGGGTGGCAGCACGTCGTCGAGCCTGACCTCGGGACCAAAGAGCGGAACTTCAGATTCGAAGCCTTCGAACAGCAGTCCGCGCGTGAGCGCGTGCTCCGCAATCGCCCCGTCGGGCCACGCATCGATAGCGAGGTCGCGATACATGAGCAGTTTCGAGAACGAAAAGAAACCGAGCTGCATGGCATCGCTCTCGACCTCCCAACGGGCGCGGCCATTCACTACCTCCGCGACCTGCTCAAAATAGGTTGAGGGCTTCCAACCTTCCTCTACCTCGATGTCGGGCAACGCGATGCCGAAATCGTCCTTCAACCGTTGCTGCAGCGGCAGGTTCGTAAGGACGTCTTCGTCCCGAATCCGGACATCAAAGGTTGAAGTGCGCTGGTTGCGAACGAGTTCAACCGGCAAAAGCACCAGCGGTGCTGCGCGCGCTACGGCCGAAGATTTGTCCTCAAACCAGGTGAGGAAGCCGAGCGCCAGATAGAGAATGTTTACGCCCGACTCCTCCTCCGCCGTCTGCGCTTCATGAGCGATCTTGAGAAGTCTTTTCTGCAGGGCATCGGGACCCATGCGGGTCTCGAGCTGCGCATCCGTGTAGCGATCGGCCTCGAACTCTTGCGAGCCGGCGTCGGCTAAATGGATCGCGTCGCTGGAATCGTCGCGATCATGGCCGATAGCCAGAAAGCGCATAACCTTTCGACTCGAAAGGATTGCATGGACGTCGTCCGATCGCTCGTTGACGATGTTCACGACGTTCCCACGTGTGTTCGCACGGTTGACGTGCACCAGACGGTTTCGGGTGCCGGTCTCGACCAATCGCTTGCGAGTGTCGTTGAACAGCCGGATCAAGGCTGTCCGATCTGATACGTCGGTCGCCGTCTCGTCGCTTGCCACGTTAGCCATCTGTGTGCCCCCTGTCCGCCGGTTTCCCGACGCTCTCTTCTTTGATACCTTTTAACTCTGGTCTCTTTGAAAACTCAGCCGGTTCGAATGATCTTCTTTAGCCGAGAATAGATTTTTGGTCCAGTGTAAGTTTGGCAAATTTACCAGAATTCTGCGCGTGGCAGCGCACACTGCCGGGTTTTGCCCGTTGGAGCTCCGGGATACCGGCCGGCGAGACGATTTTCTTTCGATACAGCGATGAACAGGTCGCCATTTCATTTGGAAGGCGATCAGTAACGAACAGAACCTGATACGGCTTTTCGAGAGTGCCCGTGCGGCGATCGCTATGCAAATCTAGGCTCGGCCGCGAAGGGCCATGTTCGAAAGGTCCGAATTCGGCAATGAAGTTCAGCGACCGACCCATGCAACTTCTTCCGCGCCCGCTAGCATTTCTGATTAACGAAGTCCCGAGCATACTGATCCGCTATTATTGCGGCCCGAAGCACCGGTGCCCGGCGACGCCCACACCACCTGTGAGAAAGATTTGATGGACCAAAGCCCTCGTACCATCCACCCGAGCGAATCGTTGCGGACGATTGACACCTTGTGTGAGCCGGACCCCAGAAATTTGGGGTTCATCCGGTTCGACAGCGTCGTGGGTAATGCTCGACCTACAACGGCTCTCGACCAACTTGAGGATGTTGCGCGCTTTACCCTTCGCACCGAGGTACCCGAGGCTGTAAGAGTACATTTTGAAACCGCGAAAAATCTCTATGCATACGCTTGGTTTGTCTATCGATTTCACGCTGTGGCTGAGCAGCAGGCGCTAGCTTCACTGGAATTCGCGTTGCGAGAACGGCTTGAAGGAGAAGTCACACAATTTCCCTCGAAGGGAAAACGCCGGCCAAACGGGCTAAGCGGTTGGCTTAATGAGGCGTTGGCTCACAGACTGATATCAAATGCCCGCTTCACGAAGCGGATAGAGTGGGCGCTCCAGCGCGCGAGGAGCCGAGCTGAACTCCAAATGGTTGACCAGATGCAACGTTCCGGAACGTTAACTGCGGAGGTCGATTACTCGTCCGTAAAACCGTCCCCGGAGGACTTGGACCATGACTGGATTGGTGTCTTTATCGACAGCCTGCCGAAAATCCGGAACGCTTACGCTCATGGATCGAGCCTCCTTCATCCGACCGTCCTGCGCACTTTCGAGATAGTCAGCGACCTGATCAACCAACTGTTTATTCCGGCCCCATAGCCAGGTTATTCGAACGTGTGCCGCTCTCCGGCCGCACAGAGGAACCCGAGAAGATGTGGCGCAAGCGCCAAAGGTTCGACCGCTTCAGGCAACCGAACCGTAGTTCACCATTCCGCGGATACCGCTATACTTCGCGTCTTCACGTCTGACATCCAATGTTATGAGAGGAAAAATCGCCGACGGTGAAGCCAGGGATCGCCTGATTATCTGGATCCGGCGTCGTATGGAAGAATTTGGTATCACGACGGATACATTGGCCGCTTCGATTGAGCATGACGAGGCTCACCCGCCGCTATATCGCGATGCACGAGGACACCAGTGGAACGGACTCGCCGACATGCCGGACTGGCTGCTCGCTTCGAAAAATGCCGGCGTTAGTCCTGAGTTCTTCCGGATCGAAACAACGTCGAACGCACCGACGCCAATTGCCACGCAAACCACCCAAGCCCAGGCTATCGTCGATCCACGCCAGCTCAACCTTTTCGACACAGTGTGATCGCCACACCTCCGCACAGCGCATGTGGATGTTCGGCACAACGGGGGCCGACACGGTCCCCTACGACTTCCCCGCCTGATCAGTGTCGGGAACTGGCGAACTCGCGGTTCCCGCAAGAAACTGCCGGAGACGTTGTTCCGCGTGAATGACCTTGTGCAGCGGTGCGCTCGCGAGTTGCGAATCGTGTAACGCCAGGAGACGCTCGAAAACAGAAACCGTGTCTTCAGCGAGCACCCATTCATTCGACACGTGCGCCAGTTCCAGCGCAGCCTCCACAGCATATTCCGCTGTCTTGAAGCTCCTGACGGGTTCTTTCCCGTAGCCTTCCTGCTGAAGAAACCACGCCACGTACACGGTCCGCATCAATTCATTAAACAGGTGACGGTTCCCGTGACCATCCCTGCAGGCAACGAGGGCAAGATGGGACGACAGTGACTGTTCGCGCACAGATGCCTCAGCCGTCGGCAATAACATTGCCTTCGTGAGGTGCTTCCGGGGTCCGGAAGCACTTGTCCCGCGTCGCTTTGAACTCATTTCGTTCGTCAATGCAAGTGTCACTGCAGTCATTCTAGCGAAATAATTCCATAGCACCGGCGAAATGCAGGTTCGCGTTCCGTCCGTGCGAAAACGCACTGCTCGCGAAGATAGGACCCGCTTAACAAGTATTCCCGATCGACAGCGTGATGCGAGCATATCGGCGTCAACTGTGTCGCTCAGTATTCGAAACCGGCATGTCACGTCGCACCTCTCCAGGAGAACAAGCGGATGACGAAGACAATCAGGTGCGGCCTGTTATTTCTGGCAATGGGATCGCCCGCGTTTGCCGGCGCGCGCTACGTAGAAGTATGGAATCCACCCGAAGCGCGCAGTGCAATGCAGTCGCGACAATCCATCTACAAGACGCCGAAGCATCGACGCGCGGATGTCCGCATTGCGCACCACGGGTTGCGTCACCGGGTCGTCGCGGCGGCGCCAGGCCCGAAAGCATCCGTCACGGCCGTCGAGCACCGCGCTCATGAGCCGCGGTATGAAGACATTCCGCGCCAGATGACACCCGAGGGCAATGTGCTTCGCGTCGATGGACGTCACGCACAGGTTGAAGTCGAACGCTGATGCGAAGCGAAAACACAAGGGCTACACGCTCTGGGGACATGCCATCCTCCAGCAGAAGGAAAGTTCACAGCGCGAACGCTACGCTGCCAGCGGCACGATCACGCTGGACAACAAGGTCGTTGAAGCGTCGGGTGTACTCGGCGAGTTCGGCACGGAAGACGAGGCAGAGCTGGCCGGGCTCAGATGGGCGCGCGCATGGGTGGATAGTTTCAACTGATGTGCCGCCCGTCGTCCCGTCGCCCTTCTCATAGACGCCGTCATCCTTGATGGGATCCCCGAGCAGGAACCAGCAGTGCTTCTAACGTGCGAAATGAAGAAGCGCGGCAACACTGACGATCGATGCTGCAGCAAGGATCCAGCTGCCAAGCCGGGAATAGACCTCGCGCACAGCCCACCAGAGTGGGTGGCGTTCTGCGCGTTTGCGCTCGGCGATCAGGTCATGCAGGGAACGGGTTAGCCGCGCCACATCCGCCTGTGCAACCCGCTCAGCGTCAGCCTGATTCAGCAGGAAATCGAACACACTCCGCTCTGCGATATTGTCCTTCCAGTTCTCGACCGCGTTGAGATCGCGCACCTTGACCGCGCGCGACATCCCCGCCCGATGTTCCGGATCCGTGTAATCAAAGTTAAAGCCGAACTTTTCGTAGAAGCGGTTGCGTCGGGCGGTGTTCTTTCCGTACGCCTGGCCTGCCAGCAGCTCGATGTTGTTCACGTCAGCGTCAGGCCACTGACGAGCCCAGCAGACGATCTCGTTCATGAGATATGTGCCGATCCGTTGCCCCTCTAACCCCGGCAGATCGAGTGTCACAAATCCGTGCCCCCACACGCAAGAGGCCGTCACGGAAACGCGGTTATGCACGGCAGAATAGCAGCCCTGAACTCACCCTGCCCGCTCGCCGGCCCGACGGGTACGCCGATCATGCGGTATGAAAGCTCAATGTGCGCCGTATCCAGCTGCCCGTCCGCGTAGCGCTCATATCGCGTTTCGCGCTCGACGAGTAATCGGGCGATCACGCCACGATCTGCTTTGTTGCGATCGCTGATCTCGAGAACGAGCACGCGCGGCTTCTTTCCCGGACCTTCATTGATTTCCAGTGTCGGTAACATTCCCGCTCCAGCGACAGGCCATCTGATTGCTGCAACGATAGCGCGGAAGTCGTCCACTTGGATCCGGCCCATATTGAATTCCCGAATGCCTTTCGCGTCGCGCAGCGCGATCGCCGCACGGTTCAGGCTATCGCGTAACTGCTCGGCCTCACGCATCCCTGGCAAACGCCAGTGCGGGTTGTTCGAGTCGCTGGTCAGCGCGATCACGATGCCGATCCCGAACGGTCGCTGCCACCACGGATGCAGCGACGTCACATCCTGGCTGCGGAAGAGCTCAAGGCTCTCGACCCGCCGGCTGAAAATGCCCCGGCGACAGGTAATTCGCGCGGTGTCAATGATGATTTCCGTGCAGGCTGTTCGGAGGTATGCCAGCACGACACTCGCCGCGATGACCACCAACGCGATCAGGGGCGCATACCACGGCACGGGCCATCGGGTTGTCGCGTGCAGATAGGCCGCGAATACGATGATCGTGCCGACGACGCCTTTGAGATACGCAGGCAGATTCACGACCTGCGACGGCGTGCCGCTGAAAATGATCTCTTCGACGACCGTCACGTCGCGGTTGGCGGTTGCAAGCCGGGGCATTCGATTCCTCTCGGGTGGATGGTTCAGTGTTCGACGTCGGGTCCGCTAGCGGGCCCGCTGCCCTGACCGGTAGTGGGACCGCTGCCGGAACCGGGATCGGACACATCGGGAGCGTTGGGCGGCTGGGTGTCCCCATTTGGGGTGGGCGGATCACGGCCGACAGGTAGTTGCGTTTCACGTACTGCCTTGCGTAGCTCGTCACGCTCCCAGGCGTCGCGCTCGCGCTGCCCCGCCCGGCGTTCATCTGCTTCGGCATCGAGCTCGGCAAGCCGGATCTGGCGGATGTGCTCCAGCTCCGGCTGTTCAAACACGATACGCATGCGCGTGTCAGCGGCCACCCGTGCCGCTGCCGCCTGGAAAGCCTCGGGACCGGAGAGCGATAGCGTGGCGCCGAACTTCTGCTGCGCGAAACGCAGCGCGATCTCGATGGCTTCGCGTTCGCTATCCCATAACCGCAACGTGCGCCCCTCGTCGACGAGGAACGCCGCGCCATCCTTGTGGTAGTCAACCTCACCGGTCGGCCGCACCTCGTACGTGATTGACGGTCCGTGGTAGATCAGTTCATTGTGTTCAGCGTGAGGCCTTGGCCCTGGACCGGGCAAGGGTCCATTGAAGGTCAAAATGTTTTCGTCGTCCGCACGCCGGAGCAGCTGGCGGACCTGCTGCATGCGTCGCAGTTCACGTAGCGCCCGTGTGTCACCGGCCTGCGCGCGCTCCTGCAGAAAATCCCGGTACTGGTCGGTGACTGGTTGCCGCCCTGCACCTTTGAGCGCGTCACGTTCCTTCGCGATGCGATCGCGTAGCGCAGCCTCGGACTCAAGCCGCGTTACGCGTGCGGCTGACAGTTGATCTCGCCGCTCGAGTGCAGACAGATCCCTGCGCTCCGTCACGGTACTGCGGGCCTTGTAGAAGACTGCCTTGAGCGCAGCGCGCCGCTCTTTCTCGCGCCGGGTCTGCTCATCCCACGCGCGGCGCAACCCGTCGCGATACACGGCACGCCACTGCTGGAATTCACCCCACAGGTCACGCTCGGGTGTATGACGCGGCGCATGCCCGGGGCTGCGTCCGGTCTGCGCACGATACGTGTCGCGTAGCAGTTGCGCGGCCTCCGCCCAGGAGAGATTCATCTCTTTGGTCAGGAAGTCGGACACGTTCAGATTGCGTGCACCGGCGCGGATACGGTCACCGCCGTCGGCGCCCTTGCCGATGCTGTACTTGTCAACGATCAGCCCATGCGAATGCGCCAGTGCGGCGAGCAACCGGCTCGCATCAAGTGTCGCCCGGATCTCCGCAAACTCCGTGCGCTCGCTTCGGGTACTGCGCGACTCCACGAGGTCCCGTGCAAACTGGTCGCGAACGGTATCGGCTTCCCGACCGGTCGATGGTCTCGCGCGCGAGTTGAAGGTGGCGGCGATCTCATTGACCTCGCGCGCTGCTAGATCAAAGGGAAGCGACCCGATCGCATCCAGTGATGGGACATCCGCGAGATGGCGGATGGGATCATGCGGACCGAAATCCTTCGGCACCTGTCCACCGCCGAAGGCGGGGTTCAGCCCGAACGGCTCGCCCGGTTGTCCGCAATCGTCAAACGGTCCACCGGCCCGCATGAATTTGTCAGCGGCCGTTGCCGCCAGCTGTGCCCGACCCGTATCGTCCGCCGTATCCCACGCGCCGTACATGCGCGCGGCGATCACGTCGAGCAGCGACGGATTGCCTGGGGCTAGCCGGCCTCTTCCCGCTCGCTCGCGATCGCCAGTCCATCGCAGTTGGTCAATTCGGTCGGCTTGGTAGTCTCCCAGCTCCAGTAGTGCATCAGCCGGCAAAAGCACTTGACGTCGCGCGGGGTCGCCATCCACACCGCCGCCGGGCACACCTCGCACACCGTATGGGGATCGGGACGACGGGCCGGGTCGATCGAGGCGAGCGTCAAGGTCGTGATCCGCTCCCCTTCTCCACTTTTGCCACGGCTCCCGGCGTTCGTGTTCCGCGGGCGGCCCGCGCCACTGCGGGTCCCGCCCGTGTTGCCACCGCCGCTCCCAGGCTCGCCAGTCTCCTGGTCCACCACTGCTTCTTCCTGTCCGCTCATCAAGTCCTCCTGCTGCGTCATAGAACCGCTGTTCGCGATGCTCGAGAATGCGCCGCTGCTCCGTCGGCGACGCGGCCTGATACGTCTTGTAGAAGCTGCTACCGCTATTGAGATACTTGATCTCCCTTGCGCGCGTGTCAGCCCACTCATACAGCGCATCGAGATAGTGCTGCTGCGTCGCACGCGGTACACCCGGTTCGACGTACTCGGCATGCACGTTCTGGTCGAGCGCGTCACGCTTGCCGTCGGCATCCAGTTCGATGAATTCGCGCGAAAACACGAATTCCCTGAGATTGACGCCCTTCGCCGCACCGGGCGGCTTGACGTTTTCGTACTCACCATCGCGACCCGCGTTGCGGGTGCGTGTTGCGCCGAACTCATTGAGCATCGCCCGGAAATCTTCATAACGGGTGATGTCACGCGACATCAGCGCCTCGAGGATCGTGGCCTTCAGCTCGCGGTTCATCGGCGCGAAGACGTCGCCCTTGTACCGGCTGATCATCTCCGACGCATCGGTGAACTGCACGCGCCGGTTATCTTTCGGACTCGCGAGTCCGTATTTCGCGTTGATATGTTCCTGGAATGCTTCGAGGAACCGGTGATGCCGGTCGACCTTGCCGAACGGCTCCAGCCGGTGCCCCGTCAGCAGGTTCACTTCAGGGATCACCACATGAAGATGTACCTTGCGCTCGACCAGTTCGCCACTGCGCCGGTCGGCGTAACTCTTGAGCCGCGGGACATGCGCTTCCGCATAGAAGTTGTACTCGTCCGGGCGGTACGCAGCAAAAGCAAACGCCTCAAACTCCCGCACGATGTCTGCGAGTACCTCACGCGACACCTCGTCCTCCTTGAACGACAGCGTTACGTTGATGTAGCGCTCGGCCGTCGTATCCATCGACTGGATGATGTCGTTTGTTAGCGTCAGATCCCCTGCGAGGATCACGCGCTCATCCATCTCGTCGCGCTCGAACTCACGGTCCTGCTTCTGGCCGTCTTCCAGATAGGCCTTTATGCCGTCGTGATAGCCGCGAACCCGGATCAGCATCGCTCACCTTTCGCTGATGCGCACAGAGGGACGAATACCGCGAAATGCGACGTGGCAGTGCCGATGCACGATGGGTGAAGGTTGCATGGCTCATCATGTCGCCCGACACACCCGGGCGTCGTCGGCGTGACGACTGTTGCAAGGTATGTGCGATCGATGCCCATGCCCGTCTGTATCCGTACCTGTCCGTGTATGTATCCGTACCTGCATCCGTATCCGGTCAGTCCACTTTCTCAAGCGTGCTTTTCAGATAGCGCGAGATCATCTGCAGTTGCGTAAGCAGTTGCTCATAGGTTGCTTCCGACAGATCACCGCTCCTGTGTTCCGAGTTCGCGCGATGTGCGATCTGGTTGAGGTTGTTGCTCGTCTTGTTGAAAATATAGAGCAGGCGCTTGCGGTCCACGCTGGCCACTGGTCGTGCGATCACCTGCGTGCGGTTCGTCAGCACCGCCTGCCTGAAAAATTCGGACTGCGTGAGCCCGCTTCGGTTCACCTTCTCAAGATAGACCGCACGATCCGCATCCGACAGGCGAAACGCAATCGGTTTGCCGAGCCCTGCCCCATCGTTGCTCTTTTTGCGTGGCATGATCAGAGCCCCACTGGATGCGTCCAGTCTGCCGACTGCCCCGGCAGATCGAATCGCGTCATGTCGCCGTCGATCGGATGCGCGCGGAATTCGTATGCGGGCCAATGCGCTTCGCATTCGTACAGGGCACGCATCGCCTGATCACCTGTCATCGGATACGTATAACCCGCCCACGGCAGATACTGCCACCGCCTGTTGCGCGCGAAGCCGGCAGGCTTCATCACACGCTGGATCACCCAGTCGCTGGTCAGAATCATAGGAATCGCCCCTATTCGTATTGCATACCAGGCAGTGCTGAATGTTACCGACGGACCCGTCGGCGTGAAGAACGCGGGGCAGTAGCCCGCGTCGGGGTTGCAAAGGGGCCTCGCCCCTTTTGCACGAGATATTTTACGAAGCGCGTAGCGATGCGTAAACATATCCGACGTGCCTCGATTCGCCACACCATAGCAAACACTGTAGCAGCGATATTGCATGTTTCAAGCATCAATTCGCATAACTAAAGCTGGAATAAAGCTTTACTCATCACGCATTTTTGACTATTTAGCACTTTCATAGCACCATCAAGCAGCGTCGACTCTCCCCGCAGGACCTCGCCATGCCGCTCACCGATCTCGCCGCCGTCGCCGAAGACCTGCTCGATGCGCCTGCAACCAGCACGGCGCGCTCCGAAACCGCGCAGCTTGCCGATCTGATCGACCAGATCGATGCCGCCATGGCGCGCGGCGTCTCCAGGCGCGAACTCCACGCGCGTTTGCAAAAGCGCGGCCTCACCATGAGTCTCCCCGTTTTCGACAACGCCCTCCACCGCATCCGCAAACGCCTGGGCCGACGCGCACCAAACCGCACACATGCGCCCCTCAGCCGTCCTGCACCGTCCGCGTCCACCCCTGTGTCCGCCGCCCCTGTCAGGCAGGTAGAACCCGCGCCGCACGCGTCCACGCCATCCACCTCCTCACCTCGCACAGGCATCAGGACGCTCGATGAACTCGCCGCTGAAAATCCGCACATATCGCGCATGCAGTTGATCAAGCTCGAAGCGCAGCAATACGATCAGCCGTCCATCTCCAGCGCCGGGCTCGACGAAATTGCGCGCAAGTACGGCGGGCCGCCCAGACGCTGAACAGTATCGCCCGCCGCGCTGCGTCGGGTCAGGACGCTCCGCGCGGGTCCCGCGTGAGGTCCCCCGTGGCACTCGATGAGCGCGCGGCGCGCGCGATACCTCGTCGGTCGCAATGCGTTCTGAGTGGCACTGCAAAGAAGGGCCAGTGGACCGTCTGCACGAATTCCTGTTTCCACAGCCCCCGCACTCCCGCCCTTGAGGTCGAACCGTCTTGTCAGCCTTGCCTCGGCGAGCCAGTCCGGACAACCGGCTCGTTTTCCACCCTGGAACAAAAGAAAACCGCCCTGGCTTACGCCCGGGCGGCTACGTAAGGCGGGACCGCTCAGACGGCTTCGGCTTCGTCCTGCGGATCATCGGAAACCGTGGCGGCCGCCTCGCCCGTCTCCGGGTCCGTATCGGCTTCTTCTTCGTCGTTATCGTCCGAGTAACCGTAGGTGACATGCTTCGGCACCTCGCGGTTTCGCAGCACTTCCGGCAACCAGCCCGAGTCCGTGACACGCAGCTCGGCCGCCGCCGCCGCATCGTCCTTCTTCATGCCGCGAAGCTCACCGGCAACCTGCGGCGAAACGGCTTCGCTGACAACTGCCTCGATCCGGGCTTTCGATACATGCTCGAAGTAGGCTGTGCGCGTCGGCTTCCAGTAGCGCGCGAAATCCACGTTGAGGGTATTCGCTAGCTCGTTGACCGGGTGCGGACGGTCGGCGTTACTGATGCCGTCTACAGTTGCGGCCACGCAGAATGAAAACAGATTTGACATGACGCCCGGATCCTGTTGCAACAGCCATGCAAGCAGTTCGTCCGCCCGCCTTGGCAGGATCCGCGCCCAGTTCTGCCGCTGGTCTTCCAGCGCTTTCCACGCAACGCTGTCGGCTATGTCGTCCGCGTTGGACACAAGCGCATGGCGCGCCGTCTGCACTTCTATCTTGACCGCGTGATCGATATGGGCGCGTTCGTACAGTTCCCTGAACACGACCGGAATCATGCGGTACATCAGCACGGCGAGCGCGACCGTTGGCTGCTGCGCAAGCTCGGTCTGCACGGCGGCGGTACGGTGTGCCGTCAGCCGTCTGCACAACTTCTCGCCGTGCAGGGGCTTCGCCTTCGGCGTGTGGCCTCTTGACGCGGCAACGCGTGCGTGCGGTTCCTTACCGGTATTTACCGGCGCATCGTCACGCCGCACCAGTCCGCGTTCGATGCAGACAAGCCCGTCGTCGTCGACATACACGAACGCGCCGGCCTTCTTCATGTCGTCTGGGTCGAACGATTCGAAGCGCTCAGCGTACTGGTCGACAGCATACGCCGCCGCCGTCGCCGCTGCTTCCAGCCGCTCACATCGGTCCTCGTCGGCTTCGCCGTCTTCATCGTAGTAGGCGTCAAGCTCCGCTTGCACCGCATCCCGTCTCGCGGTCAACTCGGCAAGCTCCGTCTTCTCGGCTTTAGTCGGCTCGCGCGTAGTGGACGGAATGCGGCCATGACGTACGATCTCCATCGCCTCGTACCCCGTGCGACACTCCGTCCAACTCCACCCTTCGGCGGACAAGGTCTGCGATAGTTCAATGAGTCGATCGGTGGCGAGCCGGTGCAGTAGTTCTGCATTTTCGATATACCCGGCGTTTTGATCGTCGCTGAAAAGATCGCGACGCACACGCCCGCCCGCCGCCTCGTAAGCGTCCAGTCCGACGAACTTCGCCAGGGCGCTGTCGCGCGCGTCGATCTCCGCCTTTGTCAGGGCGGCGCGCAACTCTGACGGACGACGTTGCCAGTCGTTGGACGCTTCGCTCCAGACTCGTTCCTGTGCTGCATGATCGTCTGCCAGAGCCAGCACTTTCGCCTGCTCGTAGTCGAGTCCGTCATCGCGTAGCAGGTCGAGCAATGAGGGCGCGAGATTCGCGATTTTCAGCGCACGGCGCACGGCGACATCCGGAAGCTTGAACAACGCGGCGATGTGCGCAACGCTCTTCCCTTCCTCTGTCAGCAGCCGAAAGGCTACGCACTCGTCCGCGATACACATCGCTTCGCGTTCATGGTTTTCGATCAGCGACGCGGCGAGCGCCTCGCCCCCGCTGACGATCAGCACCGGTACCCGGTAGTCCTTCGTAATGCGCCCTTCCGAAAACAGCAGGTCGAGCGCGGCGAGCCGTCGCTGACCGGCGCACACGCCGAGCTTCGGCTGTTTGCTGCGACCTTTCAGTTCGTGTACCACCAGGTTCTGCAAGATGCCAGTTTCCAGGATTGTTTCGGCCAGAGCCTCAATGGCGGTAGGCGCTTTTTTGCGCACGTTCAACGGCGATGGGGTC
Organism: Paraburkholderia sp. LEh10; assembly: GCF_017814945.1. GTDB lineage: Bacteria > Pseudomonadota > Gammaproteobacteria > Burkholderiales > Burkholderiaceae > Paraburkholderia. The sequence goes on from NZ_JAGIPX010000042.1 coordinate 20,704, forward strand.
AGCCGTGACATCGGCACGTACTCGATAACGGCGCGCTCCACGCTCTGCTTCGTGACTGTCTGCATCAGAGTATTCCTCCGGTTATGTGTCCCGGTCACATGCCTGGACAACATCGCCATACTAGGACATATAATCCTTGACAGCAAGCGCATATAGGAAGTTTATTGCCATCTTTTACTTGCGAGTTAGGTCGTAATGTCCTATATTAAAATCGTTGTCCAGGCATGTGACCGGGACACATAACCGGAGATTTCCGATGACCAACGAAGCACTGACCCGCATTACGTCAGCCGTGGTCCCCGATGAACTGCGCCTAAACGTCCTGGCGCGTTACCTGGGGCGCCATTACCTCACCGGCGAATCCTACGTGTACGACTGGGCTGCACGACTTGACCGCACCTACCAAGGCGGCCTGTGGCACTTCTTCACACTGTCCAATGGCGGCTTCTACATGGCCCCGGCCCAATCCGGTCGCGTCCATGTGCACTGGCACCTGAACGGCTACAGCGACATGATGGGCGCGGACGCCTTTGGCATTACCGTCACGCTGTACGCCCTCTGCCACCTCGCGGAAAAGACCCTCGATGACGCGATCATCGAGCGCTATCACCAGTTGCGCGAGTTCGCCTCGCAGCACGTGGAAGCGGCAAACATCCTCCGCGCTATCGACTGATGAACCGGCCCCGGCCCGCGGGTCGGGGCTACGCCCTGATCGAGGAATGAAATGAACATGCTTGCAAGCCGTTTTAGCCGCAACGCCGTCGCCCTGCGCTCCGATCATCCGCTGTCGAATGATGAAATCGCGACGGTCGCCCCTTCCATCCTTGCCAACGCTCCGCATGAAAGCCGCTCGTCGCGCTACAGCTACATTCCGACCGTCGATGTGCTCGATGCCCTGCGCAAGGAAGGTTTTCAGCCATTTATGGTCTGCCAGACCCGCGTGCGGGACGGCGGGATGCGCGACTATACAAAACACATGCTTCGCCTCAGACATGAGACCCAGATCAACAATCGCGAGGCAAACGAAGTCATTCTCCTCAACAGCCACAATGGCCAGTCGAGCTACCAGATGCTCTCCGGCATGATCCGCTTTGCGTGCCAGAACGGGATTGTGTGCGGCAATGCGTTGAGCGATATCCGCGTGCCACATAAAGGCGACGTCATCGACCAAGTAATCGAAGGCGCATTCAAGGTGCTTGAAGGGTTCGACGAGCAGACGGAGCGGCGCGAACGCATGGTTGAGATGGTGCTTGATGAGGGCGAACAGCACGCCTTCGCACGCGCGGCACTTGCCCTGCGCTACGACGATGACAAGCCCGCGCCGGTCACGGAAGCACAGCTTCTCGCGCCGCGTCGAATTGAGGACCGTGGGTCAGATCTCTGGACCACCTTCAATCGTCTTCAGGAGGCGCTAACGCGTGGCGGCCTGCGTGGTCGCAATGCGGCTGGCCGAGCGTCCACCACGCGCGCCGTGACGGGTATTGACCAGAATATCCGTCTCAACCGTGCCCTGTGGGTACTTGCCGACGAGATGCGCCGCCTGCGCGGCTAACCGGCTCGCCCTGGCCTGCGGGTCGGGGTACCTTCGAATACTAAGGATACCGCATGGATACGCTCAACACCCGCCCGACGTGGCTGGCCACGTTGCTGCCGCTTCTGGCTATCTGGCAATACGGCGACCGGAGCCAGGTTCGCGGCGAACTGTACCGCATGGCGCTGTCGGCTGACGCGGGGGCGCGGTCCGCTCACGCACTCAATCGCATCGCCGACATGCTGGACAGTGACGTCCATGCAATCGACATGCATCGCGAGGAGTTGCGCGCAATCGCCCGTTCCGCCTTGGCTGACTTCGATCGCGTGCCGCCTTCCGCACCCATCGCGATGGCCATCGAACACCGGGGCCATCTGCAATAGATCGGACTGGCGATCAACGCCTGCGCGACGATTGCGCGGGCCTGCGAGGCTTTTATGAAATAAAACCGCTTTTGCAATCGCCGGGGTTGGGCAGGCGATCGATTACTGGCGCGCCCTGCAGGTTTCCGGCGAGCGTGATGCACTCTGCGCGAATGCTCGTCCGCTGGCTGACCTCTACGGCCTGGTGATCATCGAGCGGGCCGATCTCGTCGAAAACTCAACGATGACCAGTTGGACAGTTGGACATCTTCTGGGTGGCGTTGAATCAGCGGGAACGACCAACGCCAGGTCAGGCGGCGTTCGCGGGCCGGCGTCGGCATCTCCGGACGTTGGCCGGTGCGCCGCTTTCCGCCCGACCCTCCCTCCTGCAAGCCAGACATTGGATAATCATGGGTACGTCGCGCGCGCCGCGCGCCCGGATCGAGGCGCACGGGGATCCGCGCGGGATGCGTGGGGAGAGTGCCGGCGCGCCGCGGATCGCGGTGTGACGATCCGGTTCGGGCGGATGCAGACCCCGGTACGGGGTCGTCAAGCGACTGAAGGGAGCGTGAATCCCCCGCGGCGGAGCCGTGGGGGCTGGATACAACAGAGTCGTGCGCATCGTGCGCATCTGCAGCAAGAGAGAACTTAACGTGACCGACAGAACACAGATACCTATTCGACCCGAATGCCTGCGACCTGCTGATGACTTGTGGGCGCAACCTACGGGTGAGGAAGTCCGTGAGGTACTCAGACGTGCAGGACTGACTGGCGCCGCCGCGGCGCGTCTCCTGGGCATGAAGGGAGCCACCGGTCGTGGTATTCGGCGCTACACTGGTGGGGAAGCGCCAATCCCCTACCCCAGTTGGGCGTTACTTTGTGATGTCGCAGGCCTTGAGCGCATCTGGCGCGGAGAAACACCTGTCGCTGATCAGGACACCAACGCGGCCGACCCGGCGAAACAAGGACAGGATGGGGCGCTCGTGGACAGTATCCAGCAGGCCGAACGATGGATCGAAAGCATCTGGAGTGGAAAAGTGCCCGCATCCGTTGGCAGTATCGCCGAATGCCGTGATGCGCTGATCCGCATCCGGCAAGCCGAGCACGCCGTAACCATGCTGGGTAAGGCCCACAACATTCCGACGCAATTGAAGCAGCGCATTGCTGAGGCTCAGGAAAAACTCAAGGTGATAAACGCTTGGACGGACTTAGGGTGAGGTCCAGCTTCGGCCGCCCGGCACTTCAGCGTCGCCCTGACACCGGGAAACGTGACGACGAACTTTGAAATCGCAAACCGCTGGCGGGAAGAGAATGACGATGCCGGCCGCGGTGGCGATAGCGTGACAAAACGCGCGAATGTCGCTGACAAGATAAGTCAGATTAGGAAGCATAGTTTCCCTAGACATTCAACTGCGTGTTGAAGAGTATAGTGGCCTTCCAAGCCACAGCTTCACAGATGCCGCCATCGCGACGCCGCACGTCGTGCGCCATCACATCGGGCCAAACTGCCCGCCCTCGCCTCAGGCGATTAGCTGAAATTTTATGTTCCCGCCTGGCGCCCAATATTGCTTAAAATGCCGGCCGCTATTCGGTGGGGTTGCAGCTCGGTCGTGTGTCCAGCACGGGTATTTTGGCGCCCGTGGCCGTCCACCGCGTGATCGAGCTTTTGCTTCGAGGCACTGGATTCGACAATTCCGCTTCAATGTCGATGGTTGCAAGTTTTGCGTCACTACCAGCTTGCCCGACGGCGGTCTATCCTTCGCGGCTGGAAATCAGCGGCGACCGCCGTCCGAATGCTATCGCCGTGGTACGCGAAAAATCCCTGCAGTCGCCCGTGCAGCACTTCTGAGGAATTCAGGGCCGCTCATCGAATAGGCTCGCCGAAGTCTCATGCAATAGCCCTCGTTACGATCGCCTGCCCGACAATTGGGTTCGCCATTCGGCATCTGCTCCATCATCGCCGACCTCTTGGCCTTGAGTGTCGTCGCTACCCTACCTTTAGTAGCCCGCTTCTTTTTGATGCCGCACAGCCAAGATGGCGGCTGTTTCATCATTGAGGCGATAGAGCGCGACATAGCCGCTGTCCCCGAAGTCGATTAGCCATTCGCGAAACTCAGGCGCCATGTCATCGACCGGGCGGCCGACACGCGGCTGATGCGCGAGCAGTTTCACGCCCGCGCGTATCGCCTGCACGGCTCGACGTGCAGCGTCCGAATCCTTCGGTGCGAGAAAGCGGTACAGTCGCTGCACATCGTTCAGCGCAGGCGGCGTCCATATCACTCGTGGCACTTAGGCGGCTCCGCATCTTCGCCCGCCTCGAGCTTCGCCAGCCACGCGTCGGCCTCTTCGGCCGTCACATGCAGGCCATTCGCCTGATAATCGTTCCACGCGCGCATTGCGTCCTGCCTGAACGTCTCGCGTCTTTCCTCACGCTCGACATACTGCGTGATTGCCTCCCGCATGATCCAGTGCGCCGAGCGGTCGCGCAGGCCTGCGAGGCGATGCACCCGGTTTCTCAGCTCGTCATCGAGCTTGATCGTCGTTGCCATGTGACACCTATATTCGAAGGTATTACCATCTAATACTATAGCTATCACCTAGCCGTTCGTCTAGGCCAAGGGCAATTAGGGAGCAAGGAATTCGTAGTCCAATTCTGTGTCGAAGGTTCTCCGCTCGACAGTTTGCAGCAAGTGTCAGCACCATGGCTGACACATGTCACTGGATTTCGCGCAGGCGTTGCGCAGGCTCGAAACCGAATAGGCGGCATGCGCGAAGGCGGTACAGGCCACGGCGGTCGCCGGGCGAAACTTGACGCGGCCGTCGAGGCTAGGCAGCGCGCGGGCGCACGCTCGAGGAAGCCGGACGGCATGAACAGGAGAGGTACGTCGAACTGGTGCGCCTGCGGGCCGGGCGCAAGGAAGCACGTACTGCTTCCGATGCCATCAGGGCAAAGCCCCTGCCCACTGTCATGCCGCGCTCACGCGGCCCGCTGCCGCGGGCGCGGGCGCGCCTAAGACGCGCAGGAAGCCATAGGAACGCGGGCGTGATCCCGTGGGCTAAAGTCAGTGCGTACGGCGCCGCCGCGCTGTGGGCAGTTGCAAGTTCTGAACGATCACGAGTAGAGCGACCATGGCGAGGTTCGAGCAGCTCTGCTGCCAGACCCATTGCCATCGAATCTAGGGCTGCGTCGGATCCGGTTTGCCCGTGCCGCCATACTCGGGCAAGCGCTGGTCGAAACACTGTGCGCTCTCGCGCCCGGACCCTGCTCCCGTCGGTTCCGCAAGAGTCGGCCCGCGCGAAGTGCTTTCATCACTGCCTCGGCGCGCTAGCTTTTTTGCATTTCTCAGAACGTGCCTTCAGGCTGACGCTCGAAGTCAGGACTGTCCTCGAGGCAGTAGTTTTTTCACCTTCGCGTGCACGTGCGAGCCGAATGCATCTGCGACAACCCGATTCACCGAGAGGATGTTCTCGGCACTGAGCAAATCCCGTGATACGCCCTGTCTTTCGATAAGTCGCTGCTGCAGGCGTTGGCTGACGAAGGAATGAAACAGGTCCTGCCGCAGGCCGCTGTCCGCAGACTCAAAGAATTCGCGACCCGCCCTGATTTCAGCATTCAATTTGAAAGTTGCCTTTTCGGCCTCGACCTGAATGCTCGCCTGCACCCTCGCTTCTGAAGCGGTGCGAGTGCGAATTTCCTTCTCGGTAGCCTCCAGTTGCCTCACCTGGATCGCTGCCATTCTCCGATCGGCATCCCCCAACCGGAAATTGCCATCGAGCGCCCTGAAAAGATAACCCTTCGGACTTTTCGTCACCTTGCCTTGGTTCAACTTGTGCCGGGTGTATTCGATCGCCTGCTCGAGCCGCTCATCGGTCCACACGTGGCGGTTTTTGGCGAGCATTTCAAAATCGGGCGTGTCAAACGCAAACTCGTTGTGCAGCAGGAGGTACATGTCGTCTTGGATGCCCGCCCGTGCTGCGTCTGCACCTCGCTTCTTCCTGAAACGGAAACGGATCTTGAGTTTCTCTGGCGGAATGCGCTCCGCGTTCGGCTCCCAGTTCACCTCGAAGTCGGAAACTTCATTGAGCTGGAGCATTGCCGGCTCAAGAAACCGCTTCTTGAATTCCTTGACTTCCCTACGCGACTCGCCGACCTTCCCAGGCCACTCCAAGACTTCTTCATACGCAAACCACTCCGTCACACCATGACCGTCACATGGAATGAGCCGATCATAGATGGCACGGGCCAGTGACAGGGAGAACGCGGTCGAAGCACGCAAGCTGAGCCAGTGCGCTTTATACGGGCTGATGAGATATTTGATTACCCTGCCGGCGAGCAGGATGCACACGACGTTGCGCTCGATGTAGCAATCACCCAGAAGACTGATCGTCCCCCACGAGTCTTTCTCGGTCAGCTCCTCGATCGATGGCGCCGTCATGATTTCTACGCGAGCCTTCGCCGCCGCTCTCATTTGCGCGATGAGATGACTATGATTGCGGCTGTCGTATCGCATCAACCATTTGAAGTAGTTGATGTCTGCCGTGAACGTGTACACCTTGTCGTCGACAAGTTCGTCCGGCGACTTGGTCGCGACAATGAAATAGGCTGCGTCCAGCACTCGCCGAGCGGCGATGCCGAGACCGCCGACCCGCGTGAAAATATTGTTCCGCAGAAAGCCGATGTCCCTGCTCGCCTCGTGAATGGGCGTACCCACTGCGGACATGTCGTCATAGATGTCCAGGGCAAGCTGATGTGGGGTGGCGGGAAGCGTTTGATTTTCCATTCGTCAGGTTCTGCGCAATTCAACGCACTCTATCAGCAGGGCATCATCTGTCAACACAAAAACCGCCCTGCCCCCGCATTGCAAACCGCGCACAAAAACCGCCCCGCTTCGCGGTAGCCATCACAATTTGCGACCCGATTTTCCCAAAAACCGCTCAAGGTCGCACAACTTGCGGTTTAGTGGGCACAAAAACCGCCCCGAGCATCACAGAAACCACCCCCAAAATCCCATCTCGTCTTTGATTTTAAACGGTTTATTTTTCGCGTATGTAGGTTAGTAGGTTTTATGTTTACAAAAACTATACAAACTGCGCGGGGAAAACAATGGCCTTTAGGGAAATAGGTTGTCTAAGTCATTGAAAATACGGATGAAATCCTTGTGAAAAGGCTGGCACAAAAACCGCCCAAGGGGTGCTTTTTGTGCGCATCGTAGTCTCAAGTACAGGGCGACTGCCAAGGCGGATCGCCAGCCCTGACCAGCGGTCAGCTATCGGTCGTGCAAAGCACATCAATAGCGTGGAAAAAAAGTCTTCAAAATCAGGGACGTGGCAGTATTCCCAATGTGAGGCGACAAAAAACTCGCTCGATACAACCCTGTTAACGCAGATTCGTGTATTCTGCGCTTCGACGTCAATTCAATGGAAAAGCGCAGAATGGCTAACGTAGGCACCTTACCGATGGAAGACCGAAGGGTCTCGCTTAGGGAAGTCGCGGAATTCGCTGACAACCTTGAACCCTTCTCCGATAACTTGCGAGAGCAAATTCTCGCACCGCGGCCACGCAAGGTTGCACCGATCTATACGATCAGCGAGCTTGCCGAAATGTGTAGTCTGACACGTCAGCAGATCCAATATCTGGTGACTAGGGACGACGCAAGTCTGCCGACCGGCACGCTCAACGGCAATGGTCGGAGTCGGACATTTACCTTGCCGGAAGTACGCACCTGGGTAAAGATGGCTTCCGACGTTTACCAGACGCGGCTTGGAAACGAGGACGGCAACTTCAAGGGCAAAGTGCTTACCACGGCGCAATTGAAAGGTGGGTCCGCAAAGACCACAACAACGGTCTGCCTCGCGCAGGCTCTGACGCTGCTTGGACGGAATGTGCTTCTCATCGACCTGGATCCTCAGGCCTCTGCATCCGAACTTTGCGGACTGTACGCGGAGAAGGAGATTTCCGGTGAGGACACTGTCTTGCCGTACATCTATGACCACAACATTGAGGGCGGGCTGAGCGCGAAGGTGCAGTCGACTTACTGGGACGGCCTCGACATCATCCCGGGGCATACGTTCCTGTACGGCGCGGAGTTCCTACTGCCGGCCCGACAGAAGACCGTCCAGGGATACCGGTTCTGGTCGGTACTTCGGCAGGGGCTTGAACCGCTCCGATCGCAGTACGACTACATACTGATTGATACGTCTCCGTCTTTGTCATACATGAACCTCAATGCGTTGCTGGCGGCCGACGCGCTTGTGATGCCGATGATTCCGGAGAATCTGGACTTCATTAGCTCCCTGGCGTTCTGGCGTCTGTTTTCAGACGTAGCGGAAGACTTTCTGCCGTACGAGGAAGATAAAGCATATGAGTTTATTTCCATTCTGTTGTCGAAAGTGGACTACGGAAAAACGTCCTCTGCACCTGTGGTTCGGCAGTGGGCGCAAAGTGCCTATGGGCGGTGGCTTGACCCGTTTGAAATTCCATCCAGCTCAGTGATGAGCGGGGGAGCGCTGTCATTTTCGACAGCGCTCGACGTCGTCAGCACACATTCGACGGCCAAGTCGTTACAGCGTGTCCGGCAGCCTATGATGCAGTACGCGCGATGGCTGGACGACATGTTTGTGAAATCCTGGAAGGAGTCGGCATGAGCAATAACATCCGCGAACAGCTGATGGCAAAGACAGCAAACCTGCCAACGCCTGCCGACTTTAAGGAAGGGGGCAAGAAGGACAAAGGCGGCCGGGGACCGCAAACAATGCCTGGCATAACGAGCGCGCTTGCCGCGGCCCAACTTCGTATCCAGGAGCTGGAGTCGAAAGGCGTCGATACAGAAATTGCGGTGAACAGCATCGTGCCGAACCCCTGGCAGCCGCGCCGACAGTTCAACGAGTCGAAGCTCTCGGAATTGGCGCGCTCGATTGCCGAGGCTGGTCTGCTACAGGCAGTCACTGTCCGACGGGTGGGGGAAACCTTCCAGCTGGTTGCTGGTGAGCGGCGCTGGCGTGCGCACAAGCTTCTCAACCGGGAGACCATCCGCGGCGTCGTTATCGAGTGCTCCGACCAGGACATGGCAGCCTACGCACTCATGGAAAACGTCACCCGCGATGACCTCTCTGACTACGAGATTGCAATTGCGGTCCGTCGCGCGGAAAGCGAGTTTCCGAATCGTACCCGCCTGGCGGAAGTGATGGGCGTTACCCGCAACGAACTCTATAAATTCCTGGCGTTCGACGATCTGCCTGACTTCGTCAAGCGGGACCTGGACCTGACTCCGTCGGTGCTGGGTGCAAATTCCGCTCAGGATATAGCGAATGTACTGAAGAAAACGGGTGAGCCCGGCCTAAAGGCGCTGAAGGAATTATGGTCGCTTGTGCTTGGTGGCGACCTGGCTCAGACAAAGGTCGGTGCATCCATAACAGCACAGGTTTCACGCGGTCTCGCGGCGAGTGACGCGGGGGGGCGAAGCATCCTTAAAATCTTTGCCGGGAAGGTTCAGGCTGGCAGTATTACGAAGGATGTCAAAGGTTTAACGTTCAAGTTCAAGGCCGGCGTGATGACGGAAGAACAGGAAAGTGAGCTTCGCGAGCACATCGGGAAAATGTTTTCTGTCCGGCCTGAGTAAGGCGCATTGCCGAATGCGCCTCCGGCGCGTCATTTTCGAGAGATGATGCATGCCCAGTTATCAGCGCATGTCCTGTACGCGGCGCCGCGTGCCAGACGAAGCGGGTAAGGTGCACAGGTCGCCAGACGTTGGAGGTGGGCGTATTCCCCTCCATGGGGCGTCACTAAAAGATAAGAACTGTCTCCCACGACCAGCGCTATAGACATTGGTTCGGACGGCAGCGGTCGCTTTGCGACGGTACGAGGCGCCAAGTCGAACATCTATCTGTTTGAGAGGACTAACGCTTGTGGCGCGCAGATCAATCGGGTGCGCCCGGACGAAAGAGTCACAGCCCGCGATCATTTGAATGCCGTTCGCGCTGGGCGGCGAAGGGGGAAGGTACCGCCCGCTCCTCTCACTCAATCGCCAGGATATCGCCCCACGATCCGTCGCAGCAAAATGACTTCCGATGCATCCGAAACGGTGCTCGCGCTTCTTCCAGCATTGGAGCGGGAACCCGCACGATCTCTTCTGAGGGTGAGCGGCTGAAGGTGTTCTAATTAGAACACTGCATTTTCGATCGTCGTTCGGCCAAGATCCGGTTGCTTAGAGTACGCCCGCGCTAACCGGGGAGAGTCCACGCTTTTGCAAACCACCCTGTCCGACCACCCTCTCCAGGATGGCGGGAGGGCCGTGCGACGTTGGCCCGAGGCTCGCGCCGGCGGAGTGTGTTCTAATTAGAACACACTCCGAAAAGCGCTAGCGACGGTGCATTCTCACCTACCATCGACGGCGCGGAACGACAGCGGCGCGCAGATAGGCATGTTGACGCGATGTGGAGCGCGTCGAAGACGATGTGGCTTGCTTAAGACGGCAATCCAGAAGTTTGTCTTTTGCTCTGCCGTCCGGAAAGGCCATTTCCTTGCACCGGTCGCACAAGCAACGGCTCGTCCAATGTCCGTTAGGTGGCCAAATGGCCCACGGCGCGTCTGGCACCGCGCCCAAAACACTCCTCGAGTGCTGCCGAACTCATTCTCCCGAAGGCCCGCACGGGCGCGCTTAGGCTAGCATGCCCGACGCCAGCCTGACGGTCTCACAGATCGCTGCCAGTTTCGAGCGCGTGGTACATATGCATGGTTTGGTGCAGCTGTGTGCCTCATCTTCTGCAGCGCGCTGTGGCGTTGTGCGCGCGTGCTGAGCTCATCGCTGGCTCTGATGAAGAGGCGCTAGGACTCCCCTCGCGATGTGAACGGATGAAAGTGGGTTTCGTGCCGTGGTGCGTCTTGCCGGAGGCTCCGGCCGCAAAGCGACGACTGAGCAGCAGCGAAGCGCTCCCAGAAGCGGTGCCATCACCGACGCACCGGTGCGTCGAGAGGCGGAGCAGCCGGATTCCGCTCGGCGCAGTCTGTCGCGTAGGCAAACCCCCGTGGGGAAATGGGCTCGATGATCGGCGGCAGAGATGTCCCGCAAATCCGAAGCGATTCCCGCCGGCGACAGCACGAACGCTCCACTGGACGCTCGCGGCCGAGTGACCGCCAACGTCGACGGCCTCCTTCGTACTGCTCGCGTTCAACTGAGACCGTTGAGTTACAGGTAACGCGCCCACGAGCACATTCGCGGAGCGCAGCGTGCTAGTGTTTCGGCCACGCTTCGATAAACCGGGGCCAGGCCAGCGTATGCGGCGAGATGCGCAGCCGATGCAAAGGCTTTGTGAGCGACTTCAGTGAGGAGTCGGGCGGCGGTCCTGACGCCGACTCCCGGCATGCTGGTCAGGACCGGCCAAAGAGGGTGTGCGTGCACCAAGCGTTCAACTTCGCTGGCAACCCCTCGCGTTGCTTGCGCAAGGACGCGAGCTGCTGGGCAAGGCGCGGCATGACGATGGTTGCTGCCTGAGTACCGGGCACGATCACAGCCTGTTCTCTGAGCGCCTGGACGATCTCGGCAGCTAGGCTCTTGCCCATGCGAGGTGCGAGTTTGATGAGTCGGTTGGCGAGAGTTTTCTCGCTGGCTGAGGCGAGCTCAGCAGGTGACGGGTATCGCTCAAGTAGATCGAGCACTGCCGGATGATCGAGGCGCGGTCCCAAGACCCGTTCTAGCGTCGGATGGATCTGGGTGAGCAGACCTCGTATGCGGTTGCTGTTCTGCGTGATCTGGGCCGCGAGATCGTCGTCGAAGCCGCATATCATGGTGAGTTCGGCGAGTGGTTCGTCAGCCAACCGAAGTGAGCGCAGCGTATGCGGCATTGAGCGTGCAGCTTCAGCAATGATGGAGGCATCGCGGGCATCAGTCTTGGCTTCACCGATGCGGCGCATAGCCAGACCCGGTAGATATGCAACGAGAACACCTTCATCACGGGCGACTGCTACGGGCAACGCGCCGATAGTGGCGGGCTGATCGACGGCGAAAAGAAGCTGGCCGTGCGTCTTGAGTCCGGTGATGAGGGCGCGCAGCTTGGCCTCATCGTTGGGCAGCGCCTTGTTGTAAAGGCGCTTTCCGCTTCGATCGAGGGCGACGGCGTGATGGTGGCCTTTGCCGACATCGACGCCGACGAATACGTCGACAGAGCTATGTTGTTTGTTTTCTTGCATCGAAGGCTTTGCAGGTTGAACGGTTTGGCCTGCAACATCGGTGGCAAGTCTCGGCAACCACGTTACGGACGGCCTCAAGATAACCTGGCCGAGCCCCTATTAGCGATCACCAGCCACCCACCAGGCCCGGTGACAACACCGCCCTATAAGGATCATGACTGCGACTGGGGGCGAGAATCATGCCGGCCCTAGCTGGCCGAATCCTCGATAGTCGAGGAATGAAGACAGTAACGGGGCGGCGCAACAGCAGCATGCTGACTTTGTGAGCGAACGATTTGCTTCTCTTTTCGGAATGCGGGCCTCGCCCGAAAAGCGCGGACTAATGGTTAGGTCTGCGAACTATGGCGAGCGCGCAATGGGCGCGATTGCTCATCTAGCCACGCACCGATGGTTAAAGAGGGACGGATGATCCGCAAGTCTTGGGAAACCGACGAGAAACCCTGCCCACACGGTTCAGGGTAAGGCGCAGAACGCGCGAACGAGCTATCGCGGATTACCTCGCAGAGGCAGCGCGAAGGGGAACCGATGTGAAACATCAGGGCAAAAGACACAGTTCAGTTTAAAGCTATGCGAAACAGTGGCTTACGACCATCTTGGCAGAAATGTTTCACGGAAATCCGCGAATCCGGAGTCTGCAGACCATCCGCTCAGCGCAATTGTCGCGCGGCGGTCGCTACAAACGTCTGCGCGTATCAAATGATACGTATTGTGTAGTCTTTCTTCAAACTCGATGGACTCAGACGATTCACTTCGCATTCTCAAAGCCCGAGCTAGCTCAAAGCTACGCTAATTGCATGGGCGAAGGAAACATAAATAATAGCCAGTAACGCGGCAATCTTTGGCCGCAGCGCATGCCAGGCCGCGATGCGGCGGCGTTCTGCTCGGTTGACATGCTCGAGAATATAGTGGTTTCGGATCCGCCTCTCGATTTCTGCCGTATCCGCGCGCCGGCCGACCTCGAGAGGCAGTGTGCTGCCGACGTGACGAACGCCGGGCCGATCGCCAACGCTCCTCCGGAGGCACCTGTGGGAGCAGGCTGTGAAAGGACAGGGAGGGAAGGGCGCGGCGCCGTGGAGCCGCGAATGCAGCGGACCCGTAGAGTGAGTTGGGGAACACAACATGTCGCGGGACGCCGCCCATACCTAACCCACATGCCTGACCCCTTGATAACCGTGCCGTTAGCAAGCAACGCGACGGACTTGCAAAAGTCCTACGGACTACAGGCGGCCAGAGTTTTGTGGTCAACAGAATGCGGCTGCAAAATGCGGCCCGGAAAACAGGGCGTGAAACCGGCGCGTCATCCCCAGTCATGCAGTATGAGCAGAGGGGGCGCCGGTTTCGGCCTTCTCGTCGACAGTCGGCGTCACCGGCGCGTTCTTCAAAGACTCCGTCGACGGGCGTGCAGCGATTCGTCTCGTGCCGTCATCTGCCAGGGTATCCGGTTTCGGTCGAAGATCGCCCGATTGCGCACGACATTGTCCGGGCTTTTAGGCGTGTGTTCGTCATGCGGGAGACGATTACGATCAACAGTTCTGGGCTCTGTCATTCCCAGCTCTGTTCGACCTGCGCCGATAAATCGTCCCCATTCTCCAGGCCCCTTTGGCTGGGACGGTGCAGTTCGCCGCTGGCAAGGCGTTTAATCGCAGCGCGTGAGTAACAGGTTCCCTACTGCGCAGACGTCACGGACTGTTCGGGCCAGTTCCCACGCCTAACTGTCGCTATCTGGTCGCGCTTGTGGAAAAGCGACCCGCGACGCATAACGTCCCGCTTCGACGTTAAATTTCGTAACAAACGTCGCGTCAGCGCACCTCGAGAATGTAGTTTCATTCATGCTCGATTTCGACGACGCTCATGCGATGTTGAGAGTCCCAATCCGGTACGTTCAGCCCACGCTCGACGCTCGAATCTTACGGATGACGGCGGAGCGCTGAAGTTTAGCCGGTAGGCCGACCCGCAACGCAAACGTTTGCGCTTCATGTCGAGCAAACCATTAGAAAGAGCGCATCGGTTCCCCATGTGCAAAGAAGGTTGCGGAGGCATCCGGCAGGAACCGTGGACCAGATCGAATCCTTAGATCTACAGGATTGCGAGTATTGTCAAGGAGTCAGCTGCGATGGATTTGACGAACGACCTCGATGTTGCTGCCTTTCTTCAGGTGCGCATCGGTGCGGCCAATCCCTTCTGGAAGGTGACCAATGACAGCAACACGATCTGCTTCGGAGGTACAGGCGATGCTCTATGCGTAACCTCTGAACTAGATGCCTTTCAAGTGGCCAGAATCCGGGCATTGGGTAACGATGTGGCAAAGGTGCGCTGCGTTATAACCATAGCTGGCGAGCGCCTTGCCGTTTACCTCGTTGGACGAAAAGTTTCGTTTTGCAAGTGGCGCGGCGTTGCATCCGCGAACTCCGAGTTTGTTCCGACGGAATCAATGATTGCCGCTTTCGAAGAGGCCATCCCAAAAAACGTCCTTCAACTGCCTAAAAGACGGGCTCGCTAGCCGTAACCTACGCAAAGCATCTGTGGTGAAGTTTATTGGACGGTGGTGGTCGAATGAAAAGGAAAAAGGCATTTCAGGAGCTCGACGATTATCTGGGCACGTCCAGCCCTGTCTGGAAATTTTCTGGTCCTGACAATGAGCTAATGCTATCCGGGGTGGGTAGTGGTGCCGAGCCCGGCATACGCATACGGTTGACCGAAAGGCAAATAGAGCAGGTTCGACGACTGACCGGTGTTACATCAGTACTCCTCCTCGACGTTCACGTATTCGGCAAGCATGTGGACCTACATCTGCTCGGGAGAAAAGTCGGCGCTTCTCAATGGACTGGTATTGCCGCAGCGCTTTGCGATGCGAAATCGGTTGCCAGGAATTCCATGCAGGCGCTTGCTTTTGCGGAAGGGATAGTTTCCGAGGTTAACTCGGTCGTGGTGGTCCTGGACAGATCGGGGGCCATTCACCGATTTAACCGGCTGGCCGAAGAGTACACCGGACGCAAGCAGGAGAGCGTCATCGGCCAGAACGCCCAGGAACTCTTTATGTCCCCCGAGGAGGCGAAGAGTTCTCGCGAGAATATCGCAAGGTTCTTTGAACAGGGCGTTCCATACGACGTACAGCGGGTAGTTGAGACGGTGAACGGAACGCGATCCTTCCTGTTTCGGAACAGGTTTATCAGGCCTGCGCCCGACCAGAATGTAGAATTTATCGTTTGCTCTGGAATTGAGGTCATCGACACTAAGCTTGAGAGCATTGTGGCGCAACAACCGGATGAACATGGCCCTGCCCTGAATGAGGCATATTGCCATCAGATGTTGCGCAAGATCATGGACTGGGCTTCTCTTGTGGATGGAGCGCGAGCATTGCTCGCGTCCGTGGAGGAGGGTTCAGGGGATGCCAGGGAACTCGCACATGCTAGGCGCATTGCTGCCAGCGCGGTGAAGGACGCTTACGGGCTATATGAGGAGATCGACGCTCGTCTGACACAAGGCACGCGTCAGAAGTGGTGAGTTTCCCTCGGGTAGCTGCAGTCACCCGATCACGTTGTTCCTTGCCTTGTCTTCTTCGTTGTGCCTTGGCGCCTAGGCCCTTGATCGGATGATCTGCCCGCTTCAATGGTGTCGTTGGAAGAAGGAGGTGCAGCTTGGCCTCGCCCTCGCGCCGCAATAAGCTCCTTAACAAATTGGTTCACAATCTGGAGTTCGCTTTCGTTTAACGATTCTAGCCACTCGGGAGCCGGCAAGCCGCCTGACATGGGCCCCTTGCCGAGTGCAAGCCAGACAGGGTTGACCCCGTAAAGCAACGCGAGTGCGACGGTGAAGCTTGACCCCGTCCCCTTCAGTTCAAGTTCCGCCAGATTACTTTGAGCGATACCCACATGCATCTCGACCTGTTTTTGGGTGAACCGTTTCTTCTTGCGCGCGCGAAGTAGTCGTTCCCCGAACGGTGTGCGTCCATCTTTAGAATTTTCCATCCGATTACAATAGAGTAGGTGAATATCGGTTTTCCGCTTGACAGAAATATCGGTTTTCCGCTAATTTTCATGCATGGACTGGCGAACTGTTGTCGAAGAACTGACTAACCGGTCGCGTGGCGGCATGATCGAGCTTGAACTGTCAAAGCGGTGGACAATTCACGATTGCTGATCTTGCACGTGGCGCCACTGAGCAGCCAAACGCGAATCTCGGTTTGCATTTTCTCAAGCTTCACACTTCCGTAGTAATTGGGCAGGAAAAGAGGCGAACGGAGGATACATGATCGACTTTGACACCGTGGCCCAGCAATGCGCACCAACCGTCAACCCGGTCACCATGCAGGCGGTGGTGCGCACGGAGTCGGGATTCAATCCTTACGCCATCGGGGTAGTCGGTGGTCATCTCGCCCGACAACCCCGGGACTCCGAAGAGGCGGTTGCCACGGCTCGTGCGCTCGAGGCCCGCGGAATCAATTTCAGCGTGGGGTTAGGACAGGTCAACCGGTTCAATCTCGCCCGGTACGGCCTTACGTACGAAACCGCTTTCGACCCGTGTGCCAACCTTCGCGCAGGCAGCGCGATCCTGCGCGACTGTTACCAGCGGGCAAGTGCCATATACGGTCAGGATCAACACACCCTGCGGGCGGCAATCAGTTGCTACTACAGCGGCAATTTCATTGGCGGTGAACGGATTCAGTCCGGCGGATCCAGCTACGTTCAGCGTGTCATTGCAAATGCACGGAGCACGTCAGGACCGATCGACATGGTTCCGGCGATACCCGTCGTCATGGACCGGCCAACCGCCCCGACAGCGCAGGTTGGTGCCGGAGCGGGTAAGTCCAGCCCCGCTAGCCGCGCCGTTCGATCGCAGCGCCAGGATTCGCCGCATCCGTCGTGGGATGCTTTTGGCGACTTCGGCTGTGACAGCGATTCATGCAGATGACCTGACCGGCCGCGCCGCGGCGTTCGTTTGAAAAGGAGAGGCTCTATGTTTCGGAAAGTGAAATTCTATGCGAATCAATTAGTACAACAGAAAGATGATGCGAAGCACATAGCCGGCGCAGCAACGTCAACGCTGCTTGGCGCAGTACTGCTTGCGCCCGGACTTGCCATGGCCGGAGGAGGCCTTGATTCGGCGACGGAGGGTGCGAATACGTTCAAGATCTGGCTGTACTCGTTTCTGGGTGTCTGTGCTTCGTGCGTGCTGCTGTGGAAAGGTGCCGAATGCTGGGCCGATCGTTCTCACTGGAGCGAATTCGTCACCCTCGGCGGCAAGGTTGCGGTAGTCGGCGCGGTGGTCGGCGTGCTCGCGCCGTACCTGTGGAACCTCTTTACCTGAGTACGCGCCATGTCGGACGAGAAAATCCGCTATCCCGGTTTCAATGGTCTTGGACGCACCGCGGCCATCTGGGGCGTGCCTTACATGGCGATGCTGGTAGTGGTCGTCGCCTCGATGTTCACGGGTGTGCTGGTGGCCTTCTTCGTTGGCCCGGGCGGGCTGCTGTTCGTGTTTCTCGGCTTCCCGGTGCTGCTGTGGTTCAAGCACATATGCGAAACCGATGATCAGGGACTGTGGATCATGTGGCTGCAGTTCCGCTGCCGCAACTACTTCTGGCGGTTGCGCATCCGCGCACGGGTGAATGCCGCACGAGCAGCGCCAAATTTTGGCAACACGTCGACGCTTGCGCCATTGCGATACGGGCGGCAGCGTCGCGTCTTCCGTGACTTCCTCCAACCATTGGACAAGGGCGAGCGCAGGCTGCGTGAGCTCGAGCAGGAGCCATGATGGGCAGCAGCAGACCAACCGTCTCGAGCGGGATCCTCGGCGCAATCGGCGCTGTCGAAGACTGGATGCCGAAGTTCAGGCATCCGGTCACGAAGCACGTGCAGCACCTCGATGGAAACCGTTTTATGGTGACGCTTGCGCTGCGCGGCGTGCCGTTCGATGTATTTGAAAGCGTCGTGCTTGAGCGCAAGTTCGACCGTGACACCGAGACTCTGAGCAAACTGGGTCGCGACCTTGGCGGGCGCCTCGCCTACCACGGTGCTTTCATGCGACGGCGGGTGAATGTCAGTCGCGAGTACCGTTTCGACAGCGCTTTCATGAACTGGTTTTCGACGCAGCATGGTGGACAGTTCAGGGGTGGCCGGTTCTTTGAAAACCGCTATTACTTTTCGATCATTCTGAAGTACGAGGATTTCGAGGACGGGCTGAAGGAAATCGCGTCGCTTGCCGGGCAGGCGCTGCAACAGCTTGTGGACTATGAGGCCGAACTGCTCGAGGTGTACGAGCGCGCACATATCAACGGCACGAAGATGCTGTTCTCGCCGCTGTATGGGTTCGTCAGCTATCTCGTGAACGGTGTGACGGGCGATCTGCCTGTCGCTGCCGAGCCGGGTGTTGACGTCATCCCGTCCAGCTACCTTCGCTTCGGCTACGACACGCACGCGATCGACGGGCCGGGGATCCCGGACCATCGGAGATTCTTCACCTGCCGCGATCTGCGAAGTTTCCCGGACAAGCCGGGATTTGGCCAGCTTGATCCGTTGCTCTCGTTGCCAGTCGAATTCACGGTCGTGCATTCGTTCAACTGCATGACGGGTTTCGAGTCGAACCGCACGATCGACTCGGCGATCAACAAACTGGAGTCCGCTGGCGACAAGGCGAAGCATCAGGTCAGGGAACTGCGCGATGCGCAGGGTTACGTCAATACAGGCGAGCTGTCGTTCGGTGAGTATCACGGCGCGGCCGTGATCTACGGCGCAAGCACACAGGAGGCGCTGGTAAACGGGATCCTGTTCGCATCGCGCTCGCTCAACGAATGCGGTGTCGAGTGGGCGCTTGCGACTGCTTCGGCACCCTTCACGTATTTTTCGCAGGTCCCTGGTGCGAGGGTCAAGCCACGGCCGAAGGTCCAGTCTTCACGCAACTTCTCGTCGATGTTCACCTGTCACGACTATTCGGCCGGCAAGGCCGAGGGCAATCCGATTGGTGACGGCTCAGCTGTTATTCCGTTCCGTTCGGCATCGGGAATCTATCACTTCAGCCCGCATGCGAGCCGCCAGGGTGACGTCAACGTGACAGAGAAGCTCGCTGCTCACCTGAAACTGCAAGGCACGACTGGCGCCGGCAAGTCGACTGTCGCGACCGCCGTCACTGGCATGCTGTCCCGGTTCGGTCAGCTGCTGTTCGTACTGGACAAGGGCCGAGGCTGGGAAGTTTTCATCCGCGCCATGCGCGGTGCCTACGTCCATCTGGAGAAAGGCAAGCCGACTGGGTGGGCGCCGTTCGAGCTGGCCGACACCGCTGAGAATCGCGAGTTCCTGTACGGGCTGGTCGAGCTTTGCGGCCGCAAGAACGGTGTCGATCACCAGGGCAAAGCCATCAAGCTCGATCTGAGCGCTGCAGAGAAGATCCAGTGCCGCAACGCCGTAGATGCAGTAATGGACATCGAGGACGTTCGCCTGCGGCGATTCAGCCTGCTGCTCGACAGCATCCCGGATGAGGGCGACGACGGCCTTCGCCAGCGGCTGTCGCTGTGGTGCAAATCGGAAAACGGCCGCTTCTGGTGGGTGTTCGACAACCCGCCAAACCTGTCGCTGAACATGACGCAACAGCGCTGGATCGGTTTCGACGTCGAGGCATTTCTTGTCGAGAACTACGAACCCTCGGAGCCGGCGTTCGCCTGGCTTTTCCATCTCAAGAGGATGATGCGACGAGAGGGCAGGCTCATGCAGACCGTGATGGAAGAATACTGGTTGCCCATCCGCTTCCGCACGATTCGCGAACAGATCGAGGAGACGCTCGCAAGCGGCCGGAAGGAGGGTGAGTTCATCATGCTGATTACGCAACAGCCAGAGCAGGGCCAGAAGGCCGCCGACCTGTACCCGGCCCTGCGCAGCCTCGTGGCTACGAATCTGTATCTGGCCGATCCGGCGGCGGAAGAGGAGGCGTACGTGCGTGATGGCATGACGCGCAAGGAATTCAGCGAGTTCAAAAAGCTCACGCCGTCGTCGCGCCGGTTTCTCATCAAGCAGGGTAACCAGTCTGCCTTCGCGAGTTTTGACATCAGCGGAATGGATGACGCGATCGCGGTGTTCTCGGGTGACCGCGAGAACGTCCTGATCTGCGACACCGTGCGCGCCGAGCTGGGAGACGATCCGGACGTATGGTTACCGGTCTACCTGGAACGCGTCTTCGAACGCAAGCTTCGTACGCGGCTCACGGCAAGGCACGGTGCCGACGAACGGCTGTGGGCCGGTGAGCTCCAACGCGGTGTTGAGCACAAGCGGGCCGAGCTCGCCCGCATCTATTCGGCACGCACTGTCGACGCCGGTAACGAAGCTGTCACTGCCTGATGGAGGGAATCGTGAACGCCAACGATGTCGAACGCGCTGCACGCCTGGTGCGGGCCGCTCGTGTTCCCGTCACCGCGCTCTGCCTGGGTGCCACGGCCTTCGCAAACGCACAGGGTGTGCCGACCATTTCGCCTGCTGAGCTTGCCCAGCAAATGGTGCAGGTCCAGCAGTTGATGCAGCAGATAGAGAACCAGGAAGCACAGTACCGGGCATTGACCGGTAACAGCAGCCTCGGAACGATCATGAACGACGCGTCGCTGCGCAACTACCTGCCAGAGCAGTGGCAGGACATCTATGACCAGGCGAAAAGTGGCAGCCTGTCGGGCATCAGCTCGACGATGCGCTCGATCGAACGGCAGGAGGGCATGACCGACGCCGCGACGCCAGGACAACAGCGCTACTACGACGTGCTCTCGGCCAATAAGGCAATGAACGAGCAGGCGTACAGCGCGACGATGGCGCGGCTCAATAACATCCAGTCGCTGATGCAGCAGTCGAACCTTACGCAGGATCCGGCTCAAAAGGCCGACCTGCAGAACCGGATGGCTGCTGAAGAGGCGATGGTCTCCAATGAGCAGACGCGTCTGCAGCTCACCGCACAACTGCAGGCGACCGAACTCAAGCTCGCGGAGGAGCAGCAGGAGCGGGAATTCAAAAACCAGTTTCTAGGAGGAGCAAATGGTCAATAAGGCATTGCTTGGTGCGATCGTCGGCCTGCTTGTCGTCATTGCCGGCTATCTGGGTTATCTCGCATGGGACCGACACCAGCACGACGTGCAGGAGGAGATCGCACACAGGCAGGATCTGGAGTTCAGGGCACATCTGCTTGGTACGACGCCCGAAAAGCTCGAGAAGGAGGAAACGCCCGAACAGCGTGAGCGGGACAAGGAAGCCGAACAGGTGGTGAAGAAAGCAATGCAGTGAATGGAACGACTTCAGGAGCCAAAGATGTCTTATACGCCTATCACCACGACGATCTTCTCGAGGATGACGTCCGACTTCGACGCTAACGTGGTCGCGACCATCAGCTCAGGTTCGGAACGCATCATCGGGCTGATTTCGCCGTTGATGATGGCGTGCTTCAGCATCTATGTGCTACTGGTCTTGTGGTCGTACTGGCAAGGGCAGAACGACGAACCGATCAACGACTTCCTGATGCGCATGGCGGCCTGGGCGTTCATCCTGACCTGCGGCATGAACATCCAGTTCTATACCGAGTACATCGTGCCGGCTGTGAACGGCTTGGGCGAGCAGCTTTCCGGTGCGATTACGGGGCAAAGCAATCCTGTCTCGGGGCTGGATAATCTGTTGAGCGCGTACATTAACGCCTGTGGGCAGATCTACGATCACGCACACAACTTCGAAATCATAGGGGCGGTGTGGGTGATTTCAGTGATGCTTATCTTCGCCACGCCGTTCATGGGCATGGCAGTGGCTTACATCATCCTCGCCAAATTCGCACTCGGACTGCTGCTTGCGCTCGGGCCACTGTTCATTTCGATGGCGCTGTTTCCGCCGGTGCGGCAGTACTTCTGGAACTGGGCGGGACAGTGCTTTAACTACGCGCTGCTCGTGGCTCTCTTCGCGGGCGCCGGCGCGATTGAAGTCAGTTTCGCGAAATCGATTGCACCGGGCGGGTCAACCTTCCCGTCGATGCAGCAGGTGGTGGAGATTGACGTGATGGGCGTGGTGTTCTTCATCGTCGCGCTGAATCTTCCGGGTCTTGCCTCGGCGCTGGCGAGCGGTGTGGGCATTTCGACGATGACAGGCAAGCTGGGTGGTCTGGGGCGTGCGCTGGCCGCAGCCTCGAAAACTGGTGGCGCTGGCAAGTACAGGACGGGTGGCTCCGTTTCGCAAGCGTAGGAGGATGCGTGCCTGATTTCTTTGCGAGGCTGATCCGCTGGTGGTTGCTGGTCGTCTGCTGGGTTACGTTTGCCGGTTTCGTGGGCGCGTTGCTCAACACCATCGGTATGGCCATCTATCACCGCTTGCATGGATGACCGGTGAAATGGGAGTTCAGGCATGAAAGCGATCTTCCGCGCGGGTCTGCTCGCGCTTGTCCTGCAGGCGTGCAGCACTGCGCCAAAACCACCGGAGCCCACGGGCCAGTGGGTCCCTGTGAATCAGCCACTGGCGCAGCAGTCAGGCCGTACGGAACCGAGGTGAGGATCAGGATGGTATCGACAATCAGACAGTGGTTCGTGACGGGCGCAGGCTCGCGCAATCGCGCGCGGTCGCCGGCCACATCGGCGGCGCACGTGGAGGCAGCAACAAATGCTGTTGACCGGTCAGAGCGCGACGCGGTCAGCTGGTATCTGGACCAGGCGCGGGAGTTCGAGAGGTCGAAGGTTGAGGCGGCTGAAGAGAAGGCGCGCATCGCCGACCGCCGATCGGTGCTCTCGGGAGGCATCGCCCTCGCGGCTGTTTTTGGCCTGACGGCTTTAGGACTCCTGAAAAGACCGAACCCACCGGCTGTGCTGCGGGTTAACGATACGACCGGCAAGGTGGACGTGTTGCCGACGACCGCGAATGGCCATGTGCGCTTCACTGAAAAAACCGACCGCGCAGATCTGCGCCGTTACGTCGAGATGCGAGAGAGCTACGACTGGGAGACGATATCGGACATGCACAACGCTGTGATGTTCATGAGCGACGATCACGAAAAGGGCGCTTACGACGCGCTCATCCGTGGTCCGGCCGGTCCCCTCAAGCTGCTCAAGGACCAGGCGCGCGTCATCGCACGGGTCGGCTCGATTACCTTTGTCGGTTCGACCGCACAGGTGTTCTTCTCGCGGCAACTGATCCCGTTGAATGCGGCGGCGAAGCGTCCGGAACCGACCTACTGGATTGCGACGGTGGCCTTCACGCGTGTCGATGTGCCCGAGAAACAGGATCAGCAGGACATTGATCCGGACGGGTTCAGGTGCACGACTTACGAAGTGACGCGCGACTATACCCGTGCGCCCGCGGATGCGTCGCCTGACGCCGTACCGGCAGTATCGAAGGCGACGGGGAGTGCGTCGTGAGTCGTGCTGGACTCCGCTTGCCGGCTAACGTGGTCGCGATTACCGCTTGTGCACTTGCGGCTGGCCGCGTATGCGCGCTTGAAATCCCGCGTAGTTGCGGCGCTGACCCACATATCCAGTGCGCGACATATAGCCCCGACCAGGCCTACCGCGTGGCGACAATGCCGGGGCGTGTGGTGATGATCCAGTTCGAGCCCGGTGAGCACATCATGAAGGATGGCGGCGGCATTGGCGACGCGCACGCCTGGCACGTCTCCGTTAACGACAGCGGGGCGCTGCTCAAGCCAGGCGCGCTGCAACCCGAAACCAACCTCGTGCTCGTGACCAACCGGCGCACCTATTCGCTGTCGCTTGTCGACGTATCGCGGTTGCAACCCTCGACGTGGATCCTGCGCTTCGACTATCCGGACACGAAGGCGAAGGTCGCGGCCGAACAGCTCCGGCGCCGGGAAGCTGTCAGCGCGGCGCTGGCGGGCCAGCAGGACACGCCTGCGGTCCCGGCCGGAATTGCAGCGCCGGGCGCAGCGGTGTCTTCAGGTCCGCCCGGATCATCCACGCCGGCAGCGAACATGCAGTACATGATGCGGGGCGATCACGCGCTTGCACCCACCGCCTTGTGGGACGACGGCCGTTTCACCTACTTCAGGTACGCAACCGCGCGCGACCTGCCGACGATCTTCACAAAGCTGCCGGATGGCAGCGAGGCGACAGCGAATTTCCATATGGAGGGTGACACCGTCGTCGTCCATGAGGTCTCAAGGGAGTTTGTCATCCGCTACGGCCAGTCGGTGCTGGGCATCCGCAACGACGGCTACTCGCCCGACGGCCACTACAACCGCACCGCCTCGTCGTTAACCGGCACGGCGCGCATCGAACGCGCACATGCTGGCAGCGATCGGCCGGGAGACTGACGGGAGAGCACAGTCGCATGAGCGAACGCAATGAAATCGGCAATGCAGGGCCTGCGGACACTGGGCCTCAGCCGTCGCTGGACCTGCCCGGGCGCCGCCGGGCTCGTGCGGGCAGGCTGAGGCTCGTGCTGGTCGCGCTGATCGTGATCGCGCTGGGCGCTTCGGGCGTCACGATTTACCTGCAGCGGATCTTCCAGCAGCATCAGGACGCGAAGCAGGCGGCGCTCAACAAGCCAAAGGACAGCGGGGCGAGCGAGACCGGTGCCGACCTCGAGACACAGAAGGAGCGCATCAAGCGGGCCGAAGCAGAGCAGGCGCGCGCCGCATCGGAAGCGGCGGCCAGGCAGCAGCTTGCCACGCCGGCCGCGGCCGCGTCGCATCCTGTCGGCGAAGGGAGCACCGCGATCGCGAACAACCGGCCGCAGCCACTGACCCCCGCCGAGCGGCGTCTCTCGGGCAGCGTGCTGGTTATGTCCGGTGACAGCAGGGCTACCGGCGCGCCTGAGGACTCCGCCCTCCCGTCCAGTGACGCAGGTGGCAACGCAGACACCACGGGCAGTGGCCCGGGTGGCGACGGTCTGCCCGGCATGGCGAGGTCCATGGGGCTCGCCGCGCTGCGGGGCGGTCCATCTGGAGCTGCGGGTTCATCTGGCGCAGGTATGGCTGATAACCATGATACCGGCAACAGCAAGGGATCTTCCTTCGACCAGTCACTGCAGCCCTCGAAGCTGCAGCCGATGCGCGCCTCGTTCAGGCCGAACCGGCACTACATGATTGCCCGGAACACCATGATCCGCTGCGGGCAGGCCACCGCAATCCGCACCGACCGGCCGGGACTGGTTGGCTGTCCGATCGCTGATGACGTCTGGTCAGACGATGGCACGACGCTGCTCATCCGCAAGGGCGCGCTGGCCAAGGGCGAGCAGCGCGATGCAGTCGTACACGGACAGGGTGTCATTGGTGCTATCTGGGACGAGATTGACGACGGCGACGTCCGTATTCCCCTGAACTCGCCGGCGACGGATCCGCTCGGTGCGGCCGGGATTCCCGCCTACATCGACGAGCATTTCTGGCTGCGCTTCAAGGGTGCCCTGATGGTGAGTCTCATCGGCGACTTTGGTCAGGCGCTTGCGAACAAGGCAATCGGAGCGGGCCAGACCATTACCTTCTCGAACAGCTCGAACGCGACGCAGGACGTGGCTGCCGAAACGCTTCGCAACACGATCAACATCCCGCCGACCGCTTATTCGAACCAGGGGTCGGTGATCAATATCTTCGTTGCGCGCGACGTCGATCTGAGCAGCGTATACGAAAACGTCCGCACCGACGGCAGCGAGATTGCGCCGTCGGCGCGGCAACGATGAATGTGAGGACATGACGATGCAACTGCATATCCGGTTTCCCGAGACCTTTCCCCTTCATGGTGTCGAGCGTGATGCGTTCGAGGCAAAGCTGCGCAACGCGCTGCATTACGCCTTCGACGGGCGTCGCGTACGGCGGTTGGCCGAACAGGTCGATGCGCGCAGGCCGTTCGAGCCGTCTGATGTCCTGCCGCTGCGCCGGATCGGCGACGAGCATACGTTCGAACAATGCATGACGCTCGACCGCTGCCGGTTCGACGACATGTCGATGGCGCTGCGCCGCGTGGTCATGCATGCAATCGCCGCGCGCCTGGGCCTTGAGCTGTCCGAGCCCGGGATTGCGACGGGCATCGTCGGCCAGGAAGAGGATGCAACTAACCGTCCGTCGTCAAAGACCCCGCCCTTGCCTTGCCGTGCCCGGACCGTGCGCGCCGTTCTTGCAATCGCAGCAGGCACTGCGGTGGGTGGACTGGCCACAGCGACAGCCATGTGGAAGATCGCCAGTCCTGCGAATACGGCATCGATGGTGGTGACGGTTGTTTCTACGTCGCCCGCGCAGACATTGCGCGATCTGGCGACCAGCGTGCCTGACGACAGGCGACCGTAACGGGTCTCAGTACAGGTCGAGCCGCGGGGCACAGACACGGGATCGCACTGAGGGCGCGCTCCGGGCCGCAATTTACCAGCTTGCATCAGACATATCCAGAAGGAATGCATATGAATGCGGTGGTTATCGATGTCATCGAAAAGGGGACCGTCGCCCGCAACTTCCTGAAGCAGATGGGCATTGCGAATTTCTTCGACGGCAGTCTCACCGAGGTCGCGATTAACCGTCCAGGCGAGATCTGGACGCAGGGTGCCAGCGCATGGAAACGGCACGATGCACCTGCCTGCACGCTGGACGCGTGTTTCAAGCTGGCCAACGCACTGACGGTCATGAAGGGCGGCAAGTTTTCCACCAAGGAGCCCATTCACCCGGTGGTGTTACCAGAGGGCCAGCGGGGACACGTGCTGATGCAGCCGGCGTGCGAACGCGACACGATCTCGATCACGATCCGCATTCCGTCGAACGTGCGGTTTTCCGTCGACGAGTACGAGCGCAACGGCTGGTTCGACGGTTTCCGTGACGTGTCTCCGCATCAGACGGTTCCGGACGGCGTGGACCTGCAGCCGTTCGAAGTCGGGATGATGGACGCGAAGTCACGGCGCGACGTCACCTGCATGCTCGAACTTGCCGTGGCCAACCGGCTGAACATCGTTCTCGCCGGCGGTACCGGCTCCGGCAAGACCACGCTGAACAAGGCGCTGTCCGACCTTGTGCCGATCAGTGAGCGGATCGGCACAATCGAGGACACGCCCGAGCTGTCGCTACCGAATCATCCGAACCGAGTGCACATGTTTTTCAGTGACACGCTTCCGGCGAAGGAAATCGTGCGCTCGACGCTTCGCATGAAGTTCGACCGTGTGTTCCTCGCCGAACTCCGGGGCGACGAGACGTGGGATTACATGACGCTGCTGAACACGGGAACGCCCGGTGGCATCACCACGATTCACTGCAACGATGCACGCTCGGCTGCGTCGCGCGCCGCGACGCTTATCAAACAGAGTGCCGTCGGTCAGACGCTCGACTGGAAGTTCATCCTGGAGCAGGTTCGCATGACGATGGATCTCGTGCTCTTCATGCGGGACAAGCGGCTGGCCGAGATCTGGTACGACCCCGTCGGAAAGTGGCAGTTACTTGGGGGTGTTGCATGAACGCGGTCGCAGGCACAGAGGTTATCGAGCAGGCCCTGATCGGCCTGTGCGGTGCGCTCGCCGTCTTCCTCTCGCAGGACAGTCGCCTGGGCTGGCGTCGCTGGGCCTGCATCTTCGGGCTCGTTGCGCAGCCATTCTGGTTCGACATGGCGTGGCGCGCACACCAGTACGGCGTGCTCGCGCTGAGCCTGGTCTACACGGCGTCATGGGCGCGAGGCCTCGCGGCGCACTGGCTCATGCGCAGGGAAGACTAATCATGAACTTCGCAATCAGCGATATCGAGGCGGCGATCGAGAGCTGGCGCCAGCGCGCCTCGTCCGATGAAGCATTTGCAACGAGTGCTGAGGCCTGCGCCCTCGCACGGCTTTACGGCGCTGTGATCGTTCATGGGTGTGAGGCACTTGCCGATGCGGAACTCGATGAGACGCAGCGCAACGCGCTGCGAATCCTGTCGACGTTGCGCACTGAAAAATCGTCTGCTCCGACACACTGAGATCCACCATGCCGAAATATCTCCGCATCCTGATCCCGTGTCTTGTGCTGCTGGTGCTCGTCGCTGGCGCCGCGACCCTCGGCCAGTATCTTGGTGGCCTGCTGTTCGCCCGCCTGCAGAAACTGCCGCAGAACTCGGTGGGCGTGTTCACGCTTTTCGACTACTGGCAGGCGTATGGGGATGTGCCGGGGGTGAAGCGGGCGCTGTCGGTTTGCACGCTGCTCTCGGCTGTCATTGGCGGCCTGCCCGCCATGGTGATCGCGATGGCGCTTCTGAAATCACGCGGTCGCATTGCGCAGTTCGGCAACGCGCGCTTCGCCACGCGCCGCGACATCGTGAAAGCCGGCCTGCTGGAGAAGTGACGATGACGATTCGTGTCCTAGCCTCCCACCGCATCCCGCCTCAGGAGTGAGCATGTCCCACATGTATCCCCCCTTTATCGTCGGCAAGTACAAGGGCGAATATCTGAAGTACCGCGGCCAGGATTTCCTGATGCTTGCTGCGGGCACGCGCTCGGGCAAGGGCGTCTCGATGGTGATCCCGAATCTTCTCACCTATCCCGATTCCGTCGTCGTCGAGGACATCAAGGAAGAGAACTACCTGTACACATCCGGCTATCGGCGCAAATGCGGCCAGGCAACTTTCCTCTGGTCGCCGTTCTCGGAGAATGGCCGGACACACGCTTACAACCCCCTCGAATTCATCCAGCGCAGGTCGCCCTATACGCGGGTCGGCGACGTGCTGACGGTTGGCGAGCACCTGTATCCGTCGAACGTCGATGCGCGTTTGAAGTACTGGAACGACAATGCGCGCAACCTTTTTATTGGCGTCGTGCTGTATCTGCTCGAGACGCCGACCTTGCCCTGCACGTTCGGCGAAGTGTTGCGGCAGGCCTCAGGCAAGGGGAGGGCGGTGCGCGAGCACATCTCTTCCATTGTCAGCACGCGATCGCATGCGACCGACACGCTGCCACCGCTGAGCTTCGAGTGTCTGGACGCCCTGAACCGGTTCCTGTCGCAGTCAAAGGAAGCGTTCGCCAATATCGTGTCCACAATGACCGCGCCGCTTAATGTGTTCAGCAATCCGATCGTCGACGCGGCGACCAGCCGCTCCGACTTCGACCTGGGTGAGGTGCGCAGGAAGCCCATGTCGATCTACGTGGGCATCAAGCCGGGCGACCTGAAAGCGGGCGCGTTGCTCATCAATCTGTTCTTCTCACAGCTGATCGACCTGAATACTCGCGAGCAGCCCGCAGAGAATCCCGACCTGAAATACCAGTGTGCGCTGATGCTGGACGAATTTGCGGCGCCGGGCAAGATCGACATTATCGACACGGCCAACGCCTTCATCGCGGGCTTTAATCTGCGACTGATGCTGATCTTTCACGGCATGTCACAGCTTGAAGATCCGAAGCTGTATGGCAGGCACGGTGCGGAAACGCTCGCGATCAACTGCAAGATGCGCAGCCTCTTTGCGCCGCGCACGCTCAAGGATTCCGAAGAGTACTCGAAGCTCCTCGGCACGTTCACCCACCTGTCGCGTTCGCGCAGCCGCAGCCGGGGACGCAACGCATCGACCAGCACGAACGAGACCGAGCACGGTCGCGCGCTGATGATGCCGCAGGAGCTGCGTGCGCTGCCGGGTCGCAAGCAGATCATCACGATGGACGGATGCGAGCCGATCCTGTGTGACAAGGCGTACTTCTACGAGGATCCGGAACTGGTCGACCGTCTGGTGCAGCAGAGCCCCTATCTGCAAGGCGTGATGGCGAAGCTGGAAAAAGCCAACCGCCGTCGCGCGTGGTTCGGCTTCGGCCCGAAGTTGCCGGACGAAGAACAGATGAAGCACGCCGCGTTCGTTGCGCGTGAGCTATGCGCGCCCGTTCCGCAGATCGATGTCGAGCAGTGGTGGCACGCACAGAATGCTGCGCGCCGCGCTCAGGGTGCGACGGCTATCCATGCGGCGAATGCGGTGAGGGATGTCCGCGAACATGAGATCGGCGTGCTGAGTGCCGCCCACTTCGCCAACCGCTCCAGTATCCGTGCATCGCTATTCCAGCTGATGCCTTATCTGCGGGAAGTGCTACCCGAGGCGTCGCCCGACACACCTGCCAAGGGCGATGCAGCCTCCCCATCTATCCATCAAGGAGCCGCATCATGAACGAGATTGAATTTCCGGCCGATCAGCTCGACTACCGCGAGATGGAGGCAGCCAATGCGGATGATGCATCGTCCATTCGCGCCCGCGCGACGCCGCCGGCCAACGAGGCTCACGCGCGCGGTGCACCCGGCAACCCGGATACCCCGCTAGATGAAGCGACGCACGCGCGGATGAAAAGGATCCGTGACGCCGACCGGAAGAGGTACGAGAATCGGGCCAGCGCGAGTACGCCCGCGGACGAAGGGGTCGCGCCCGCCACCGGTATCGGCAAGTCCATCAACGGTAAAGAGTGGGAAAACGCGATCCGCCCGAAGCCGATCTTTGAGAAGAGCGGCTACGCGGTACCGAAGTCGGTCAGCGACCGGTATGTGGCATTTGAAGGGAAGTATCTCGATCGCAAAAGCGAGGCGGTGCACTTTGAGGACAAGGGACGCTCGCTCGCCACGGCCAGTGAGGATCGTGACGTGATCGAACAAATGGTTGCCGTCGCTCAGGCAAAGCACTGGGGCGAGCTGCAACTGAAGGGTAGCGAGGAATTCCGCCGGCAGGCGTGGATTGCGGCGGAACTCGCGGGCATGCCTACACGCGGGTTCAAACCCGAAGCACAGGATCGGGCGACGCTGCAGGCTGCGCGCGAGGCGATGCGCATTGCGGCAGGCGAGCGGTCGCCAACCAATGATCTTCCTCGCACGCACACGATGGATTCGACGTCGGCGACTGGGAGAGAACGGAAGCAGGGGAGCCAGAGCCGCAAGGCGGCGACGGCTGATGTATCCGGCAGGGATCCGTCCGATCCCGGAGGAGCATCGCCGGGCGGAGGCCGGCGCGGAGGCAAACCGCGTCCTCCGAAGCCTGGGCCGGCTGCTACCGAACCCTCTGCTCCTTCCGACGCGAGCGCTGCGTCAGAAGATTCGAAACAGACACAGTTGCCTCTGGACGCGGACGGTGCGTCGTCGCGTCGGACAGGTTCCGGCAAACCGGCACGTCAAAAGGCTGGGACGCAGAAACCGCCTGCCGTCACGGCTGGCGTCCTGGTTGAACACGGCGCCGCGCACTTTCATCACGATCCGAAGGAAAACGAAAGTTACTACGCTACGGTACGCACGGAGTCTGGCGACCGCACGGTATGGGGGCTGGACCTCGAACGCGCGATCGGCGAGAGCGGTGTGCAACCTGGTCAGCCTATCGAACTCGAAAGGGGCGGCAGCAAGGTCGTGACCGTCAAACAGCGGCAGTTCGATGAGACCGGACAGGAGCTGGCACCCAACGAGGTCGAGAGTCGTCGCAACGAATGGCGCGTGTCGGCGCCCGACCTGTCACGACTGCTGACGCCTGAGCAGCGGGAGAGGGTCGAGTCCGCGCGTCGCGAGGTTGACGAGCGCCGGCGCATCGACGAGGCGCGCGAGCGCTTCCTGAATGGCGAGTGGCAATACACGGACGCGCAGCAGGTCACGCTTGCCGCCGCGCGTGAGCGGATTAAGGAACAGGCTGCGCGCGAGGTGCTGGAAGACGAAATCAGGGGACTATCCGACGAGCAGCAGGAGCAGTTGCGGGGGGAGTTTGAAAGCGCCGTGGCCGAGGCGCGCGGTACTAACCGCCCGCTCAATGTTCCGATGCCGCAGGTGAGCGAAGCGACGATCGATGCCATGCGCGAACAGATCGAGCGGGAGCGCGCAAGCCAGAGCATGTGGCAGCAACAGCAGCAGCGCACGGAACAGAAACAACAACAGGACCAGCCGTCGCACGAGGCTGGACATGACACACCGACGCTGGAAATTGACCCGTAACTGAAGCCGTTTGGCGTGACCGCGGTGATGCGGGCACATCCAGTTCAACCGATAAGGAACATTGCATCATGAAGATTGCGGTTATCAATTTCTCGGGCAACGTTGGCAAGAGTACTGTTGCACACCATCTGCTTGTGCCACGTCTGCCGGGCGCTGAAGTAATCCCGATCGAATCAATCAATTCGGATGACCGCGAAAAGGAAGGTGCGTTGCGCGGGTCGCAATTCGATGAGCTGCAGGATCAGTTGATGACACTGGAAAACGCCGTCGTCGATGTGGGCGCATCGAATGTCGAAGATTTTGTAGGTCTGATGCGAAGCTATGACGGCTCGCACGAAGACTTCGATCTCTTCATCGTGCCGGCTGTATCGACCGCCAAGCAGCAGGTGGACACGATCGCAACGCTGCGTGCGCTTTCTGATCTGGGTGTGCGTGCCACAAAGATCCGCCTGGTCATGAATATGGTCGACCGCAAACAGGACCTTAACCGGGGCTTCGCCAGGCTGTTCGAGTTTCACTCCCGCAGCGACGCTTTTTCGATGCATCGTGACGCCGTCATTTACGAGAACCCGATCTTCGAAAAGATCAAGGGTTTCGACAGGTCGATCGTCGAACTCCGCGACGACCCGCGTGACTACGTCGCGCTGAACGCAGAGGCGATGGAAAATGGGGCATCGGAGGCCGAAAAGGCACACATTCGACAGATGGTGGCACTCAAGCGTCTTGCGAGCAGGGTGACTACAGAGCTCGATGATGTGTTCAAGGTGCTGGTGCGCTGATGGGCGCGTCAGAAGACTCGATCCGCGAGGAATTGATCGGCGAAGTGCTGGGCCAGCTGTCGCAGCTGCGTCGCGACGTGAAAGATCTCACCCAGCTGCTGCAGGTGAGCGGTAAACAGTTCAAGGATGACGGCGAACTGACGCTGCTGCGCTTCACGTCGCGCTACGAGCAGTTCCTCAAGGACTTCAACGCATCAACCACGGGCGTGCTCGCCGAGGCAGGTCATTTTGCGGAGGCGCGCGACCAGCTGATCGGCGAGCTTGCGTTGCGCGAATACGATGCGGCAAGCGCTCGGGTGCGTGGTGAGTTGCGTGAAGTGCTGCACGAAGAGGGTTGCCGCCGCGTTATTGGCCGCCTCGAGCTTGCAACATGGGTCGTCTTTGCAGCGCTTGCCTCGGCGGTCCTCTCTGTCGGTGCGGTCGTGGTGCTGCATCTGGTGCGGGCATAGGAGTTGTTCCATGCAATCCAGAAGATTTTTTGTGGTCGTGGTAGCGATGTGCGCTGTGCTAACAGGCGGCACAACGGCGCGGGCCGACGACGACAATCAGAACGCATGTGGAGCCGTGCTCTGCCTTGCTGGACTGATGCTGGGCGGCAATGGCGGCGGAGAGTGCAGCCAGTACGAGGCGGACTACTTTTCGATTGTGCGCTACCACCACGGCCACTTCGACCTGAGCGGTACGTCCAACGCGCGCGGAAATTTCCTGAATCAGTGTCACTCTGTCGGCAGCGATCAGAAAAGCGCGGTCAACTCGAAGTACGGTGGTGTCGAGAACGGGCCGTGAGGGATATCGTGGATCGCGCCACCTGCATTCGTCGATGCGGGATCGGCAAGACGCAGGTCCGAGGCGACACGGAGCATATCGACTATGACTCGTACCACCATGTACTTAGCCTGGCTGCACAAACGTCGTAAATGCCGCGCACGATCGGTGACTGTTGATCGAGTCGCCAGTTCTTCGAAAACAGCTTCGATATCTCGTCCGGGTTACGGAGCAGGTCGATAGCCCATATGGACGCCGCGAGCTGCATCGAGGCGCGGGAGAGTCGCACGCCTTCGAGCCAGCCCGGCGAAACGCCGTTGGCCTGCGACCAAATTCTTTTCGATTCGACAAGGTGATCGGTTCGGAGCCAGTCACCGGTTCGCGCGCGGGCGATCAGCTGCGCGACGACAAGGTGGCAGAGCAGATCCGTCCATCGCTCATCATCGAGATGGTTCGTCATAATCTTGCCCCCGACTACGGCAAGGACGCCCATCAGCTTGCGGTTGCTTTACGCCGGCAGTATCGGAGGGTAATGTCATGCATAGCTACCGTCGAAATGTGCCAGCCAGGACAGCAGCGTGGTCTCGTTGCCCATTTTCAGTTCGCCTGTTATCTTGTCAAGCAG
This sequence comes from Paraburkholderia sp. LEh10, assembly GCF_017814945.1. Taxonomy (GTDB): domain Bacteria; phylum Pseudomonadota; class Gammaproteobacteria; order Burkholderiales; family Burkholderiaceae; genus Paraburkholderia. Next base: position 54,772 of record NZ_JAGIPX010000042.1, read on the forward strand.
ATGATTGCGCCGGTCGAAATATTCGCCCGCTCCGCGCAGGGTAGGCTTGAGTTGCAGTTCCTCAAGGAACCCGTCGGGCGCGTGTTTAAGATAGACCTCGAGGTTCGCGCGCAGGAGTCGTGCACTGCTGATCCTGCGTGCGCTGTGGACCACGTCGTTTCGCGCCTGATAGATACGCCGAATATGCCATTTGAGTCGTTCCGCGTGCCGGTTGAGGGTCTTCGATAACTCAACGGGACTGGACAGACTGCTGTTTGACGTTCGTCGTGCGCGAGTAACCCATTGCCTTGTTTGCAATGCTGGCGATGATTGAGTCGAACGTCTCGTTGGGTGTACCGCCAACGATGATAGGGCGATTGTCGGCGCTCCGGTACTGGTACGCGGCTGTCGCACCGAGCGAGCTCTTGCCCACGCCCCGGTCGCCGTGGATGAACACATTGCGCCCGGGTGCGCACAGCGCACGGTCAATCGCCTCGAGCTCGCGCTCACGGCCCTTTAGCATCTCGGGCGTACGCACTGGCTGCGCGGCTGAGAGCGCAACTTTGAGTTTTTCACGCAAACGGGCCTTGTCGTAGCCGGCAATTGTCATGAGGGGCGCCCTGTCTCAGTATGATGATTTGCATCGTACCGCATACTGAAATGCCCGCCGCTATAAAATGCGGACCTCGAGAAAATTGCGGCTTGGTGCGAGCAGCGAACGTATGCGACGAAGAATCTTTCGCGACTCAGCCTGCTTGGCGCACCTCGGACAAGAGCCATTTGCTCAACTTTGAAACCGCGTCGCCTGTTGGCACGTCGTCGCGAATGCAAAGGTAATAATCCAGGCCGATGTCGAGCGTCAGATCGAGCGGCGCGACCAGTACGCCGTCCGCCAGCTCTCGTTCAATGATCTTCGCGCGCATAAGTCCAAACCCGAGCTCCGCCCGTACCGCTGCCAGTGTCAATTGGCCGTCTTCGAGCAGCGGGCCCGTCAGTCGATCAGTTCGTACGCCCGCATGCGCGAACCACGCGGCCCATCGCGCTCGGTTCCCGTCATGCACTAAAGGCGCCTGAGCGATGTCGCGGGCATGACGGAACGGACCGTACCGTCGCGCGAAAGCCGGTGTGCATGCGGGCACCAGCACGCCGGAGAGCAAACGGGTGGCCTGGTACCCGGGCCAGCGTCCCGTGCCCATGCGAATCGATAGGTCTGTCGAATCGCTCGGGTAACTGCCGTGCATCGAATAGACGACGCTGATACCTATATCCCGATGCGCATCTGTAAAACGACCTATTCGCGGCAACAGCCAGTTGCTTCCAAAAATGCCGGTCACCCCGATAGTCAACTGGGTCAGCATTGACCGCTCCTGCGCTTGACGGGTAGCCGTCCGCAGAACGGTGAATGCACTGTGAATCGACCGGTAATAATCGCGACCCTCGTCGGTAAGGTATAGGGCGCGGCCCTTGCGCACAGTTAGCGCAGTCTGCACGTGGGTCTCTAGCACATGTAGCTGATGACTCACCGCCGACGGCGTGACATTTAGCTCGGCCGCAGCACCCGCGATCGAACCATGCTCGGCAAAGGCCTCGAAGGCCCGAATGGCGCGCAACGGCGGCTCCGTATCGTTCGATTCAAGTTCCATGGATTCAGTGTGCTGCAGCAGCACAGAAAGAGGTTCGCAATGAACTGATGACTGTGCGAGAAGCTGCGTCATAGATGAGGGTGGGCCCCTCGAGATCGGCTTTCAGGAGCAGGTCTCAAACCACTCCAAGCTGCTGCGGTAAAGAGCCGTGGTGGTGAGCGTTGGCAGAAAAGCGCGAGGACACTCGTGCAGGTGTGCATCCGAGAGACGAACGAAAGTGAACCCTCGAGGACGCGTCGTTAAGAACCAAGTGTCGTCGAAACCAGGGGCGTGAATCCCTCCTGGGATGAGTCCGTTCGGGTGCCTGATGACTGAACGGATGACGACCGGCGTAGAGGGGGCGTGAAGCGGATGCAGGCTATGACGCGGAACTGCAGGAACCAGTCGCTTCGATGTCAAGGGAGAAGCCCAAGCGGCGACAACCGCAAGGCGAGAGTACCGATGCGAAGCACTGGGGCGGACCGATCCGTACGAGCGATGAAGGTCCGTAACGGGACCGGAGCAAAGGGATCGGGTCAGGCGGTCATGCGAGAACCACAACTGGCAACAGGAGGATGGTGATGCGCACGACCAGCAAGCCGTTCAATATCGGCAAGAAGTTAGTGTACGAAGCCTACAAGGCGGTCAAGGCCAATGGTGGTGCCGCCGGGGTGGATGGTCAGACGATCGAGCAATTCGAAGACGACCTGAAGGGCAACCTCTACAGGATCTGGAATCGGATGAGCTCGGGCAGCTACTTTCCTCCGCCGGTGCGCGCTGTCTCCATTCCCAAGAAGTCTGGAGGCCAGAGGACTTTAGGGGTGCCCACCGTAGCGGATCGCGTGGCACAGATGGTGGTCAAGCAGGTGATTGAGCCGGACCTGGATGCGGTCTTCCTGGCAGACTCCTATGGCTATCGGCCCGGGAAGTCAGCCCTCGACGCTGTCGGGATAACGCGCGAGCGTTGCTGGAAATACGACTGGATTCTTGAGTTCGATATCAAGGGCCTGTTCGACAACATCGACCACGAACTCTTGCTGCGGGCCGTGCGCAGACACGTGACGTGCCCATGGGCGTTGTTGTACATCGAGAGATGGCTGACGGCGCCGATGAGGGATGAGAAGGGTGTTCAGATCGAGCGAACCCGCGGTACCCCGCAAGGGGGTGTGGTCAGCCCGATCCTCGCGAACACCTTTCTTCATTACGCGTTTGATCTGTGGATGACGCGGACACATCCCGACCTCCCGTGGTGTCGGTATGCTGATGACGGGCTGGTGCACTGCCGTAGCGAGCATGAGGCGCAAGTCCTGAAGGACGAGCTTCAGGCCCGCCTGGCGGCGTGCGGCCTGGAAATGCATCCGACGAAAACCAAGATCGTCTACTGCAAAGACGGGAAGCGCCAGCTTACGTATCCGACTGTCAAGTTCGACTTCCTTGGGTACTGCTTTCGGCCCCGTCTGGTTCGTCGGCATCGGGACAACACTATGTTCTGCGGCTTCAACCCCGCAGTCAGTGTCTCGGCTCTGAAGGCCATGCGGTCCGCGATTCGGGACTTGAACCTTCGCAGGCAAACCCAGTTGTCGTTGCAAGATCTCGCCCGGCAGCTCAATCCGCTTCTTCGTGGGTGGATTGACTACTACGGGCGGTTCGCGCCATCGGCACTGGCCCCTCTGCTGCGCTACGTCAATCAGACGTTGCTGGCTTGGGCGATGCGCAAGTTCAAGCGCTTCAAGGCTCACAAGATTCGGGCGAGCCAGTTTCTTCAGCAGCTTGCTGCTGGGCGTCCGGACCTCTTCGTGCACTGGCGACGCGGTATGGTCGGTACGTTTGCCTGATCGGAGCGGTGTGAGTCGAGAGGCTCATGCACCGTTCTACGAGAGCCTGGGGGTGCGACTCCTCCGGGCTACTCTCCAAAAAAAATTCAACTGTTGATTTTGGCCTCAGTCCAGCGGCCTCGTTGATAGGTAATCTTAGCTCTGTAAACGAGCATCCGAGCAATTTTTCGGCGGCATCAATTGAATTCAATGCAACTGAGCGCGGGATGCAGCGAAGCTCGCCTTGAGCTGATCGTCGAGGCGGTGACGGCCGCGCCGCGGGAAGACAAGTCATCGCGCCGGTGCGTATTGGCACAAATTAGAATCTTTTGGAGGCACTTAATGATGGTCGCTCAGCCCCCTGCGGATACGCTGGTCCAGCTACGGTCAGCGGCGCAATCGCCCGGAACGTCGAGTCAAGGGGTCCGCCTCTGCGGGATCTCAAAGTTTTATGAGAATTTTCCCGCCCTCAAGAACGTCTCCATTGACATCGCCCCTGGGGAGTTTCTTACCCTCCTGGGACCCAGTGGATCAGGGAAGACGACCACGATGATGGCGATCGCCGGATTCACGGATGTGACGTCGGGGGAGGTGTACATCGAAGGGCGCCGTGTCGACATGTTGCCGCCGCATAAGCGCAATATCGGCGTTGTCTTTCAGCATCTCGCTCTGTTCCCACACCTGTCTGTCCAAGATAACCTCGCTTTTCCGCTGCGCATGCGGGGAGTGAAGGAAGCCGCGATTGCTGCGAAGGTCCACAGTGCGCTCGAACTTGTGCACCTCTCTGCATTCGCCGACCGCCTCCCGAATCAGTTAAGCGGCGGTCAGCAGCAACGTGTCGCGTTAGCACGCGCGATTATTTTCGATCCACCAGTTCTTCTTCTTGACGAGCCACTAAGCGCCCTTGATCGGAAGCTTCGAGAGAGCATGCAAAACGAACTGAAGAACCTGCAGCGAAAACTCGGCGTGACGACTGTAATGGTGACCCACGACCAGGAAGAGGCGCTGGCAGTGTCGGATCGCATTGCGGTAATGAACAACGGCGAAGTCGTGCAACTGGACACGCCGGAGATGCTTTACGAAAAACCCAACTCTCTGTTTGTCGCGGACTTCATTGGCCATTCCACGAAGCTGGAAGGCGTCGTCACATCGCTTACGCAAACAGGATGTCGTGTCAGGACGAAGGGGGGCATGGAATTGTCGGGGCAACCTACAGATGCACCGGTCGGTTCCGCCGTTTCGGTCGTTATCCGCCCGGAGAGGTTCGCTTTCGACGCCGCAGCCCGTGACGACAATCATGCGTTTGGCCAGATTGTCGAGTCTACCTATGCAGGCGATGCCGTCACCTACGGCATCAAGACCGAGAGTTCAGAAACGCTCATGGTGAAGCTGAACAATCTAAAAAACACGCGACATCCGGTTATGGGCGATCGCACTCAAGTTTCGTGGAAAGTGACGGACACCATGGTGTTCGCGACCAACCGCTAATAAAAGCAGACCGCCGCGGTCAGGCGTTCAAATGGAGACTCGAAAATGAATCGACGTGAATTTATAGCGGGATGTGCGGTCGCGCCGCTGGCAGTGGGCCTTGGTAGTAGCCAGGCTTTTGCAAAGGACGCTGGCACCGTCACTGTCGCCTCATGGGGCGGCACGTTCCAGGACGCCCAGCGCGAAGCCTTATTCAAGCCCTTCGAAAAGCAAACCGGGATCAAAGTGATCGAGGCGACGGGCCCGAGCCTGGCTAAGGTCCGTGCAATGGTGATGAGCGGATCTGTTGACTGGGACGTAATTGAGGCGGTGCCCGGTGACATGCTCACGATGTCGGAGTCGAATCTGCTGGAGAAGATCGACTACAGCGCACTGAACAAAGAAGTGATGAGCGAGCTTCTTCCGGGCTCCATGCACCCGTACGGTGTAGCGACGATCAGCTACTCCTATGTCATCGCGTATAGCACGAAGAAATTCACCAAGGAGCATCACCCACGTTCCTGGGCAGAGGTTTGGGATGCAAAGACCTTCCCAGGTTCACGCATCCTCCCCGCAGGCAGCTACGTCGTCCGTCCGAACGAACTTGCGCTTCTCGCCGACGGCGTGTCTCCCGACAAACTCTACCCGCTCGATCTTGAACGGTCGTATCGCAGCCTGTCGAGAATTCGGCCCTCGGTGCTGAAGTGGGCGACCAGTGGCACTATGGTCCCTCAATCGCTCGTCAGCGGCGAAGCCGATATCGGCTTCGCATCACAGGGCAGAATCGTGCAACTGAAGGAGCAGGGTGCGCCAGTTGACTACGACTTCAATCAGGGTGAACTGACCGCGGACTACTGGACGATCCCGAAGGGCGCAAAGAACCGCGAGAACGCGCTCAAGTTCATCGAATTCGCTTCTCGAGCAGAGCCGCTAGCAGCACTCTGTCGCGCGGTCCCCTATGGGCCACCCAATCGACGCTCACTCGACTTGCTGCCGGCTGAGATCGCTCGCCAGCTTCCCACCCATCCCGACAATTTGAAGCTGCAATTCAAGCTCAACGCGGAGTGGTGGGCCCAACGAAGCCAAGGCAGGACCAATCTTGAGCGCAACACCGACATGTGGAACAACTGGATTCGCCAGTAATCCGCAGAGAACCGCAATTCCATAGGATCTGAAAGACATGTCGAGTTCCATCTCAGAAAAGGGCGTTTCGCAACCAACCATGCGGCTGTCGCCCAGCTGGCTTTTGGTGCCCGCAATTCTCGTTCTTGGCGTTGTTTACGGGTGGCCCCTCGTCCGGCTCCTCCGAATCAGCTTTGGACAGAACGATTGGACGATGGTGCACTACGTCCGGGTGCTCTCCGACAGCTACAACGTGCTCGTGCTCTTTGAGACGTTTCGACTGTCTTTCTTCGTCGCACTGATCTGTCTTTTGGTCGGCTACCCGATCGCTTACCTGATTTCTAGACTCAGCAAGCGTTGGAGCGTGATCGTCACTGCGCTTGTAGTTCTGCCACTGTGGACAAGCACACTTATCCGAAGCTTTGCGTGGATGGTTCTGCTCGGCCGTCATGGGGTAATCAATGACCTGTATCTCAACAGTGGACTCGGATCAACGCCCCTGAGCATCCTATACAACAGGTTTGCCGTCTATGTCGGAACGGTGCACATCATGTTGCCGCTGATGGTGTTCCCGTTGCTGTCGGCGATGAAGAAGGTCGACTGGCGACTCATCGATGCGGCGAAAAGCATGGGGGCAAGGCCCGCTGCTGCGTTTCTTTTGATTTTCGTCCCGCTGACAAAATCAGGCATGATCGCCGGCTTTCTACTGGTCTTCATCTTGACGCTGGGATTCTTCGTGACACCCGCATTGTTGGGTGGGCCGCACGATGTGACGTTCGTCATGTTGATCGAGCGCGCCGTGAATGAGCTTTCTGACTGGGAGGCTGCGTCGGCAATGTGCGTGATTCTCCTGCTCGCGACCTTCCTTCTTTATGGTCTGTACCGCCTCGTCGCGATGGTGAGTGCGAGGAGATATCGTAACGTTGGCCGCTCCCGATCGAACCTGCTGCGCGTCGCGACCCAGATCATGGGCCGTCTTCCCATCGCGTCGGCCTCTAACTGGCCTGCTAAGGCTCGGAAGCTGTCGAACCGGCCGGGAGCGGCTGCATGGATCACCGGAATTCTCATTGTCACGTTCCTCGTGCTTCCCATACTCATCATCCTCCCCATCAGCTTTTCGGCCTCGCCCTACCTCGACTTCCCACCGCCTAGCCTATCGCTACGATGGTACGAGAACTATTTCACACGTGCCGATTGGATCAAGCCAACGTTGACGAGCCTTCAAGTGGCTATCGCGGTGGCAGTAATCTCCACGCTGATTGGGAGCTTGGCCGCGATCGCGCTTGTGCGGGGTAAGTTCGCGGGAAAGGCTGTCATCACTGCCTTCCTTGTCTCGCCCTCAGTTGTTCCTACGTTGATAACCGCTGTCGCGATTTATTTTCAATTTGCGAAGTTGGGGCTTGTCGGGACGTTGACCGGACTTACGTTGGCGCACACCGTAATCGCCGTACCGATCGTCCTCATCCTTGTGATGGCGTCGCTCAAAAGCGTTGACACTCGACCCGAGGTTGCAGCTCAAAGCCTCGGCGCCCACCCCATCGTCGCGTTCACCAAAGTCACGCTTCCTGCTATTCGGCCAGGCATCATATCGGCCTCGCTGTTCGCGTTCCTTACGTCGTTCGACGACATCATCATCGCGCTTTTCGTGAGCAGCGATTCGGCGAAGACCTTGCCGATGCGTATGTGGGAAGGTATCCGCTTCGACCTTGATCCGACTATGGCAGCGGCTTCGTCCGCAATCATCATCTTGTCCATCGTTTTGCTTGCAATTGCGCGACGCGTCGCCCCGGGCGCTGGAGAGAAGGCAGGCTAGAGCACCCATCAATACCTTCAACCTACCTAGTTAAAGTGATCCAATGCCACGTAATCTAATCTTCAGCGAAAGTGAATATCGGCAACGAGTGACGAATGTACAGGCGGACATGCGCGAGAAGGAACTAGACGCACTGATCGCCCTGGAGCCTGAGTCGGTCGCCTATCTGACGGGATATCTCTCGCCTCGGGGGTACAACGGGTTTCATTGCGCTGTGGTGCCGGCGGAGGGCGAGCCTGTCATCGTCTATCGACGCGCGGAGATGTACCATTTTGAGAGAAGTTGCGCGTTCGAGAAAAGCTTTCGCTGGTCTGATGGCGACAACACAGAGCAGTTGGTGGCGAAGGCGGTCGCATCGGTTTTAGGCAACAAAAGGCGCTTGGGCGTGGAGATGTTCTCTTGGCAACTCAATGCTTCTCGGTTTAAGGCGCTCAAGGCCGTGCTGCCGGTAGATCTTCAAATCGAGGACGTAGGCAACTTGGTTCGTCGTCGCCGCATCATCAAGTCCACGGCGGAGCTGAACTATATGCGACAAGCCGGTCGCGCTGCTGAGGCAGCAATGGACGCCGCGCGCGGTGTCGCACGCGTCGGTGCGAGCGAACGAGAAATTGGCGCCGCGGTAGCAGCAGCGATGGTTCGCGCTGGAAGTGATCGTGCTGAGCCTGGCCCGATTGCCTCCGGCGAAGCGGCACATTCGATCCATTGCGTGTTCACCGATCGTATCTTGGAGCGCGGTGACACGGTGCAACTGGAAATGTGTCCGCATGTACAGAATTATCACGCACGATTCTTCCGGCCCCTGAAGGTGGGCGAGGCGTCACGTGATGAGATCGACTTCGCGCGGCGGTTGTTCGAAATCCAGGATGAGGCGCTTGCGCAAGTTCGGCCGAACGCATCTGTACGGGCGGCCGACGCTATTTATCGGCGAGGCGCAGAGGCTACGGGAAAGGTGAGCGAGTACCACTACAAGACGTTCTATTCGGTGGGACTGATGCTGTACCCCAACGGCGCAGAGTATCTTGAGGCGGCTCCCGGGTCGGACTGGTGTTTCGAACCGGGTATGACGTTTCACACCTACCTGTTCGTCGATGGTTTTGGCGTGAGCGAAACGATTGCCGTCACCGACAACGGCTATGAGGCGATCACACGCTACCCACGCGAATTGCTCATCTCGTGAACTCGAAATTGCTTTTTTCGATACATATTGGTCAGGAGAAGAAAATGTCAGCAACGTTTCCGCTAGTTGGGGTGTCCGCGTGCTACCAGACGATCGAGGGATTCCCATCCCATACCGTTCATGATAAGTACGTCGACGCCGTGGCCAACGGTGCTGCAGCAGTCCCAGTCATTCTGCCTGCGTTAGGCGAGTCTTTGGCTGAACGGGTAATCGAATCCCTCGACGGTATCCTCTTGACGGGCAGCGCATCGAACCTCGAAGCGTCGCTATACGACAGTACCACCGTTTCGGACGGGCCGTTTGATCCGCGGCGCGACGCAACGAGCCTCCGGCTGGTCGCCCTTGCAATTCAACGGGATATTCCGCTGCTAGCAATCTGCCGAGGTATGCAGGAGCTCAACGTGGCTTTAGGCGGCACACTTCAGACTCAAATGGATAAGCATCCAGACTTCGCCATGCACGTTGCAGCAGACTCAGAGGATCTTGCCGTGCGCTATGGCGCCCGACATGAGATCCACTTTACAACCGGGGGGCTTTTCACCAAGATCGTCGGTCGAACGTCGGCACGTGTGAATTCGCTTCACACTCAGCGTATCAGGGATCTCGCGGACGATCTCGAAATTGAAGCAAAGGCGGAGGACGGTGTGATCGAAGCAGTGCGACTGCCGCAAGCCACGTTTGTTGTGGGCGTTCAATGGCACCCTGAATGGGAGTTTCAACGAGATGACGTATCGTCGCCTCTTCTCAAAGCATTCGGGGACGCTGTGCGAAGTCGCTGTCGAGCACGAGCCGCACGCTGAGAACGCGGGCACGATCCGCGGCCGCGGGGCCGCCCTCGAACAGCATGACGGACGGTCCCTTTAGAGGGCTTTTTGGTAGAACGCAAAATGACAGAGAAAGTTTTAGGAATTCTTGAGCTGGAAAACAAGCCCATGATGCATCCGGGCGCGCTCAGTGCGCCTGGCACGTTCGGCTTCCCGGTCAAGCGCCTGACAGTGCCAGGGGCAACCACGAACTCGGTCGTGGGATCTTCGAGCGCGAGTGTCAAAGAGGCGTACATCGCTTGCGCAAAGCAGCTTGAGAACGAAGGTGTGTCGGCGATCATCGCAAACTGTGGATTCAGCGCTCCCTTTCAGAACGACGTCGCAGCCGCCATCAAGGTTCCGCTCGCGCTCTCAAGTCTCGTGCTGGTGCCACTCCTTGCTCGAACGCTACCGGCCGGAAAGGTGGTGGGGATTCTGACCTATGATTCCACGAAGCTGGAAGAGCGACATTTCGCTGGTGCAGGCTGGTCAACGCGTGACATAAGTGTTGCTGTCGGCGGAATTGAAGGTTCGGAGACATGGCGTGAACTCGCTGAGCCAAATCCGGTGATCTCCCCGGAAGTGGTGACTGGCGATATCGTTTCAGCCGTGGAGTCTCTGATGAAGGCCAATCCGGCGATCGGAGCAATCGTATTGGAGTGCGCAGGCTTCCCGCTGGCCGCAAATGCCGTGCGAGAGGCGACCGGTCTTCCCGTCGCTGATTATGTTAGCTTGGGACGGTTAATGATCGAGATGAGTCCGTGCTTGTAGCAAGCCGAGGCGGTGACTTCCGAACGCCGATCCGAAGCCAGCGCCCGGTGCTCGTGGTCGCTGGCTTTCGGTAGCGGACGCGGTTATTCACGTTCCATGCTTCAATCAAATCGTGCCGGAATTCGAGCTAACTTCGCCTGGCCCGTACCGGCATGGAAAGGTGCGGGCTCGCCGCGTATCGCTATCCGTCGAGAAAAAAAAGCCATCAGTGTCCGGGTGTCCGGCGGGTCGGGACGCCATCAAGACGGCGTCCGAATCTCCCGGGCGGGTTTCGATAGCAGCTAGAGTTTTTCACTATCTGTGTCAGCAGTTTTTCACTTACCAGGCACAGTTTTCACTTTCACTGTCACCCGACAGGCCGACGGCCCGTGCAACAAGGCGGGCCCGCGAAGGGCACGTCTATCGCGCCACCGCGAAGTGTCGGCCCAGCCGAATACACGGCAGCTTTCGGGTGTCGTAAAGCGTGTAAACGGAGGTCGCAACGACAACACTAAGATTCTGTTGCGAAATAAAATTCCCGATGGTTGATGCCATTACGCCTATGCGGGGCAAGCGAGGGCGTCCGCTGCCGAAGCCAAAACTGGTAAAGACCGAGGCCCACAGGTCTAAGTCTCGTCAGCAACGTCGGAGTGAGTGAGGCATCACGCCGATGCTTGCCAAGATCGGTACTTGCGATCACGCTCGGGACACAGTTATTCGCTTGTCCACCCACTTGCGTCAAACGTCGGAAACGCATCGCGCGCTACGAGGCATGAGATGTATGCCAGCCAGCATGCAGCGCACCGAGCCGCCGGCGAGTTCGATCGTCGGGACGTCGAGCGGGACTAACCGCGCCGACCGCTCGATCGTCGCGCGCTGGTCATGCGTTAGGCAATCCAGCGCCCGGCGGGACAGCGCGAGCACCCGCCCGGTCTTGTTGGACAATTCCAATGTATTGCCTGCGAAGTTATCGATCTGCGATTGATCGAGCGCGATCAGCGTGCGTCCCGTTTCGGTCAGGCGACGCGCGATCTCTTCGCGGCGGTGGCGATCTGCTATCAGGTCGAGGCAAATCATCACAAACTCGGTCGCGATACTCATCATCACGTTGGTGTGGTAGATCGGCCGGCCCTCTGCGTCGGCCGTGTCGAAGCAGATCGGCTCGAAATTAAAGTGCGTGCAGAAGCGTTCGAGTGCAACCGGGTCGGCGCGGCGCGATCGCGCGGTGTATGCGATCCGCGCCACATGGTCGAGCACCATTGCACCGGTTCCTTCGAGGAACAGTTCGTCGTATTCGAGTCCCGAATAGTCGATCACGTCCTGCACCCGGTACTTGGCCTTTAGCATCTCGATGACGTCGGAACGCCGCTCGCGGCGGCGGTTCGCGCAGTGCATCGGATACAGTGCGATATGTCCGCCGGGATGCGTCGAGAACCAGTTGTTCGGAAACACGGAGTCGGGCGTGTCGAAATCGCCGTGGTCGTCGAACATGTGCACGCGCACGCCGGCATCAGCGAGAGCCTGAGCAGCAGTCGTGACCTCGTCACGTGCGGCGGAGGATACGGAGGCCGGCCGGCTCGCGTCGTCGTCGGACGCGTGCTGAAATGCGTTGTCGGCCGCGGTCTGCGGATTCGGCAGGAAGCAGTGAGGCCGGATCATCACGACGGAAGACGGCGCCTGAATTGATACTGTAATCATGAAGAGCTGAGCAGTAGGCAAATTACCGGGCGGCGGGAACCGCCCGAGCTGGACGGTCAGCGCGCGAACGCGTTGACGGCTTCCGTCACGACCTCCACGTGACCCTGCGCGATCGCGGTCGGATCGTCGATCAGCGCGAACAGATTCTTCGGATCGACCGCTGGCGGAATCAGCGCGATCTGGACACCCGCGTTGTGATGCTGTGCGAGTGCGTACAGATAGCGCAGCGCCGAGTAATCCTCTAGCGCGAAGCCGACGGAGTCGAACACCGTGACTTCGTCCGCGCGCTCGCGGCCGATCGTCTCGCCCTGCAGCACGCGCCACAGTTCGGTCACCGGGAAGTCGGCCGGCATCTGCTGGATTTCACCCTCGATGCGCGACTGCTGCTCGAATTCGACGAACACGCGGCCCGCGTATAGAACGTCCGCCTCAAGCTCGGTCTTGCCCGGGCAATCGCCGCCGACTGCGTTCAGGTGCATGCCGGGCTCGATCATGTCGGCCGTGATGATCGTCGCGTACGCCTTGTCTGCGGTGACAGTCGTCACGATGTCGGCGCCACGCACTGCGTCGGCGGTCGACGCGGCGCGCACAACGCGCAAGCCCGGATACGCAGCGAGGTTCTGCACAAGCTTTTCGGTCGCGTCCGGGTCGACGTCGAACGCGCGGATCTCCTCGATGCCGAGCAGCGTGTGGAACGCGATCGCCTGGAATTCGCTCTGCGCGCCGTTGCCGATCAGCGCCATCGCGCGCGAGTCGGGGCGGGCGAGCGCCTGCGCGGCCAGCACCGACGTCGCGGCCGTGCGAAGCGCCGTCGTCAGCGTAAGTTCAGAGAGCAGCAACGGATAGCCGGTGTCCACTTCGGCGAGCGCGCCAAACGCCATCACCGTGTGCATCCCGCGCGCGGCGTTGACGGGATGGCCGTTCACGTACTTGAACGCGAACAACGACGCGTTCGCAACGGGCATCAGCTCGATCACGCCGTCGCGCGAGTGGCACGCGACGCGCGGCGACTTGTCAAAATTGGCCCAGTTCAGGTAGTCGGCGCGCAGTGTGTCGACGAGTTCATGAAGAAACGGCGTGACGCCAGTCCTTGCTATCAGTCGCGCAGTGGCAGGAACATCGAGAAAACGTGTCATTGGTGTATCTCCGGTAGTGAGCGCGGCGAAAACCCCCGCTCGATGGAGACATTGTTGCAAGGAGGGCGCCCAGCAGATAGATGACAAAACCGTCAAATTTCTCGATAAGCTATCCAAAATGCTCAATCCGATTCGGCAACGTGATCGGTTGGCGCTGGTCGAACATGGCCAGACGCGACATGCTCGCGGCTGGACGACATCTAACAGGAGCGACAGGTCCGATGGTTACTCTTGACGACGTGGATCGTCAGCTAATTGCGCTGCTGCGCGACAACGCCCGGCTGTCGGTCGTCGCGCTCGCGAAGACTTTGCGGATCGCGCGGGCGACAGTGCAGAACCGGATTACTCGACTCGAGAAACAAGGTGTGATCATCGGCTATACCGTTCGGTTGAAGCCTGCGGTCGAACGACACCGCATCCGCGCGCTGATGTCAATCGCGGTTGAGGGCAACCGTGGCGCCGAGGTCGTGAAAGTTCTTCGCGGACATCCGAACGTGGCGTCGATCCATAGCACCAACGGTAGATGGGATCTCGTCGTCGAACTGCAGGCAGATTCGCTAGAGAACTTTGATCGCGTGCTCGGCGCAATTCGTCTAGTCGACGGAATCGCGAACTCCGAGACGAGCATTCTCTTGTCGACGCATAAGGTTTAAACGCCTGATGACTTCGTAATGGCTCACAAGGAAAGGGTTTTCGTGATTTACCACCGATGCCGTTCCCTCTCTCCTCATGCCAACCCGTACCTATGCCCCAGCACCGGCAGCGTTTGAAGGGGGCGGGAGTCTGCGGGGTAAGGCGCTTCGTCAGTCGTATGCGTAGACCTGTCTCCCTGCGCATTGGGATCTCTGATGGCCAGTTCAGACTATCAAGCCGAACTCTACAGCTTGGGTATACCAATTCCTTATAGACGCCAAATTTTTCCGCATTGGACGCCACGCCAAGTTGCCGAGCATGATGAGCTTGCCACCCCGTACGTCTTCAGATGGCTGGGGCTTGGGTGCAGGAAGACTCCCATTGGTGCGCCACTTCCGGAATCGATCGGGTTGGGGTCATCGTAGGAAGTCTGCCCAGCGGCAATCACGGCGACTGCGCGTCGCCGCGCAAATTTTTTCCCGCTTATGGGGGCCAGTGAGGAGATCCAAAATGAAGGTGACTACGACTTTGCTTCTTGCGCTCGTCGCAACCAGTTTTTCGACGAGCGCGTCTGCGCAAGACCCTAAAGTGCTCCGCTTCGGCGTAGACAGTTCGTATCCGCCCTTTGAGTCCAAGTCTCCAGATGGACGACTGGTCGGGTTTGACATAGACCTCGGAAATGAGATCTGCGCGAGGATGAAAGTCAAGTGCGTCTGGGTTGAAAATTCTTTTGATGGGATCATCGCCGCACTTCAGGCGAGGAAGTTCGATGCTATCAACTCTTCGCTCTCAAAGAACGCACAGCGCGCCGCAATCATCGATTTCAGCGACAAGTTATATGCGCCAATCGAGAAACTGGTCGTCAAAGGTGGCTCCGGTCTAGCGGCGACAGTGGAGTCTCTCAAAGGAAAGCGCGTTGGCTTGCTTCAGGGGAGTACACAGGAAACCTATGCGAGAAAGTACTGGGGCGCACACGGTGTCGACATCGTTTCGTATCAGACGCAGGACCAGGCATGGGCGGACCTGGTGAGCGGTCGCCTTGACGCGGTGTTTGCATTTGCCCCGCAGGCCGAGGGTGGCTTTCTGAAGACGCCCCAAGGTCGCGACTATGGTTTTGCTGGCGGGCCCGAAATCAGGGATGCCGCGATATTTGGTAACGGCGTATGCATCGGCGTCCGAAAGGGCGATACGGTCCTTCTTAGTGCGATCAATAACGCGATCGACGCCATACGTAAGGACGGCACGTATGACAGGCTCGCCAAAAAGTACTTCACATATGATGTGTACGGCGCGTGACTTCTTGGCGCACCCCCGAACATGCACACTGTATTTGAATGCGTCAATGCCGTGATTCGCGAAACAAGTAGTCGCGGGTTGTCGCCGTTCCCGGGGATAGCCGTGGGCGCCTATTCCTAGCGCCTGGCCGGCCACGGCGCCAAGGCCGGGAACTACGTTGAAGACGCCTGGTGGGATGCCGGCTTCCGCGGCAAGCGCTGCCAGGCGCAAGGCGCTCAGCGACGACTGCTCGGCCGGCTTGAGCACCACGCTATTTCCCACGGAAAGTGCCGGCGCTACCTTCCATGCCGACATCATCAGCGGGAAATTCCATGGCACGACAGCCGCGACAACACCCAGAGGTTCGCGCGTGATCGTGGCGAGTGCGCCTTCGCCAGTGGGCGCTATCTCATCATAGTGTTTATCCACGGCTTCGCCATACCAGGCGTAGCAGCGTGCTGTCTCGGGTACATCAAATAGCAGAGCGTCACGTACGGGCTTACCCATGTCGAGCGCCTCGATAAGCGCCAGCTCCTCGGCATGCCGTTCAACCAGCGCCGCCAGATGTTGCAGCCGCCGCTTGCGCTCACGCGGCGTCAAGCCCGACCAGACGCGAGTCTCGAAGGCACGGCGCGCCGCATTCACTGCGCGATCGACATCATACTGGCCACAGGCCGCGACGTCGGCCAGCTTGCGCCCATCGATAGGACTGATGCAGGGGAATGTGGCGCCGTCGGCAGCAGGTGTGTAACGGCCGTCGATGTACGCCAGGCCGTCGAAGCACATCGTGTCGGCCTTGGCTTGCCAGTAGGCGAGGTCGTGAAGTTCCATGGGATCTGCGCGTTTAGAAAATGGTTAGCTGGCGACGCCGGCGCGCGCGAGCATGGCGTCGAGTAGCACGTTGCAGCCGGCTTCAAGGTGCTCCGGTTGCGCCTCCTCGATCTCGTTGTGGCTGACGCCGTCCTTGCATGGCACGAAAATCATGGCGGTGGGATGGACCATCGCCATGTGTACGGCGTCATGTCCCGCACCGGTGACAATGTCCATCGCTGGCAGGCCGCGGCGCATCGCGCTTTCGCGTACGATGCCTACGAGTTCAGTGGCAAAGGGCGTGGGGCGGTTGTACTGCGCCAGCCGTAGGTCGAGATCGACTCCGTGGCGCTTCGCGATCGCGGAGAAGGATTCGCGGAGGTGCTGGTCCATGGCGTCCAGTGTTACGGCATCGATGTGGCGCAGATCGACCGTGAAGTCCACGCGGCCGGGCACAACGTTGCGCGAAGAAGGATGGACGTTAAGTACCCCCACGGTGCCGCGACCGTCTGGTAGATTGTCGTTCGCAATACGAATCACCGTTTGCACAATTTCACTGGCAGCCAACAGGGCATCTTTGCGCACCGTCATCGGCGTGGGGCCGGCGTGCATTTCCATACCGGTGACGGTGACGTCATACCAGCGTACGCCCAGCGAACCAGTCACGATGCCGATCACTTTGTGCTCGGCTTCAAGTACTGGTCCCTGCTCAATGTGTGCCTCGAAGTACGCGCCAACCGGACGCGCTCCAACAGGAAAGGTGCCGTCGTAGCCGATGGCGGCCAGTTCATCGCGCACGCTCAGGCCGGCACTATCGCGAGCCTCAAGCGCCGTACCTAACGTGAAGCGCCCGGTGAACACGCCTGAGCCCATCATCACAGGCAGGAAGCGCGAGCCCTCCTCATTGGTCCAGATGACGAGTTCAATGGGAGCTTCGGTCTGAATACCCTGCTCCTTAAGGGCGCGTAACACTTCCAGCCCCGCCATTACACCGTAGCAGCCATCGAACTTGCCGCCGGTGGGTTGTGTATCGATGTGGCTACCGGTCATCACCGGCGGCAGGGCGTTGTTTCGACCGGCTCGACGGCCAAAAATATTGCCGATTTGGTCGACATGGACTTCGAGCCCGGCTTCCCTCATCCAGCGAACAACCAGGTCGCGTCCCTCGCCATCAAGCGCGGTCAGTGCCAACCGGGCATTGCCACCTTTCGGCGTAGCTCCGATGCGGGCGAGATCCATCAATGATTGCCACAGGCGTGTGCCGTTGACTGTGAGGCCCTGAGTCGTATGCGGTGTGCTCATGGTCTGTGTGCTTATGCGTCAATGTGAGAGGTGGCGGCCTTCTGTCGTGCGTATGCGGCGTCGCGGATGCCGGAGAGGGTTTCGCCGGGTGCGATTGCGTCGGCGTCGTAGCGCAGTTCGATGAGGGCCGGGAGCTTTTCTCTCTCAGCGAACGAGCAGGCTCGTGCCAGCGCTGCAGAGAAGTCTTCGGTGCGTTCGACCACTTCGCCGTGACCGCCATAGCTCCGCACAAGGGCAGCAAAGTTGGGATTGGTGAAGGACAGCGCGATGTCACGGCCTGGGAATTCGCGTTCCTGGTGAGAGCGGATCGTCCCCCAGATGCCGTTGTTGAAAACCAGCACAACGATGCCCACTCGGTACTGTAGTGCCACGCCCAGCTCCTGCAGGTTCATCTGAAAGCAGCCGTCGCCGGCATAGCACACCACGGTGCGCTCCGGGTTTTCGAGCTTGGCTGAGATCGCTGCAGGCAAACCGTAGCCCATGGAGCCTACGGTCGGAGTGAGGCTGGTCCCGGGGCCAGCGTATTCACGATACCGGTGCGGATACAGCGCGTAGTTGCCAGCGCCGACGGTGATGCAGGCATCGTGTGGCAATTGTTTGGCGGCGATGGAAGCAACCTCGTCGAGAGAAAGCGGTTCTTTCGCGGGCAGCGGTTTCAGGCTTGCCATGTAATCTGCGCGTGCCGACCGGACCCAGTCCATGCGCTCCAGTGGTTGCCTTGGTGAGAGTGGAACCAACGCGTTCGCGAAACTTGCGACGTCTGCAACGATGGCCTGTGTTGGTAAAAAGACGCGACCAAGCTCGCTGGCGTCCGGATAGACGTGAATGAGCTTTTGCTTCGGCATCGGGCTTTCGATGACGGTGTAACCGTCGGTAGTCGCTTCACCGAGGCGGGTACCAACTGCCAGGATGACGTCGGCGTCGAGCAGGCGTTGGCGCAGCTCGGGCGTCATCGCCCAGCCAACGTGACCTGCCGCATTCGCGCTCCGTTGGTCGAAGCATTCCAGGCGACGCCACGCCGTACCAACCGGCAACTGGAAGCGTACTGCGAAGTCTTCTAGATGGCTGATTGCCTCGCGGGTCCAGCCTGTACCGCCTACGATCATGAACGGACGCTCGGCCTCTTCCAGCAGTGCGACCATCCGCTGCAAGTCTTCGGCACCTGGATGGCTGTACGTGCGGGTGTACCGGGGCAGGCCAGCGACCTCAGCCGTGCCCCACAACGTGTCTTCCGGCAGAGCCAGCACTACAGGGCCGGGGCGGCCACTGGTTGCAACCGAGAAGGCGCGCGCGATGTACTCGGGGATACGATCGGTCCGGTCGATCTGTGCCACCCATTTGGCCATCTGGCCAAACATGCGACGGTAGTCGATCTCCTGAAAGGCCTCACGTTCATAGAAGTCGTTGCCGACCTGCCCGATGAACAGGATCATCGGTGTGGAATCCTGGAACGCTGTGTGTACACCAATGCTTGCGTTGGTCGCACCCGGGCCGCGAGTCACGAAACAGATGCCCGGCTCGCCGGTCAGCTTGCCAAGGGATTCGGCCATGTACGCAGCGCCGCTTTCCTGGCGGCAGGCAATGGGTTCGATAACACCTCTATGTTCATTGAGCGCGTCAATACACGGCAGGTAGCTTTCGCCCGGTACGAGGAATATGCGACGGGTACCGTGGATGCGCAATTGCTGCATCAGGATCTGGCCACCGTTGCGGCGCGAGAGCGGGGCGGGGTTGGAAATCGAAGTCAAGTGCATTCTCCGTGGTCTGTCTGGTCCGCATTTAGAAGCCTTAACAAAATGATGAATGGGACTGTTAACTTCCGGGCTTTCCTGTTAACCTGATCGTTGTTTCGACGGCGAAAAGGACATGGCCAGACCCATACTGGACGACGATCTGTGGGCACTCATCGAACCGTTACTACCACCGCCTAAACCTCGGCGGTCGCGCTATCCTGGGCGCAAGCCACTCGACAATCGCGCGGTGTTGACGGGCATCCTGTTCATTCTCCAAACCGGTCTGCGCTGGGACCTGCTACCACGCGAAATGGGCTGCGGCAGCGGTATGAGTTGCTGGCGCCGTCTGCGCGATTGGCAGGAAGCCGGTGTGTGGGACCAGCTGCACGAAGTCCTGCTCGCGAGATTACGCGAGGCTGACCGTATTGACTGGTCCCGTGTCGTCGTCGATTCCTCTTCGATCCGCGCGGTGGGTGCAGGTCAAAAACGGGACCGAATCCCACCGACCGCGCGCGACCTGGTTCAAAGCACCACCTCATTACCGAAGCGCAGGGCGTCCCGCTCGCGGTAATCCTCACTGGCGCCAACCGCCACGATGTCACGCAGCTTCACGCACTGGTTGACGCCATTCCACCCATTGCTGGCAAGCGCGGCCGGCCGCTTTCGAAGCCCCGCATCGTTCAGGGCGACCGGGGCTACGATCACGACAAATACCGCCGTCCACTACACGCAGCAGGCATTGCCACTGAGATCGCCCGACGTGGCGAGCCTCACGGCAGCGGGCTAGGCAAAACACGTTGGGTCGTCGAACGCACCATCTCATGGCTACACAACTTCCGGCGACTGCGCATCCGCTTCGAACGTCTTGCCTTTATCCACGAAGCCTTCATGAAAATCGCCTGCTGCATCATCTGTTGGCAAAAACTGCAGAATTCATTTTGTTAACGGCTGTTAGTCGGCCCCAGGTTCTGAATGATGCGCACCGCGCCCAATACGGCTTGCGCGCGACAGCGCGCCTTGCAGCTACGCGAGGACGTGCCACGGGGCGGTCGACAGGCAGTGTGAACCGTTCGAGGAAGGGAACCAGTACGTCGGCATTCTCGAGCGCGCCCTTCTACGCGCGTTCTTCAAGCCCCTGCGTTAAACGGCGATATCACGCGCCGCGCTCGGTCCATTGCGACCTGCATGGGGCTCTCATCTTCGATGCTAGGTTTCTCTGCAAACGCGCGCTATCGGAATGCTATTCCCGTGATTTCAACGTATCCGCACGAGAATCCCCGTTATTGAGCGAACGTCGCTGATGGCTGACGATTCTCCCATTGCGATGACGGGAGG
>NZ_JAGIPX010000043.1 GCF_017814945.1 Paraburkholderia sp. LEh10
TGCACGCGCAGTAATGCGCTCAGCTAACTGATACTAATTGCCCGTAAGGCTTGATCCTATAACCGGTGTGTTTTGCGGTCATGGTGAGTGCTTCAGCATTGACCAGGACCTCGCCCCTGAAAGGGGTAGCGCACCAGGTTGAGACCGGTGTTGTGCCAGACTGAACAACACAACCCCCACACGCTTTACGCTTCTTCCCGATTGGCTGTGGCGCGAACACCAAAGCGCGACGCAGCAACCCGTCATGCCTGATGACCATAGCGAGTCGGTCCCACCCCTTCCCATCCCGAACAGGACCGTGAAACGACTCCACGCCGATGATAGTGCGGATTGCCCGTGTGAAAGTAGGTAATCGTCAGGCTCCTTACCCCATGCACCAACCCCGCCCTCAAAAGCGGGGTTGCTGCGTTTACGGCGCCGGAAAGAGTCCTGCACCCGGTTTCCAGCTTCAAAAGGCCGCTTGGCGAGCGGCCATGCACATTCCAGCTCACCTCCCGTTAGCGCTTTACCTCCGGAGCAAAAGCTCCCACACCGCCCTCTTGCAAAGCACTTCCGGCCGAGTCTTGCTGTCCGACTTCGCCCAACAAAGTCACGTCGCGGGCAATGACCTTCGGCAGATGCGTCCGCAAGAACTCCACCCACGTCCGGGTTTTGGCGTCGATGAATTTGCGCGATGGATACAGCGCATAAACGTTCATCTTCTGCAACGTGTATTCCGGCAGCACGCGCACGAGCGATCCCGTTCGCAGGCCATCGATAGCCGCGTACAACGGCAGCATCCCGATACCCATGCCTTCTCGAATCGCGACGATTAACGATTCGGCGATATTCACCTGGACGGGACCACTCACCTCCAGGACTTCACTGCCGTCGGGACCATCGAGTGTCCATTCGTTGCTCGGAAAAGCAGGCGTCTTGAGTAGCAAACAGTCATGATGCAAGAGATCGGCGGGCGTTTTGGGCGCATCGTGTGCATGAATGTAGGCGGGCGACGCGCAGAGAATGCTGCACGTCGTTCCAAGCAGTAACGACACGAGATCCGAGTTGGGCAACGTCGACGCACCAACGACGGCCACATCCGCGCTGCCCTCGAAGAGATCCGGCATTTGCTGTGAAAGCGTCAGTTCGACGGCGACCTCGGGGTACAGCGCGCGATATCGCGAAATCGCAGGCAACACGTAATGCTGTCCGATGCTGGCGAAACTATGCATCCGCAGAACACCGGACGGACGCTCATGTGCGCCACTCGCTTCTTCTTCCGCATTGTCGATGTCAGCAAGAATCTGCTGACATCGCTTCAGATATGTTTCGCCGGCAGTCGTCAGGGCGAGACGCCGTGTCGAACGGTTAAGCAGCCGCGTCCGTAGATGCGCCTCGAGTTCTGAGACTGCGCGAGACATTGCGCCTGTCGTCGTATTGAGCGACTGTGCCGCACCAGTGAAACTGCCGGCTTCGACGACGCGTACGAACACCCGCATGTTTTGCAACGTATCCATCAGTTCTTCTTGATTGCTATCAAAGCGCTATTTTCCGCCTATTGTGGGTCGCCATTGTTGTGTGTTCTGGAAGGGTTGTTCACCACGCGTCTTATTAATTCACGCGTCGTCGGCTCCTACAATCGGCACCTTTAGAGCAGGAGTGCGCGAGCCTATTGGCGCATTCCTCCGAGAAGGACCCACCGCGGTATTAAGCCATGAAACGCCAGTATGCGATCAAGCAACCGTCGTCCGATGCTTTCGGATGGTGGACTGGCATAGCGCGCGCGATAGCGGATGCCGGCAAAGACTGGGCGACCACCGACGGCCTCGTCTGGCTTCACCTGCTCAAGACGGTAACGGCGGCGCTTCTTGCGCTGGGCATCGCGATGCTGCTCGAACTTCAGCAGCCTCGCACCGCGATGACGACAGTGTTCGTTCTGATGCAGCCTTTCAGCGGCATGGTGCTCGCGAAGAGCTTTTATCGGATTCTCGGGACGCTCGCCGGCATGCTGGCCGCGCTGTTGCTCGGCGCGTTGTTCGCGCAGCAGCCCGAGCTTTATATGCTCGGCATCACGGCCTGGATGGGCGTGTGCGTGGCGGCGGCGGTCCGGTATCGGCATTTTCGATGGTACGGCTTCGTGCTGGCTGGTTACACGGCTGCGTTGATCGGCATTCCGACCGTGATGCAGCCGAACGGCCTGTTCCTCGCCGCGTTGACGCGCGCTGCGGAGGTGGCGATCGGCATCATCTGTTCGGCCGCCGTGAGCGCGCTGATCGCGCCGCGCCGCTCCAGCCTCGCGTTGCAAAATGCGCTGCAATCGAGGCATGTCGATTTTACTGCCTTCGCCGTGAAGGTGCTGGGTGGGGCGGTCGAGCGGGGCACGTCTGAGCGCTATTTCGCCGACCTCGTCGACGAGGTGGTGGGCTTCGAAGCGACGCGTGCGTTTGCGGCGTTCGAAGATCCCGGCATGCGTTCACGTAGTCAGGTGCTTGCAAGGTTGAATCACGAGTTCATGGATGTTTGCGCGCGTCTGCACGCGCTGCATCAACTGAGAAAGCGTCTGCGAGATAACCAGTCGCTTCAGGTCGTGCAATTGACCGCGCCATATTTTGACGAACTGTCGCAATTGCTTGACGCGCACAAAGAGCGACGCTTCGATTCCTCTGATGCCGCCCGCCTTGCCGTCAGACTCAAGCGTTTCCAGGCAATGCTTTCCGCCAGCATGCGCGCCACGCGGCGTCCGCTGGAATCGAGCGAGCCGCAATGCCTGCCTGACTTCGATACGGCGGGCGAGTTGCTGTACCGCTTCGTCGTCGAGTTCATTCGATACATCGACACATACGCGTCGCTCGCGACCAATCACAATCCGGCCCGCGAGCGCCCGCCCGTGCGCTATGTCAGCCGGACCAACGGGTTCGTCGTCGCATGCACGTTCGCGCGCACGGCGGCCGTGATCGGAGCCGTCAGCTGGTTCTGGATCGCCACGGACTGGGCGAGCGGCGGGTTGGCCGTGATCGGCGCATCGCTCACGTGCGCACTGACATCGTCAGCCCCGAATCCCGTCAAGCTCGCGCTGCAGATGACCGTCGGCGCGGCGTGCGCAACGGTTGCGGGCTATCTGGTCACCTGCTACGTCTATCCCGCTATCGACGGCTTCCCGCTCCTCTGCGCGATGCTCGCGCCCGTGCTCGCAGTCGGCGTCTTGTTTGCGTCGCGGTCGAAGACATCGGGTTATGGGATCGGCTTTACGGTGTTTTTCTGCCTGCTGGCCGCGCCCGACAATGTCGTCGTGTTTGCGCCCGATCTGCTGATCAACAACGGCATCGCGATCGTCGTCTCGATGCTCGTCGCGGTGATCGGTGCCGCCGTCGTCTTCCCCGTGCAGATGCCGTGGCTGATAGCGCGCATCGAGGGCGACTTGCGCAACCAGGTCACGCTCGCCTGCACGGCACCCGTTGCGGGGCTCGCGCAGCGCTTCCAATCGAGCACGCACGATCTGATGCATCAGTTGCGCATGCTGTTGCCACAACGCTCGCGACGGCATCGCTACGCGCTCAGATGGATGCTCGTGACGCTCGAAGTCGGCCACGCCGCGATCGATTTGCGCAGCGAGATCGAGCGCGCCGCTTATGCCGCTGACGTGCATACGCGCTGGGGAGGGTCTCTCGATCGCGTGACGCGAGATCTGGCGCAGCTTTTCGAACAGCCGGACAAGGCGAATGTCGAGCGCGCGCAACTCTCCGTGCGCGCGGCGATACGCGTCGTGCAGCAAGTACTGGAAGCCGTCCATACGGACCGCGAGAAACGGCACGATCAGCAGCGCATCCTCAGTTGCCTGCACTTCATTCGCACGACGCTGCTGGATAAAAACGCGCCATTCGACGCGCGCTAAATCCCGCCGCCGCGTGCATCACCGCGCGCGCAGCCCAACACATGCTTGCGTCGACGAGGCTCGCGCAAAACCCGCCCATTTTCACGCTGAATCTCCCGCCGGGCCGAATCCCCATCCGCGCGTGCGGCGTGCGTGCCAACACCTGGGCACGGCATCTTGACGCTGCCAAGAAGAATGTCTTCCAACCGCCCCTCTTAATCAGCGGCGAGCGCAGTCATATATTTAAGTCACTGCTTACGCAGACACTCAAACAACGGGAGAGATTGAAATGAAAGCGCTGAAGTTCGTCCTGATTGCCTGTTCGCTGTCCGCTGCTGCCCTCGCGCACGCGCAGACGGCGCCGGCGGACGATAACGCGCAGCAGGTTGCCCAGGCGCAAGCAGCACGCGTCGCTCAACCCGAAACGCAGCGTCGCGCCGCTCAGCCGGCGAACAAGGCCAATGAGTGTGTCGGTCCCGTCAGCTACTGCGTGATGTATTTCGGCAGCTAACCAGAGCGGCATCACCAGCACCCGCGAACACAGCATCGAGCGGCGACGTGACGACGCACACCCATAACAACACGTGCGCCGCGGTTGCCGCAAGCGTGACATCGGAGAGACTTTCATTCATGTACGAAGACCGGATTCGTTGTGCCGCGTTGCGCGGCAAGATCACGTCGGCGGCGCAGGCAGCGTCGCTGATCGACAATGGCATGCGCGTCGGCGCGAGCGGATTCACGCGCGCGGGCGACGCGAAGGCGGTGCCCGTCGCGCTCGCGGAACGCGCGCGCAACGAAGGCAAGCCGCTGCGCATCACGCTGATGACGGGCGCGTCGCTCGGTCATGGCGTCGATAGCGTATTGACGGATGCCGGCGTGCTCGCGCGCCGCTTGCCGTTCCAGGTCGACAACACGCTGCGCAAGGCAATCAATCGCGGCGACGTGATGTTCGTTGACCAGCATCTGTCGGAGACCGTCGAGATGCTGCGTGCCGGTCAGCTCGGCAAGCTGGATGTCGCGATCATCGAAGCCGCCGCGATCACTGAAACGGGCGGCATCGTGCCGACCACCTCGGTTGGCAATTCGGCGAGCTTCGCGATTCTCGCGGACAAGGTCATCGTCGAAATCAACCTGGCGCAGCCGCTCGCATTCGAAGGTCTGCACGACATCTGGATTCCCGGCCGCCGTCCGCATCGCGATCCCCTGCCGATCGTGCGCCCGAGCGATCGCGTCGGCACGACGGCAATCGAGATTCCGCCCGAGAAAATCGCCGCCATCGTCATCACCGACAAACCCGACAGCCCGTCGACCGTGCTGCCCGCCGATGAAGAGACCGCGCTGATCGCCGGCCATCTGATCGAGTTTCTGCAGCATGAGGTGTCGCTTGGACGCATGCCTTCTCCGTTGCCGCCGTTGCAGGCGGGCATCGGCACGATCGCGAATGCGGTGCTGGCCGGTTTCGCCGAGTCGCCGTTCGAGCCGTTTTCGATCTACTCGGAAGTCTTGCAGGATTCGACTTTCGATCTGATGGACGCGGGCAAGGTCACGTTCGCGTCGGGCGCATCGATCACATTGTCCGAAAAGCGCCAGGCACAGGTGTTCGGCAATCTTGCACGCTATCGCGACCGGCTTGTGCTGCGTCCGCAGGAAGTCAGCAACCATCCGGAAGTGATCCGCCGCCTTGGTCTGATCGCGCTGAATACGGCGCTCGAGTTCGACATCTACGGCAACGTGAACTCGACGCATGTGGGCGGCACGCACATGATGAACGGCATCGGCGGTTCGGGCGACTTCGCGCGCAATGCGTCGTGCGCGATCTTCGCGACGAAGTCGATCGCGAAGGACGGCGCGATTTCGAGCGTCGTGCCGATGGTGCCGCACGTCGACCACAACGAACACGACGTCGATATCGTCGTGACGGAAATCGGTCTCGCGGACCTGCGCGGACTCGCGCCGCGCGAGCGCGCGTCGCTGATCATCGACAGGTGCGTGCATCCGCTGTACCGCGATCTGCTGCGCGACTACTATCGCGACGCGCTGCGCTTCGGCGGTCAGACGCCGCATGCGCTGCGCGAAGCGTTCGCGTGGCATGCGCGGTTTCAGGAAACCGGCTCGATGCTGCCGGGCCAGAAGCTCACGGCATGATGCATTGAGTCGGACGACACAGACGGGTGTCAGGCGCCGCTGCCGACCAGACGCAAACGCGTGATTTCCGACGGCGCGCCCAGACGCTTGGGTGGTCCCCAATACCCGGTGCCGCGGCTCGTATAGACCCACAGGTTATCGAGCCGCGACAGACCGGCGACATACGGCTGTTGCAGCCGCACCGCAAAATTCCACGGAAAGAACTGGCCGCCGTGCGTGTGGCCGGACAGCTGCAGCGTGAAGCCGGCATCGGCGGCTGCTTCCGCCGTGCGCGGCTGATGCGCGAGCAGCACCTTGATCAGCACGTCGCCGGGGGCGCCTGCGAGCGCCGCGGCGGGATCGCTCTCATGCGCGGGATCGAAGTGACCCGCTGAATAATCGGTGACGCCCGCGATCACGGCCTGCGCGCCGTCATGCTCGACGACGACATGCTCGTTGAGCAGCACGTGCAGGCCGAGCCGCTGAAACTCCGCGATCCACGCGTTGGCGCCCGAATAGTATTCGTGATTTCCCGTCACCAGATACGCGCCATGCCGCGCGCTCAGGCGCGACAGCGGCAGCGTGTGATCGGAGAGATGCTCGACGGTCCCATCGACGACATCGCCCGTCACCGCGATCAGATCGGGTTTCAGCCGATTCACGGCATCGACGATCGCATCGACGTAGCCACGCTTGATGGTCGGGCCGACGTGAATGTCGCTGATCTGCACGATCGTGAAGCCATTCAGCGCGCGCGGCAGGTCGTCGATGGGCACATCGATCGACACGACACGCGCGCGGCGCCGCGCATTGAAGAAGCCGATGGCCGTCGACAGCAGCGCAAGCAGCGGCACGGCGATTGCACTGTCGATTTGCCAGCGCGCCGGATCGAGCGTCGGCGGCGAGATCGCGTCGATGATCAGCACGACGAGCAGCAGCAGTTCGCGCGCGAACGTCAGCACGAGCAGCGACGAGAACAGGCCCAGCGCCACCAGTCCCACCCACGCGAGCCGGTCGCCGAGCGGCTGCCGCTGAATCGTGCGAGCAATCATGCCGATGGGAATCAGCAGCACCGACAGCACGAGCCACAGCGCGCATAGCCACTTCACTGCGAGGTCGACGGGCAGTTCCGGAATGATCCGGATGCCGACATACACATGCAGCAGGATGCCGATGACGATGAGCCGAACGAAAAACGATAGGCGGTGCATAGGTGGGAGCAGGGCGCTGACGGAGCGCCGGACACGAGTCGCGGGAAGCGCACGCCGGCACACGGACGGCGGTCAATCATTCTACAAGCAGTTTCGCGCGCTTGCCGAAGGCGGGCGAATAGCTTGCCGCGCAAGCATCAGAGACGCGTTGCGTTGCAACAGACAAGCGTCGCAAGTTCTTCGTGATGCCTATTAAACGAATATTGAATTGAGGGCGTGAACGGACTATTCTGAAAGTGAGCACGACTGCCAACGGCGAGTCATTTCTGCCAGCGACGGCCGCGCGCGCTTGATCGCCATATCGGATTGCGGTTGGGGGAGGGCGAAACATGAAAGCGACAAAACTCGCGCATCGTGAGCATCACATCGGACACGAAGGCAGCCACGTGATGCTGCCTATGTTCGTGCTGTCGCTGATGGCAGTCGGCGTCTACTACGGCGTCCGCTACATCGATTTTTCCGAGCTTGGGCGCACGGCGCTGTTCTATGTCGTGATGGTGTTCGTCGCGCTGGGCGTGGCGGGTCTCTTCGGCGTCGTGGCGGCATGGCTGCGCTCGCGAGGCGACGAGGCCGAAGAGGGATTCTGCTTTGTCGGCGCGCTGGTGGGCGCGATCGTCTTCTATGTTGCGCTGCTAAGCAACTGACGTTGCCTTCGCCTGCGAGCCGCCGGCCCACGTCCGTCACCGCCCGCGAGCTTCAGGCGATCTGCGCCGCTTCGTCGAACGTGAAGCGCGGGCTGCGCGGGAAAAGTTTCGACGGATCGCCATAACCGAGATTGATCAGAAAATTCGATTTGATGGTCGTGCCGGCGAAGAACGCCGCGTCCACCTTGGCCTTGTCGAACCCCGACATCGCGCCCGTATCGAGGCCGAGCGCGCGCGCCGCCATGATCAGGTAGCCGCCTTGCAGCGTCGAGTTGCGAAACGCGGTATCGGCGATGGCCGCTTCGTTGCCCGCGAACCAGCTGCGCGCATCCGCGTGCGGGAAGAGCTTTGGCAGATGTTCGTAGAAGGCCATGTCCATGCCGACGATCGCCGTGACGGGCGCGGCCATCGTCTTTTCCAGATTGCCTTCGGACAATGCGGGCCGCAGCCGCGCCTTGCCTTCGGGCGTCTTCACGAACACGAAACGCGCGGGGCTCGAATTGGCCGACGTCGGACCCAGCAGAACGAGTTCGACCAGCTGCTTCAGCAGCGAATCGTCGACGGGGCGCGCCTGCCAGCCGTTGTGCGTGCGGGCGGTGCGGAACAGTTGATCGAGTGCGTCATCGGAAAGCGTCATGATGGTGTGCTGATCTTGAGTGAAGAGTGAATACGGTTGCGGAAAGACGAATGAAAGCGCAAGTCGCACGGATGACCCGTCGCGGCGGCTCGTCCGATAATAACTGCTGTGCCGATTGAATGAGAGGTTTCGCGAGCGCGCGCTCGCGGTTCGCAAGATGATGTCCGCTGATCTTTTCGACGATGTGCCGACGCCTGACGTCGCGTGGTTCCCCGACTGGCTCGCGCCCGATGCCGCCACGCGGCTGCTCGCGCGGATCGTGGAAGAGGTGTGCTGGCAGCAGGACACGATGTTCACGCCCGCCGGCCGCGTGCCGTTGCCGCGCCTGACCGCGTGGCAAGGCGAGCCCGACGCCGTCTATGTGTACTCGGGTATCCGCAACGTGCCGTCGCCGTGGACGGCCGCCGTCGCGGAACTGCGGGACGCAGCCGAAGCGACGACCGGCGCGTCGTTCAACAGCGTGCTGCTCAATCGGTATCGCAGCGGCGCGGACAGCATGGGCTGGCACGCGGACCGCGAGCCGGAACTCGGCAAGGAGCCCGTGATTGCGTCGGTGAGCCTGGGCGTCGCGCGCCGCTTCGATCTGCAGCACAACAAGACGGGCGTCGTGCAGTCATATCAGTTGAAGGGCGGCAGCCTGCTGGTGATGCGCGGCCGGACCCAGGCCGAATGGCGGCATCGCGTGCCGAAAGAGCCGAAAGTGCAGGGCGAGCGCGTGAATCTGACCTTCCGCTTCGTGACGCCGCGAAACTGAGGCGCGACGAATTGCTATACGCGCATTAAGAAAAGTAAAAAATTTATGCGCATAAGGAATCGAATTCAGGCGGCCGATTCGATACGGCGATGAACGGTCGGCGCGAGGCGCTCGAAGGGCAGCGTGCTCGCTGCGAGCGCGGCCGCGTCCGGATACCGCTCGCGGACGATATCGGTCAGCACCTGGCCGGGCGGCGCTTCGACGAACACCTTCGCGCCCATCTCGACCATCAGCGTCAGCGCATCGAACCAGCGCACCGTGTAGCGCATGTTCATCGCGAGGTCGTCGCGCACAGCATCGGCCGTATGCAGCGCGCGGCCGCCGCGATTGCCGATGTACAGGCTCGACGGCGCGCGCAACGGCACGTTGCGTGCGTAGTCCGACAGCGCGTCGGCGGCTGCGGCGAGCAGTTCGCAATGCGACGGCACGCTGACCGCAAGCCGCGTCGCCTTGCGCGCGCCCGCTGCGAGCGCGCGTGCGTTGAACGCATCCAGCGCATCGTTCGAACCTGCCACGACGATCTGGCGTGGCGCATTGACGTTGCCGACATAGATGCGCCCGTCGGCAGTGCGCGCCTGTTCATCGGCGAGGCGCTCGACTTCGTGCTCGGTGAGCCCGGAAATGGCCGCGAGCCCATAGCCGCTCGGGTACGCGGCTTCCATCAACTCGGCCCGCTTGCGCACCAGCAGCAGCGCATCGGCGAAGCCGATCGCGCCGCAACTGACGGCCGCCGCATACGCACCCACCGACAGACCCGCGCTGACTTCGGGCACCAGTCCTTCCGCTTCGAGCGCGCGCCGCATCGCGACGCCTGCCGTCAGCAAGCCCGTTTGCACGGCGACCGTCGATTCGAGAGCCGCGCGCGTGTCGAGTGTCAGTACATCGATGCCGAGCACCTGCGAGGCTTCGTCGAGTGTCGCCTGAATCGCGGCATGCGCGCCGAGGCGATGCAAGTAGCCTTCCGTCTGCGCACCCTGGCCGGGAAAGAGATACGCGAGCATCAGCGGCACGCCTCTGCGTGTTCGCGCGCCCACGGATCGGCGACGAGCCGCGGACCGCTTGCGTGCCGCGCCATCACGCGCGCCTTGCCGGATGCGTATTCGGCGAGCGCGACGCCGCCTGCGGGCGTCTCGAGTTGCGCATCGATGCGAATGCCTGTGTCGACGGCATGCCCGGCGAGCATCGCATGGATGCGCGTCGCGTCGTCGCGTGAAAGATGATTCGGCGTCCGTATCAACAGATCGAGATCGCTTGTGGCCGTCACGGTCGGCTGAAGTGTCGCGAGTTCGAATCCCGCACTGCCCGTGGGGCCCCATGCAAGATCATCCAGACGGGAGCACGCTGTATCGCGAAGCAGCGCATCCAGCGCGATAAACGCGGGCAGCGCGCGACGCTGCGCCACGAGCCGCGTTGATCCTTCTGACAACAACGCCTCGGGCTTGACGACAGCCTCGATATCGCCGCACCGCGCCCACGTCCCGTACCGCTCGTTGCGCGCCGCGCCGCGCACGCCGACGGCGACGAAACCGGCCGCCGCCAGCGCCCGCCTCACGACGACGAACGGTGCGCGGGCGAAGGCATCGCGTACCCACGCCGGTTCGTCGTCGAAGGCTTCCAGATGCCGCAAGCGCAAGATGTCATGCGCTTGCCAGCGGATATCGCCGGCAGCGCGCACATCGCCGGGCGCAAATGGAGCGGCTGCGCACACGCGCATTACGCTGCGTCCCACTGTTCGGCGAGCCGCCGCCGCACTTCGATCGACGCGGCGCGCGTCTGTTTGGCCGCATCCGATTCCAGCCGCCGCGCGAGCCCGTGCTTGTCGGCGCGCGCGCTCTGGATCGATTCCGCGAGCACGCCGCGCACGCGTTCGATCTGCGCATCTGTCGGCGCATCGGCATCGACATCCTTGATCAGGTTGTC
Source organism: Paraburkholderia sp. LEh10 (assembly GCF_017814945.1). Classification (GTDB taxonomy): domain Bacteria; phylum Pseudomonadota; class Gammaproteobacteria; order Burkholderiales; family Burkholderiaceae; genus Paraburkholderia. Next base: position 11,141 of record NZ_JAGIPX010000043.1, read on the forward strand.
GAGCAAGCCGAGCTTCGCGAACGACGCCATCGTGTACGACATCGGCGTGATCTTTTCGCCGAGTTCATCGAGTGCTTCGACCGTGCGGCGCGTGACGCGCGCGGCCGCTTCCTTGCCCATCGCGTGAACCATCGTGCCGGGCGCATCGAGCGCGACGATCCGGTTCGCCTGATAGCCGTGCGCGAGGAACGCGCCCGACATCGCCGGTCCGACGATCAGCGCGATGACGGGATGCCCGGCATCGCGCGCGCTCGCATAGGCGTCGACGGCGGACGCGCAGGCCAGATGGATGCCGAGCGTCTCTTCGCGATAGCCGTACGCCTGGCTCTTCACATCGACGATTGCGACGATCGGGCGCTTGCGCGCCGACGATGCATCGCGCGCGATCGTTGCGCGCACCGTATGCGCGAGCCGCCAGCCCTGTTCGAGCCCGACGACGTTCTCGCGTGCGCGTGGAAAGCGGTTATCGGGGTCCGGCACGACGGCGAAAAAGCTCACCGTCTCGCCGCCGAGCGACGCCTCGCCGGACCAGACAGGGGCAGCCGTCGCGGTATCGCCGGCGAGCGCCTCGAACCAGCGCATGCCGCGCGTGAGTGCCTGACTGTGGGTCGTTGCGTTCATCGTTGATCCTTGCGCGGCGCGGCCGCCTCGTTTGCGTTGAAGGTGGCGTCGAACACCTCGCGCATCGTTTCGGGCGACACGTTCGACGGATCGATGCGCGCGAGCCGCTCCAGATACACGGGCACCTGTTCCGTGCGATGCGCGGCCGGCACGCCGCGCGCAAACGCGTCGACAATCGCCGCGCGGATCGCGTGCGCGTCGTCGTCGACGAGCGCATCCGCCAGTCCCGTCGCCACGCGCTGTTCGCCGCCGATCATCTGCCACACGCGGCGCCGGTCGCTCGCATCGAGTTCTTCGATGCCCGCTTCCTGCTCGATCACTTCCGGTCCGTTCATGCCGAGCCGACCCTGCTTCGTCGCGATCAGGTAAGAGCACAGCCCGGCCGCGAGCGACATTCCGCCGAAGCAGCCGACCATCCCCGCAATCACGCCGATGACGGGCACGTGACGCCGCAGTGCGACGATCGCCGCCTGGATCTCGGCGATCACGGCAAGCCCGAGATTCGCTTCCTGCAGGCGCACGCCGCCCGTTTCAAACAGCACGACGGGCCGCACGATCTTGCCGCGCTCGCAGTCGCGCAACGCCAGTTCGAGCGCCGCCGCGATCTTGCTGCCCGACACCTCGCCGATGCTGCCGCCCTGGAACGCCGACTCGATCGCGGCGACCACGGCAGGCTCGCCGCCGATCGTGCCGCGCGCGATCACCGCGCCGTCGTCGGCCTGGCAGACGATGCCCTGCAAAGGCAGCCACGGCGATTCGATACGGTCGAACGGCCCGAGCAGCTCGCGGAACGTGCCGTCGTCGAGCAATGCGCGCGCGCGCTCACGCGCAGGCAGTTCGATGAAACTGTCGCGCAGCGCGGGCATCGACGGCGCGTTCGGAATCGTCACGGTGCTCATGCGCCTGCTCCCTTGCCCGAGGCCTCGGCGGCTTCGACGGCCTCCGCGAGACGCAGCGCGACGACGCCGGGCGTCGCGCCGAAGTCGTTGATCTCGATCTGCGCGGCGCCGTCATAGCGCGTGAAGAAGCGGTCGAGCACGCTCTTCCAGATATGCCCGTAGCCGTCGACGCTGGTGCGCACGGTCACGGTCGCCTTCAGTGCGCCGGCGGGCGACAGCAGCACTTCGAGATCCCCCGAGCCGACGACGCCCACATGGGCGCGGGTCGAGATCGCGCGTTGCGCCGGATAGTCGAATGTCATCTGTTCCATCAGTTTCAGCTCCCGCTGGCCGCGTGTTGCGCCAGCTTGTCGATGAAGAGGGTGGCGGCGAGCAGATCGGCTGCGCCGCCGGGAGAAGCGTTGAGCGACAGCAGTTCGCCGTCGAGCGCGGCGAGCGCCGCGCGTCCCGCCGCAGTCGATACGCCGCCCGCCGCGAGCACGGCGCGTGCGCCGCGCTGGCCCGCGTGCAGACCCGCAAGGCCGGCGCGGTGCAGCAGGCACGTATCGTCGAGCGAGGCCATGATCGCGAGCAGCGTGTCGAGACGCGCGGCGTCTTCGCCGATGCCTTTCGCGCGCGCCGCGCGCAATGCGGGCAGGCCGATGTCGAGCGCATGCGGAAAGCCGTCCTGCGCTTCCTGCCGCGCGCCGCCGACCTGGAACCGGCGGCGCACGCGCTCGCCGTGGCTGTCGGCGCAGTTGCCGAAGCGGTCCGGAAAGCACGCGATCTGCGCGCCGAGCTCGCAGACGTGCGCGGCGGCAGAGCGCGCATGCGCGGGCAGGGCGGTCGAACACGCTGAAGCGTCGCCGGCGAACACGATGGCCGCGCCCGCGACCAGCAGGCCGATGATCCATATCGCGCCGCGATGCGCGTTGCTGCCGTTGGTCGCGCGCATCATGTCCTGTTCGCCGGCGCGCCCGATTTGCGCGAGCTCCGCGCGCAGCGTCGCGGACGGCATGCGGCCCCGCGAGGCGCTCGCGAGGGCCGCGAACGTCGGTTCGAGCGCGCGCGCCGAACGCAGCATCAACGACAAGTCCAGATCGCGATGCGCGCCGCTGCCGCGCGCGTCGACGAGCGCGGGCTTCGGCGTCAGTTGCGCCTCTTCGATCAGCGATGCGACGGCAAAATGCGCGAGGGTCGCATCGGAGAGCGCGGCGTCGTGCCCGTCAAAGTCACGCGCGTTCGCACGACGAAACGTGACCGCCGCGAGCGGGATGGCAAGCTGGACGGCCATCGCGTCACCAGCTGCGGAAGCGCGCCGGCGGCGCGTAGAGCCCGCCCGACCATGTAACGAGATCGTCGATGCTGCGCGCCGCGAGCAGCGAGCGTTTCGCTTCGCCGCGGCGGATGCCGAGATCTTCCGGATACGCGACGACGCCTCTGCGGCGCAGCTCGGCCGTCTTTTCCGGCTTCGCGCGCAAGCCGATCGGCGTCACGCCGGCCACGGCCGCGACAGCCGCGCGCCGTTCGTCGATGCCTTGCGCCTTGTGCAGATGCGCGATGCCTTCTTCCGTGACGACATGGCTCACGTCGTCGCCGTAGATCATCACGGGCGCGACGGGCATGCCGCTCTTCTTGCCGACGGCGACGGCGTCGAGTTCATCGACGAAGGTCGGCTCGCCGCCTTTCTTGTACGTTTCGGCCAGTTGCACGACGAGCTTCTGGCCGCGCGACACAGGCCCCTGGTCCTTCAGCAGCTTGAGCCACGCTTCGCTCGAATGACGCCGTCCGCGCGGATCGTGGCCCATGTTCGGCGCACCGCCGAATCCCGCGAGCCGCCCGCGCGTCACCGTCGACGAATTCGCATCGCCGTCGATCTGCAGCGTCGAGCCGATGAAGAGATCGACGCCGTATTGCCCGGCGAGCTGGCACAGCACGCGGTTCGAGCGCAGCGTGCCGTCGTTGCCCGTGAAGAACACGTCGGGACGCGCTTCGATATACGCCTCCATGCCGACCTCGCTGCCGAAGCAATGCACGCTGTCGACCCAGCCGGATTCGATCGCGGGAATCAGCGTGGGGTGTGGGTTGAGCGTCCAGTTGCGGCAGATCTTGCCCTTGAGTCCGAGCGATTCGCCATAGGTCGGCAGCAGCAATTCGATCGCGGCCGTGTCGAAACCGATGCCGTGATTCAGCGACGTGATCCCATACGGCTCGTAGATGCCCTTGATGACCATCATCGCCGTCAGCACCTGCAGATCGCCGATATGGCGCGGATCGCGCGTGAACAGGGGCTCGACGGCGAACGGCCGGTCGGCCTGCACGACCACGTCGACCCACGACGCGGGAATATCGACGCGCGGCAGTTCATCGACGATCTCGTTCACCTGCACGATCACGATGCCATGCCGGAACGCGGCCGCTTCGGCGATGGTCGGCGTGTCTTCCGTATTCGGGCCGGTGTAGAGATTGCCGTGACGGTCTGCTTTTTCCGCGCACAGCAACGCGACATTCGGCGTGAGGTCGACGAACATGCGCGCATACAGTTCGACGTACGTGTAGATCGCGCCGATTTCGAGCTGGCCGTCTTCCAGCAGTTGCGCGACGCGCAGGCTCTGCGGACCGGCAAACGAGAAATCGACCTTGTGCGCGATGTTCTTCTCGAACAGCGTCAGGTGTTCCGGGCGGCTGATGCTGGAGATCAGCAGATGGACGTCATGCACCTTCTGCGAATCGACCTGCGCGAACGAGCGCGACAGGAAGTCGGCCTGCTTCTGGTTGTCGCCTTCGAGCGCGACGCGGTCGCCGGGGCGAATCAGGATTTCCAGCGCATCGACCATGCGCGCGGCGGGCAGGATGCCGTCTTTGAGCCAGGGCTCGATCGCGGCGAGCCTGCGGCGCTTCTCATCGCGTTTGGTGGTCCAGGAGCGCGCGGGCGCCGCCGTTGCCTGTGCCAATCCGAGCTTGGCTGACTCGACTCGCTGATTCATCGGTGCTTCAACTCCCGATAGTGGTTGGAGTGCGCGCGGGCCGTCCGCGGCGTCTGCGCGGCGTGGCCGCGGCGGCTTCGGCCTGCGCGCGTTCCGTCAAGAAACGGTAGACCAGCTCGCCCGTGCCCAGCAGGTGGGCGGAGATGAGCGACTGGGCGGCGGCGATGTCCTTGCGCTCGACGGCGGCAAGGATCGCCTCGTGTTCGGTGTCGGACTCGCCCTTGTAGGCGGGCAAGCCGAACTTCAGTCTCAGGTATCGCTCGCCGCGCCGATGCAGCGCCGCGATCATCTCGGCGAGCTGAGGACGGTTGGCGGGCGCGTACAGGCACGTATGGAACGCCTCGTTGCGCGCGACATAGAGCGCGGGGTCGGGCTCACGCTCGGCGGCTTCACGCAGCGACGCCGCTTCGCGCAGCGTTTCTGGCGTGTGGTTCGGAATCGCCAGCGCGATCGCGAGGCTTTCGAGCGCCGAGCGGATCTCGTAGATCTCGCGCGCTTCGGCGGGCGTGAGCCGTGCGACCGTCGCGCCCTTGTTCAATTCGACCTTGACCCATCCTTCCGTTTCCAGCAGACGCAGCGCCTCGCGCACGGGAATCGCGCTGACCGAGAAGTGACGCGCGATCGCGTCCTGACGCAGCGGCGCGCCCGGCTCGAGCGTGCCTTCGACGATCGCCGCGCGCAGCGCCTCCGCGATCATGCGCGAAGTGCTGGGCCGCGGAGCGTTGGCCGTCGGCAGAAAAGGGACGCGCGGTGCGCTGTCCAGGGGAAAACCATCGGTTGCGTTGCTCATGACATCAAATATTATATATAAAAATGCACAATTTCTAGCGGGACAAACCCGGGGTTTTCGTAGAGGCACGGCGCTTCGGGCTTCCTCTCACAGCCATGCGGCGGGCCGCATGCAAGGGCAGCGCGGGTGTCGTGACGGTCACCCAATCCAACCGTAGTACGTGGAGGAGCAGGAGCAAATGATGAATTCTTCGATATCGGACCGTGCACGGGTAGTGCGGCAGAAGACGCCGCTGAACCGATCACAGATTGCCGGATTTTGGGGCGCGTGGGCGGGCTGGACGCTCGACGGGATGGACTCGTTCATCTACGCGCTGGTGCTCACGCCGGCGCTGACCGAGCTGCTGCCGCGCTCGGGCTATGCGGCGACGCCCGCGAACGTCGGCCTTGCAGGTTCGATTCTTTTTGCGCTCTTCCTCGTGGGCTGGGGTTTGTCGTTCATTTGGGGGCCGCTTGCGGACCGTTTCGGTCGCACGAAAGTGCTGGCGGGCACGATCTTCACGTTCGCGATCTTCACGGGCCTGTCGGCGACCTCGCATAACGTGTGGGAGCTCGGCATCTACCGCTTCATTGCGGGCGTCGGCATTGGCGGCGAATGGGCGCTGGCGGGCACCTATGTCGCGGAAGCGTGGCCTGAGGACCGGCGCAAGATGGGCGCGGGTTATCTGCAGACGGGCTACTACGCGGGCTTTTTTCTGGCTGCCGCGCTCAACTATACGATCGGCGTGCACTTTGGCTGGCGCGCGATGTTCCTGACGGGCGCCGTGCCTGTGTTCGTCGCGATCATGATCCTGACGCGCGTGAAGGAATCGGAGAAGTGGCAGAAGGCGGAAGCGCGCGACGTGGTGCACGTGAAGCCGATGCGCGAGATTTTCGGGCCGACGTATCGCCGCCGCACGTGGGTGATGTGCGCGCTGTTGACGATCGCGATCATTGGCTTGTGGGCGGGCGCCGTGTATGAGCCGTCGGCGGTGATTCAACTGGCGACGCGCGCTGGCATGGCGAAACCTGACGCGATCAAGATGGCCTCGATGGCGACGGGGCTGCTGTCGATCGGCACGATTCTCGGCTGTCTTGCGTTGCCGACGCTTGCTGAGCGCATCGGCCGCAAGAAGACGCTCATGATTTATTTTGCGGGCATGGCTGTGGCGATTATCGGCAGCTTTGGCTGGGCGTTCTATTTGCCGAATGGGCTTGCACCGTTTATCGCCTGGTTGTTCGTGCTTGGATTCTTTGGTGGCAACTTCGCGTTGTTCAGTTTGTGGTTGCCGGAACTGTTTGAAACGCGCGTGCGGGCGACGGCGTTTGCGTTTTGCACGTCGTTTGGGCGATTCGTCGGGGCTGGGGTGAATTTTCTGCTCGGGGCGGCTGTGCTTAATATGCACACATTGGGCGTGCCCGTTGCACTGACTGCGCTCGCGTTCATTGCTGGGATCTTTATTATTCCGTTGGCACGGGAGACGCGCGGGGAAGCTTTGCCGCAGTGAGCCTTTTGATTCGGTTTTGTACTGCGGTTTGTTTTGCCGCTGTCGCAGGCATCCGCGATAGCGGTTTGTTTTGCCGCTGTCGCGTGCATTCGCGATTGCGGTTTGTTTTGCCTTTGCGCGGGCATCCGCGATAGCGCCTCGCGGCGCGGGCGTTGCCCCTGTGCGGGGCGGCACCTCCTTTCTTTGCCGCGGCAAAGAAAGGAGGCAAAGAAAGCCGCTCACACCGCCAATGCTTGACCGTTACCCACGGGCCCTCAACATCCCGATGTTTATCGCGGCAGTGTGCTCGCCCACGCCCGTTGCCCACGCACTGATTGCGCCTCACCCGCTTCATGCACCCGCATAGCAGACCACGCCCTCGATTATCCCGTGCCCCCATGCGGCAAACCTATGTGGGCCGTCGCGCCATCAGATCACCTTCGCTGCGTGACGTCTCTGCACAGTGCGAGCGCTGCCCCGCGAGGCGTGACAACCGACATACGTTTGCCGCATAGGGCACTGAAATACCCGGAACGGTAGGCCCTGTACGAGCGCGTGAAGCGGGTGAGGCATTCAATCAGCGCGTGCGCAACGGGCAAGTTCAGCACGCTGCCAAGCGAAGCGCGGGGACGTTGAGAGCCCGTGGATAACGGCCAAGCATTGGCGGGGTGAGCGGCTTTCTTTGCTTACTTTCTTTGCCGCGGCAAAGAAAGGAAGTGCCGCCCCGCACAGGGGCGACGCCCGCGCCGCGAGGCGCTATCGCGGATGCCAGCGACAGCGGCAAAGCAAACCGCATCGCGGACGCCATCGACAGCGGCAAAACAACCACCAGCGTCGCAGACAAAAAACCTTTATCGGTCCACTTGCCGCCGATTCAAACCAAAACCCAACACCGACACCAACGGCCATCCAAGATTCACACCAAGGCTGGCGAGAACAATCAACCCCATCCCGCCGCACTGCGGCAAAGTCAGCGCGCGCCCATAAACGATGGCATCAACGGCGATGGCCGTCAGCGGATAAACAAACAGCAACACCGCGATGACAGGCGTCGTGAGCTTCGGCAGCGCGCCATAAATCAGCACATAGGAGAGCCCCGTGTGCAACACACCCATGCCAATCAGCCAGAACCATTGAACGGGCGCGATGTGCTCCGCGCCAAGCGGCGCAATAAACGGCAGACATACGACCCCAACCGCGCACTGCGCCAGCGTCAGCAGATGCGGGCGCATATCACCCAGACTCTTCGCGATCAGCGTGACGCTCGCATACAGCACCGACCCCGCCAACGCCTCGCCAATCCCGATCAGATAACTCGAATGGCCCTGCATCGATCCCGCCCCCGCGACGCCCGACGCCAGCACCAGCCCGACGAACGCCGTCGCGATCCAGCCAAGCCGGTCGGCACCAAGGCGCTCGTTGAAAAGCGCCGCGCCGATCAGCACGACCCAGAACGGCTGCACATGAAACACGACCGTCGCAACAGCAATGCTCGTGCGATGAATCGCATCGAAGAAGCCCACCCACTGCGTCACCATCAGCACGCCTGAAATCGTCGCGAGCAGCACCGTGCGCCGCGTGAAATGACGTCGTGCGAAATAGCCTCGCCACGCGCAATACGCGGCAAGCGAAATGAAACCGAACAGACAGCGAAAAAACACTAGCGTCAGCGCGCCGAGCCGCGCTTCCTCGACGAACACGCCAATCGTGCCCATCAGCAGGCCGCCGCTCGCGAGCGTGAGCGCGCCTTGCTGGCTTCGGCTGAGCGACAGCGACGAAAGCGGCGATAAAGACATGGCGAATGGTTCCTCGACGTCGAATGCGTCAAAGTATCGGCGGCTTGCCCCATCGTGACAAACGAATAAAATTGAGAAATTCCATAAGCCAGATTGATAAATCATGCACCCCGAATTCAATGTCGATCTGCTGCGCACTTTCGTCGCCGTCGTCGAGGCGGGCAGCTTCACGAAGGCGGCCGTGACGGTGCACCGCTCGCAGGCGGCGGTCAGCATGCAGATCAAGCGGCTCGAACAGATGCTCGGCACCACGCTCTTTGCCCGCGATACCCGCAATCTGTCGCTGACGCGCCCCGGCAATACGCTGCTCGAATACGCGCGCCGCGTGATCGATCTGCATGAGGAGGCGTGGTCCGCGATCGTGCGGCCGGAAGTGAAGGGGCGCGTCGTGCTCGGTGCGCCCGACGACTACGTGTCGTCGTTGCTGTCGCCCGTGCTGCGGCGCTTTTCGAATCTGTATCCGCATGTCGAGATCGAGATCGTCTGCGCGCAGAGCACGGCGCTCGCGCCGATGCTCGCCGACAACAAGATCGACCTCGCATTCGTCACGCGCGACCGCAAGCTGCGCGGCGAATTCGTACGCAGCGAGCCGATGGTGTGGGTCGGCGCATCGGCGGATACGCCCGTGCTCAAGCTGTCGCCGCTGCCGGTGGGACTGTATGAGCCGGGCTGCGTCGCGCGCGCCAATACGCTCGCCGCGCTCGATCGCGCGCGCATCCGTTATCGCGCCGCATACAGCAGCGCGAGCCTGAGCGGACTCGTCGCGACGGTCGATGCAGGTTTGTCCGTAATCGCACTCGCGCGTTGCAGCGTGCCGTCGCGGCTCGCGATCCTCGGCGCCGAGCACGGCCTGCCCGTCATCGAGCCGCTCGATATCGTCGTCGCGCGCAGCGCGAAATCGGACCGGCCGACCTGCGACTATCTCGCGGCGCAAATGGTGCAGGATCTCGCCGTGCGCACGAGCGCCCGTGAGACGCGGGAAACGCGCGCCAGAGCATGAAGCAGCAATGTGTACGGTGCTTAAGTCATATCCACGCCGAGGCTGTGGCGTCGCGCGCACGGTGAGCCTTTTCCAGCAGCAGGCGAGCGTTTTGCCCGGCGTCGTAGCGTCAGACGAAAGCGCGAACGCGCGCCGCGGCGGCTGGTCGAAGCGAGACGATTCGCACACGCTCGGCACACGATCCGCGCCCATCGCGCCCATCGTGGATATGACAGCAACCAACTCACATGGGCGCGAGTACGGCTCCAGCGAGCCAGCTTCCGTCGACAGGAGGGCCAGCCATGAAGACACGCATCTTTTCCGCCGCGATTATTGCCACCGGCCTGTTCGTGACCAGCGCAAGCTTCGCGCAACTGAACCTGCAACAGTTCGGCATCGGCGGTGGCAATTCGTCGGGCAACGCAGGCACGGCCCCTTCGTCGGGCGGCATCTCGCAGCTTTTGCAGAACTACGTCGGCGCGAATCGGCAGGTATTGAGCGGCCAGTCAAGCCTCGCGTCGGCGATGGGGCTTTCCGGCGCGGCGAGCCAGGCCCAGCAGGCGTCGGGACTGCTGAGCGGCCTCACGCCTTCCGTCAGCCAGTTGTCGCAGGTCGGCAGCACGCAGCAGTCGCTGTCGCAGACGCTCACGCAGGCGTTTGCGAGCCGCTCGTCGGACGCGTCGGCACCCGTCGACAAGCAGGCGTTCACCAACGGTCTCGCGTCGCTCGGCCAGGGCGTGAGCCAGTATTCGAGCCTGCAGTCGAGCCTCGGCAGCATCGGCCAGATGAATCCGGCGTCGCTGTTGCAATCGGGCATGAATCCGCAGACGGCGCAGGCCGCATCGTATATCGCGCAGTCCGCGCCGGGGCAGTTGCAGTTGCTGGCGTCGACGTTGAGTGCCGCCGTACAGTTCGCGACGAGCCACGGCATCAGCGTGCCTTCCATTGCGGCTGCGGCGCTGAAAGGCTTTTGATGCGTGCGTCCGATGCAGGCTTCTGACGCGGATTGCAGCGCGGTGTGATGCGTCGCGCAGCGCACGCGCGATGCGGCGCTCTCGCGCGCATCCGATCCGCATCCGATCACCTGTTCGCGAAAGGGCTTTCGGATGTGAGGGCTTGGCGCACAGCGCGCGTCATTGACGGTACGCTTTCGACGATCCCGCGTTTCGCATGCATCGCAGACAATCGACGGGCAACGCACAAACATAATGAAGGAGCACCGATGTCCAGCACTCTCGATCTCGACCGCTATTTCAGGCGCATCGGCTACACGGGGCCGCAGGCCGCGACGCTCGACCTTCTGCGCGACCTGCAACGCCTGCATCCGCTATCCATTCCGTTCGAAAACCTCGACCCGCTGACAGGCCGGCGTGTCGATCTCGAACTGCCCGCGCTCGTCGACAAGCTGATCGAGCGGCGGCGCGGCGGCTACTGCTTCGAGCACAACGGGCTGTTCGCCCGCGTGCTGATGCAGCTCGGCTTCGACGTGACGCCGATGATCGCGCGCGTGCTGTGGGGCCGCGAGCCCGACGCGATCACGCCGCGCACGCATATGCTGATGCGAGTGAGCGTCGACGACCAGCCGTGGATCGCGGACGTCGGCTTCGGCGCCGTCACGCTGACGTCGCCGTTGCGTCTGCAGACGGGCATCGCGCAACAGACCACGCACGAGCCATTCCGTCTCGCCGATGCATCGCAGGGCGCATTCGATCTCGAAGTGCAGTCCGGCGAGACGTGGCTGAAGACCTATCGCTTCGATCTGCAGCGCGCGGAATGGATCGATTACGAAGTGTCGAACTGGTACACGTCGACACATCCCGGGTCGTTTTTCACGACCAGTCTCGTCGTGTGCCGCGTGACGCCGGAAGGGCGGCTCACGCTCTTCAACGACCGGCTCACCGCACGTACGAAGGATGGCGAAGCGATCGAGCGACGGATCGAAAGCGCGCATGAACTCGAAACCTGTTTGCGCGATACGTTCCTGATCGAACTCGCCGATATCGACGTCGCGGACATCTACCGGCGCGTGTCGACGGCAGGCGCGCCAGCCTGACGCGAGCAGCGCAGCAAGCACGATGATCGCGCGGCTCTTCGTTCAGACGTCGTTTTGGCTCGCGGGCATGGGCGTCCTGCTGTTTGGCGCGGCGGGCACGCTCGCGTGGCCGGGCGCGTGGTGCTATCTGATCGAATTGGGCGTGCTCGGCCTGTGGGTCGGCGTGTGGCTCGCGCATTACGATCCTGCGCTACTCGCGGAGCGCCTCGGCCCGTTCTCGCAGCGCGGACAGAGCACGTGGGACAAGATCTTCCTCGCGTGCGTCGCGATCGTGTGGTGCGCGTGGCTCGTGTTGATGGGTCTGGACGCGCGCCGCTTTCATTCGTCATCGTTACCCCCATCACTGCAAGTTGCCGGTGCGCTTGCTATTCTCGTCAGCATGGTGGCGATGCGCTCAGTGTTCCGCGCAAACAGCTTTGCTGCGCCCGTCGTGAGAATCCAGACGGAGCGTGGCCACAAGGTCAGCGACAGCGGACCGTATGCATACGTGCGTCATCCGATGTACGGATGGGCCATTCTGTTTCTCGCCGGCACGCCGTTGATGCTCGGCTCGTGGTGGGGCCTCGCATGTGTGCCGTTGCTGATCGTGGGGCTCGCTTATCGCGCGGTGCTCGAAGAGCGCATGCTGTGCGCGCAACTCGAAGGCTACGCGGAGTACGCCCAGCGCGTGCGCTACCGTTTCGTGCCGCATGTCTGGTGAACGCGCACCGCGTGTGCTTTCAACATGCTGTCGAACGTGAAGTCCGGCTTTCGAAAGGCCGCACTTTCTACATCATCGAGCCTGATTCATCGAGGAGCGTTCATGGCAAAGAACACGATTGCGGATTACCTTGCGAAGACTCTCGCCGCGGCGGGCGTCAAGCGCATCTGGGGCGTAACGGGCGACAGTCTCAACGGTCTGGCATTCAGTCTCGACCAGGTGGGCTCGATCCGCTGGATGCATACGCGTCACGAAGAAGCGGCCGCGTTCGCCGCGGGCGCCGACGCGGCGTCGAGCGGTCAACTGGCCGTATGCGCGGGCAGTTGCGGGCCGGGCAACCTGCATCTGATCAACGGCCTCTACGACTGTCATCGCAACCAGCAACCGGTGCTGGCGATCGCCGCGCATATCCCGTCGACGGAAATCGGTCTTGGCTACTTTCAGGAAACGCATCCGACGGAAGTCTTCAAGGAGTGCAGTTATTTCGCCGAGCTGGTCGTGAACGCGTCGCAGTTTCCGCGCGTGCTGGAGCGCGCGATGCGCACGGCCATCGAACAGCGCGGCGTCGCGGTGATCGTGCTGCCCGGCGATATCGCGCTCGGCGAAGGGCCGTTGCAGCCGCCCGTCTGGAACGCCACCGCGCCGTCGGCGATCTTGCCGCCCGCCAGCGAACTCGACCGTCTCGCGACCATGCTCAACGACTGCGAAGCGGTGACGATCATGTGCGGCAGCGGCGTGGCGGGCGCGCACGATGAAGTGGTGAAGCTCGCGGACACGCTCGGCGCGCCCGTCGTCCACGCATTGCGCGGCAAGCAGTTCATCGAATACGACAATCCTTTCGACGTCGGCATGACGGGGCTGATCGGCTTCAGTTCCGGCTACCACGCGATGATGTCGTGCGACGTGCTGCTGCTGCTCGGCTGCGATTTTCCGTACCGGCCGTTCTATCCGCCCGAGGCGAAGGTCGTGCAGATCGACTGGAAGGGCTCGCAGCTTGGCAAACGCGCGCCGCTTGCGATGGGGCTTGTCGGCACCGTGAAAGAAACCGTCGCCGCGCTGCTGCCGAAGCTCAAGCGCAAGGACGATCGCACCTTCGTCGACATGGCGACGGCGCACTACGAAGAGGCGCGCAGAGACCTCGACGAACTCGCGACGCCGTCCGGTCCCGGCGAGCCGATCCATCCGCAGTATTTGACGCGCATGATCGACGAAGCCGCCAGCGACGATGCGATCTTTACGGCCGACGTCGGCACGCCCACGCTGTGGTCCGCGCGTTATCTGACGATGAACGGCAAGCGGCAACTGCACGGCTCGTTCAATCATGGGTCGATGGCCAATGCGATGCCGCAGGCGCTTGGCGCGCAGGCGGCGCATCCGGGGCGGCAGGTGGTGTCGCTGTCGGGCGACGGCGGGCTGTCGATGCTGCTCGGCGACCTGCTCACTGCGCGGCAACTCGATCTGCCCATCAAGGTCGTTGTGTTCAACAACAGCCTGCTCGGGTTCGTATCGATGGAGCTGAAGGCGGGCGGCTATCTCGACACGAACGTGGACCTGAGCAAGACCGATTTTGCGCAGATCGCGAAAGGTGCGGGCATTTTTTCGATCCGGGTCGAGGAATCGGAAGAAGTGGCGGGGGCGCTGAAGCACGCGTTCGCGCACCAGGGCCCGGCCCTCGTCGACGTGGTGACGGCGAAACACGAACTCGCGATGCCGCCGACAATCGAGCTGTCACAGGCGAAGGGCTTCAGCCTCTATATGCTGCGAGCGATTCTCAATGGCCGTGGCGACGAAATCGTCGAACTGATGAAGACCAACCTGCGCTGAGCCACACGATGCGACGGCGCGCGCCGCCAGCCGGCGTGCGCCGCATTGCGATGCAGCGACGCGCCATTGCAGTCTCGTTGCAAAGGTCTATAACAGAAGCAGCAGTGCGGACCTTCTTTGCGCGGCCGACAGTCAAACGATCAGAAACCGGCGTTCTCGCGCCGCGCTGCGCCGCCCGACAGACTCGGGGGTATTGAGCCAATCAATCGCATCCACAACAAAGGCACGCTGCGGCGCGCTCAGCTGCTGCGCGCGATTTTGCGCTTGCGTGCATCGATCGAAACGATGCAGATGGCGCGAGCGTTGATGGGCGTCCGGCGCATCGCGATGCAGACCTTCGCGATCCGCCTGCATGGAAGGAGTTCGACATGAAGATCCTGATGGCGTTACCCGTGGCGGGCGCTTTGCTGATGGCCGTGCCTGTCGCGACGATGGCAGAAGATGTGGCGCAGAGCAGCGATGCATCGAAAGCGACGATGCAGAACAACGCGAACTCATCGGCGCAAGCGACAACGGACATGTCGTATGGCGGATCGATGGAGATGCGCACTTCGTCAGGCAGGCCGATGCCGCACGCGCGCGATTGCTCGACTGGCCCGCAATGCAACATCTATTTCGGCAACTAGGCCGATAACCTGCATCAGGAAAACGCGCGGCGCGCCTTGTGGGCGCGCCGCGTCGCATTCGTCGCCGACAATGCGTGGCTATATCGCGCGATGGTTCAGCGTCATTGCGCCGCGTGCTGCGCGGCTTGCTTGATGACGGCCGCCACCTGCTGCGGGCGCGACTCGTAGACGGAATGGCTCGCGCCGGGAATCACCGTCGTGTGGCTGTGCGCGCGCTCGTAGTACCAGCGTTCGAGATCGGGGTTGATGATCTTGTCGCTGCCCGCGACGATGCCCCAGCTCGGCTTGGTCGTCCACGCCGCGGCCGTCAAAGGTTGCGAGAACACCTTGGCGGCTGTCAGCATCTGGCCGTGCGCTTCGAATTGCGCCTGCTTCAGCGGCAGGTCCGCAGCGAAGTCCTTCGGATACACGGACGGATTCAGGTACGTGTAGCCGTCGTCCGTCTTCTCGATCGCGCCCGTCTGCTTCGACGTATAGCTGGGCATGCCCTTGCCGAGCGCGGCTTCATCTTCGCCGACATCCGGCGCATGGGCGGCGACATAGACGAGCCCGACGACATGCGGATCGACGCCTGCTTCCGTGATCACCGAGCCGCCATAGCTATGGCCCACGAGAACTGCCGGACCGTCCTGCAGATCGACGACGCGCTTCGTCGCGGCGACATCGTCGTCGAGCGAGGTGAGCGGTTCCTGCACCAGCGTGACGTGGTAGCCGTCTTTGGTCAGGATGTCATAGACGGGCTTCCAGCCGGAACCATCCACCCAGGCGCCATGAACCAGAACGATATTCCTGACGGGGGCGTGCGTGGGTTGGGCGTCCCGCGCCATCGCGCCCGATGAGGCGAGAAGACCGGTAGCGAGTGCGAGGGCCGCGGCGACGTGCATCGAAACATTCAAAAGAAACTCCGGAAAACGAACACAAGAAACAGACCAGAAACAGGCCAGTACAGATGCTGGCGCGACCCTGCGCCTGGCAGCGGCGGCGCAGGATCATGTCCGCGTCATTTAGCTGCCGAAGAAGACGTTGCAATAGCTGACGGGGCCGACACACGCGTGATCGGACGCGGTGCGCGACGATTTGCCCGACGTAGTGCCCGACGAAGTGCCCGTCTGAGCCACGCCGCCGACTGCGTCGTTTGAGAGCTTCTGATCGCCCTGCGCGGCGACCTTTGCTTCGGCTGCCTGGATATCGGCGGGGTAGTCGCTGTCGTTGGCGCGGCCCGGCTGATAGCCCGCCTGCTCGACGCGAACGAGATCGGCGCGGACATCTGCGCGGGTGACAGGGGCGCTCGCTTGCGCGAAGCTCAGAGCGGGAGCGGCGAATGCGCTGACGGCAACTGCGAGGCAAACAAACATCTTGTTCATGATAGAACTCCTTGAGTGGGCGGACCCAAAAATAAATTCGGTATCCTTAACTAACCGGATTTGATTCGAGCCTGAAAAGGTCGGCTGCAAAACGTCATTGAAACGGCTGGAACAACGGTATTCGTGCTGCTGCCTAGTCTTGTCCTACGGTGAATCGTGATTCGAATGTCGCCTGCTACATCGGGACAAACACGGCGACTTCGACTTTCATTCCCGGCAGGCAAAACTTTTTTTGTTCGGGACGGGGCAGGGCTTCATGGCGCGGCCCCTGCGATGGCCCAGTCATGCACGCAATGTAATGCGGCGGCGGCGAGCGCGCGAGCCCTACAAACGCACGAGTGAAAGCCAACGATCGTTGCTTTCACTGAACCTTGGGATGACTCACGCGCATCGCGACTCATGCTTGCGTCCGATGAAAAGGCACCCTGGAGATGAGCGGTCCTGGCCTCGGGTGGTTCTGCGCGATACCAACGTATGACCCGAAGCCTTTCAAAGATGCAAGGAAAGCCTGCTTCCGGTAGGAGGGCACGCACGGCTCGAAGCTGGGCAGCGATTGCCCGCGCGCGGTGCAGAACCCGCACGAATCGCGAACCTGTCTAGTCAGCTGCACCAGACTGGCGCGGCCCCTGCTTTTGCAGGCCGTGCGTTTCATGCGACCACGAAGCCCTTGGCATAAGGGCTTACCCGAACAATCCAATTATTTTTGTCAAATTCAGTTGCGATGATTTTTGACCTCATGCAGACTTGTCTATACATGTCCGGCACGCGAAGCGCGACGGGACCCGTTCAGACGAAAAGGAGATTCGACGTGAAGGTGAAGAAGGCAAAACGCACTACGTTGTCGAAGGTGGTGTTGGGCGCGGTCTTGAGCGCCGCGGCAATCGCTGGCGCGCCTGCCCAGGCGAAGGAATGGAAGTCGGTGACGATTGCGCTGGAAGGCGGCTATGCACCGTGGAACATGACGTTGCCGGGCGGCAAGCTGGGCGGCTTCGAGCCTGAACTGGTCGCGAACCTGTGCGAGCGCATCAAGCTGCAGTGCAACCTGGTTGCACAAGACTGGGACGGCATGATCCCAGGCCTGCAGGCAGGCAAGTTCGACGTGTTGATGGATGCGATCTCCATCACGCCTGAGCGCGAGAAGATCATCGCTTTCTCGCGTCCGTACGCCGCGACGCCCGCCACCTTCGCCGTCTCCGACACGAAGATCCTGCCGAAGGCATCGCCGTCGACGCCCGTCGTCAAGCTGACGGGCGACGCGAAGACCGACCAGCCGACTGTCGACGCATTGCGCAAGCAGTTGAAGGGCAAGACGATCGGCATCCAGTCGGGCACCGTCTACACGAAGTTCATCAACGACGGCTTCAAGGACATCGCGACGATCCGCGTGTACAAGACCTCGCCGGAACGTGACCTCGATCTGGCGAATGGCCGCATCGACGCATCGTTCGACGACGTCACGTACTACGCCGCGAACGCCGACAAGAAGGAAGCCGCGCAAATCTCGATGGCCGGGCCGAAGATCGGCGGGCCCATCTGGGGACCGGGCGAAGGCCTTGCGTTCCGCAAGCAGGACGCCGACCTGAAGGCGAAGTTCGACACGGCCATCGCCGACGCACTCAAGGACGGCACCGTGAAGAAGCTCTCCGACAAGTGGTTCAAGACCGACGTCACGCCTTGATCGATAGCCGGATGCGCGCGTGCCGTACGGGCGCGCGCACTTGCCGGAACGGCCTGCCGCGTCGCTGCGATCACGTGGGCCTGTCAACGAAAGCATGGATGAGGGGTAGGGGATGGCTCTGATCGAGACGCTCGGCTTCGGGCCGGAGGGCTGGGGCGGCGTGCTGCTGCTCGCGGCATTGATGACCGTCGCGCTGACGCTCGCGGCGCTCGCAGTCGGCGCGGTGTTCGGCGCGATCGTCGCGGCAGCCAAGCTGTCGCGCTTTCGCACGGCGCGGGTGCTGGGCGACCTGTACACGACGGTGTTTCGCGGCGTGCCCGAACTGCTTGTCATCTATTTGTTCTACTTCGGCGGCTCGACGCTCGTGACCACGGTGGGCCAATGGTTCGGCGCCGAGGGCTTCGTCGGCGTGCCGCCGTTCGTGATCGGCGCGCTCGCCGTCGGCATGATTTCGGGCGCGTATCAGGCCGAGGTGTATCGCGCGGCCGTGCTCGCGGTGTCGAAGGGCGAGCTGGAAGCCGCGCGTTCGATCGGCATGCCGACCATGACGATGGCCCGCCGCATTCTCATTCCGCAAGTGCTGCGTTTCGCGCTGCCGGGCATCGGCAACGTGTGGCAGCTGAGCCTGAAAGATTCCGCGCTGATCTCGGTGACGGGTCTCGCCGAGCTGCTGCGCGCGAGCCAGGTCGCGGCGGGTTCGACGCATCAATACTTCCTGTTCTTTGTTGTCGGCGGCGCGCTGTATCTAGTGATGACGAGCATCTCGAACCGCGTTTTCAATCACGCTGAAGCACGCGTGGGCCGATCCTTCCGGCGCACCTTCGCGCGCAACTGACGACGGAGCGCCAACATGTCATTCGATTTCGACTTCCTGTTCGACACGCTGCGCCAACTGCTTGCCGCCGTGCCGACCACGCTGGCCCTGTTCTTCTCGTCGCTGGTGCTGGGCGGCCTGCTGTCACTCGTGATCGTCACGATGCGTGTGTCGCCGCACTGGCTGCCGAACCGTTTTGCGCGCGCCTACATTCTCGTGTTCCGCGGCTCGCCGCTGCTGATCCAGATGTTTCTCGTCTACTACGGACTCGGCCAGTTCGGCGTGATCCGCGAGAGCTTCCTGTGGCCCGTGCTGCGCGAGCCGTATGTGTGCGCGGTGATCTCGCTTGCGCTGTGCACGGCGGGCTATACGGCGGAGATCATTCGCGGCGGGCTGATGGCCGTGCCGGTGGGCCAGATCGAAGCGGGTTATTCGATCGGCCTGTCGGGCTTTTCGCTCCTGCGCCGCATCATCGGCCCCATCGCATTGCGCCAGTGCCTGCCCGCCTATTCGACGGAGGCCGTGCTGCTCGTCAAATCGACGGCGCTCGCGAGCCTCGTGACCGTATGGGAAGTGACGGGCGTCGCGCAGCAGATCATCCAGCAGACCTACCGCACGACAGAAGTGTTCATCTGCGCCGCGCTGATCTATCTGTTCCTGAACTTCGTCGTCGTGCGTCTGCTCGGCCTGCTCGAACGGCGCCTGTCGCGCCATCTGCGCGCAATGCCTGCGAACGTCGCGCCGCGTGCGATCCCGCCCGCGACCGAAGCTCGTCGTGCCGCACCCTGACGGCCTCTTCCGGAGAATCACATGAACGCTACGGCACCCGTTGCATTGTCGGTCAAGAACATCCACAAGTCGTTCGGCGACCATCACGTATTGAAGGGCATTTCGCTCGACGCGCACGAAGGCGACGTCATTTCGATTCTCGGTGCGAGCGGCTCGGGCAAGAGCACGTTTCTGCGCTGCCTGAATCTGCTCGAAACACCCGACGACGGCAGTGTCGCGCTCGCGGGCGAGACGTTGAAGATGAAGCGCCGCAAGGACGGCAAGCTGCAACCGGACGATCGCAAGCAGGTCGACCGCATCCGCTCGCAGCTCGGGATGGTGTTTCAGAACTTCAACTTGTGGTCGCACATGACGGTGCTCGAAAACCTGATCGAAGGGCCGATGCGCGTGCAGAAGCGCAGCCGCGCCGAAGCCATTGAAGAGGCGGAGGCATTGCTCGCGAAGGTGGGTCTCGCGGAAAAGCGCGGGCATTATCCGGCGCATCTGTCGGGCGGCCAGCAGCAACGCGTCGCGATTGCGCGCGCGCTCGCGATGCATCCGAAGGTGATGCTGTTCGACGAACCGACGTCCGCGCTCGATCCCGAACTGGTCGGTGAAGTGCTGCGCGTGATGCGCTCGCTCGCGCAAGAGGGGCGCACGATGCTCGTCGTCACGCACGAAATGGGCTTCGCGCGGCACGTGTCGAACCGCGTGATGTTCCTGCATCAAGGCCAGACCGAATGCGACGGCACGCCCGACGAAGTGTTCGGCGAGCTGAAGTCCGAGCGCTTCAGGCAATTCGTTTCGAGCCATCACTCGCGCACCACGAACTGACTCCACGGTCCGGGCTGAGCGGCGCAATCACCATACACAAGCAAATCGGCAAAGGCAACATCATGGCTGTCATCCGAACCGAGCGTCCCTTGAACTGGCGCGAGCTGGCCGCGGTTGCGGCGGGCGAGCCGCTCGTGCTTTCCGAACAGGCGCGCGCGCGCATCGCGGCGGCGCGCGTGCTCGTCGAGCAGATCGTCGAGCGCGGCATTCGCGCATATGGCGTGAACACAGGCGTCGGCGCGTTGTGCGATGTGATCGTGTCGCCGTCGGAACAGCGCACGCTGTCGCGCAACATTCTGATGAGCCATGCGGTCGGCGTCGGGGCGCCGCTCGGTGTCGCGGAAACGCGCGCGATCATGGCAGCCGCGATCAACAATTTCGCGCACGGCCACTCGGGCATCCGGCTCGAAGTCGCGGACCAGCTCGTTGCGTTGCTCGATTCAGGCTATATCCCCGAAGTGCCCGCGTTCGGCTCGGTCGGCTATCTGAGCCATATGGCGCATATCGCGCTCGTATGTATTGGCGAAGGCCATGTGCGGTTCGGCAGCGAACGCTTCAGCGGACGCGTCGCGCTCGAGCGTCTCGGGCGCGAGCCGCTCGTGCTCGAAGCGAAGGAAGGGCTGAGCCTGATCAACGGTACGCCGTGCGTGACGGGCCTCGCGGCGCTTGCGCTCGCGCGCGCCGAGCGCGTGCTCGACTGGACGGATGCGATCGCCGCGATGAGCTTCGAGAATCTGCGCGGGCAACTCGCCGCGTTCGATGCCGACTCTCTCGCGCTGCGCGTGTCGCCGGGTCTGAATCTCGTCGGCGAACGCATGCGCAATGCGCTTGCCGATAGCGGCATTCTCGCGTCGGTGGTCGGGCAGCGCACGCAAGATCCCCTTTCGATGCGCACGATTCCGCACGTGCACGGCGCGGCGCGTGACGTGCTCGACGCCACCGCCGATGTCGTGAACCGCGAGCTGGCGTCGATCACCGACAACCCGATCGTCGCGGGCACGCCGGAATCGCCGCGCGTGTACTCGCAGGCGCATGCCGTGGGCGCGTCGATCGCGCTGGCGATGGATAGTCTCGCGACCGCGATCGCCCAGGTGGCGGCGATGGCTGAGCGGCGCCTCGACCGTCTCGTGAATCCGCTCGTGAGCGGCTTGCCCGCGTTTCTCGCGGAGCCGGGCGGCACCTGTTCGGGCTTCATGATCGCGCAGTACACGGCCGCTTCGCTGGTCGCGCAGAACCGGCGGCTCGCCGCGCCTGCGAGCCTCGACGGCGGCATCACGTCGGGCCTGCAGGAAGACCACCTGTGTCATGCGACACCCGCCGCGTTGAAGGCGCTGGAGATCGTCGACAACACGGGGCGCATCGCGGCGATCGAGCTGCTGGCGGCGGCGCAGGCCTACGATCTGCAATCCATCGACGCGCCGCGCGCGCCGCACACGGATGCGTTGTGGCGGCGCGTGCGCGCCGTCGTGCCGACGTATCGCGACGACCGCCCGCTCGCCGACGACATGGCGGCGGCCTTCCGGATGATCGGCGAAGCCGCGCCGCCGTCGCCGCCGAACTCGGGCGACCTGCCGTCGCCGACGCATGACAGCCGTGTCGCCGCCGACGATCGCGCCGCCTTCGCCGCGCACGCGGCGAACGACCCGACGGCCGTCGCGCAGCAGGCGCCGCAATCGGCGGCATGACGCGCGCGACGGCAGCCCACATCATTGCGCGGTGCGCTTATCGGCGTGCCGCGAGACGACGCGCGCCGCTGCATTCAATCGATGCGCGTTGCGCGCCCGCTCAAGCCACGAGGTCGATGTGAACATGAATATAAACGGGCACCAGGAGATAGCAGAGGACCACCTCGCGAACACGCACGCAACGCCTGGTAAGGCGATGCCCGCCTATGAGCAGATCAAGCGCTATGTGATCGCGCGCATCGAAGAGGGCGTGTGGAAGCCGGGCGGTCTGATTCCTTCGGAGGCGGAGCTGGTAAAGGAGTTCGGCGTGGCGCGCATGACGGTTTCGCGCGCGCTGCGCGAGCTGACCACCGAGCGCGTGCTGACGCGCGTGCAGGGCTCGGGCACCTATGTCGCGCCGCGTCACTATGAATCGACGGTACTCGAAATCCGCAATATCGCCGATGAGATCGCCGCGCGCAATCATCGTCATTCGGCGCGTGTGCTGACGCTCGAAGAAAGCGATGATCCCCTTGCGCTCGACGCGCTCGCGCTCGCGAAGGGCCCTGTGTTCCATTCGCGCATCGTGCACAACGAAGAGAGCGAGCCGATTCAGTATGAAGACCGTTATGTGAATCCGCGCGTGTTTCCCGATTATCTGAATCAGGACTTCACGGTCGAAACACCGAATCACTACATGGTGCGTCTCGCGCCAATCCAGCGCGCCGAGTTCCGCATCTATGCGCAGAAGCCCAACGCCCATGTGCGCCGCCATTTGATGATGGAGATCGGCGAGCCATGTCTGATGTTATGGCGCAGGACGTGGGTCGGCGAGCATGTGGCGACGTCCGTGCAGTTGTGGCATCCCGCGTCGCGGTTTCATCTGGCGGGCAATGTCTAGGCTGTTTGTTGGTTGACTATCCCTGCCGCTGCGACGTATCGGGCGCGAACCGGCATCCGAGCCTGTACCGCGAGCCCGGATGCACGAAGCGCGCGAACGTCACCGCGACGCCGCTCGTCCACGTGCGGCGCATCAACGTCAGGCAAGGCTCTTCTGGCGCGATCTGCAGCAGTTCCGCTTCGGCGCGCGTCGGCAGCCCCGCATCGACGACATGCTCGACATCATGCGCGGGCACGACGCTGAACAGATATTCGGAAGGGCGTAACGTCGCAAAGTCCTGCTCGATGAAATCCGGCGCGATGGCCGGATTCACATAGCGGTCTTCGAGCTGCACGGGCAAACCGTTCTCGCGATGCACGCAGATCACATGAAACACCGATGCGCCCGGCGGCAAGCCTAATGCATTCGACACGTTCACAGGCGCAACCTCGCGCTGCATGAGCACCATCTGATAGCTGTATTCGTGGCCGCGCGAGCGAATCTCGTCGCCGATGTGCGCGATCATCAGCAGCGTCGATTGCGGCTTCGTTTCCGCGACAAAGGTGCCGACACCCGTCACGCGCGTCAAGAGGCCTTCGTGCGTGAGTTCGCGCAACGCGCGGTTCACCGTCATCCGCGAGACGCCGAGCGACGCGACGAGATCGAGCTCCGATGGAATGCGCTCGCCGGCGCGGCGCTCACCCGATTCGATCGTATGGCGAATGTACTGCTTGACCTGCTCGTAGCGCGTTGCGGGCGGTGCGCCGGACGCATCGGGCGCAGCCGCCAGCGGGGCCGCCGCCGACATCGCGCGGGCGTTCGATCCACGCGGCTTGCGCGCCTTCGCGAGCGAGCGCACGCGCAGCTTGTCGCGGATGGCGGGGGCGGACATCGGCCCGCCTCGTCAGATGGCGACGCGGTTCATACGGCGTCCGCGCTGTCCGCGCCGCGCGACCAGAACGCATTGCGGTCGAAGTAGTTCTGCAGGAACTGGCGCAGGCGCGGCTGGTTCGCGTCGTGAAAGACATCGTGCGGCCTGCCTTGCACGGCGATGCGCCCCTCGTCGATGAATACGACCTTGTCCGCGACCTGTGCCGCGAAACCCATTTCGTGCGTGACGACGGCCATTGTCATGCCGTCGCGTGCGAGCTGCTTCATTACTTGCAGCACTTCGCCGACGAGTTCGGGGTCGAGCGCGGACGTCGGTTCGTCGAACAGCATGATGTGCGGCTCCATCGCGAGCGCACGCGCAATCGCGACACGCTGCTGCTGACCACCCGACAGCTTCGCCGGAAACGCATCGCCCTTATGCGCGAGGCCCACTGTTTCGAGCATCGCGTTGGCACGCTTGTTCGCGTCGTCGCGCGGCAGATGGCGCACGCGCAGCAGGGCTTCCATCACGTTGCCGAGCGCCGTCATATGCGGCCACAGGTTGAATTGCTGGAACACCATCCCGACATTGCGCCGCACGCGGTTGATCTCGCCCTGCGATGCGCGCACGCGTTTGCCGTTGCGTTCGCTATAGCCGAGCAGTTCGCCCTCGATGCGCACATCGCCTTGATCGTACGTTTCCAGCGCCGCGAGACAGCGCAGCAGCGTGCTCTTGCCCGAGCCCGACGGCCCGATGATGCAGACCACTTCGGAGCGCCTGATGTCGAGATCGACGCCGCGCAGCACTTCGACGTCGCCGAAGCGTTTGCGCAGATCGCGCACTTCGATCAGCGGTGCAGTGCCGGATTGCATCGAACCGAGCGTGGAAGAAGCGGGCATGTCGACGGGGGCATTCATGATGAACCTTGGTTTCTGTTCACGCTTGCGGTTGACGTTCGACCCTCAGGCCATGAAGCGTGCGATGCGCGCTTCGGCCCACATGCCGGCGCGCGACGTGAGTTCGACCAGCGCGAGATAGCACACGCACAGAACGAGCAGCGTTTCGACGAAAGCGAACGTCGCGGAGCCGATCCCCGTCAGCACGAACGTGAGTTCGGGCACCGTGACGATCGACAGCACGGCTGTTTCCTTGCTGAGCACGATGATGAGGTTCGTCAGCGCGGGTACGATCAGTACCAGCATCTGCGGCACCTGGATGCGCAGTACCGCTTGCCAGCGCGTGAGGCCGAGACAGGAAGCGGCTTCGAGGTGGCCGCGCGGAATCGATTGAAAGCCCGAGCGGAAGGCTTCGGCGAAATATGCGCTGCCGTACAGGCCCAGACCCAGCACGCCCGCCGTCAACGGCTCCAGCGTGAGGCCGACGGAGGGGCCGCCGTAGTACAGCAAAAATAGCTGCACGAGAAACGGTGTGCCGCGAAAGAGTTCGATATACACGCGCAGGATGCCGCGCACCCATTTGCCGCAAAAGAGTTGCAGCACGGCAATCAGAAAGCCGATCACGAGTCCGATGGCGACGCCGACGACCCATGTGCCGAGTGTCGTCGCGAGACCCGCTGCGATGGGCTGCAGATTGTGCGTGATGACGCTGGGATCGAATTGCTGCATCGTTCGGCCTTCAGGTGTGCATGAGGCGCTGTTCGGCGGCGTGTGCAATGAGCGCGAGCGCGCCGCAGATCACGAAGTAGATGAGTCCCGCCGCGAGGTACGCTTCGAGCGGCCGGTACGTGCTCGCCGCGATGTTCTGCGCGGTGCGCGTGAGTTCGGCCACGCCGACGACCGAGATCAGCGACGATGCCTTGATGAGCAGCACCATTTCGTTGACGAGCGAAGGCAGCGTCATCCGGAACGCCTGTGGCACCTGAATGCGCCGTAGCATGTCGACGGGTGACAGGCCGAGCATGCGCGCCGCTTCGATCTGCCCCGGCGGAATGCTCATAAAGCCGCCGCGCAGGATCTCCGCAATATACGACGCGGAGCACAGTGAGACCGCGCTGATCGCGGCGACGATGGGCGACACGTTGATGCCGACGAACGGCAGCAGGTAATAGACGAGCAGCAGCTGCACGAGCATCGGCACGCCGCGAAAGAAGAACACATAGGCGCCGCCGAAGCGTTGCGCGACGACGTTCTGCGACAGCCGCGCCGAGCACACGCCGATCGCGACGAAGAAGCCGATCACGAGCCCCGTCAGCGAAATGCCGATGGTGGCGAGTGCGGCTTGCAGGAGCAGCGGAAAACCTTGAGCGAAAACGTGGGCGCTGAACATGGCCTGATACCTGCGGGGAAGGACATGCAGGCGGCGCGCTGCGCGAATGTGACGAGGGCAGGCGCCGCGTGATTCAGGGCATCAATAGTTGGGGGTCGGCATCGTGGTCGGCGCGTCCATCGTCACGCCGAACCATTTCTTTTGCAGCGATGCGAGGCGGCCGTCGTTGTGCATCTTGACCAGCGCGGCGTTGAACGCGTCGGCGAGCGGCTTGCTGTCCGCGTCCTTGCGCAGGCAGTACGCGAAGTACACTTTCGCGCCGAACGGCGGCGTGACGACCGCGAACGTTTCGGGGCGCTGCTTCGCGACATACGCGATATTCGTCATCGAGTTCGCGACGGCGGCGATGCGGCCTGCTGCGAGGTCCGCATAGGCCTGGTTGTTGTCGACGTACTCGCGCACTTCGGGCTGCTTCGGCAGAGTCACGATGTACGATTTCAGCTGGTCGAGCTGCGCGGAGCCCTTGCCCGCGCCGACCGTCTTGCCGGCGATATCCGACGACTGCTTGACAGAGGTGTCGTTCGCGCGTTTGAGGAGAGCATCCGTGGCGTCGGCAACGGGCAGCGTGTACGTGTAGCGCTCCATGCGCGCCTTCGTCACCGTCAGCGGGCCGCCGACCATGTCGAACTTGCCCGCTTCGAGACCGGGCAGCACGCTCGGCCAGGGCAGATCGATGAAGCGCACCTTCACGCCGAGCTCTTTGCCGACCTCGGCGAACAGGTCCTTGTTGAAGCCCGCCTGTTGGCCGTTTTCGAGGAAGTCGAACGGCGCGAACTGCATCTCCGTTCCGACGACGAGTTCGCCCGCCTTCTTGACCTTCGCGAGTTGATCTTCCGCGTGCGCGCTCATACTGGCAACGCATGCGCTGGCACAGAATGCCACCATCGCGAGACGACACTTCCAGCCTGCAAAGATACCCATTGAGATTCTCCCGTTGGCAAAGCGGCGTCGCGCTCGATCTGGCGGGGCGCGAGTCATGCGACGCAGTATATACCGCTGCTTTTACGCGAAAAAAATATTCGCATGCTGTCAAACCCTAATGCCGTCCGCGCGCCCGGCGAGAGAAGCATCGCGCTGCTTGCAGCGCAGCTTGCGGTTGTGCTTCTGGCGGTATATACAACGTGGAATCGCTTGTCGATTCGTGCGTGATGCGGCGCTCGGCGCGTGAGCCGAATCGTCAGTTCAAACTTGGTCATGAAGGAGTCCGCGATGCAGCCAGCCACTCGCATTCCGATCGTCGATCTGGCCGGCGTGCGCGCCGGCGACCGCGATGCGCTCACGCGCGCGGGCCGCGAAATACGCGACGCGTGCACGACGATCGGCTTCTTCTACATCGTCAATCATGGCGTGCCGCAAGCGGTGATCGATCGCGCGGAGCAGGCGGCGCACAAGTTTTTCGCGTTCCCCGTCGAAACGAAGAAGCGCGCGGCGGTGAATCAACGGCATCGAGGCTTCAATGCGCTGGGCGACGCGACGATGTATCAGGCGAAGCGCCCCGACTACAAAGAGTTCTTCAGCATCGGCCTCGAACTGATGGAGGACGACCCGGACGTGCGCGCGGGGCAGGCGCTGCGCGGACCGAACAACTGGCCTGACTTCATGCCCGATTTGCAGCCCGCGCTATACGGCTATTACGAAGAAGTCGGCGCATGCGGCGCAGATCTGCTGCGCGCGGTGGCCACGGGTCTGGGCGTCGGCGAAGACTTCTTCGCGTCGCGCTATACGAAGCGAATGCAGCGCACGCAGATGGTCTACTATCCGCCGCAGCCGCCGCAATCGGATGAAGAACAGTTCGGCGTCGCGCCGCACACCGACTACGGCTGCATCACCTTGTTGTGGCAGGATCGGGTCGGCGGCTTGCAGGTGCGCGAAATCGCGAACGATACGTGGATCGAAGCGCCGCCCATCGAGGGCAGCTTCGTCGTGAACGTCGGCGATCTGCTGGCGCGCTGGACGAACGACCGCTTCCGCTCGACGCTGCATCGCGTGATCAACGCCTCGGGGCGCGAGCGCTATTCGATTGCGACGTTCTATGATCCGACCTACACGTCGAGCGTCGATCCGCGCGATCTCGGCACATCATCGGCCGACAGCAAATATGAACCCGTCGCGGCCGGCGACTACATTTTGGGGCGCATCAACAGTTCGATGGGCTATCGGAAGAAGCTGGCGGCAGCGCAAGGAACAACGTAAAAAACGACGCAAGGAACGGCATGACAGTGAAAGAACCCGCTGCGCTTGCCTCGACGCTCGCCGCGTTGCGCGATGCGTTGGGCGATGACGCCGTGCGTGTCGGCGATCAGATCGGCGAACGCTCGATGACGGACTGGACGCGCCACGAGCCGACGCGTCCCGCCGCGCTGCTGTTGCCGCGCACGACGCAGCAGGTGGCGCGCGCGCTGATGATCTGCAACGACGCGCGTCAACCCGTCGTGCCGCAAGGCGGCATGACGGGACTTGCGGGCGGCGCCATTGCGCGCGCAACGGATATCGCGTTGTCGCTGGAGCGTCTCGCGGGCGTCGAGGAAATCGACAGCGCGGCCGCCACGATCACGGTGCGCGCGGGCACGACGTTGCAGGCCGCGCAGGAAGCGGCGGCGCAAGGGGGCTTCGAACTGGCGCTGGATCTCGGCGCGCGCGGATCGTGTCAGATCGGCGGCAATCTCGCGACGAACGCGGGCGGCAATCGCGTGATTCAGTCGGGCACCGCGCGCGACCAGGTGCTCGGGCTCGAAGTGGTGCTGGCCAACGGCGCGGTGCTCAGCTCGTTGAACAAGATGGTGAAGAACAACACGGGCTATGACCTGAAACACTGGTTCATCGGTTCGGAAGGCACGCTGGGCGTGATCACGCGCGCCGTGCTGAAGCTGCAGCCGCAGCGCGCGTCGCGTCATACCGCGCTCGTTGCATTGAACGATTACGAGCAGGCCGTCAGCCTGTTGCGGCGGCTATCGACGCGTTTCGGCAACGACATCGGCGCGTTCGAAATCATGTGGCCGGACTTCTTCGATTTCGGCGTGAAGCTCACGGGCGCGAGTTCGCCATTCGCGCAAGCGCATCCGCTGTATGCGCTGATCGAACATGCGAGCTTCGATGCCGGCGACGACGGTTCGCGTTTTTCGAGCGCGCTCAGCGACGCATTGGACGAAGCCGCGATCCGCGATGCCGTGATCGCGCAATCGGTTGCGCACACGCGCGCGCTGTGGGCGATCCGCGAATGCACGGCGGAATTCCCCATCAAGCTCGACCCGATCAACTTCGACGTGAGCTTGCCGATTGGCGAGATCGGCGCATTCGTCGATGGCTGCCGCGCGGCGCTCGATCGCGCGTGGCCGGGCAACGCGTCGTTTTTCTTCGGCCATATCGGCGATTCGAATCTGCATGTCACCGTCGATGGGCGCTCCGTCCCCGGCGTCGATCATCATGACGTGTACGCGCTCGTCTATGCGATGCTGGCGCCGCTGCGCGGATCGGTGTCGGCGGAGCATGGCATTGGTTTGCTCAAGCGCGAGTTCCTGCCCGTTTCGCGCTCGGACGAAGAACTCGCGGCGATGAAGGCGATCAAGCATGCGCTCGATCCGAATTGGATTTTGAATCCGGGGAAGCTGTTCTAGCGGAATTGGAATCGCGCATGTGTTCGTCATGAATGCCGTGGCATTCATGACGAAACGTCGGCGCGCTCAATGCGCATCCAGATGCCTGACGATAGTCGGAAACACATCGAGTGCCGCGCGCTTGCCGAATATGCAGTCGATGTGCCCATAGCCTCCGATGACATGCCGTTCATAATTGGCGGCCCCGAAACGCTCGACGAGCAGATCGAACGTCATCTCCGTGCTCGTCGGCAAATAGCAGAGATTTTCCGAACCGTGAATGAACGCGATAGGCAGCTTCATGCCGTCGATGTTCGGCATGTACACGTCGTCGCCGTTCGCATCGACCACGTGGCCCGCGCGGACCATTGCCGCAAGCTGATTGAACAGTTCAACATCGTGAATGCCGAATAGCTCCTGCAGATTGGCGTGCAATTGCTCGTCGAGTTGCGCGTGTTCGTAGAGCAGCCCATACAGAAACGTCGCGCGATGGCACACCGGGCTATTGCAGGTTTCGTCCTGATCGACAGGGAAGAACTTCAGCGCGTCGTCGAGGAGATTGTGCGGCCATTTCTCATGCTGCGTATACGCGGTCATATCCTTGATGCCAAGATGCTGAAGAATCTGCGGTGTATGCAGTCCCGCCTTGATCCGCTGCAACAACCCCGGCACGGGATGCGCCGATACCTGCGACAGCACCGCCGAACGCACGCCCTTGAGCCCCGACATCAGCGACATGCTGAATGCGAGCGCGCCGAGGCAATGCCCGACCACCTGAATCTGATCGACGCCCGTCAGTTCACGCACCTTCGCGACAGCGGCGGGAATGTCGAAGCGCGCGATTTCATCGGCGGTGGTGCGCTCGGTCGCGCTCGGCAATTCGATGCTCACGCGCAGATCGACGAGCCAGACATCGTAGTGCGCGGCGCACAGAAACTCGACGAGGTTCGTGCCGATCAGATCCGTCGAGAAGATACGGCTCGATACGCCTGAGCCATGAATCAGCAGCACGGGGCCCTTGTTGCCGCCGTGATAACGCGCGAGCCGCAGCGTCTTGCCGTCTTCCGTATTGAAGTACGTGATCTGCGGCGCGGGCGCGCGCAACGCGCGGCGCACGCGCGGCGCGGCATCGGGGTCGAAGTATTGCAACGGCGCGGCGACGCCGCCATATTCCGTGTACAGCACGCCCGCGAAAAAGCGCCCGAATTTCAGTGTCCATGCAAGGCGCGTCTCGACATCGGGCGCGTTCGTCACTTCGATCGTGCGCTGCTGCTTGAGGAAGTTTTCCGGCGTGATGATGAGCGTCGCGTGACCGATGACGGGGGCATCGTCGGTATCGGACTCACGCACCTTCGCGTAGAGCGTGTTCGTCTGCGTCCACAGATCGAGCAGCGAGGTGTGCGTGATGATTTTCTGACCCGTCAGATAGAAGCGCTTGCCCTCGACGGTGTCGAGCGTCATCGCGTAGTTCATGTTGCGCCGCTCGACATTCGTTTCATCGACGACGAACAGGTTGAAGATGCCGTCGCTGACCGTCATCGGCTGCGGCGAGAGCGCGGTGCACGTGAGCGTGCCGATCATCCGCGCCTCGTGCCGCGGGTTCGCGAGCATGTGTTCGAGATCGTCGGAGACGACGGTCACGGTGAAGCTGATGGGCGTGCCTTCGGCCCGGCTGTCTTGCTGGCCCGCCGGCTTCGCGTCGCCTGCGAAGTACGTGCCGATCATCGTCTCGGTGAAGCGCAGGCCGATTTTCAGTGCGGGTGGCGGCGCCGCGGTGCCGGGCGCATCGTAGTCGATCTGCCAGCCGCGCGAAGCCGCAAGCTGCGCGCAGTTGCGCTCGGCGAGCGCCGAGATCGTCAGCAGCGGATTCACGCCGAGCGAAAGCGGCATCACCGCGCCGTCCATCACATAGAGCCCGTCGTGCACCGCATTGCCGTTCGCGTCGGAAAACACGCGGCCCGCCTGATCGACGACGCCATGCGCCGCGTCCTCCGCCATCGCGCAGCCGCCTAGCGGATGCACGGTGACGGTGCGGTTCTGAAACGCTTCGGCGGAAATCGGGTTGCGCACGTACGAGCCGCCGAGCGCGCCCGTCGCTTCGATCAGCGTCTTTTCCACCGTGTCGTAGATGGGCTGCTTGCCCGCGTTCGGCCAGCTCACGCGCGGGCGGCCGCTTTCCACCGTGATCTGGCCGCTTTCGTCGTCGTGCGCCATCACGAGCCACGTCTGCGTGTTGCGCATCGCGCCGTGATACGGGCCACGCAGAATGCTCTCGGCGATACGCGCTTGGTCGGCGAGGGGCGCATCGCCTGCGGGATCGGGCATTTCGACGCCCCCGGCGGGCGCCGCGACGCCGAGCACGCCCATCATCGCAAGGCCGATCGGCGCGGCGATCGACCCTTCTTCGATCACGAAGCCGTCCTTCACATTGGGCGTGTCGCGATGATCGATGATGCCCGTGATGCACGGGCCGACGGGCGGTATGGCGCCCTTTGGATGCGTGCCCCAGCCGACGCCGTTGATCGCCGTGTCGGTATTGAACGCAAACGCGAGCACGTCGCCGTTGCCGGTGAAGTGCTGGCCGACCTGCTTCGACACGCTCAAGCCGGCCTGCTCGGAGCGCAGCAGGATCGCCGTCGAGCCGAGCGTGCCCGCCGACAGGATCACGACGTCGGCTGTCACGAAGAGCTCGGGCGCGTCGTACAGTTCGCGTTTCAGATCGGCGGGCTGATAGCGCACGCACCAGACATTGCGTTCTTCGTCGCGCACCACGGAATGCACGGCCGCGCCCGTGAAGATCTGTGCGCCGTGCGCGACGGCGTCGGGCAGATAGTTCATGTGCGTCGAGTTCTTCGCGCCGTGATTGCAACCGGAATTGCAGTCGCCGCAGCCGATGCAGCCGTTCTGGTCGACGCCCGCCGCGTTCTTGCCGTCCTTGAACGTCACGGTGATGGGCGGACGGTAGAAACGCTCGCTCATGCCGAGCCGTTTCGCCGACAGCGCGAGCGCGTCGAGTTTCGGCAAGTCGGGATAGTCGTCCGGGACGGGCGTCGCGCCGAGCATCGTCGCCGCGCGTTCGTAGCATCGCTCGAGATTGGCCTCGTCCGCGCGCACGGCGGCGGGCCAGCGCGGATCGTCCCACAGGCGCCTGTCGGGCTTAAGCGCGACGTTCGCGTTGATCAGCGAGGTGCCGCCCAGGCCGCAGCCGACCACGACGTTCACATCGGGATTCACGTGCACTTCGAGCAGCGCGAGGGGCGAACCGACCTGCGCGACGCTCGTGTTGTACTGCACCTGCGCCGCGCCTTCGAGCGGCGTCGCAGGAAAATCGCCTGCCATGAATTCACGGCCGCGCTCGAGCAGGCACACGCTGCGTTTCGCGCGGGCCATGCGGCTCGCGGCGATCGCACCGCCATAGCCCGAACCCACGACCACCACGTCGTAGTGATCCTTCATCGCCGCAAGGGCGCTGGACAAGCGGTTCAAGCGGTTCATTCGGCCACCTCTTTGTATTTGACTGGCAGCAGGGCGGGGGAACCCCGACGATCAAGACGGCTGGCATGCGCAGCTTATTTATCCTGGACGCCGCGCAGCGAAATGCAAAGGGAAAACGCGCGTTTGCCCGCGAGATTCAAAAAGTGCTGTGCTGTTTCGGGCGTTCGGGCGGACGGATGCCTTCAGGCAGCGGTCGCGCGAACTGCACGCAGGATGAGGCGCCGATGCAACCAGGGCTTGCAGGCAGCCTCGTTCGAAACGGTGAATGGGCGAACCTGAGTGTCAGATGCCGGATTCAGATGCCGTTGGTCGAATGCCGATTGCCGAGCCTGAATGCTCAGGCCGCGACTTCGATCTCGTCGTCGTTGTCCGGCGTGGTGGCGGCTTCCGTGGCCTCCGCTGCCAGCAGGTTGAAGACGACCAGGATCGCTTCGCGGTTTTCAGCGTGGATTTCAATGCCGAGTTCGTCGCGCAGCCACTCGCCGATCTTCGTGTTCGAAAAGTGGCTCGCGTCGTCCGTCTTCTTCATGGTGACGCCGAGCTTGACGGCGCGATAGTGATAGGAGGGCACCCGATGCTGCGCGGCCACGGCCGACAGACCACCTTTCGCTTCCGAGCACCAGCCGAGGCTGCCCGCCAGCACGATGCGCTCGGGCGAGTCGAGCGACGCGATGAACTCGCGCGCCGCCTCGCGCACGCGGCGCTCGCTCAGGCCGTATTGCAGCAGCACGCTTTCGATGGGATCTTCGAGCGCCTGCGCGCGCAGGTCGATTTCCTGCATCATGCCTTCCTGTTCCATCGACACGTTGCGCTGATGGCTCGCGCTTCTCAGGCAATCGATCAGGTAGCGGCGAAAGTAAGCGCAGATCGCGTAGCTGTTGGACGGCGCGCTTTCGGGCGCAGCCTTCGATGCGACGTGTCCGGGCGCAAGGCGCAGCACTTTCGTATAGATGAACTGATGCACGAGCTCTTCCTTGTCTTCGCCGAGCGCGTGCAGTTCGAGCGGGTGATAGGTGCGCAGCGCGCGCTTCACGAGGTCGTACATCGACATCATTTCGTCGTCCGTGAGCTGCGTGCGGCGGCGCCACAGTTCGGGAAGAACGGCGTCGTCGAGAGTGCGTGCGAAATCCTGGCTCGGAACTGCGCCCATGTAGGCCTCCATCGGTAAGGGGCAAGCAGCGCGGTAGGGGCGGGGGATTCCGCCGATGGAGCCTCGACAAACAGGCATGAAACAGGTCGTGAAGCTGAACCTTCAGAGGCTGTCGGCCGCGCTTGATCGTTGAATCGTTGAAACCAGTATGCTTTTTGCACGCGGCGCCGCCTATATGGATTAAGTCATAGCTGAAGGGTAAACCGCCGGCAAGACGGGTAAACTATCTTTAGACTGCTTAACCGGTGCGGGTGTATGACGGACCCCGGCCGGCTTTTATTCCCGATGTGATTCAATCGGCGGCGCGACCACAGAAAACGAAACAACCATCGACGGCGGGAGCCGGGCAGCCGGACGCAAAGGAGACCGCGCATGCGGGCCGATCCAATCCAGCGTGCGATCGACGAAGACCTCGTGCGCGTGCTGTACGCGCAGGACCCGATTGCCTTCTTCACGCACTGGTTCTCGATTGCGGTGCTGGTGGCGATCTACTGGAATAACATCCCGCATCCGCATCTTTTCGCGGCCTGCTTCATCTTCTACGGGTTTGCCAACTGCGCGAGCCTGGCGCTGTGGATGTGCAAGCAACGCTGGCCCGAGGCCGTGTCGCCGCGCGCGTGGATCAACCTGCACGCCGCGCGCGGCGCGCTGCTCTACAGCGCGCCGGGGCTGGCGATCTGGTTCGCGTTCCAGAGCCCGCATACCGATCTGCCCATCCTGCACACCGTCATGCTCGTCACGCTCGCTGCGGGCGTGTTCATGTCGAACGGCTTCGACGTGGTGAACTTCGCGACGGCGATTCCTTTTCTGCTGCTGCCCGCGATCGTGCTGCACTTCGGCACGCACACGTTCGACCGCACGATTCTCGCGATCGTCCTCGCGTTCTTCTTCTGCGCGATCAACGTGTACGCGCTCAGCTACCGCAAGCTGTTCCAGCGCGTCGTGCAGGCGCGCGTCGACCAGCAGGCGCTGGCGGAATCGCTTGCCGCGCAAAAGCTCGTGGCCGAGGAAGCAAGCCTCGCGAAGACGCGCTTCTTCGCCGCCGCGAGCCACGACCTGCGCCAGCCGCTGCATGCGATCGGGCTGCTCGCGGCGTCGCTGAACGACCCGTCGGCGACGTCCGCGCAGCATGCGAAGACGGCGAACAACATCGCCAACAACGTCGAGGCGCTAAACCAGCTGTTCAACCAGGTGCTCGACCTCGCGCGGCTGGAAAGCGGCGTCACGCAGGTGATCAGGCTGCATTTCCGGCTCTCGGAACTGTTCGACCGCGTCGGCAACCAGTACTGGCCGCAGGCGGCCGCGAAAGGGCTCGCGCTGCGCATTGCGCCAACGGATGCCGTGATCCACGACGACCCCGTGCTGCTCGAGCGGATTCTCAGCAATCTGCTGTCGAACGCGGTGCGCTACACGGAAGGCGGCGCGATCTGGATGGGCTACCGGCGCGCGGGGCGGCGCGAGGGCGGCTATATCGAAGTGCGCGATTCGGGCATCGGCATTCCGGGGGCGGAGCAGGAGCGCATCTTCGAGGAGTTTTATCAGGTCGCCAATCCGCAGCGCGACGCGCGGCAAGGGCACGGCCTCGGGCTGCCGACCGTCAGGCGGCTCGTCGAGATGCTTGGCGGCACGCTGCAGTTGCGCTCGGCGCCGGGGCGCGGCTCGGTGTTCCGCTTCCCCGTGCGGGCGGGAGACCCCGCGCGGATCGTCGCCGGGCTGAACGACTCGGGTGCGAGCGGCGCGGCGGCGCCCGGACGCCGCGTGCTGTGCATCGACGACGAGCCGGCGATTCTCGAAGGCATTCAGAGCCTGCTCGGACGCTGGGGCTGCGTGGTGCGCGGCGTGCCCGACGAGCGCCACGCGCTTGCCGCCATCGACGAGGGCTTCATGCCCGACGCCGTGCTATGCGACTACCAGCTGGCGAACCACCGGACGGGCGCGCAGGCGCTGGGCGCCGTGCGCGACGCGTTGCGGCGCCGCGGCTGCGAGCACGTCGTCACGCTGCTGATTACGGGCGATATGGCGTCGGTGGAACTGGAGGCGCTCGCGCTGCAAGGCATTCCCGTGCTGCACAAGCCCGTAACGCCCGCGCGGCTGCGCCGCACGCTGGAGATGCTGTGGCAGCAGCCGGGCGTTGCCATGCGCGCTTCGCCCGATCAAGGCCCCGATGGCCGCGCGCCCGGCGCGGTTCAACAGCCGGTGACGACGCGCGGCTGAGCCCGCGTCGGGCAGCATGTCGCCGTCGACCTGACGACGACTGCGCCTGAGCGGCGGACGTCGTATCGAAGCGTGGTCACGTTGGCCGCGTCATTCTGCGTCAATTCCGCCTCCTACCCACCGAACGGCACGGCGATTCCACGACCGCGTCTTCCGCTTCTGCGTCAGCTTTTTTGAGAAGTTTCTGATCGACTGGGGGCGTGTCTGGCTGCTGAAATAAGCCCATTCGCGATAACGGCGGCTGTTCGGGGTCCGGCGTCGCGTGGCGACGGGCAGACGTCACGCCCGTCGCTTCATCCGCTGCCCGCAGCGAAATCCCAGTCAACCTGTCGCGCCCGGCTCGCTTGTGCAGGCGCGGCTATCGAATCATTGAGGTGTAGAAGTGGACGGACATCCTTCCGACAGGCTCGTCGCCGGTGTGCTGCTTGGTGCGCTGGTGACGGCGTCTTTGGTCATCGGCTTGCTGTATCTGGGCATTCCCGCCGGGCGCCACGCAAATATGGCGGCGCGGCTCGGTCTGCCTGTCGGGCTGTCGTGCGCGCTGCTGTTTCCGATGCCGTTGCTGCACCGCACGCTGCTGCGCGAGCGCCGCAGCCAGTTCGTGCTCGACGAAGATCTCAATGCGGTGCTGCTTGGCCGCGTGATCGGCGTGATCGGCGGCGTCGCGCTCGGCGTCACGCTCGCGACTGAACTGCTGTAACGGCGGCGCTTGCTCGCGGCTCCGAAAGGGGGCGCGCCTTTCGGACGGCGGCAATTGGTTGCCGCCGTTTTTCTTCAGGTCACGCTAAAGCGTCTTGCCGGCTTCGAGCCAGCCATTGATGACGGCGATCGCGGTCGCGCGGTTATGCACGCCGAGCGCGCGGAAAATCACGGACAGATGGACCTTGATCGTGCCTTCGGCGACGCCGAGATCGCGCGCGATCATCTTGTTGGTCCAGCCGCGATGCACGAGCCGCATGATCTCCTGCTGACGCGGCGACAGATTTTCCAGCAAATGCTGCTGATGCGGCTGCAGCGCTTCGACACGAACGGCGGCTTCCGCTTCGGGCGGCGCGGCCGTGGTTGCCTGCTGCGCGTTGGCGGCGGCCGTGGCACCTGCCGTCGCGGCGGGTTCCACTGACGCGGCCTCGCGCGTGCCGAGGAGGCTCAGCGCTTCCATCGGCACATACGCACCGCCCGACAGCACCAGTTCGATCGCCTTGAGCATCACGCTGGCCGGCTGGCGCTTCGGCACGAAGCCGAGCGCGCCCGCCGCGAGCACGGCGCGCATCTCGTCCGGCGATTCCTCCGCCGACAGCACGACGACGGGCAGCGCGGGATTGGCCTTCAACAGCGCTTGCAGTGAAGAGGCGCCCGTCATGCCGGGCATATGCAGATCGACGATGGCGAGATCGTGGTTCGCGTCTGGCCTTGCAGCGGCGGCCAGCGTTTCCCAGCTATCGGCCTCGTCGAATATGGCGTCGGGATCGAGTCCGCGCAGCAGACCTTTGACGCCCTGGCGGATCAGTTCATGATCGTCGGCTACAAGAAACTTCATGATGTCTCCGCTCGGCCCTGCCGGTGTTGTGCCCATGTTGTCGGTCGGGACGGCAGCGGACGACGCGCTCCCCGGCGCGCGCCGTCCGTGCGCAAGGCCGCGCCGCGCACGGGGCGTGAGCCGCCCGTTGCGCGCCGCAACCCGCTGCACTCCCTGCGGCCCGACCAGCGGTGGGCCGTCCATGCAGCAACAGCTTGTTTTGCTTGCTACGCCGCGATCATATGCCTGATCGTCGGACGGGTCATGCCCGTTGCGGATCGGCTGCGCCGGCATTGCGACTGGCGCCTGTCTGTCCGCGGCTCGTGGTTCGCGCCGGCCGTCCGGAATGCAACGGCATCGGCGTGAGGTCATCGAGTGGTCGGGTCTCGCTCGCGCCCCGCTGCGGCTTCGCCGGAAAGCCCGGCGCGGTCGTCGCGGTTTGGCGCGTGTGGTTCTTTGGGTTTGTACGGCACTGCATCGGTGGCCGGACGTGCATCGGTGTCGCGGCCTGCTACGTAGACGAGCCTCGCGGAAGGATTTTGAAGGCCGACGGCCGACGAGAAAAGGCCGGGCCTGGGGCTTATGCGCGGCACGAGGCGACGGCCGGTTCGAAGCAGGATCGAGAAGGACGCGACGCGCGCTGCGCATCGGTTGATCGCGCCGCGTCCGGCCATTCAGGTGATGGCAAACAGCGTCGCGTTCATCAGCGCCTTGAACGCATAGCCAACGATCATCGCGCCGCCCACGCCGCCGCACCACAGCGCGATGAACCAGACCCAGCCGGGCAGGCGGCGCGCGGGCTTAGTGGTAGTGGGCGTCGCCATGGCGCACCTTGCCGCGAAAGACCCAGTAGCCGAGCGTCGTGTAGCCGATGATGATCGGGATGATGACGGCCGCGCCGACGAGCGTGAACATCTGGCTCGAACGCGGAGCGGCCGCCTCCCAGAGCGTGACGCTCGACGGAATCGCGTACGGCCACAGGCTCACGAGGAGCCCGACATAGCCGAGCAGCACGAGACCGAGCGCCATCATGAACGGCGTATTGTGATGCCGGTCGCGCACGGCGCGGCGCATGAAGTACGCGCAGATCGCAACGAGGAACGGCACGGGCACGAGGCGCCAGAAGAGACCCGCGTCGAACCAGCGCTGCGCGATGTCGGGTTCCTGCAGCGGCGTCCACAGGCTCACGACGACGATGAAGCCGAGCAGCACGATCGTCAGAGGCCACACGACGCGATGCAGCCGGCGTTGCAGGTCGCCTTCCGTCTTCGCGACGAGCCAGCAGCAGCCGAGCAGCGCGTACGTGACGACGAGCCCGAGGCCCGTCAGCAGCGAGAACGGCGTGAGCCAGCCGAATGCGTCGCCCGAGAAGCGGCCATCGACGACGGGAATGCCTTGCAGGAACGCGCCGAGCGCGACACCCTGGAAGAACGCCGCGCCCGTCGAGCCGCCGATGAACGCGAGATCCCAAAGATGCTTCGTGCGATTTGCCTTCGCGCGGATCTCGAACGATACGCCGCGGAAAATCAGGCACGCGAGCATGAACACGAGGGGCAGATAAAGCGCCGAAAGCACCGTCGAATAGACGACGGGAAACGCCGCGAACAGCCCCGCGCCGCCGAGCACGAGCCACGTTTCGTTGCCGTCCCAGACGGGCGCGACGGTGTTCATCATCAGGTCGCGCTCTTTCTCGTCGGGAAAGAACGGAAACACGATGCCGATGCCCAGATCGAAGCCGTCGAGCACGATATATATGAACAGGCCCAGTGCGATGATCGCGGCCCAGACTACGGTGACATCCATTTTTCTCTCGCTGGTATCGAAGGTGTTTCAGGCGTCGATCATCTGATCGACGGCGGAAAGCGGGCGGCGCGCGGTGCGCTGCGGGCCATCGGGCACGCCGTCCGGCGTCTTGCCCGGCAGCGCGGGGCCCGAGCGCATCAGCTTGAACATGTAATAGATGCCCGTGCCGAACACGAGGAAGTAGATGACGACGAACGCCATCAGCGAAATGCCGACCTGTTGCGCGGAGAGCGGCGACACGGCTTCGACGGTGCGCCTCACGCCGTACACGACCCACGGCTGGCGGCCCACTTCCGTCGTGACCCAGCCCGCGAGCAGCGACAGGAAACCCGTCGGCCCCATCACGATCGCGATGCGGTGGAACCACTTCGCGTCATACAGCTTGCCGCGCCGGCGCAGCGCCCACGCGAGCACCGCGAAGCCGATCATCGCGACGCCGAGACCCGCCATCACGCGGAAGCTCCAGAACACGATCGTCGAATCCGGCCGATCTTCTTTCGGAAAGCTCTTCAGCCCGCGGATCTCGCCGTCCCAGCTATGCGTGAGGATCAGGCTGCCGAGGTGCGGAATCGATACCGCGTACTTGGTCGTTTCTGCCTGCATGTCGGGGATGCCGAACAGGTTCAGCGCGGTGCCGCCTTTCTCCGTGTCCCACAGCCCTTCGATCGCCGCGATCTTCGCGGGCTGGTATTCACGCGTGTTCAGGCCGTGCGCGTCGCCGACGAAGGCCTGCACGGGCGCGAGGACGAGCAGCATCCACAGCGCCATCGAGAACATCTTCTTCACCGCGTTGTCGCGCCGGCCCTTGAGCAGATGCCACGCGCCGACAGCCGCGACCACGAGCGCCGTGACGATGAACGCGGCAATCGCCATGTGCGCGAGACGGTACGGGAACGACGGGTTGAAGATGATCTTGAACCAGTCGACGGGGACGACGCGGTTGTCGACGATATCGAAGCCTTGCGGCGTCTGCATCCAGCTATTGGACGCGAGAATCCAGAACGTCGAGATCAGCGTGCCGATCGCGACCATCAGCGTCGCGCCGAAGTG
Organism: Paraburkholderia sp. LEh10; assembly: GCF_017814945.1. GTDB lineage: Bacteria > Pseudomonadota > Gammaproteobacteria > Burkholderiales > Burkholderiaceae > Paraburkholderia. The sequence continues at coordinate 51,840 of NZ_JAGIPX010000043.1, forward strand.
CGCGCGCGCGCTCACGCGCTGCCAGCCGAACAGCATGATGCCGAGGAAGCCCGCTTCGAGGAAGAACGCCGTCATCACTTCGTACATCAGCAGCGGGCCGGTGACGGGGCCGGCGAACGCGGAGAAGCCCGACCAGTTGGTGCCGAACTCATAGCTCATCACGACGCCCGAGACGACGCCCATGCCGAAGGCCACTGCGAAGATCTTCGACCAGAACAGGCAAAGGTCTTTGTAGTAGGCCTTGCCGGTTTTGAGCCAGCGCCATTCGAGCACGGCGATGAAACTGGCGAGGCCAATGCTGAGCGCCGGAAAGATGATGTGAAACGAGACCGTGAACGCGAACTGCATGCGCGCGAGGTCGAAGGCGGAGATTGCGGTATTCATGTGTCCGAATCCGTAAACAGACAACGCGCGTCGACTGATGTCGGTGCGCACTGCGTCGTGTGCAGATGGAGGCAAGCGTAGGGGATTGCGGGCGGTTTTGCTGCGATGCGAGCTGTGGCGATATGGCACATGCTCGCGCTGCGATGAACGCGTTTTATTGAGATAAATGTTTGATCGAGATCGGATTTTTGTCGTGGCGATCGGCTCGTGTCTTGCGGGCGCTCAAGCGGAAAGTGCGGCAATCGACCGCGTCGCAGCACGCTGCGTGTGACGGTTGCGCGACGGTTTGCCTATCGGCGTCCGAAACAGACAGGCCGTAAGCGTTCGCACGCTTGCGGCCTGTTGTCGCGGATGATCGAAACCGCTTGCGCGTCAGGCGGGATCGGATCACAGACAGCCGCCCGTCGCTCAGTTCTCACGTTTGACGTGCATCCGCGAAGCGGTATGCATCGCGCAGATATGCGAGCGCCGTTCTCGATTGCTCATCGACCTGTTGGAATCGGCGCGCGGCTTCGTTATGCCGCGCAGCGTAGGGGCGCTGGGCATCTTTGACCGGGCAGGGTTGGGTTGACCCGTTCGAGACGAGCGCAAATCTGCCTCGTGGAAAAGGTCGTCGCCAGCAATGATCGAAGCCGGCGCTTGAGTGGCGCTCGCCTGTTTAGCGCGGATGATCCATGCGCGGAGTGAGCCTCGTTGATCTGATAGCTCGCGAATGGGCACTCTTCTCTCATCTCCTCACGCACCAGGGCACCGCAAAAACTTCGGGAAAGGGCCGCTCAGAACAGACCATGCAACAGGCCCCTGATCTGTTGGATCAACAGATCTGTTACTCCCATCGCTTCGGTTGCGAAATAGCACACGCCACCCACCAGGACGAGTGCTATCAAACCCATCTTCAAATCGTCGCTCATCGCGCCTCCCATTTCCTACTACCCCCGGGATTTGGGATGGTCCAAAAACATATTGTTTCTGAAAGTATGTAAGTGGCAAGTAGTCGTTGCTGTACGGTACCTCACACATTGGAAAGCTGGGGTATGCGTTCGCACATGCCGACCGCTCTTGATCGTGGATTGAAACGATTTTGAGGGCGCCGCGTTGGCGTGGAATGATCTCGCAGGCTCGGACACCGCTTTCTCTCGCCTCGCGCTCGCAGACCTGGGTCACTGACGACGGCGATCGTTGTGCTGATCGGCCTCCAGGCGCTCGTCACGCTGATGTTGTTCGGCACGCAAACCGATCGCGGGATATGAGCGCCTCAATATGCGCGGCGACTCTGCAGCGGAACCGATGGTAACGGGCTGACGAGCGGCGGCGCGGTGATCACGCTCGTTGCGGGTGCAATCAGTCGGCGCGATGACGGCGTTCGTTTCAAAGTGCCGACGAATTCCATCCGTATTCACGGAAATTGCGTCCGGTATGTGCGCGAGAGGAGCCGAATCTTCTTGTCCATGTTGCCGATCTGATTTTATGGTCACAGGTCGAGCTATTCGTTATCGAATGCGATCGACACAAGCAGCAGCAAAATGGACGACCAGATGAACAGATCGCCGAACAGATTGGACGTGCCAAAGCCAGCGCCTGCCATTGCGCTTGAAAGCAAGAAAGCGAGCTCGCTCATCATGAGCACAGCATGATGAGGGTTGCATTGCGTCGCTTTGCTTCTGCTTTTTTCGCGTCGCTGTACATCATCGAGTAAGCAAAAAAGAGTCATCGATTTCCGCATTCGCGTGAATGTGAATGTTTCCACGTGCGCGCGGGGCGTGTCCGTGCGCGAACGCATACAGCGTCGTATCGAAAGTGACTTTCATGATGTTCCCGAGGGCGGGTATCAGTAAGGCAAGATCCGGCCAGGAGCGGTCGTCCCAACGCGTTCTCACGCGGTGATTCGAAAGTCAGCTGCTTTCCCGACAACGGGCATATAAGCCGTCGATCCTCTAACTCTCGCGGCGAGAAGCTTCTCTCTGCTGGATAGGCAACTGACTATTGCCGGCGCTCTCAACGTCAGTTCGTTGTTGAAGGAAGCGATCCGCGTCCAAGCCTCGTTGAGACTCGCTGGGGTTTTGGGCGGGCTGGGGTTCCGGCGCGGCATGCCCCAGCTGGCAGATGTCAGGGGGCCGGGGTAGGCCTGGCGCACTATTTATTCGTATGAACGCGCGTTGCCGCACATTGGGCCCGCGAGCGGGCCCCTAGACTCCCTCTCGGACGGCGTGGAAATGAGCGCTTCGAAATAGGCGCCGGCCCCGTTCACAACATGACCGAAAGAATCCAACGCACGGGGGAGCACATGGAACTCTTTGGATTCGGCGCCAGGAAAGAGCACACGCTGGCTAGTTTGAAACGCAGGGCGAAGGTTGGGGCGACCCTCACGATGCTCGCCAACAACCTCAGTGGCACCAATACGCCCATGCCCCACCCGATCATTGGAGCACCGCGCCGCGTGCTTGTCGCGAGTCGCGACGGCCTCGGCTTCGATCCGAACGGCCCCGGCGGCAAAGACAACGCCGTGTTCGTCTGGCCTCAGGAGCGTCAGGAACGGTCTCTCGGGATGAGGCTGAACCCCTCAGGCACCCTCGCGGGATTTGTGGATGACGACACCTTCGTAGTCGACTACGCGATTTATTACAGCGTGTTTCGGTTAGACGCCTGAGCCCGGCGACACGCCAGAAGGGCCAAACCACAGGTAACGCGAGCGGCTGGCGCGCCCAGGCTCAGGATGGTGGCGCACAGCCGGCTCACGCGCGCGGTGAGGTCAGGACGGTGGCCCCCAGTTACGGCCGCTCTCGTTCTTGACTCTTTAGTCGCTTGCAAAAGCGGCGCATGCGGTGGTGTACTCCGCCGTTGTCGATCCACCTACTGATACGGCTGTCTAGCGGATACTCCGTGGAAGAGCTTGCGAGCCCGCTCCCGTTGCACTTCGGTTAGATCGTCAGATCTGACTCCTGCACAATGGGCTCGCGGCGATCGACCAGTTCAAGTCAGATTCGCAGTTCCGGATAACGCTTTGCCGCGCCCACGTCCTGCAGGATCGCGCGCGCCCATCGATGCACCGTCTCGCCAATTCGTCGTCAGTGAGACGCGCCGCGTCGTGCGAAGCAGCAGCTTCACGCCGAGCGGCTTTTCCAGCAGGGCGATGCGCTTGCTTACATGCGAGGTGCCGAAGGCTTGCGCAGCCGCGACGAAGCTCAGTCGCGGGCCGACTTCGCAGAAGCGCTGTAGGGGGGATGCGCACCTGGGCGCGGCGTTCGCACCGTCGTCAGGCCGCTTCAGTGGTGGCTGGTTGAGCGAGGGTGACCTGATGCGACCAGACATTGTCGGGGCACGTTCACAAGTTCCACGCCACTTGGCGTGGCATGGAGCTCGGCCCGGAAGCGTCATTCGACAAGCGTTTTTACGTCGGCTCCATCCGGTAGACAAGGCCGTTCGATTGGCGAAGACGAACTGCTTCTTTCGCCAAAAGCTGACTCTCGCGCAAGGGCGTCCGCGAGACTGCTCGTGCTGGTCAGGCGCCCGACTGTCTGGCTTGACGCACGCCGGCGCATCTATGCCCATCGTTCGTCGACATCGGACAAGGCGAACTGCACAAGGTGGTTCGCTGGCGCGTAGGGCTCGAAGTGTCGATCCATCACGCCGATGGGAACGTAGGCGGTTCAACAGACACTGACCCGCTCCACGCCCTCATCCAAACCGAACGCAGTAAACAGGCGGCAAATGCGCTGAAATCAGATGCCAGCTTTCGCCGCCGTTATCGGACGTCCATAACGCGCCAGTGGTCGATCCCATCGCGAGGCGCATGCCGGAGTCATCCACGGCGAGCCCGTGGCGATACACGAGATCATACGCGGGTGCAGGCGGCAATCCGTTTGAGAAGCGCTCGAACGTGCGGCCGCCGTCGCGTGTGCGCGTTACGACGAACTGGCCATCCACCGGGATGCGGCACTGATCTTTTACGGCAGGTACGAACCACGCGGTGTCGGGCTCGCGCGGATGCACGGCAACCGCGAAGCCAAAGCTCGATGGTTGCGCTTCGACCCGCTGCCAGTGCGCCGCGCCGTCGGTCGAGCGAAAGATCGCGCAGTGATGTTGCGTCCACAGTGCGTCCGGGCTTGCCGGGCATTGCACGACGCGGTGCGGGTCTTGCACGTTGGCATCGCCGCGCCGCTCGGGCGGCATGTAGTCGGCCTCCATGCCGTCCGCACTCACGCGCCAGGTCGCGCCGCCGTCATCGGTTTGCCAGACGCCGCCGCACGACACACCAATCGTAACGTGCTGGCTGTCGCGCGGATCGACCATCACGGAATGGATGCCCGGCGCGTCGTAGCCGCCTCCGAACCATTCGCAACGCTCCGGACGATCCCACAGCGCGCGGTTGAGCGCCCATGTGTCGCCGCCATCGTCGGAACGGAAAAGGCCGCCTGGAATCGTACCGGCCCACAAGACGCCCGGCTCGTCCGGGCCGCCGGTTTCAAGCGACCAGATTTGCTGAAGCGTCCAGGGTGGGACGGGCGGGCCTGGTGCGGCGGCGCTCGCATTGTCCGCGCTGCTGTCTGCCCCCGCGCGCGCACTGGCGTTCGAACCGTCACCGGTAAGCGTCTCGTCTGCACGCTGCAGCGGATAAACGGGAACCGCGCACTCCTCCCAATCCGTCATGCCCACGCGCCGGCGATGCAGCTTCACGCCAAAGTGGCCGAGATTGAGCGCGGCATATAGCGATCCGTCGCGCGGATCCGACAGCACCATGCTCACCGGCTCGCCGACGAAATGCGGCTCACCGAGCTCCCAGCCGCCCTTGCCACCGGCTTGCAAGACGAACAGCCCCTTGCGGGTTGCGACAAGCAATCGATCGCTCATGTCGGGTGTCTCCCCGGATACGAATGGAACCATCCTATCCGCCCGACAGCGCCTGTACGACGTAAACGCGGCTTTGCTCGCCGAGAGCATCTGACATATGTTGTCGGTCGCGTAGCCGCCGGCCGTCGACAAAGACAGCGAGATGCCGCCGCAGTGAGCCCTGATCGTCGAGGATGTAGCCGCGCAGTCGAGGTTGCGCGGCGAAGACGGCCTCGAGCGCTTCGCCGAGCGTGCGCGCGTCGATCTCGAGCTCGGGCGTTGCAATATGCCGCTGAATCGAAGCAGCAAAGAAAATATGCGCCATGGCGGGATAGCGGCGCGGGAATGGCCGTGTCCGCTGGTTCTATAGTTTAGGCGATACGCCGTGTACGTCGAGGTATCGCCAAACACCAGACGATAGCTCGCGGTACATTCCCTGGCGGCTTGATTCACTGCCGTTCACATGGCGACGAGGCGAGGGCAACCCCCAACCCCGGTAACCGATTCAATCATCCGAGGTCATCACGCGGGCCCCGTGCGCTCATCCTGGTCATGACGTCTGCGCAGAACGGGTTGGCAAGGTGCTCACGTCGCCGACGATGACGCAGGTCAGCACCCCCGGCGGGACGAAGCGCATCGTCGAGCCGCGCGTGCGGTGCGTGGAGAGATGCCTGCATTTGCGTTGGGAGGGCTGTGAGATGCAATACCTGACCGACTCCCGACTGACTGGCGAGCGCGGCTGCATTCTGAGCGACTGCGGCGCCTACCGGTACCGGCTGTGGCGCGAGTGGGACAAGACCCGCCCGACGATTGCCTTCCTGATGCTGAACCCGTCGACGGCTGACCACCTGTCGGACGATCCGACGATCACGCGCTGCATGTCGCGCGCGATCGCGGGCAAGTACGGTCGTCTCGAAGTGGCCAATCTCTTCCCGCTACGCGCCACCGATCCAGACGAGTTGCTGACGCACCCGGTTCCGCTCGGCCCGACGCGCGGCGGCGTTACGGCCGATAGCGCAATTCTCGACACGCTCGAGCAGGCGCGCACCATCGTCTGCGCATGGGGAGCGCACACGGCGGCACACGTGCGCGCGGCGGAAGTCATGCGCGTGATCGCGATGGCCGGATACGGCAACAAGCTGTACCACCTCGGCCTCAACAGGGACGGCAGCCCGAAACACCCGCTTTATATCGCCGCGAGCACGCGGCCGAAGCTTTTCATCATAGAGCGATAGATGTCGGCGCAACGCAGCCCGGTGTTGAGCTTTGCACAGGCCATCTTTGGCGAACACTCGCCGCATCGTCGGACGCTGCGGAACTGGATCAACAACGGCAAGATCAGGCCCATGCCGATCGAGGTCGGATGCTGATACTTCTGATCCGGTTGTCGTGATCGCGGACGTTTTGTCAGACGACGCCAGAAGCGCGTTCCCGCGATATGCCACAGGCCGTGCCGGGCTTCGCTCCAGACGCTTGCGACCCATCGCCGGATTAGGCCGGACGTTGCGGTTGATACTGCTTATTCCGCCACAACGACCTTGAATATTCGGCGACCAATAGCTGCTTTCTGTCGCTAGCCTTACCTCTCCTTTTCTATCGCCAGACTTCGGGGTCTGCCCTTGTCACCAATCTCCGACTCCGATGACACGCTAATCATGCCAAGTTGACTAAATCCACCCGACGTTTCAATGACGTAACAGTTTTCGACGGAAAAATGGGGCATCTCATGCGTTAGCCGCCACGGCACATCATCCGCGTTTCTCCTGATAAAACACCTAAAGCCCGACGGTCTCCCCGCCAAGTCGATTCATGTCGCAATTCCCGATTTTCCCTTTGCCAGCGGGGTTATGGTCATTTTTCCCAATTATTAATAAACAACTGACGAAAGGTAAGTGATGCATCATTTTCGTAACAAAATGTGACCGTCATGCCTGTCGAGTTTTTTGCCTGATAAATGACGCCCGATCTCGCACCTCTTCAAGGGCTCGTTGTCGGCCAACCCTGCTCCAGCAAGGCCAACACGGCGAGGTGGGTCAGGTACCGCTTCCCGACGCGACAGCAAAGCGGAGCACCGCAGCCGGCCCTTTCTTGCGTCGCGGTGAAGCGCTTTTCCTGAATCTCTGGTGTGAAGTGTTTTTCAAAGGCGAAACATTTTTTTAAATGTGGGCGCTGCCGATCCTTTGGTCGTCTGAACAAAGCCAATGTCATCAAGGCTGTTTCACCACCTGGCACGTCTCTGGCTATATACCCCGCCACGGCGGTGCACCCAGCAGGACGGAGCGCCCCGGCTTCAGGCGTCGCAGAACAGCTGACGGGGGATTCTGTCTGCCGCGCATGAGACTTCGGCAGAGCGGCTCTGTATGAGCAGCATTGACGAAGGCAGGAAGCGGCGAACGGCCACTAGCCGTTAATGCGGTTTCCTGAAGAGTAGTGGCGTTGGGGGAGGGGGCGTGCTGAGGCGCAATCTCGAGGCGATGTGCTCCAGTACCGAACCGGTCAGCCAGGCCATAACCGGCTGTGCAATTGGCAGCCTTCACCAATGTCCGGTCCCGCAGCGGGCATGTTTAGCGTACCTGAGTAAAACAAACTTCTTTTTTAAGGAGCTTCAAATGCAAAAAACTCTCGACCTGATCCGTGCCTTTGCGCGTGAAGAAGACGGTGTGACGGCGATCGAATATGGTCTGCTGGCTGCGTTGATCGCGGTGGCGATCGTCGCCGGTGCTGGTTTGGTCGGTACCAACCTCAATGCGATGTTCAACAGCATCGGGAACAAGTTGGCGGTCACAGCGTAAGCTGCCAACCGGCGCAGGCGGAGCTGCCGCGTAGTCGCACTCGACGGCTCCGCTATTGCACCGGAAGTGAGTGCAGAAACCTAAATGTCCTGGGGGAATGAAAAATGCAAAAAGTTCTGGACCTGATCCGTGCCTTGGCGCGTGAAGAAGACGGTGTGACGGCGATCGAATATGGTCTGCTGGCTGCGTTGATCGCGGTGGCGATCGTCGTCGGTGCTACTGCGGTCGGTACCAACCTCAATGCGATGTTCAACAGCATCGCGGGCGCGTTGAACGTCACAGCGTAAGCTGCTCAACCGGCGCAGGAGAGCCGTCGAATATTCGCAGTCGACGGCTCCGTTATTGTCACCGGAATGAGTGCAGAAGAACCAGACGACGTCGTGGGGGAAAGAAAAATGGAAAAAGCGCTCGGCCAAATCCATGCCTTTATGCGCAAAGAAGATGGTGTAACGGCGATCGAATACGGCCTGCTCGCGGCTTTGATCGCAGTGGCCATCATCGGCGGCGCGACGGCCGTCGGCGGGGGGCTAAACCAGTTTTTCACCGGTCTCGGTAACTGGTTTGGCGGCGTCACGGTTCCTTAAAAACCATAACTGGTCGATTCATCCTCTATCGAGGATCGGTCGAGCAAGTACAAACGGGGAAACTCCATGAACGCGTTTGAATTTCCTGTCGGCGAATGCCTGTTGGGTCTGGTCGGAGCAGCTGCGGGCATGGACCTGCATACGCGGCGCATTCCGAATGTGCTGGTGCTCATTGGACTTGCGCTGGCTCTGGCGGTGCAGTGGGGGCTGCATGGAGCGGTCGATGGCAGTGGCCGCTGGATCCTGGGGTTGCTCACCGGGGGAGGCCTGTTTCTGCCGTTCTATCTGTTGCGCGGCATGGGTGCAGGCGACGTAAAACTGATGGCGGCCGTAGGCGCGTTCGTCGAACCGGAGATGGCGATGCAGATTGCGTTCATGACCTGGGTCATTGGCGGCATCTGGGCGCTGGCCGTGGTTGTCTTCAGGGGCGCCGTGAAGTCCGTCGGCGCCAATATGCTGGCGATGCTGCTTTCGAGGGGCGGCCAGTACGGCAGTCTGCCAGTAACAACAAAGGGCGCCGCACTGCCTTCTGTGGGGTCGCTGCCGTACGGCGTGGCCATTGCCCTTGGCACGTTGAGCATCATGTTCATGCACGCGGCGCGGGTCATCGGCTGACGGCCGGATTCACATAAGAGAAGAGCCCACACCGAGGGGCAACAGGGCAAAAGAAAGCAAGGACAACAGAACACGCAGCAGACAGAAGAGACTTCGCGCAATGCGCGGGACCAATCGGGGGTACAACGTGAAAGACGAACAACAAGCAGCGCCGCAGGCATCGGCAGATGTGACGCGTCTTCACGACGCCAGCCGCGCACGCGTGAACGGGGATGGCGCGGAAACGGCTCTCGTAGCACGCGCGCCGCGCACCATTGCCGACACCGGACTCGATCAGAACCTGCTGCTCGAACTGGTGGCTAAAACGGCTCATCTTCTTGGCAAGGTGTCGCTGTCGCAACTGTCGCAGCGTCTCAAGCTAAGTATCAGCGTGCTGGAAAGCGTGACGGCCTTCGCGGTGCGCGAACGGGTGATGGAAGTCGTGCGGCGAGGCGCGACCGACATCGACGTCGAGCTTCAGTTGACGGACGGCGGACGTCAGCGGGCGTCCGAATTCATCGCCCGCTGCCGTTACGTCGGCCCTGCGCCCGTTTCCCTTGCAGCGTACGAAGCATCGCTGCGTCGGCAGACGATCCGGCAGATGCAGGTCACGCGTACCGGCGTGCGGGCGGCGTTTGCCGGTTTGATGATCAAGTCTGCACTGATCGATGAGATCGGCGGCGCGGTCAACAGCGGCAAACCGGTCATTTTCTTCGGCCCGCCCGGCAGTGGAAAAACTTCGCTTGCCGAACGATTGAAGCGGCTGCTGCCCGGCCTCGTGGCTGTGCCGTATGCGATCGTCGTCGAGAACGAGATCATCCAGATCTTCGACCCGCTCATACATGAGCCGCAAGAGACGGGATCGCCCGATGGGCTGCTGGATGCGCCTTCCGACGCCCGCTGGCAGATTTGCCGCCGGCCTACGGTGATGTCCGGCGGCGAGCTCACGCTCGACATGCTCGAACTGCGCTACGACGCCGCGAGCGGCTTTTACCAGGCGCCGCCGCATGTGAAGGCGAACGGCGGCCTGTATGTGGTCGACGACCTCGGCCGACAGCGCGTCGAGCCGGCCGAACTGCTCAACCGTTGGATCGTGCCGTTCGACCGCGGGCTCGACATGCTCACGCTGCATACCGGTTTGCGCTTCTCGCTGCCGTTCGATGTGTGGGTGGCGTTCTCGAGCAACATCGCGCCAGGGGATCTCGGCGACGAAGCCTTCTTTCGAAGGCTCGGCTGCAAGCTCTACATAGGCCCGCTGGATGTGACCGAGTATCGCGCCGTCTATGAGTTACGTTGCCGCGAGCTTGCGCTGGCATCGGACGACGACGCATTCGACTACCTCGTCCATCACCTGCACATGACGTCGGGCCGGCCATTGCTCGCGTGTTACCCGGGCGACCTGCTGCGCATCGTGCTCGCCAACGCGCGTTACCAGGAGCAGGCCGCCGTCGTGGACGGGCCGAGCTTGCTAAGGGCGTGGAACAGTTATTTCGCCGTGACGGGCGAGCACGAGAGTCCGCCGCCGGCACAGGGCGTCGGCACGGAGTGGAACGCAAAAAAAATCGCGGCCGGTTAAATGACCGGTTAAGCGGCCGGAAATTCTAGTTCGAACACAGGTCAGGCATCAGGGAGAGCTGTCATGAAGAACGTACGTGCGTTGGTGATGTTGGTGGTCGCTGCAATCGCCGGGCTCGGCGCAGTGGCAATGGCATCGAGGTGGCTGCTCGACCGGTCGTCTGGCATGACCGCCAAGGTCGCTGTCGCGGCCGTCGACATCAATCTGGGTCAACGCCTGAACTCCGAGTTCATCAAGATGGTGGACTGGCCATCGGGCAGCGTGCCGCCCGGCGCGTTTACCGATGAGCAGAAACTCGACGGGCGCGTGATGAAAAACAGCGTGTTGCGCGGCGAGCCGATTCTCGACGGCAAGCTCACGCCCGTCGGCACGGTGGGCGGTCTGTCGGCCGTGATCGCGGAAGGCCGCCGTGCGATCACCGTGCGGGTGAACGACGTGATCGGCGTCGCGGGCTTCGCGCTACCCGGCAACTACGTCGACATCATCGTCAGCACGCAGCAGGACAAGGGCAGTGACAAGAGTGCGAACAAGGACGAAAACATTTCGAAGATCGTGCTCGAGAAGATTCTGGTGCTCGCGGTTGCGCAGGAAGTGGGACGCGACGAGACCAAGCCCAAGGTCGTCAATGCCGTGACGCTCGAAGTTACGCCCGAGCAGGCAGAAAAACTCGATCTCGCGCGTAGCGTCGGCACGCTATCACTGGTGCTGCGCAACCAGGTCGATACCGCGACATTGCAAACCGACGGTGCCACGAAGTTCACGCTGCTCGGCACACCCGCAGCGCCTGCTTCCGCTCCTGCGGCGCGTCCCGTGCGGCAGGTGCGTACGCACTACGCGGCGCGTCCGGCCGTGCGGCAAGACTGCGTAGGCGTGCTATCGGGCGTGCTCGGCAGTCTCGAATGTTTCTAGAACGGCTTTAGCGGCGTCTGACAGGTGCGCTGCGGCCGGCAACGACAAGGCAGAAACGCAAGTCTCGACTTGCAGATATCGGGGGGCATGACCAAATGGAAACGACACCGGGGTTCTCGCACGGTAGCAACACGCACCGCTGCACATTGCGCCGCAAGGCGCTCGCCGTGATTCTTTGCTTTGGGCTGGTCGGCATGCAGAGCGTCCAGGCGCAGGAAGCGGTCGCCTATCCGGCGCTGGCGAGTCGCGGCGCGAATGCGCCGTTGCCTGCCGGACGCGGTGGGATGCCCATGACGGTCGCGATGGGCGGGATGCCAGCGGGCGCCGCGGGTGCCGCTGCTGTCGCAAACGGACCCTTGCCTCTGCGCGGCCCGAGCTGCACGGGCGAAATCCGCGACGAATCGACCGTCAACGTGGCCGTCGGTAAGTCGGCTCTCGTGCCCCTGCTCGAGCCCGCGCGCAACCGCACGCTCGGCAATCCGACGATCGCGCAGGCCGCGCTGGTGTCACCTCGTACTCTTTATATCGTCGGGATGGCCGTTGGCACGACCAACATGATCGTGCAGGGCAAGAGCGGCTCGTGCCAGATGATCAACGTCATCGTCAATATCGACGCGAACGGATTGCAGCAGGCACTCACGCAGCTGATGCCCGAGGAGCGCGGCATCCGGGTGTCGACGGCAGCTGGCAACCTGGTGCTGGCCGGTCACGTATCGAGTGCGCCCGCTGCGCAACAGGCGATGGTGATCGCGCAGGCATTCGCGGACTCGCAGCCCACGCAGCAGGCACAGTCGGGAACCGGCGTCATGGGTGGCGGCACGCCTGTGAACCAGCAAAGCTCGAGCAATAGCAATCCCTCCACCGTGATCAACATGATGACCGTCGACTCGCCGCAGCAGGTGATGCTCGAAGTCAAGGTGGCCGAGGTCGCGAAGACGCTGATCAACCAGTTGGGTTCGGCCGTCAACATCCAGGGCGGTTTCGGATCGTGGACGGGGGCGCTGGTGAGCAACCTGCTCGCTGGCGTGACGAGCGCCTTGGCTGTCAGCAAGGCCAACAACCGTCCGTTCAATCTGGCTGTCGATGCGCAAAAGACCGACAACCTGGTCAAGATTCTTGCTGAACCGAACCTCGTGACGATTAGCGGCCAGGAAGCCACGTTCCTCTCGGGCGGCAAGATCTTTATTCCGATTCCGCAAAGCAGCGGCAACGGGGTATCGAGTATCACGCTGCAAGAGGAAGAGTTCGGCGTCGGCCTCCGCTTCACGCCAACCGTGCTGTCGGGAGGACGGATCAGCCTGAAGGTGTCGCCTGAAGTGTCCGAACTATCGCCCACAGGCGTGACGGTCTCGGCTTCCGGCTCGACGGGTATTTCCATCCTGCCGCTTATCAACACGCGTCGCGCGTCAACGGTCGTCCAGATGCACGATGGCGAATCGTTCGCGATCGGCGGACTGTTGAGCAACAACGTGACGGGCTCGCTGAAAGCCGTACCGGGTCTTGGCGAAGTTCCCGTTCTCGGTGCATTGCTTCGCAGCACGAATTTCCAGGCGGACCTGACGGAACTCGTGTTCATCATCACGCCGCATCTCGTGAAGCCGATGCAGACCGCGAACTATCCGCTGCCGACGGACAGCTTCTCGAAAGTGAACGAGGCCGAAGTGTATGCGACGGGCAATATGGAAGGTCACCACGGCAAGACGCCTGGGGCGCCCGTGGGCACGCAGCCGGGGAATGCGCCGGGCAATGCGCCAGTGCCGGCACCTATGCCTGCACCCGCACCGCAGGCGCCCGCTGCGGCACCTGCATCGAACGTACTGCCACGAGATGAAACACCTGCAGTGGCTCAACCCGTACCGGTTCAAGCTGTAGTGGCTCAACCCCTGGCACAGAACCCGATGGCGGACGAGCAGGCAAGGATTGCCCGCATCGAGAGTGCTGCGGCCCGGATCGCTGAACGCGAGGCACAGCAGGGCGAGGCCGCGAACACGAGTAACGGGACGACGGCGTCACCTGGAGGCAAGGCACCGGCAGCGCAGCAGATGCAGGCGCCCGGCCGCGCACCGCAGGCACCCGCTGCACCGGCAGTGATGACATCGCCGCCGAGCGACGCGCATGCCGCGCAGGCCGGGCCGGGTGACGCCGCGTTGCCGGGCGCGTCCCGCGCCGGCCTGCCGCCTGGTCAGGTGCAAACCACGCGTCCCCCGTCGGTGCAGTCCTCGGCGACGGAAGACACGGCGGCACGGGTGGCGCGCATCGAAAACACTGCCGCAAGAATCGCAGCAAGCCAGGGACTACTGGACGTCGTCAGCGCGCAATTGGCAGATCACGCTCGCGACCTTTGATGTGCTGACAAGGGGAATCTCATGAAACTCGAACAGTTTTTCTTTACGCGTCGGGCGGCGCTCATGCTCCCGGTCTGCATCGCGCTCGGTGGTTGCATGTCGAGTACGCCGATCTGGGATGCGCATGTTGGCCAGGCGTTGAAAGCGGTCACCCAGGCGCAGATCATCGATCCGCATGCTGGCGAACGCGAACATGCCCCGGATGGCATCGACGGCAAGTCCGCTGCGTCGGCGATGGCTACGTATGACAAGTCGTTCGCGCATCCCTCCACGACACAAGGTGCGTACGTCATCGGCATAGGCAGCGGGAACGGGAACAGCAGCGGTCAGTAAAAACAACGCAGGTGGGAGATCGTCATGCGTCGCGTCAATCATTCCGGTATGCATGTAGCAGCTCGGCGGGGCGAGCGCGGCATCGTGGCGATCATCGTCGCACTGACGCTTGCCGTGCTGATCGGCTTCGCTGGGCTCGCACTCGATCTGGGGAAGCTCTACATTGCGAAGAGCGAACTGTCGAATGCCGCGGACGCCTGTGCACTCGCAGCGGCGCGTGACCTGACGAAGGCGGTGTCGCTCGATGCACCAGAGGCGGCAGGGATGACGGTGGGGTCGAGCAATAGGGTCTTGATGCAAAGCGAGAACGTGTCGCTTTCGACCAACAGCAATGTCACGTTCAGCAAGCAGTTCACTGGGCCCTATCAGACGAAGGCCAGTTACACGGCGGCGGATGTGCCTAGCATCGGATACGTTCGCTGCACGGTGACCCGCACTGGTATCTCGAACTGGTTCATGCGGGTGGTCAATGCCTCGCTCGGTCAGTCGGCTGTTGCCGCGACGGCCGTTGCTTCGACCACGCAGGCGCAGACGACCTGCGCGCTGCCCGTTGGAATCTGCACGCCGGCTGCCGGCAGCTCCTACAAAGTGGGGGACTGGATTCCCAGCAAGGTAGGCTCGGACAATTCGTTGACCGGAAACTTCATGTGGATCGCGTACCCTAACGATCCAAACGATCCGAGCAGTGGGTTTCAGACAGTGCCGGACATGAAGAAGCTTCTCACGGGTTCAGGACAGTGCTCATTGCCATCGCTGGGTACACAGGTCGGCCACACCGGCAACATCCAGAGCATGGACGGTGCATGGAACACCCGTTTCGGAATTTACCAGGGTTCGTACAATGCTCCGCCGGATCCTTCCGCGGCTGTGCCCGATTTCACCGGGTATTCCTACGTGCCCACAAAAGATGCAGGCGGAAACCTGATTCCGGGCTCCAATGTCTTCCCGGATTTCCGCGACAGAGAACGGGAGGCGCGAGCTCCGTACCAGGGAAAAACATCAACCAATCTCGATGTCCAAGGTGCCAAAAACGGAGCCCAACCATCGAGCTATTACGCCAATGGTTCCGACCGGCGGCTGGCGCTTGTGCCGGTGGTCGACTGTTCGGCATTGCAGAGTGCCAGCCAGAAATCGGCGATCCAGTCATGGGCCTGCGTGCTGATGCTTCATCCGATGGAGAAAAACATCAACGGTTATCTCAGCGGCACGATCTACGTGGAGTATCGCGGTGACGGGAGCGATCCAACCACGCCCTGCGCAACCCAGGGCATCCCGGGAAGCACGACGGCCGGCATCGGGCCGATGGTACCGGTGCTGGTTCAATAGGAGACGCTCATGCGCTCGCCAGGAAAATCGATGCGCCGCATGCGGGGCGCCGTGGCAGTCGAGTTCGGGCTCGTGGCCATTCCGCTGATCACGCTGCTGCTCGGCATCGCCGAGTTTGGTCACGCGTTCTATCAGTACAACACGATGGTGAAGTCGGTGCGGGATGCGACGCGTCTGCTGTCGGCGTATGACCCGACTGACGCGACCAACTATCCGCTTGCGCAAGCCCAGTGTCTTGCTGTTTTTGGCACCACGGACTGTTCAGGTTCGGCCCTTGTCAGTGGCCTGACGACAAACATGGTCGTGGTATGCGACCAGGTCAATACGTCGGGCTGCAGCGGGCAGTACAAGAACGTTCAAACCACTCCGGCCGCCGAGACCATCAATCTCGTGCAGGTCAAGGTGACGGGATACCAGTACTCGCAGATCACCGGGTTCTTCAACCTGGGCAGTCTGGTCTTCGGAGATATCAGCTGCGTGATGAGGCAAGTGCTATGAACAGAATCGCGATCCTTCGTCTGCCCGGTGCACGACGCCAAAAAGGTGTAGCCGCCCTCGAATTTGCTCTCGTCGCGACGGTGTTCTTTACGCTGCTGATCGGCGTGATGGAAGTAGGGCGTGTGCTCTTTTACTGGAACACGGCAGCGGAAGCCACGCGGATCGGTGCCCGGGTGGCCGTAGTGTGCGACATCAACTCCAGCCAGAGCACGGGCAATCCGGTGGTCAGGGATATGCAGCAGCTATTGCCGATCCTGAAACCCGCCAACGTGCAGGTGACGTATTTGCCGTCGGGCTGCGACGCCACGTCATGCACGTCGGTCACGGTTGCGATCACCAACGTGCCCGTCAATACCATGGTGCCGTTCGTGCCATTCAACCTGACGATGCCGCCATTTTCGACGACGTTGCCAAGGGAAAGCCTGAGCAGCGTGGGCGGAACCAATCCTACCTGTAGTTGAGCCATCGTCCGTAACAGGAAGAACGAAATGATCGACATTCTCATCAACTCCACCGAACAAGCGCATGCCGATGTGATTGCGCGGATTGTCGAGGCAGGGGATTCCAATCATCGCGTCAAGACGTCGAGCAAGGGACTGGCCGACCTGTGCGCGAATCGCGAAGCGCTCGACGGTGTCGATCTGCTGATTGTCAACGGTGGACAGATAGAGCTGCATGACTTCGACGCGCTCACCGGACTGACAGCACAGAACGCCGACATGACCTGCATGTTGCTGACACCATCGCCGTCAGCGGATCTGCTGATTCGTGCGATGCGCGCTGGAGTGCGCGACGTGCAACCCTGGCCTGTCGATTCCCAGCAACTCCAGCACGCCATCGAAGGCATCAGCCGCAAGATCAACGGCACGCGGCGCGAGGGCCGCGTGATTTCGTTTATGTCCTGCAAAGGCGGGAGCGGCACGTCGTTTCTGGCTGCAAATCTCGGGTTTGCCGCATCGGCAGCCGGCAAGCTCGTGCTGCTGATCGATCTTAACCATCAATTCGGTGAAGCGGCTTTCCTTGTGTCGGAGGTCACGCCGCCCGCGACTCTGGCCGACGTGAGCGCGCAGATCGACCGGCTCGATCCCGCGTTTCTCGATGCCTGCCTGACCCATGTCAGCGACGGCTTCGATGTCCTGGCGGGCGTGCCCGATCCAGCCAGGACAAAGGAAATCAGGCCCGAGCATTTGCAGCGCATCCTGAATCTGGTGAGGCACCGGTACGACCTCGTCATTTTCGATATCGGCCAGAGCATCAGCAATGTGTCGATCACGGTGCTCGACCAAAGCGACTTCATTTTTCCGGTGCTGCAACTGAGCCTGCCGTATCTGCGCGGCGGACGTCGTTTGCTCGAGATATTCCGTTCGCTCGGCTATCGCGGCGACAAGGTACGTGTGCTGGTCAACCGCTATCAAAAGAAAGGGCCCGTGGGCTTGCCGGAACTGGAAAAGGCGTTGAATCTGCGCGTGGCCAGCGTGATTCCCGAAGATGGCGCGTCGGTGTCGGCATCGATCAATCAGGGCGTACCGATCCTCCGGCTCGACAAATCGAGCGGTGTGGCAAAAAGCCTAAGCGAACTGGTCCGCTCGCTGTCACCGCAACCCGAGAATGAACGGAGCGGCATCCTGCAGAAATTCTTCGGCAAGCCGGCGCTGAGCCGGGCATGAGATAGAGGAGAGAAAAAATGGAAAGCGTATTGACGCTGCGCGAACAGTTCTCCAGTCAGGGTGGCACATCCGCGCCGGATGAGAGCCCCAACCGCAACCAGATGGCCAGGCGCGCATATCAGGAACTCAAGAGGAACGTTCACCAGGCCATCATCGATCGCGTCGAACTGGAAAAGCTTCAGCGTCTGTCGAACGAGCAGATCCAGTATGAACTGGCGCAGCTCGTCGAGCGCATCGTCGAAGAAGACAGCGTGCCGATCAACGAGGTCGAGCGGCGCAATCTCGTGCGCGACGTGCGCGACGAAATGCTTGGCTTCGGGCCGCTCGAAACGTTGCTGGCCGATCCGACCGTTTCCGATATTCTCGTCAACACGTACAAGCAGGTTTACGTTGAACGGCGCGGCAAGCTCGAACTGACCGACGTGACGTTCTATGACGACGCGCATCTGATGAAGGTGATCGAGAAGATCGTGTCGCGTGTGGGCCGCCGCGTCGATGAATCGAACCCGATGGTCGATGCACGCCTGCCCGACGGCTCGCGTATGAACGCAATCATTCCCCCGTCGGCCATTGACGGGCCCTTGATGTCCATTCGCCGGTTCGCCGTGAACCCGCTGAGCGTGAAAGACCTGATCGAGTATCAAAGCGTCACGCCACCGATGATGCAGGTGCTCGAAGCGCTGTCCGCCGCCAAGGTGAACGTGCTGATTTCGGGCGGCACGGGCAGCGGCAAGACGACGATGCTCAACCTGCTGTCGGGCTTCATTCCGTCCGATGAACGGATCGTCACGATCGAAGATGCAGCCGAGCTTCAACTGCGTCAGGAGCACGTGCTGCGGCTCGAGACGCGTCCGCCCAACATCGAAGGCAAAGGCGAGATCACCCAGCGCTCGCTGGTGCGCAATGCGCTGCGGATGCGTCCTGATCGGATCATCCTGGGCGAAGTGCGGGGCGCGGAAGCCCTGGACATGCTGCAGGCCATGAACACCGGCCACGAAGGTTCGCTCGCGACGATCCACTCCAACACGCCGCGCGATGCGCTCACGCGCCTTGAAAACATGATCGGCATGGCGGGGTTGAATCTGCCGCAAAAGTCCGCACGCCATCAGATCAGCTCGGCAATCAGTGTCATCGTCCAGGCCGCGCGTCTGACGGATGGACGCCGCAAGATCACGAGCATCTCGGAAATTACCGGGATGGAAGGCGACATCATCAATCTGCAGGAGATATTCACGTTCAAACGCTCTGGCGTCGACAAGGACGGAAAGGTGTGCGGGCATTTCTGCGCGACGGGCGTGCGGCCGAAGTTCTCAGAACGGCTGCAGGCATTCGGTGTCGCTGTGCCGGACTCGTTGTACGACCCGTCCCGGCTCTATCCGGTGTAACGGCGCGGCCAGGGAAGAAAAGGGCCGCGACGGGAAAACTGCCGCGGTTCAAAGGAAAGGGGCATCGTCATGAATTACGCATTCTATGCGTTCATCATCCTGGTATTCTTTTCGATCATCCTGCTGATCGAGGCCGGCTATTTCTGGTGGCAAAGCAAACACAGCGGTGAGGCCAAACGCCTCGAAAACCGGATTCGCATGATGTCTGCGGGAGGACACGGCAATGACCAGGCGATGTCCATTCTCAAGCAGCGCGAACTGAGCGGATCGCCGCTGTTGACCCGGATGTTGCTGTTGGTGCCGCGCATCCAGCTGGTGGACCGCTGGCTGGTTCAATCAGGGCTGAACTGGTCGATCGGAAAGTTCGTTGCGTACACGTTGATTCCGCCCGTTGTGGTTTGCATCGTAGGCTTTTTGGTCTATGTGCCGGTGCTGGCGCTTGTTGCCGCAATGCTGCTTGTTGGCATGTTCGCGCCGTTCAAGGTAAGTCGTGCAAAAAAGAAGCGGCTGAAGGCGATCGAGGAGCAGTTGCCTGAGGCGGCCGATATGATCGGCCGGTCGTTGCGGGCCGGACATTCTTTCTCGACGGCGCTCGGCATGGTGGGCGATGAAATGCCTGAGCCGATCGGCAGCGAGTTTCGCACGACGTTCGACCAGATCAATTTCGGCGTATCGCTCAATGACGCGCTGGGCGGGCTCGCCAGCCGCATACCGATCAGCGACCTGCGCTATTTCGTAATCGCGATCCTGATCCAGCGGGAGAGCGGCGGCAACCTGGCTGAAATTCTCGGCAACATCAGCCAGATCATTCGCTCCAGGCTGGCACTGCTCGGCAAGGTCAAGGTGCTGTCATCCGAAGGGCGGCTGTCGGCGTGGGTGTTGGGCTGCCTGCCGTTTGTGGTGGCGTTCCTGATCTCAATTCTGAATCCGGACTTCCTTCGGGTGCTGTACACCGATCCGACCGGCATCAAGCTGATCTGCGGGGCGTTCGTCATGATGGTGCTCGGCGTGATGTGGATGCGCAAGATCATCCGCATTCATATTTGAGCAAGGTTTGTTATTTTCATTCTTTGAGGATGGGTCGACCCCACGCCCGCCATGAAAACAGAACAACTCTTATTGCTGGCCGCCGTATTCGCGATTGTCGCCCTTGTCGCGTTCGGCCTGATGGCACTGCTGATGCCGAACTCGATCAACCGCCGCCTCGACAAGCTCACTAGCAACGAACAGGCCACGGCGGGAGGTGCGGATAACGAGGAGGCTCAATGGGTAAAGAAGATCGCTGCAGCTTCGAAGCCGATTGCGAAACTCTCTCTTCCTAAAGAAGGTTGGGAAGGTTCGGCGCTGCGTATGAAATTCATGCACGCAGGCTGGCGCAACGACTCGGCTCCGGGGATTTATTTTGCCGCCAAGACTGTCCTTGTGATCGGGCTGCCTCTTGTCTGCCTCGTGACGGCTGGCCCGTACCTGTCGAACCAGAAGAGCCAATTGCTTCTGATGGTGCTGCTCCTGCTGGCGGCCGTCGGCTACTACCTTCCCAACTTCGTGCTCGCTCGCAAGGTGAACAAGCGCAAGCAGACCATTTTCGAGGACTTTCCTGACGCATTGGACCTGCTCACGGTCTGCGTGGAGGCAGGCCTCGGGCTGGATGCGGCGCTGATGAAAGTGGCCGATGAAATGCACGTCAAGAGCCGGACCCTGAGCGATGAGCTACAACTTCTGCTGCTGGAACTCAGAGCGGGGATGGGTAAGGAAACGGCGCTCAAGAACCTGGCTCTGCGCACGGGCGTCGAGGAGATCGACGTGTTGGTCGCCATGCTGATCCAGGCCGAACGTTTCGGTACCAGCATGGGCGATTCCTTGCGCGTGCACTCGGACAATCTGCGGCTCAAGCGGCGCCTCAAGGCAGAAGAAGCGGCCGGAAAGATTGCGCTGAAACTGCTGTTTCCGCTGATGTTCTGCATCTTTCCGACGCTGATGCTGGTATTGCTCGGTCCGGCTTTCATTCAGATCCTTCGCGTGCTGCTGCCGACGATGGCTGGCCACACAGACGGTGCAGTCCAATGATGGCTGGAGAAGAACCATGACACACACGGAACGAAGTGCGGAGGTCGTCAAACTGCGGTTCTTGCTGGGTGTCAAGCTCGCGGCGTTCAACCAGTTCGTGGCTGAGCGTCTGGGGCTAAACGTGATCGACCTGGAATGCCTCGAAGTTGCCTATTCGGACAAAGTACAACCGGTCACGCCCGGCCGGCTGTCGAAACTGATGGGATTATCTCCAGGCAGTATTACGAGCTCCCTGAACAACCTCGAAAAAGCGGGACTGATAAGACGTGAGCCTGACCCGACCGATGGGCGGCGCATCCTGCTGCGTTTCATTCCAGGGAGCCGGACGGCCATTACGGCTTGTTTCGAACCGGTCAACCGCCATCTTGCCGATCTCGATGGCACGCTGGGCAGCGAAGAGCTGGAAAGCGTAAGAAGGTATTTTTCCGGTCTCCTGAAAATTATCGACGACTATATGATCGGCGATCCCTCCGTCTGACAGACATCCTTCGAGAAAAGAACGGCATATGCAATACAAGGATGGCCCAGTCCATCTGGTCGAGCCTGATAAAAGCACTGAGGTACGGGGTATGAGTACGGTCGTCGATAATGCTGGCAGATCTATACAAAGGCTTCGTTGCGCGCTCACCCAAGGCGGTCAATGATCTATGCAATGCACAGCTATGCGTGGACCGGAACCATGTGCGAACTGGGCAAAACGCGCGCGCGCGACGAGCCATGGTGACGGCAGACGGTTGGCTGATTGCCGAGCGGACTTCGACTCGATCATCTGCTGACTCGAACGCCCATATCTCTGAACTCGGCGAGAGAGTCCGCAGAGCGTGTGCCCATCAAACAGACGCTGTTGCGGCATCGCGGGCATTATGGAGGAAGCGCGTGACCTGGGTATCTCGAACGTAACGCTCTACCGGCTCATTGATGCTTACCGGATGCGCGATGCGGACAGGTGAAGTCAGTCTCGAAAACACGCTGGCCAATCGGATTGACCCGGGACCGACCTAGGCTTGACTCTGGCAGAATGCCAGTTTGACGAAATCGTCCTCGAAGTCGCGATTCCAATTGTGTGTCTGTCACAATGGACTGTAAGGTAGCTGTTCTTCAAGGAATCGGTCACTAGTCTTACCGATGACGGAAAAGCTTTCTGAAGGGGATACACGCGGCACAGGCAGATTTATTGCTAATGCGCTATACAGCGACCTGGATAAAGAGCTTCTTTCGAATCCCGAGTGGGTGGTTGGCGGGTCAAGTGCGGGCGTCAGCCCGGCGAAGCGAACACTTTACGCGC
>NZ_JAGIPX010000044.1 GCF_017814945.1 Paraburkholderia sp. LEh10
CAACTGCAGATACGTCTTCTTATTCATGCGCGACACTTTAACAAACGTCAGTGTTGCAGTTCAGATTTGAGGCCGCCGTGCGTTGCCGTTACCTGGGTAGACCAGGATGCAACGACGCGTATGGCGACTGCCACTGGCAGGCTGCCGAATAGACAGATTCAGATCGGAACGCTCGTACCAGCGAGGAGGCAGGCTCCTCGCGATGTCGTGGCCACCCGGCGTCCATCAGCGGAGGCCGGGCGCTTCAGGCAACGTTACAGCGGCTTGATATTAGCCGCTTGCAGACCCTTCGGTCCTTTCTTGATTTCGAAGCTCACCTTCTGGTTTTCAGCCAGCGTCTTGAAGCCGTCGCCCGTGATTTCGGAAAAGTGAGCGAACAGGTCGTCGCCGCCCTTGTCCGGTGTGATGAACCCAAAGCCCTTGCTGTCGTTGAACCACTTAACGATACCGGTTTCCATGAAGAATCCTTGAATTAAAAAAACGGAGGTGTGCTCGACTAATGAGCGAGTGAAGCATCAAGGAGGGAGAGGACAACGAATATCGCTGAGTAGCGAACAATTGATGAACAGCAATCGAATTTCTTGAACTTCAGGCGGTAGACTAACCGCCGCCCCTCGATAGCGTCAATCGTTATCTTGTAACTGTTTCAGCAGGCTCGCCCAGCCGACACATTCCCGAGCGCGAACCCGAACAAGATGAGTGGCACTCGTTATCTCAAGCGTCGATACTGCACCGATGCACAGACAAAGCCGCTCAGCTCACTTCTGCTAACAGCCAGCAAGCGTGTAAAGCCTGTCTGACAGGTCCGCTGCCTGAATTGGACAACTCATGTTTTGTTCATTGACTGGCAGCAACCGCCGTTGCGTGTCGGCAGATATTCCGCCGGCACACGTTGCAATAAAAGATTGGTCTCCGCGAATTCGCGTGTATAGTGGGGCACCCCTTGCCGAGGTCGAGGAACAACGATGCCCGCAAACCTGCTCCTCCTTTACAGGGGTTTTGAGCTACATCCCCTTGTTTTCGCGCGTACGTTCAGTCACTTCGACGGACATTCACGCTATGCGGAAGGTTATGACGTAGCAGTACGCATTTGCAGGCCGGAAACGGCTGGCGTTGCCGGAGCATCGCGTGTTTTCAGGCTGGAAAGGCTGCAAGCGTTTTCGGACTTTGGTACCGCTCGACGCGCTGCATACCGGCAAGGCGAGGACATCGTCGATGGAAAAGTGGCCGGTGCCTCGGTCGCTGACATGTGAACGATTCACTCACCACCCCTATCCGGCAGCTCGCTCATGGGCCCTCCTCTGCTGCCAACGCACATCAAGGAATGATCTGACCACCGTTATCCTCAAACCTGACGAGCCTCTCGACGTTGCGCTGCGGCGCTTCCGCCGTTCGATCCAACACACGGGACTGATCCAGGAGTTACGTGCGCGTACCGCGTATGAGAAGCCCACGACCGAGCGCAAGCGCAAGAAAGCGGCAGCAGTGACACGATTACGCAAGCAGATTCGTCGTTCGCTTCCGCCGAAAAAGCTGTACTGATCCGCGTTCGATCACCTCCAGCGATTGGGAGAACGGTGTACATAGGCGGCCTGCGGGATCGCTACATCGTCTCGTCAAATGCATGAGGCTAATACATACATATGATCCGTCGGCCGTTGGGCGATCGTCTGACCGACCCATTCCATGTCGCTCGTCCAGAAGAAGCGGACAAAGGGCCGAAAATATAGCTATACATCCGCACCGATGCGTGTAGGATGGGTTCAGCACACTCACGATCCTCGGCAGTCTGGCGGTTATCAGGCGATAAAACTACACCCGAACATGGCCGCTCAAGGAGCCTCACCATGTCAGAAGCAACGCCCCAATCCACATTTCGCGGCCTCCCATTGACAGCAGAGCAGGACGCAGAAGTTCGACACTACATAAAGCGTAGAAGACAGCGCGGCGCGCCTTGGAACACGCCCGAGCTTGATGCGATGCTCATCGATATGCTCGCGCCCCCCGACGACGAAGACGACGCATTCAGCGGAGATTTCGATTACAACCATTCTGCTGCGGAACGGGCAACAGCTTCTCTCGATGAGTCGATGGAACCCATCGAGGCAAGCGAAGAACGTCATGCGGCGATAGAGGCCGAAGCAATGAAACGCCCGAGTCGGTAGGCCGATCGTTCCGTCGCATGAAAATCATTCAAACTTTTTGGGTTCTGACATGCAAACGAAAACCAAGGTTTATCAAGTCGCGCCTGCAAAGCAAAGCGACTACGCTGCGCAGCAGAGAGTACGCGTCGCTGCTCAACAGAAGGCCGAAATCGACCGGGAAGAAAAGCGTCGTGAGATGGACGCTCGCCTTGACGTAAATGCTGGCAAATGGCGGTATTCTTGTGGCGGTAAATAAATGGCAAAAGCGAAGGTGCTGATCAACTTTCCAAATCCGACCCGGGTCCACGACGAATCCAGGCATTGCGTCTATTTCTGGGGTTACGACAATGCCCGCGAGATTGTCTTCCAGATCGACGATGTGGTACTCGCCAAACTGAATCCCAGCAAGGATGGCGACGAGTCCTCGTTGCTCGCCGCATTCGACCGCAACCGCGATAAAATTCTGGCGTTTGCGAGGACGGTGTATAAAGGCGGCCCACAGAACAGGTACATCCTCTGTCCTGATCAACTGCATTAGGCGAATGTTTTTCTCACGTCATACAAATCTTCGCCTTCAAAGGATGGGGTCAGCATGAGGCTAATTTCGAACCCTCTGTAGGTGATCGTCCGATCCATTTTTGACGGGTGAGCGGAAAGGCTACGGCGTGTCTAGCGCGCGCACAGGATCTTTTGCTTAGTCTGCATGCTGCGACTCGTGGAGAGAGTCGTTGAAAACGTGAGCATTCTCAAACTACAACTGCAATCGAAGTGGTGCGACTGTCCCCAACCCGACGACAAAATATTTAGTTCTCTCCTTGCACGGCAACGTAGCCCGTGCGGCAACGGCCGACGACGTCTCGGCAACGAGCGAAAAGCACATCCTCCCCGCCCTACGCCTCTCGCTTGCTCCGCCCATACAGCAGCAGCATCGCCGCGATCACCACGCCGTAAATGATCTGACGCCCCGCCTCCGGCATCTGCGCGACCGATAGGATCGATTGCAGCAGTGTGATGAGGATCGCGCCCGCCACCGTGCCAAGGTATGAACCCCGTCCACCCAGAATCGACGTGCCGCCGAGCACGACCGCCGCGATCGCCGGCAACAGGTAAGCATCGCCCATCGACTGCGCGGCCTTCGACGCATAGCCCGCGAGCAGCACGCCGCCGAACGCGGCGAACGCGCTGCACACGGCGAAGGCGGTCACCGTGACGAGTCGCGTATCGATGCCAGAAAGATATGCCGCGCGCTCGGTGTTGCCGATCGCGTACAGCGTGCGGCCGAAGGTCGTGCGCGACAGCAGGAACATCGTGGCGCCGCCGATCACCACCCACAGCGCGACGGCATTCGGCACGCCCGGTACGAGCCAGCCCGCCGCGAGCCAGCGCATCACCTCGGGCGCGGAATCCTGCGGCGATGATCCGCCCGTATAGACAATCATGATGCCCTGCGCGACGGCATTGGTCGCCAGCGTCGCGATCATCGACGGGATGCGCAGCAGTGCGACGAGGAAGCCGTTGACGATGCCGATCAGCACGCCGCAACCGATCCCGACAGGAATCGCGAGGATGCGCCCAAAATCGCCGTGGCCCGCGGCCGCGCACGCCATCATCGCGCCGACGGTGATCGTCCACGGCAGCGACAGGTCGATGTGGCCGAGCAGGATCACCATCATCAGGCCGGTCGCAATGATGCCGAGGAATGCGCCAACCTTCAGTTGCAGCAGGATGTATTCCGGCGACGTGAAGTTGCGCGAAAACATCCCGCCGACGAGCAGCAGCGCGACGATGCACGCGAATGCGATCACGATCGGTTTGTCGATTCTTCGGGTGAGCCTCGACACGAATGTGGTGCGGCCGCTCGCGGAAGCCTGGCTCATTGAAACCACTCCAGACGGTTGCGTACCCTGAACAATCCGCACGCGCCGATCGCGACAGCAAGCAGAAGAATCACGCCCTGAAATAGCGGCTGCCACAGCGCATCGACATTGAACACGAACAGCAGATCGCCGATGGAACGGAACGCGAATGCACCGAAGATCGCGCCGATCGCACTGCCCTTGCCGCCGAGCAGCGACACGCCGCCGATCACCACTGCGGCGATCGAAAACAGCGTGTACGAGTTCGCGCTGCCGAGGTTCGCTTCGCCGGTGTCCGTGAAGAACGTCAGAAACAGGCCGCCGACTGCCGCGAGCAGGCCAGCCAGCGTATAGCTCGCGAACTTCGCGCGGCGGATCGGCATGCCGGACAGGAAAGCCGCGGGTTCCGACGAACCGGTCGCGTATGCCGCTCGCCCGATCGCCGAGCGTTTGAAAGGAATCCAGACGATCGCGACCGCGGCGAACAGAATCAGCAAGCTCGCCGGCAGAACGCCGGCGACCTTGCCCGTCAGCGCGTCGGCGAGATTCTCGTTGATCGATCCGCCGGGCACAGGGCGCAGCAGCAGCGCCAATCCATAGTAGACGGCGCCCGTCGCAATCGTCGTCACGATCGGCTGCAGCCGGCCGAAAATGATGATCACGCCGTTCAGCGCGCCGCACAGCGCACCCGCCCCGAGCACGCCGGCGATGCCGAGCGCGCTGTGCAGGGAGTCGCCCGTGACGATCCACGACCCGATGCAATTCGTCAGCACCAGCATCATGCCGATCGACAGGTCGATGCCGGCCGTCAGCACGACGAGCGCCTGCCCCATCGAGACGAGCGCGAGCAGTACCGCTTTGTTCGCGGCCGTCTGAAATACGTTGGCCGACAACGCCGACGGATAGTTGACGAGATAGATCGCGAACATCAGCACGAACAGGCCGAACGCGAACACCGCTCCGCGATTCTCCGCGTACCAGTACCGCAGCCCGCTCATCGCGCCACTCCCGTGGAAGGCAAAACCTGTCCGACGGGCAGGTCGAGAGCATTGGCAATCAGGTTCTGCTCGGTGATCGCCGGGCCGACGAGTTCCTTCTTGATCCTGCCTTCGTACAGTACGAGCACGCGGTCGCAGCAGCCGATCAGCTCGTCATAGTCGGTCGAATAGAACACGATCGCGGCACCTTCGTCGGCGAGGCGCCTGAGCAGCTGGTAGAGCTCCTGCTTGGTGCCGACGTCGATACCGCGCGTCGGGTCGCTGAGCAGCAGTATCCTCGGCTGCCGCATCAGCCACTTCGCGATGACCACCTTCTGCTGGTTGCCGCCCGACAGCGAGCCCACGGGCGCGTCGATGCTGAACGACTTGATCGCAAGCAGATCCATCATCCGCTCGACGAGCGACTGCTGGCGGTGGCGGTCGATTATGCCGGCAGTGGACATGCGATCGAGTGCGGCAAACGACAGGTTCTCGCGTACCGACATCGGCAGCATCAAGCCTTCGGTCTTGCGGTCCTCGGGTATGAGCGCCATACCGATTTCTTTGGCGCGCGCGGCTGTCGGACTGCCGATCGACACGGCTTTGCCGTTGATCTCGATCTTGCCCGCGCAGCCGCGCAACACGCCGAACAGCGCGAGCAGCAGTTCGCGCTGGCCTTGTCCGTCGAGGCCGCCCAGTCCGAGGATTTCGCCGGGCTGCAACGAAAAGCTGATGCCCCGCAGCGTGTCGCTCCATGCGAGATCACGACAGGCGAGAGCCGGCCCGATGCCGGGGGCTTCCGCACGCTGGTCCTCCGCTTTGGCCGCGGGCGTGGCAGCCGGTTTGGCAGGAAATGCATGCTGGTACTTCCGGCCGATCATCATTTCGACGACCTCATTGTCGGAGCGCGTGCCAGCTTCGAAGCTCATCACATGGCGACCGTTCCGGTAGACCGTGCATTCGTCGGCGAGCGCCTTCACCTCGTGCATGCGGTGCGAGATGAACAGCAGCGCGAGCCCCTCTTCGCGCAGGCGCTTGAGGACGTCGATCACGCGCGCGACGTCGGCCGCGGTCAGCGCCGAGGTGGCTTCGTCGAGGATCAGAATGCGCGGCGCGTGTGCCAGCCCCTTCGCGAGCTCGACCATCTGCTGGCGCGACAGCGGCAGATCCCGGACTTTCGCAAGCGGATTGATGTCGGCGGCGCCCGCTCGCGCGAGCGCCTCCTCGGCCTGGCGGCGTTGGGCCCGCCGGTCGATCATCCCGAAACGTCGCGGCGGGTTCGCAGCGTAAATGTTGTCCGCCACGCTCAAGTCGGGGATCAGCGACAGTTCCTGATATACACAGACGATACCGGCCGCGTTCGCCTCGGCAGGCGACGCGAACGAGACCTCCCGGCCATCGAAATGCATGATGCCTTCATCCGGCTGCACGACACCGGACATCACCTTCAGCAACGTGGACTTGCCCGCGCCGTTCTCGCCGAGGATCGCGTGGATGCGACCTCTGCGCACCGTGAGCTCGGCGTGATCCAGCGCGACGGCGCCGCCGTAGCTTTTCGACACGCCAGACATCTGAAAGAACGGCTGCTCTGCATCCTGCAGCATGCTTCGTCTCCCGTCACGGCGCGGGCCATCATCCCGTCACTGGTTGCCCTGGTTCTGCTTCATGATTTCCTGCGCAGAGAAATTGATGCCGCATGTCGGAAACGAGTTGCCGACGAAAAAGTTGTCGGAGTCGTTCGGAAAATAGTTGACGCCCGACTTCAGCATCGAATCGTCGGTGACGTCGAGCGGCAGCTTGATCGCGACGGGAATCGTCTGGCCATCCAGCGCGGCGAGTGCCGTCTTGATCGCCACGGCCACCTGCGCGGGCCCGGTGCCCGCCGACGTGCACTTCAGGCCCTGGCTCCCATACTGCGCGCAGAACTTGCGAAAACCGTTCTCCGTCTCGCCACCGAAAGGCACAAACGGGTGTTTTGCATCGATCATCGCGCGCACGACGCCCGTGTCGCCCCCTTGCGCCGATATGCCATCGAAATGACCCTGCACGGCAATCGCGTCGGCGGCGGCCTTTTGCGCGACCCCGTCGTCCCACTTGCCGTAGACCTGGACGACGTTCCACTTCTTGCCGGTGCCGTCCAGCGTTTTCGTGAAACCATTGTGCCGGTCCGTATCGACCGACGTGCCCGCCACCCCGCGAACTTCGAGAACCTTGCCTCCGTTCGGCAGGTGGTCCGCGAGCCATTTGGCCCACAGCGCGCCGAGCCCATACTGGTCGACGTTGACGTTGATCGCGTCTTCGCTGTCGAGCGTGTTGTCGAAAGCGACCAGCACCACACCGGCGTTCTTCGCGCGGCGAATCGCGGGGCCGAATGAGGAGGGGTTCTGCGCATTCACGATGACGGCGTCATAGCCGGCATCGATGAAGTTGTTGACGGCCGAGATCTGCGCCGGAACGTCCTCACCGGTCGAGACGACCTTGAATTCCTTGAGCTTGGCGGCAACGGCCGGTTGCGCGGTGTAGGCCTTGGCCGTCCTGATCATCTGGATACGCCACGTATTCGCGATATAGCCGTTCACGAGTGCGATCCGGTAAGGCGCGTTCTTCTTCGGATATTTGATGAACTTCGTGTCGCTCTTCCAGGGGACCATGCAGGTGGGATCGCTAGACGGCCCTGAAACGATCGAAGCCTGCGCGAAAGCCCCGCTTGCGCAGAGCGCCAATGCGGCGCTCGCCGCCGCTCGAAGCACGTGGATTCCTGAAAGCATATTGCCTCCTTTTTGTTCGATTGGACGTACCGATTGCCTGCGCACATGGCGGGTCGTGGACTGCCTGCACGGTGTGCGTGAAGCACGGAACCTTGCGGAGTTGCTATAGCGGGACTGGATCGGACTTGCAGAAGGAGCTTTTCAACGGCGCCTCCTCGAAGCAAAAAGAAGGGCATGCGGATACGCGTTCCCGTCTGACAGTAATGGCATACCAACCCACACGCGATAGTGGTTTACCAGAGAGTCCAGCGCGCCGGTGACCGGGGTGAAACCTGTGGTGGACAAGGACTGGGCTGCCGCAAACGGAGGCGGCGTAGCACGGCGATGGGGGTGCCATTTCGACGAAGTTCAGCGGTCGCCCGGTGGCTTCGGCCATTTTGAGCGCCTCGTATCGGCGACCTTTCGCACGCGTCAATCGACCCAGCCGCCGACGCTTTTGCGGACGACCGTTCGCATGTCGGGCTGGCGATCGCGACGGCCGCGAATCTGAAATCGGCGATCTGCCTTCCCGCCCGAGAAACGCATGATGCGGCATTCTTCGAAGCCGATCCGCCCCTTCTTAACCAACGGATGCGACCGCTCTGATCTTCGCTCCCGAGAAGCCGCACGCGACCCGTTACGCGGTCTCGCGTAACGGATAGCCACCTTCAACGCGTTCTTCCGCGGCCGCCACAGCGATCTCAGCCAATCGCGGTACGATATTTTTGATCGGCGTGCCAGCCGGAAAGCAGGCCGCCACACCCGAGCGTTGAATGACCAGTTGACTCGCTTGATCGATGATCCCGCCTACCACGATGGGTATCCGCAGACCGCGTTCAGTTAGTTGCTCATGCAATTCGGCGACCAGGTCGTTTTGTGCCGCCGCGAGAGACGACACGCCGATAACGTCAACCCGCTCTCCTTCAGCCAGTCGGGCAGTGTCAGAAGGCGATGCAAACATCGACCCCGTGGAAACCGCGAAGCCCGCATCGCTTAAGGCCGCTGCGACGATACGCGCCCCCCGGTCATGTCCGTCTTGTCCCAGCTTTGCAATCAACACCCGTGGCGCACGACGCAAGCGTTTCGCCGCGTCGGCCACGGCACGGCATGCGTCCTGCCAATCGTTGTCGCTTCCGAGGTTTGCGCCGTAGTGGTCGCGCAATAGCGGCAAGCCGATTTGATATCTTGGCCATACGGCTTCCAGTGCCTGAGTGCACTCGCCGACGGTTGCACGCGCTCGCATGCATGCCACCGTTAGTTCAAGAAGATTTCCGTCTCGGTTCCGGGCGGCCCGCGTCAGCGCATCCAGCGTCTCACGTAATCTCGCTGGATCACGCCTGGCTTTGATGTGAGCAAGCCTTTGCGTTTGCAGCGCGCGCACCCGCCGGCCGTCGACAGTCTGTGGCTCTCCAAGGTCTTCATCGCATCCCGCCACGAAATTGTTGACGCCCACAATCGTGCGCTTTCCCGACTCCATTTCCGCTTGTGTATTCAAAGCCGACCTGTGAATCTGTTCTTGAATCCATCCTGATTCGACGACATCAACCACGCCACCACGTCGTTCGATTTCCGCCATTAGCGTTAGCGCCTGGTGACAGATATCCGCCGTAAGGTTCTCCATCATGTACGAACCAGCCCACGGATCGACGACATCACATACACCGGTTTCGTGCTGCAGCACCAGTTGTGTGTCGCGAGCGAGCCTTGACGCCTCTGCACAAGGAAGCGAAAGCGCTTCGTCGTATCCGTTAGTGTGCAGCGATTGCGTTCCGCCGAACACGGCAGCCAACGCCTCGACTGTCGTACGCACGACGTTGTTCATCGGTTTCTGCGCCGTTAGCGACCACCCGGATGTCTGACAGTGCATTCGCAGTGCACGCGCCCGATCCGACGTTGCGCCACTTGCCGAGGCAATATCGGACCACAGAATTCGTGCTGCTCGCAGCTTCCCGATTTCGACGTAGAAGTCCATACCGACGCCGAAGAAGAAGCTCATCCGTTGACACACGTCATCGGCCTGCATTCCCCGTCCGACAAGGGTCGTTAAGTACTTGCGCGCATTCGCCATTGTCAGCGCAAGTTCAAGTACAGCGTCCGCACCCGCTTCCTGGAAGT
This sequence comes from Paraburkholderia sp. LEh10, assembly GCF_017814945.1. GTDB lineage: Bacteria > Pseudomonadota > Gammaproteobacteria > Burkholderiales > Burkholderiaceae > Paraburkholderia. The sequence goes on from NZ_JAGIPX010000044.1 coordinate 9,840, forward strand.
GATATCCCGACACCGAGAGTGCATTGAACCGCGGCACATTTTCGCTGAGATACTCAACGACGTCGGCGGCGATGCGCAATGACGGCTCAGGTGCGAAGATGCTCGTGTTGCGCACCATAAACTCTTTCAGGATGTCGTTCTGAATCGTTCCTCTCAGTTGTGAAGCGCTAACACCGCTTTCCTCCGCCGCGACGATGAAAGCAGCCAGCACAGGAAGGACCGCCCCGTTCATGGTCATCGATACAGACACGCGGTCGAGTGCAATGCCTTCGAAAAGGCGCGTCATGTCCTCGACCGTATCGATTGCGACACCCGTCATGCCGACGTCCGCGCTCACAGCCAGATCGTCTGAGTCGTAGCCGCGCTGGGTCGGCAGATCAAAGGCGACGGACAGACCCTGTGCGCCTTCCGCCAGCGCGGTGCGAAACGCGAGGTTCGTATCGGAAGCCTGCGCGTACCCCGCGTATTGGCGTATCGTCCACGGCTTTTCCGTGTACATCGACGCGAACGGTCCGCGCACGAACGGTGCCTCGCCCGGCATGCTGTCAATATGCGCGATGCCGTCGATATCCGCGCGCGTGTAGACGCGCTTCAGCCTCACGCGATGTGACCGGCGTCGCCGCTGCTTGTTCATCGATGCCTCCAGCGTTTTGCCGTCGTTACGTCAGCGATCTTCATGCCGTCGCTGTTGCGCCGCACCTCGGTCCAGTGCCGGATGCCCTGTCCGTCTTCCGTCTGACCGACCATATGCACGGTCAACGTGTCGCCCACGTCGACGTTGCCGTAATAGAACAGCGAACGGCTCGAGACGACAGGCGGTTCGCCAAAGCGCCGCCATTGCCACTCGGCGCGATCGACAAAGGCTTGAAAGCTCGCGAAGTACAGGAAGTCAGCGCCATTGAAATCGCTATTGGGGCACGGGAAGAACTCGATCGGCTCAAGCGTGGCAGGCCCGAGGCCGGAAACTGCGTTTCGGTCGTGTGCTCGAAGGCGCTTGCCAATCTGCATCATGTCCATTGCCTCTTCGGGCATCGGTTCGATTTCACCAGCCAGGGAAGCAAGCGCCGCCCGCGCGGCGGAACGATTGCTGCGCGCCTCGCCGCGCGTAACGAACGCAGAGGACATTCCGATCTCCGCGACTTTCAAGTCATCGCGAACGACATGGTGCGTGCTGAAGTGGCGCGCAGGTCCCGTTCTGCAAAGCGTGCTGCGTATCTCGAACGCGTCGTTTTCGGCGATCGAATCGAGACCGCAGGTCTGCAAGCGGATTGCCGTAAAGGCTGCATAAGAGCGGCCGCCGTTGTCGTCGCGGAATTCGGGCTGCGCACGGCCCGCGTGAGCGGCGAGCGCTTCCCAATGTCGATGGCCACACTCCTTGAGCAACCAGTTCTCCGACAGGCCCGTGTAGCTCAGTTGCGGCATGCCCGCCCGATAGCGTTGGATCATGCTCACGCCGCGAGGCTCGTCGATGTCTGGTCGAGCGCCATGCGGATCGCGCCGACGACATGCTCGGCATCGCGCGCGATACCGGAGAAACGCCCCGATCCCCATGTATGCAGCCACGGCAGGCCGATGAAATACAAGCCCGCTTGCGGCGTGATGCCGCGATTGTGTGCAGGATAGCCACGTCCGTTGAACACGGGCGCGTCGATCCAGCTGAAATCGGGCGTAAAGCCAATACACCAGATGATCGACGTAATGCCGCTCTGCGCGAGATCCAGCGACGTGCGCTCGCCATCCGGACGCCACACCGGCTCATAGCGAACGCCTTGCGGAGCGTCGATACCCTGCTTGTCGATGAATGCGTCGATGCTCGCGTTGATGCGGTTGTACGTGTCGTCGGCGCTATCAAGATTGCCCGTCAGGTTCGGCGCGAAATGCAGGCAGCCGTCGCGGAGATCGTCGAGCCTGCCGTACAGTTCCATGCCCTCGAGCGCGAAGCGTCGCAGATCGATATCGCGGCCGCCATCGCGCCCCGTCACATAATGGTTGGTGTTGTCACGCACGCCTTCGCGCAGCGGATGCTGATCGACGGGCATGTCGTAGTAGCGCATGTCCGCGAGCCAGTCCACCACGTCGCGGCCGCGATGGAAGCGCGCGCAACGCGGCGCTTCCCCCACCGCGAGAAACACCTTGCGGCCCGCCAGGTGCAGGTCTTCGGCGATCTGTGCGCCCGATTGCCCCGAACCCACCACGAGCACCGCGCCTTCCGGCAACGCCTGCGGATTGCGGTAGTGCGACGACTGCAGCTGCCGGATGCCGGCAGGCAGACGCTCCGCCATGCGCGGGACGATGGGCGTGTGATAGCCACCCGACGCGACGACGACCTGATCGGCCGTGAAGTCGCCGTTCGACGTCGACACGAAGTAGCCGCCCGACGGCAGGCGCCTGACCTTGCGGACTTCCGTGTGTTCGAGCACGGGCGCATCGACCATCGCAATGAAACCGTCCAGGTAAGCGATGATCTCGTCCTTCTTCATGAAGCCGTGCGGATCGTCGCCGCGATACGGATGACCCGGCAGCGCGCATTGCCAGTTCGGCGTGACGAGGCAGAACGCATCCCAGCGCTGCGAGCGCCACGTATGCGTGACCGTATGCTTTTCGATGACCAGATGATCGATGCCTGCCTCTTTGAGGTAGTAGCTGATCGACAAGCCAGCCTGCCCGCCACCCACCACGATCACCGTGTGGTGCGGGACATCGTTCAGCGCATCGGATGCGACAGTGTTTTCGTTCGACATGATTCGTTCCTGCTTTCGGGGTTCAAATGAGTTCGACGACCTTGACTTCCGCGTGCGGGTCGGCGGCAAAACGCTGCGCAAGTTCTTCGATTTGCGCGAGCTGATCCATCGCCGCCGAACACGCAAAGCCGTATTTCTCGCGTACCCGATCGGAACCAATATGCAGCGCTTCGCGCGCCCTGCCGACGAAATCGCCGAGCGCGTAGCGTTGCCCGGCAACGAAGAACTCGCCAACCACCGTCGAAGGGGAATAGCAGTTGGCCTCGGTGCCGTCCGGCCACTGGACCTTGAAGTGCATGACTGGCATCACGTTTCCTTTCAATGAGAAGTTCAGGCGCTTGGCGCTTGTGTCACACGCTGCAGGTGGCGTGCGTACAGCGCGATATGGCGGCGTGCACTATCGCGCCACCTATAGCGCTTCAGCAGATCGGGCACCGCGTGTTCGAAGTCGATGCCGCCATCACCGTGCAGTGCGCGATCCGCATTTGAACCGTCGTCGCCGTGTCGTTTCGATGTGCGGCGACAGGCGCGAGCACGACACGGCAACGCGACGCGCGGAACATCGGTGCAGCGAAGATCGTGACATCGTGCCCGGCCTCATGCAGAGCGCGCCCGAGTTCAAGCGTATGCACCACACCACCCCGGGGATTCACAGAATGCGTGAACAGCGCGATGCGCATTGCCGAGCGGTTCATCCCGGTTCTCCCACGGTTGCGCGGATGAATGCACTGTCCTTGAAGCTCCACAGCAACGCTGAATCTCCTTGCTGTGTGAGCATCACTTCGCGCGATCCATCCACGCTGCCGATCGTCGCGCAGCCGAGACCGCGTTGCGCGAAGCGCGTGTGTACCTCATCCACATGTTCGTCGCGCACCGAGAACAGAAAGCCATAGCTTGGAAACGCGCTCAGCCAGCGCTCGAAGTCCACGCCTTCAGGACGCGGAATCGCATCGAGATCGATGCGCGCGCCAACGCCCGAGCATTCCAGCAGCATCAGCGACGTGCCGAGCACGCCCGCCATGCTGATGTCTTTCGCTGCATCACACAGACCGCTTTCCGCGAGCTGCGGCAACAATTCAAGATCGCCACGAAGACGGTTTGCCGGCGTGCCCACGGAAGCATTCCAGAACGGATACGGATCTTCGAAATGGCCACGCAGATCGACGGCCATTACGAGGCTGTCGCCCGGTCGTGCATTGAAGCTCGACAGCAACGCGCGTGCACGGCCGAGTATCGACACTGCAAGCTGTGGCTCTGCACTACGCGTGTTGCTATGCCCGCCAACGACAGGCACACCATATGCACTCGATGCCGCCGCCATGCCCGCCAGAATCTCGCTAGCCGATTCGAGACCATCACTCCACAGCGCATCCACTACCGCCAGCGGCCGTCCGCCCATCGCGTATACGTCGCTGACGTTGACCATCACGCTGCTATAGCCCGCGAACCAGGGCATGGTTTCGACGAAGTCGCTGACCAGCCCTTCGATGGCGAAGAGCAGATAGCCGTCGCCGTCGGCAAGCGCGGCGCAGTCGTCGCCCACCGCGACCGCTTGCGCCAGGTCGCGTGTGCCATTGGGCAAGCGCGACGCAAGCGATGCAACCACGCCCGCAATATCCATCTTGTGGCGAAAGCCCCTGCTTTCGCGAAGCCGTTCGACCAGCGCGCGCAGACTCATGAGCGGCCTCGCGACGAAGTGACGAATCCGCTTTCCGGCGTGAAGCACGGCGGGTAATGCGCGAGGTCTGCTTCCATCAAATGATGTGGCCGCCCGAACAGCGTCTCCTCCGCGACCGTCTGCCAGTGCAGCCGCCGGAACAGCGGCGCATTCTGGCTTTGCACGTGCGCGAGAAACGTATCGCAACCCAGTGCGTGGGCGCTACTCACCGCAAGTCGGATCAGCGTCGATCCGAGCTTGCCATGCGAGCGGAACGCCGCATGCACGGCCAGCCGCGAGCCGAGCCAGGTGCGCGGCTGCGCCTCGTGTATGCGCACCGTGCCGACCACCTGCTCGGGCATGCCCGCAATGCAGCTGAGTGCCACCAGCAGCTTCGCATCACGGTCTATCTCGTCGCGGTCGTCTCCCACGAAGATGCCTTGCTCGACGCAGAACACAGCGCGCCGCAGTGCATACGCCTCGTTGCTTTCCCATGGCAGCGTTGCCCATTTCACGCGGTACTCTGCGGGCGTGAACGTGAGCGGCAAGGCATCCCGTTCGTCGATGGTTTCGCAGAACATGATCACGCCTCGTACGATGCCAGCGACGAACACGCACCGCATTTGCCGCAACCGGCCTTGATGTCGGCCGAGCGCATCTGCGCGTCGCGCAGCATGGCGCCGAGCGGCTCCAGGATCGACTTCATGAACGCGTGCGAAGGCGCAGGATGATCTTCGAGCGGCGTGCCGCTGATCGGCACGAACGGCACGACGAATGGATACACGCCGATGCCGATCAGTTCGCGCGACATCGACAGGATCGCCTCCGCTGTGTCGCCGAGACCCGCGAGTATGTAGGTGCTGACCTGCCCGTTGCCGAACACGGCGACAGCGGCGCGGAACGCCTCCATATAGCGTGAGATGGGCACGCTGGCCTTGCCCGGCATCACGCGCGCACGCACCTCGGGCGTCACCACTTCGAGATGCATGCCGAGCGTGTCGATGCCGCTCGCCTTCATGCGCTCGAACCATGCATCGTCGTCGGGCGGCTCGCATTGCGCCTGAATCGGCAGATCGACGGCGGCCTTGATCGCAAACGCGCTTTCGCAAAGGATCTGCGCACCGCGATCCGGCGTCGGCGGCGTGCCGGTGGTCAGCACCATGTGCTTCACGCCGTCGAGCAACACAGCAGCGCGGGCCACCTCCGCGAGTTGCTCCGGTGTCTTGCGCGCAATCGTGCGGCCCGCCGCGAGCGACTGACCGATCGCACAAAACTTGCACGTCTTCTTGCGGCTCTCGTAGCGGATGCACGTTTGCAGCACCGTGGTCGCCAGCACGTCGGTGCTGTGCAGTGTCGCGATATGTGAATACGGCACGCCATCGAGCGTCTGCAGATGCGTGAAACGCGGCGCCTTCGGAAAACTGATGCTTGCAATCGGAATGGTGCCGCGCATCAACGCGCTTGCGCCCGATTCATCCGGCACGCCCGCGACGAATGGAGAGTTCCACGCCGAACTCGTGTGCACGGGCACCATGATCGTCACGCCGTCGACGGTGACGGCCTTGTGGTCCGACGGGCCCGCGCCGCCGCGCCGGCTCGCCGCGCCTGCGTTTGGATCGACGAGGCGCAGCCCCGCCGACTGCAACTCGGTGCGCAGTTCCATCATCTGGCGCTGCGTGCGCGGCTCAGCCGGCGACAGGTTCGTGCTGGCATTCATCCTGACCTCCACTCGTGATTTCAAACGCTACGTCTGCGCCGGCGCGTTCGAATGACGCCGCCATCGGCGCAACAGGCGTCGCGGGGCGCTCATTGATGGCAAGACTCAGCAGTTCGGGGCGCGCGTAGTGGCCAACGGAGTCCATCATGCGTTTGCGCTTCGTGATTAGCGACATGTCGAGATCGGCGACAACCATCCCTTCCCCCTCCCGCAACGGCTCGGCAAGATGCTGCCCCTCAGGCGACACGATGGCCGTCATGCAGCCACCGCGCAGCGCCTTTTGCAGTTTGGGATCGGTTGTTACCGATTCGATCTGCGCTTCGCTGAGCCAGCCCGTCGAGTTGACGACGAAGCAGCCCGACTCGAGCGCGTGATGGCGGATCGTGACTTCGATCTGCTCGGCGAAGATGGGGCCGACCAGCGAACCCGGGAACTGGCTGCAATGGATCTCTTCGTGCTGCGTCATCAGCGCGTAGCGCGCGAGCGGGTTGTAGTGCTCCCAGCACGCGAGCGCGCCGACCCGGGCGATGCCCGTATGCGCGACCTTGAGACCCGCCGCGTCGCCTTGGCCCCAGATCATCCGTTCATGAAAGGTCGGCGTGATCTTGCGGCGCTTGAGCACGAGACGCCCATCGACATCGAACACGAGCTGCGTGTTGTACAGGCTGCCGTGATCGCGCTCGTTCACGCCGAGCACGACGACCATCGCATGACGCCGCGCGCGCTCCGCTACGGCCTGCGTGACAGGCCCCGGCACGACCACGGCCTGCTCATAAAGCCGCATGTGATCGGCGCCCGACGCCACCGGCGGACGCACGAAGGAAAAGTACGGGTAATACGGCACGAACGTCTCGGGAAAGACGATCAGCTGCACGCCTTTCGACGCGGCTTCGTCGATGGCGGCACATACCCTGTCGAGCGTGCCACCGGGACGCTCGAACTCGGGCGCAATCTGCACCGCCGCTGCACGGATGATTCGCTGCTCGGACATGATCGGCACCCGGCTCGCTCAGACGGTCCATGTATGAATGATCAACGCGTTCTCCTTGCGATGGAGAAGCTGAAGGTCCAGCACGTCGAGCGGGTTGATCGGGCGGATGCCTTCGATCAGCGACGCCTCGCCATGACCATACAGCGCCTGCAATGCAAAGCGGCATGCGTAGACCTTACCGCCCTCTCCCATGAACTTGACCAGTTGATTGTTGAAGTTCAGGTGGCCGGGGAAGGCTTCGTCGCCAAGTGTCGGAAAGCCACGCTGCAAACCGAGCGTGACGCCAGGGCCATAGAGCAGCACTGATGTATCGAAGCCCTTGCGTTGCAGGCGCGTCGCCTGCAGCAAATTCACGAAGCCGATCGAGCCTTCGAATGCGACCGTATGAAACGTCACCAGCGCTTTTTCGCCCGGCTCGGCCTTGACGTCGGGAAAGACCTTCTCTTCGTAGTCGACCAGGTAATCGCCTTTCTTATGTAGCGGTTGATTGACGGCAGGCATATCGCTCTCTCCAATAAGTCGCGTAATTGATCGGATTGCTCAACGGGAAATCACCCGATTGGCGAACCACTTAACGCAACGCGTATGCCAATTTCCGGCCCGGTTCATGCAATCAACTTCCAATCAATCAACGCGAGTTTGTTCGAGCGGCCCGAAAATTTCTTTGCAAGCCCTTGCTTGCGGGGCTTTTCGGGTAGCTTTGACCGATGGGCGCGCACCGGCTTCGCACAATCACACAGCGTCTTTTGCGTGCATGTGGTGCGCAATACCCCGCGAGCGTGCATTCATCCAATCAATGCGATCAAGTTTTTAACTGAATGGAATTTGATTCTTTCTTGAGAAATTCGCGTGTTACCTTTGAATCACGCATTCAAGCGTTTGCATCGGGAATCCCAGCATGGACAGCCTCACGCATCACTGGCTCAAGCGACTGACTGAAAGCCGCAAACCGGCGTATCTTGTGATACCGGATCTCATTGAAGAAGATCTCGCAAGCGGACGTCTGCGTCCGCGCGACCGGCTGCCCGGCTTGCGCGACCTTGCGGGCGCACTGCAGCTGAATTACACGACGGTCGCGCGGGCCTATGCGGAGGCGCGCAAGCGCGGCTTGCTCGACGCACGTGCGGGCAGCGGCACCTTCGTGCGTGGGAGGACGCAGACGTTGCCGCTTGCGGGCGGCAGCAGTGTCGAGATGTCGATGAACATGCCGCCCGAGCCGCCCGAGCTTGCGGCGCGCTTGAGGGAGTCATCGGCGAGCCTGTTCGCGCAAACTGATCCTTATCGGCTGCTGCGGTATCAGGACTTCGGCGGCATGCCCGACGATCGCGCCGCCGCACGCGTATGGCTGAAAGACCGCTTGCCGGACTGCGAAGAAGACACGGTGCTGGTGTGTCCTGGCATTCATAGTGCCCTGGTCGCGCTCGTGTCGCAGCTTGCCAGGCCGGGTGAAACGGTTTGCCTCGATACGCTCGCGTATCCCGGCATCAAGGCGATCGCGTCGCAACTCGGGGTACGCCTGCAGCCGCTGCCGCGCGACGAAGAAGGCCCTTTGCCGCATGCGTTCGAAGCACTCTGCAAGACCGAAAAGCCCGGCGCGTTCTACTGCAACCCGACCTTGCAGAATCCGAGCACGCTCACGCTATCGATTCAGCGGCGTGAAGCGCTTGCCGATGTCGCATTGCGCTACAGCGTTCCCATCATCGAAGACGATGCGTATGGCGGGCTCTCCGCTAGCAAACCCGTTGCGCTCGCCACGCTCGCGCCCGAACTGACCTGGTACGTGACCGGCTTCTCGAAGACGCTCGGTGCAGGCTTGCGGGTCGCTTACTTGCGCGCGCCGAGCGCAAGACAGACACAACGTGTCGCAGGTGCGTTGCGCGCGACAACCGTGATGCCGAGTCCGTTCACGATGATGCTGGCGACACAATGGGTCAACGACGGCACCGCGCATGAAATGCTCGACGCGATCCGCAAGGAAGCGAACGTGCGCCAGGCGATTGCGTCACAGGAACTCGCGGGCTGGCATTACGATGCGCATCACGACGGCTTTCATCTGTGGCTGCCGATTCCTGCGCAGTGCGACTGGAGCGCGCCCGAGCTTGCGCTGCAATTGCGCAATCAGGGCGTGGGAGCGGTGGCGGGGGCCGCGTTCTCGATGGACGGTAACCCGCCCAACGCGATTCGGATCTGTCTGGGCGGCCCGCAGGACAGGGACGACTGTCGCGACGCCATGCAACGTGTCTTGGAAACGCTGAATGATCCGCATCATCTGCATGTGCCGATGATGTAACGGCACGCGCCCAGCGATGAAAACGCTCCTATCGCTGAGCGCCTTCAACAGCAAGAGCAAAAGGAAAAGTAGAGGCCGCCCGAAGGCGGCTTGCTCAGACAGCCGACAAAGCGTGTCGTCGTTCACAGGATCAATCCCACCGCAGCTTCCAAAACTCACGCTGCACCTGCATGATTTCTTCTTCGACCTCGACGACTGGACCGATCAGGTCAACGCGCTTCTGGCAATGGTCAAATACATAGCGCGACGACACACTCATCGTCGGATTCTCCGCGTGGTCACCCGTCGCTTGCAGCAGACGCTCCTCGGTCATGCCGAACACCACGCGCCCGATGTTCGCCCAATACGCGGTGCCCGCGCACATGCAGCATGGTTCGACGGTCGTGTAGAGCGTGCAGCTCCACAAATATTTTGGCGTGAAGTTGATCGCAGCGATGCGCGCGAGCACCGCTTCCGCATGATTGACTGTATCGACGTTGCCTTGCTCGATCAGCACGGTCTCCTGATCGGGGCCGACGAGGATCGCGCCGAACGGGTGATGGTCCATCAGCGTCGCGCGCTCCGCGACAACGCTCTCATGGCGCAGATGGCGGACGATCTGTTCGCGCGTCGGCGCGAGCCCTTGCTCAGGGAGGTCGGATGCCTTCTGTTTCGATGGGATAATCAGGCTCAACGGTGTCTCCTCCTCCCTGTTGGCGGCGTTATTTCGGTAGCGAGCCGTCCACGCCCTGCACGAACCAGTTGAGCCGCAACAGCTCGGCGTCGGAGAGCGACTTGCCCGCGGCGACCTTGATTGCGCCACTCTGGTCCTTGATCGGTCCGGCGAACGGATCGAACCTGCCCGCTATGATGTCGTCGCGCTTTTGCGCCAGCGCCTTTTGCGCGGCCGGCGAGACGGCTTCAGAGTTGATGCTGGCAAGGTCGATTGCTTTCTCCTTGAGGCCCCACCACGTCGGCGCGTTGTTCCACTTGCCCGACTGTACCTGCTCAATCAGATGCGAGTAGTAGACACCCCAGTAGCTTACACATGCGCCCAGCTGCGCATTCGGGCCAAATTTCTTCATGTCCGAGTCCCAGCCGAACGCATGCACCTTCTTCTGCTCAGCCGTCTGCATCGTCGCCGTCGAATCGGTGTTCTGAATCAACACGTCGGCGCCTTGGCCGATCAACGTTTCAGCCGCCTGCTTCTCCTTGCCGGGATCGAACCATGTATTGATCCACACCACCTTCACCTTCGCGTTCGGATTGACCGAGCGCGCACCCATGGTGAACGCGTTGATGTTGCGCACCACTTCTGGAACGGGCACTGAGCCGACGAAGCCCAGCGTGCCCGTCTTCGTCGTATAGCCTCCGACAAGCCCCGCCAGATACGCGCTCTGATACGTGCGCACATCATAGGTCGCGAAGTTCGCGGCCTTCTTATAGCCGGTCGCATGCTCGAAGACGACGTCGGGATAGTCCTTCGCCGTCTTCAGTTCGAAGTCCTGGAAGCCAAAGCTCGATCCGACGATGATCTTGTTGCCCTTGCTCGCGAGGTCGCGGAACACGCGCTCCGAGTCGGCCGATTCGGGCACGTTCTCGATGCGCGTGACCTTGATTTTGTCGCCGAACTTCGCTTCGATCGCCCTCACGCCCTGCTCGTGCGCGTAGGTCCAGCCCGCGTCGCCGGGATTGCCAAGATAGACGAACGCGACGCCCATCGGCTGCGCGGCCAAGGCGGCGGTACTCAAAGCGACAGAGGTGCCAAGTGTGGCCAGAAGCGTTGCCGGAAAGCGCAGCGAGCGTACGGCTGCGCGAGCCATTTTTGTTTTCATTGAATCTCCGAAGACGGGGAAATGGGTGGAGAGCGCGGCCATTCGCCAGACGTGCCTCCACCCGGAGATGGTGTTGAGCCAATATAGCGGTCCAAAATTAACTCCGCTATGCCCGGTATAACGAGTTTGATATGAATGATGCGGTGAGGATCACTTCCCTGAGGTAGAAGTGTTACCCCAAAACAGCGCTGAAATTATGTCGAGTCCTCCAATGCGTCGTCCATCACCGAGCCCCTGAATTCTTAGGTATTGTCGCTGACCGATTCGACCAATTTCCATAATCATCAACTTGGCATAATCGGCCATAGCCGACGATCGCCGACCAGCCACGGTGCGGCGGTTGAAGGTCGCTTCGCTGACATTCGCAAACCCGTGCCGGCGAATGTCGCCTCTCTTTTTGCCGAATGAGTCTTACCGACCCGGAGCTTCCGGTCAGCTCGAAGACAGGTTTAGTGACCGAATTGGGATCTACTACCGCCATCCGAGCTTCCATCATCGAGATACTGGTTGCAGGGCTACGCGCTCGTCCACGCCTCGGTGCCTGACAGCCTCTTCCCGTCACTGTAGAGCGCCGTTTCCGGACTCTCGAGACACGTCAGTCATCTCCTTCACGTCTTGTCCCACGGTGGCTCGCCCGAAAACGCGTTGACCAGAAAATCGATTGCCGCACGAACTTTTGCGCTCACGTGGCGACGGCTCGGATACAGGGCGAGCACATCGATATCCGGCAAGCGGTATTCAGGCAATACCTGAACGAGCCTGCCCGCGCGAAGGTCTTCGCCAATCAGGAACGTGGGCTGCCAGATCACGCCGTGCCCCGCGAGCGCCGCGCCGCGTGCTGTGTCGCCGTTATTGGTGTGCATGTGACAGTTGACCTCGATAGCATGAGTTTTGCCCTCGTTGTCCATCAGTTGCCACTCATCGGCGGTGGCGGCATACGTATAGCCGATGCACCGGTGTCCCAGCAGGTCCGCCGGTATCTCCGGATGTCCCCAACGCTTCAGATAACCGGGCGAAGCACACAGGATGTTTTTCGATGTCGCCAGTTTGCGGGCCGCATGATCAACCGTACCAGCGCGCGAGATACGAATGGCCAGGTCAAAGCCCTCCTCGACGATATCGACGACGCGATCAATGAGCGTAATGTCGAGCTCGACGTCGGGATATCGCTGCATGAACTGTGGCCACAGCGGCGCGAGATGCCGGATGCCGAAGCTGACCGGTGCGTTGATACGCAGCCGTCCGCGCGGTTCGATCGACGTTGCCGACACGAGTCCTTCCGTTTCGGCAACGTCTTCGAGGATTGTCTTGCATCGCGAATAAAGCGTTTCACCGCCTTCAGTAAGCGACAATCTGCGCGAGGTGCGATTGAGAAGTCGCGCACCGAGATGCGCCTCCAGTTCGTTCACATAGCGGGTCACGTTCGCGGGCGAGGTTTCGAGCGCATCGGCCGCGCGTGCAAAGCTGCCCCGGTTGACTACGGTCACAAAGACCTCAAACGCGCGCAGCCGGTCCATATTGGGCTCCGATCATTCATAAAAACTGAATGATATAGCTATATTTGTGATCTTTCTCTGATAAAAGCGGAGTTCTATAGTGCGTTTCAAAGGAGCCGACGCATTGGGCATCGGCCCATGATGAACCAGGAGATTGAACATGCAACGCTTGACAGGAAAAGTCGCCATCGTGACTGGCGCCAGCGCAGGCATTGGTCGTGCTGCCGCAAAGCTGTTCGCCGCAGAGGGCGCAAAGGTTGTGGTGGCGGCACGCCGCGAAGCCGAACTCGACGCGCTCGTGACAGAGATCGCTCGCGACGGCGGTACGGCTGTTTCGCTGGCAGGAGACGTGCAATCCGAAGAATTCGCGAAAGCGCTGGTTGCCCTCGCCGTCAGCCGCTTCGGCCGTCTCGACGTCGCCTACAACAATGCGGGGATGCTCGGTGAAATGGGACCGTCCACAGGGGTCTCGGAAGCAGGCTGGTCAGCCACGCTGGCCACCAACCTGACGAGCGCGTTTCTCGGCGCCAAACATCAGATTCCTGAAATGATCAAGCAGGGCGGTGGGTCGATCATATTCACCTCGACGTTCGTTGGCTACTCGTTCACCTTCCCGGGGACAGCCGCCTATGCTGCGAGCAAAGCCGGGCTGATCGGACTGACGCAAGCGCTCGCGGCTGAATACGGCCCACAAGGAGTGCGCGTAAACGCGATTCTCCCGGGCGCGGTGGACACGGAAATGTATCGCGGCATGAACGATACGGCCGAATCGCAGACATTCGTGACAGGCCTGCACGCTCTCAAGCGAGTTGCAAAGCCGGAAGAGATTGCACGGTCGGCGCTCTACCTCGCTTCCGACGATTCGTCCTTTGTGACGGGTACGGCTTCATTGGTCGACGGTGGGGCTTCGATTACGCGCACATGAGCTTTTGAAGACTGCATCTACAGGGATGCAGATGTTCGACGACGCCGCGCGAACGCGTCGTTGGCCCACGCCCTGATGATGTCGGCTTGTGTCCGGATGTCTGTTATCGGATGCACGGCCGACATCGGAGCGCCCAAGCGCGAGCGCCGACCATGTCGGTTGTTGGCCGCACACGGTCCGACGGTGAGCCGACGACAAATGCTGCCGTCGGCCCGACTGCATCCGGCAGAAGTCGACCCACTCCGGTCGGGTAACTTTCTCCGAACCGGTCAGTCAGCCAAATCCAGGTTTCGCGAGTGGAGTGCCGATAAGCGGCCGTTGGCGACCTCATCCGATCGGCCATCTACGGTCGCTGACTGTATTGCGTGCGATGCCTCCTTTGAGGCGACCTTCGGTCAATGGCAAAGGTCGAAGCGTAATTTCAATAGTTGATTGCGGTTCGTTCTGTTGCCTATGCGGTCTTCATGCTGCGATCGGGCAATTAGCCGCCGTCGCAACGTCGCGCGGTGATCGCAGAAAAGCTCCGCTATAATCCGAGCGATGAAATTCCTCCGCACCTTGCTCCTCGTGCTGCTTTGCGCTGTGCTGCCCATCAGTGGGCTGGCGGCTAGTGGCTTGACGGGCGAATGTCCGATGCAGATGAGCATGAGTTACGACGACGCCAGCGCGATGTCGTCGGAGATGCCCGGGTGCGAGATGACGAAGTCTTCGCCAACGGGAAAAGCCAAAGCCTTCTTCTGTAAGGCAACGGCGCAATGCCAGCTTGGCAGTCTGTATCACCCGGTGCCCGCCATCGAGGTAACCCGTCCCGCCGGGCTCTCCAGCCCAGTCGTTTTCCATTACGCGCAGTCGCTCACCGTCCGCGAGCCGGCCGGTCTCTGGCGACCTCCCCGCGCGATCTGATCCCTTGCTGACAGGTTCGCCGCATTAGCGGCGAGGTCGTCCTGCATTCAGGACGTGGATTCCCTTTGGGACTCCGCCGTTGGGGTTAGACATGCCATCCACTATTGGCACGCCGTCATACCGGCGTGCGTCGCTGCGCGCGCATTCGCTTGTCGCCGCGCTGATGCTCGCGAGCGTGGCCGCTTACGCTCAGGAAACACCCGTCACACTCGACGCCGCTCTTCAGGCCGCAACCGATCATTCCGCCGCGATGGGCGCGGCGCAGGCGTCGGTGCGCGCCAGTTCGGAAGCAGCGTTACGCGCCGGCCAGTTGCCCGATCCGACGCTCAAGGCGGGTGTCGACAATCTGCCCGTAACGGGGCAACAGAAATTCACCGTCGGCCAGGATTTCATGACGATGCGCCGTATCGGCATCGAGCAGGAATGGGTGTCGGGTGAAAAGCGGCGGCTGCGGTCCGAGCTGGCGAATGACGTCGTCGATCGAGAGCGGGCGGGATATCTTGCCCAGCTCGCGAACACGCGACAGCAGACGGCTACCGCATGGCTGAACGCGATCTACGCGAAGAAGACGGTCTTGCTGCAGCAGGAACTCGTCGACCACATGAGCCACGAACTGGACGCAACGAAAGCGTCGTATCGCGGAGCAAGGGCGACAGCCGCCGATGTCACGCAAGCGCAGGCCATGCTGGCACAGACGCAGGATCAGTTGCTCAAGGCCCGGCAAACATTCCACACCTCACTTATCGGTCTGTCCCGGTGGACAGCGACGCCCGTCGCCGACGTCACCGGCGAGCCGCCTGCGCCGCAGTCCTATGTGTCGTCGCTGCCGCCCGAAGAGTTGCGTGAGGTGCAACCCGTACTCGTTGCAGCATCGCGGGACATCGCCGTCGCCGACGCCGATACGGCCGTTGCGAACAGCAACCGCAACCCGAACTGGACATGGGAAGTCGCCTATCAGCAACGCGGTGGCGCGTACTCGAACATGGTGTCGATAGGCGTCAGCATTCCGTTGCCGATCAATCGCAAGAATCGCCAGGACCGTGATGCGAGCGAAAAATCGGAACTCGCCACGCGGGCCCGGCTGATGTACGAACACGCGCAACGTCAGGTGGAAGCGGACATTCGCACGCAGTCCGCCACGCTCGATAGCGGCCGCGAACGCATCACCCATCTCTCCGACTCCCTGCTTCCGGCTGCGGGCCAGCGCGTGCAGCTTGCGACCGCCGCCTACAAGGCGGGCACCGGCTCGCTCGCCGATACCTTCGCCGCCCGCCGTGCGCAACTCGAGGCCGAACTTCAGGTGCTGGACCTGCAGCGCGAGGTGTCCCAGACATGGGCGCAGCTCGAGTATCAGGTGGTGCCGGCGTCGATGTCCGTGGGTCAGTAAAGGAGACCAACATGCAAAAGAAACAACTGGCGCACGCGGCCCTGATGGTGTTCGCGGCGGCGGCGCTGCTCGCGGCCGGCTATGTCGCCGGCACGCATCGTTCGACGACTGACGGAGCAGGCGCCGCCGTCGCCAGCATGACGTCCAGCGACAAGGCCGATCCGGCAACGGGTCGCAAGGTGCTGTACTGGCACGACCCGATGGTCCCTGCACAGCACTTCGACAAGCCGGGCAAATCGCCTTTCATGGACATGCAGCTCCAGCCCGTCTATGCGGATGAAGGCGGCGGTTCGACTGGCATCAGGATCGATCCGGGCCTCCAGCAGAGCCTCGGCATTCGCTACGCGACTGTGCGCCGGCAGGAAACGTCGGAAGGCTTCGATGCTGTCGGAACCACGCAGTTCGATGAATCGCAGGCGGACGTCGTTCAGACGCGCGTGACGGGTTACATCGATCATCTCTACGCCAGTGCGCCGATGCAGCGGATCGCGAAGGGCGCGCCGGTTGCCTCGCTCTTCGTGCCTGACTGGCTTGCGCCGCAGGAAGAATACCTCGCGCTCAGGCGCGGCGGGATGGATGGCAGCCTGCTGGAGGCGTCGCGTGCTCGCATGCGTGCGCTGTCGATTCCCGATGGCGTCATCGTGGCGCTCGAGCGGACCGGCAAGGCACAGACGCATATCGTGCTGACTTCTCCGCAGACGGGCGTCGTTAGCGAGTTGAATGTCCGGAGCGGCGCGATGGTAACGCCGGGGCAGACGCTCGCGAAGGTTGCAGGTCTGTCGAAGCTGTGGCTCATCGTCGAGATTCCCGAGGCGTTGGCGCTCAGCGTGCAGCCCGGCATGACAGTCGATGCGACGTTTGCCGGCGACCCGACGCAGCGCTTCAACGGACAGATACGCGAAATCCTGCCCGGCATCAGTAGTACAAGCCGCACGCTCCAGGCGCGTCTGGAAATCGACAACGCCGCACTCAAACTGACGCCGGGCATGCTGATGCGCGTGCGCGTCGCTGGCAAGCAGGCGGTGTCGCGGCTGCTTGTGCCGTCCGAAGCGGTGATCTCGACGGGCAAGCGCTCCGTTGTCATCGTGAAGAACGGCGACGGTCGGCTGCAACCGGTGTCGGTCACGGTGGGCAACGACATCGGCAACGAGACCGAGGTTCTCAGCGGATTGAAGGAAGGCGATTCGGTCGTCGCATCCGGCCAGTTCCTGATCGATTCCGAAGCCAGCCTGAAATCGGTTTTGCCGAGACTCGACAGTGGTACGGCATCGGGTAACGGTTCGGCGCAAGCAACCGCGCCCGCAGTGGCGCAGATATACGAGACAACCGGCAAGGTCGAAAAGGTAACGCCGAAAGACATCACGTTCTCGCATCAACCCGTTCCGGCGCTCGGCTGGCCTGCCATGACGATGGCGTTCGGCAAGCCCGCATCGGATGCATTCGCGGACATCAAACCTGGCGAGACCGTGCATTTCGTTTTCAGGCAATCGGATGATGGCTACCAGTTGACGAAGGTCGAACCCGCTGGAGGTGCAAGATGATTGCGCGCCTCATCCGCTGGTCGATACACAACCGGTTCCTCGTGTTGCTCGCGACCGTCCTTGTCACGGCGTGGGGCGTCTATTCGGTCACGCAAACGCCGCTCGATGCGTTGCCCGATCTGTCCGATACCCAGGTCATCATCAAGGCCTCGTATCCTGGCAAAGCGCCTCAGGTCATCGAGGACCAGGTGACCTATCCGCTCACCACGACGCTGCTTGGTGTGCCGGGCGCCAAAGCCATCCGTGCGTATTCAGCGTTCGGCGACGCGTTTGTCTACGTGCTGTTCGATGACAAAACCGACCAGTATTGGGCACGCTCGCGCGTGCTCGAATACCTGAACCAGGTGCAAAGCCGGCTGCCGCCGGGCGCCACGGTCTCACTGGGACCGGACGCGACGGGCGTGGGCTGGGTATACGAATACGCGCTCGTCGACCGCACAGCGCGGCACGATCTCGGCCAACTGCGTGCGTTGAACGACTGGTTCCTGAAGTTCGAACTGAAGTCGGTGCCGGATGTATCCGAGGTCGCGAGCATTGGCGGGATGGTGCGCCAGTACCAGGTCGTGCTCGATCCCGACAAGCTGCGCGCGTACGGCATCACGCAGCAGATGGTGGCCGATGCGCTGGGCAAGTCCAATCAGGAATCGGGTGGCTCGGTGGTCGAACTCGCCGAATCCGAATACGTGGTCCGCTCGTCCGGTTATCTGCATTCAATGGATGACTTCCGCGACGTCGTGCTGCGCACCAACGATGCCGGTACACCCGTGCTGCTCGGCGATGTGGCGCGCATCCAGATCGGACCCGAGACGCGCCGAGGCGTCGCGGAACTGAACGGTCAGGGCGAAGTGACAGGCGGCGTGATCGTCATGCGTTCGGGCAAGAACGCGTTGACGACCATCGAGGCCGTGAAGGCGAAACTGGCTGACCTGAAGCGCTCGCTGCCGCCGGGTGTCGAGGTGGTCACGACCTACGACCGCTCGCAACTCATCGACCGCGCGGTGGATAACCTCAGGGACAAGCTCATCGAGGAGTTCATTGTCGTCGCGCTGGTGTGCGCGGTTTTTCTGTTTCACCTGCGCAGCGCGTTCGTGGCGATTCTGTCGTTGCCGCTCGGCGTACTGGCCGCGTTCATCGTGATGCGCTATCAGGGCATCAATGCGAACCTGATGTCGCTCGGCGGCATCGCGATTGCCATCGGCGCGATGATCGACGCAGCCATCGTGATGATAGAGAACGCGCACAAGCATCTGGAGGCGTTCGAGCATGCGTTCCCCGACAAGCAACTGACGCCCGCGCAGCGCTGGCAGCTGATAGCCACGTCGGCCGCCGAGGTCGGGCCTGCACTGTTCTTCTCGTTGCTCATTATCACACTGTCGTTCATCCCGGTATTTTCGCTCGAAGGACAGGAGGGCAAACTCGTGTCGCCGCTGGCGTACACGAAGACGTACACGATTGCGGCTGCAGCGGGGCTGTCAGTGACGCTCGTGCCGGTGCTGATGGGCTATCTGATCCGTGGCCGCATTCCGCACGAGAACGCCAATCCCATCAACCGTGTGTTGATCCGGCTGTACAGGCCGCTGCTCGAAGCAACGCTTCGGCGTCCATGGGTTGCCATTGGTGTCGCAGTCATCGCGCTGGCTGCCACTATCGTCCCCGTTTCACGGTTAGGCGGCGAATTCCTGCCACCGCTCGATGAAGGCGATCTGCTGTACATGCCGACCGCGCTGCCGAGCATTTCGACCGAGAAAGCGAGCGAGTTGCTGCAACAGACCGACCGGCTCATCAAGACCGTGCCCGAAGTGGCGACCGTGTTCGGCAAGGCAGGGCGCGCCGACACCGCGACGGACCCGGCACCCGGTCTCGAGATGTTCGAGACGACGATCCAGTTCAAGCCGCGCAGCCTGTGGCGGCCCGGCATGACACCGGAAAAGCTGGTCGATGAACTCGACCGCACGGTGAAAGTACCCGGTCTATCGAACGTGTGGGTTCCGCCGATTCGCAATCGCATCGACATGCTGTCGACGGGTATCAAGACGCCCGTCGGGGTCAAGATTTCTGGCCCCGATCTGACGCAGATCGACAGGATCGCAACGCAGGTCGAAGCCGCGGTGAAGGGCGTGCCAAGTGTGACGTCCGCGCTCGCCGAGCGCTTGAATGGCGGGCGGTATATCGACGTCGATATCGACCGGCTGGCGGCCGCGCGCTATGGGCTGTCGGTGGCGGATATCCAGGCTGTCGTCTCGTCGGCGGTGGGCGGGGAAAACGTCGGCGAGGTGATCGCCGGGCGTGAGCGTTTTCCTATCAACATTCGCTATCCGCGCGAGGTCCGTGACTCGCTGGAGAAGTTGCGCCAGTTGCCCGTCGTCACGGAGCGTGGTGCGCAAGTCCAGCTTGGCGATGTCGCGCATATCGCCATCAACGATGGCCCGCCGTCGATTCGCAGCGAGAATGCGCGGCTCTCCGGTTTCGTCTATGTCGATATTCGCAATACGGACCTGCAGTCGGCCGTGAAAGCGATGCAGCATGCCGTCGCGGAGAAAGTGACATTACCGCCGGGCTATTCGATTGCGTGGTCCGGACAGTTCGAGTATCTGGAGCGCGCGGCAGCGAAACTGCGCACGGTGATACCCGTGACGCTCGTCGTCATCTTCGTGCTTCTGTTCCTCACCTTCAGTTCGGCAGCCGATGCATTGCTGTTGATGTCGACGGTGCCATTCGCGCTGGTCGGCGGCTTCTGGCTGATCTGGATTCTGGGGCATGCCGTATCGGTCGCGACGTCTGTCGGGTTTATTGCGCTCGCTGGCGTCGCGGCGGAGTTCGGCGTCGTGATGCTGCTCTATTTGAAGGGCGCGCTCAATCGCCGCCTTGAAAATGGCGAACCGTTCACCGAGGCCTTGCTGCTCGATGCCATTCGCGAAGGCGCGGTGCTGCGGGTGCGGCCAAAGGCAATGACGGTGGCAGTGGTGCTCGCGGGCCTCATCCCCATCATGATCGGACACGGCGCCGGCTCCGAGGTCATGCAGCGCATCGCTGCGCCGATGGTCGGCGGCATGGTCACCGCGCCGCTTCTTTCGATGTTCGTCATCCCTGCCGCCTGGTTGCTGTTGCAGCGTCGCCACGCGCGACGTGCGAGCCACGAGCGGTTCCCCGAAGCAGTCCCTCACGGCACGAGCGTGCCCTTTACCGAAACTGGAGAAACCCGATGAAGAAATGGATTGTTGCGTCTGCTGCGCTGGCAGCTGTGATGGCTGGACCCGCATTCGCCGGCGACGATATGGCGGGCATGAACATGTCGATGAAGCCTTCCGCGGCGAAGGTATCGTCGAACGCGGCGCTAACCGAAGCGGAAGTCAAAAAGGTCGACACAGAGACGGGCATGGTCACGTTGAAACACGGCGCGCTCGACAACGTCGGCATGCCGCCGATGACGATGGCTTTCAAGGCAAAGGATGCCGCGATGGTCAAGCAGGTTCATGAGGGGGACAAGGTCAAGGTCCGCGTCGAGAACGTCGATGGTGCATTGACTATCGTTACGTTGAAGAAGCAGCCTTGAGTCGGTAGTTCTTCGGCGCTGACGGGTTCACCGGGTGCAGCGACTGTGCATGGTGGACCCGTGAGACACGAGACTGCGGGTTGCATGAGCGACTCGAACGGCCGCTTTATTGCCGATGCCAGACTTACCGACGAAGAGGCTGGAAGACCGAGAAGGGTCGGGAGTACCCACTGCCGACTGGCCGCTTTCGGGCCGCTGAATTCAAGTGACCGCTTTCGAGCGATGAGTTCGAGGAGCAGACTGACGCAGCCCGTTAAGGTTTATTCGATGCCTGCCATCGGCCGCAGGAATGTGCATGCCGCCGCGCATGTCGGCAGGCGTCGAATAAACCTTAACGATCGCTGCCTGAGGCGCGTGTATAAGGTCGGCACCACAGGATTTACCTTGTCCTCAATCCCGATTCATGCATCGACGCATCGCTCATCGCTTCTGATAGGTGCCGATTAGTTCCGCGTGCGCTAGTACGTGCCCCTGCATGGCCTTTTCGAGCGCCACCTTGCTGGGCCTTTTCAAATCGGGCAGTACAGTGTCGAGCGCATACAGCTTGTGGAAATAACGGTGGCGTCCCACGGGCGGGCACGGGCCGCCGTAACCGGCACGCTTGAAGTCATTGATGCCTTCGCGCGTACCGCTCGGCAAAGCCTGCGCAGCAGCGCCATCGGGCAGTTGAGTTGCCGTCGGCGGGATGTTGTAGAGCACCCAATGTACCCAGGTTATTTTCGGCGCGGCCGGGTCCGGCGCGTCAGGGTCGTCGACGATCAGCGCCAGGCTTTTTGTGTTCGCGGGCACGCCAGACCACTCGAGCGGCGGCGATACATCGGCGCCCTGACAGGTATGCTGCGTGGGAATCTCGCCGTTCTGCCGGAAGGCTTGCGACGTTAGCGTCAGGGTCATCGTGCTCTCCTGGGCAACAACAATGGATGGCTGTCCCGGTGGGAAGATCAGCAAGGTGAGCGAGAGTGCCGGCAAGGAACGCGGGACCCATGCCCAGGCCGCTTTTGCAAAGCGCTTAAGGTGGGTGTCGGACACGTTGAAGTCACTCATCGTTACGTACTCTGCTCATCACGGCGGCCGGTGATTGGTGCGCGCCCTGCGCGAGTCGCGGCGGAAATCGAAGCGCGGCTCATCGTCACATAAGTGCCGCCCGATCAGAGATGGCTGTCGTTGATAAGGATCGCGCGCGGGTCGCGGAAGTGCGACAAGCAAGAGAACCACTGCCGATGATTGCAAGTTCCGACATATCGCACGAGGCCCCGCCCATGGCAGCCTCCTTTTTCAGGTCGCGACCATGCTTATATTGTAGGTCAAGGGGTACGAAGTGGCGTGCGGTGCAAGCGCGCCGCCGCGCGGAGCGTTGGCGTCCCAAGTCGACCCTCAAGACACATTCTCGTTCGCCGATGGCCGCCGTTCACGCTCTGCCTATCCGGCTCCCTCAGATCATCACTGTCCCATTGATCGTATCCTAACGAGTCTTCGCCGATGATCATCGCAAAGATTCGCTGTGACGCGCTCACTGTCGAGGAAACTCTCATGGCTGTCGGCCGGGGATTCTTTCTCGGCTCAGTGGGACGGCCTCACCATTTCTACATTCGTGAAATAGTTGGCACGGTCGTTTCGCCTCAAGTAAATGTTCGATTCCCCACATATTGATTGGTTTGAGTTCGTATGCATTTCGTAAGTTGTCTATTCTGTTGATCGTCAAGTCAAAAAAGCAAATGGCTCTCTCATCAGGAGCAAAGAATGAAGGCGGAACGCGCGCCCAACTTCTGGAATTGAAAACAATTAGGTGTGTTGACAACATGAGTTACCCCATGTCTGTCGATATGCGATCAGATTGCGCGTGCGTCGTAACGAGCCGGGACGCTGAATTCGTTTTTCGTCATAGCTCTGACGCACTAAAGAGTCGGAAAACGCGAAGAACCCGGCCACCAACGCTGGTGCCGTTCAATGCCGTCGCTGAAATCCAATTAAGGACCCTGGCAGCCAGACCGGCATGGTCGTGTCCGGGAGGTTGCGTCGTACCGTTAATCGACGTGCGAGACACTCATGTCTGACTATGCATTGGATAACTCCTGGAAGCATGCCAATCGCCGTCTGGCGCTGCTGGAGCAAATGCTCGACCCGATGACCCAGCGTCGTATCAATATGCTCGGAGTCGGTCATGGGGCGCGTTGCCTCGAGGTTGCGGCTGGAAGCGGCTCGATCGCGAAATGGCTTTGCGAGCAAGTGGGGCAGACCGGCAGCGTAGTGGCAACCGATATCAACACCACATTACTCGATCAGATCCGTCTTCCGAACCTTGAAGTCCAGCAACATGACATCCTCAAGTCTGAGCTTCCAAGTTCGGCATTCGATTTCATCCACGCGCGATGGATACTCCACCATCTGCGCGAACCCGAACGCGCGATTCGCCGGATGATCGACGCACTTCGCCCTTCCGGGTGGCTATTATTGGAGGAAGTCGACTTTTTCCCAGTGCATGCGTCATCGTCCGCCGTGTTCCGCGAATTCATGGTGGCCCTCGTCAACACGGTTGTGAAAGCGTCTGGTCGAGACTGCTTCTGGGCCCGCATCCTTCCCGAGACCGTGGCGGCCATGGGACTCGCGCAGGTTGGCGGCGAGGGAGAGTTTCCCGTGATCCAGGGCGGTTCGCCGGCAGCGGAATTCTTCGAGCTGACTGCCGTGCAGATGCGCGATCAAATGCTCGCGGCGTCCGCACTGCCTCTGCCCCGGCTCGAACAGGCGCTACAACTCCTGAAATCGCCTGATCTTTGGGCCTTCGGCGGCGGGAATATTGCCGTGTGGGGCCGGCGAAGCGCCG
This sequence comes from Paraburkholderia sp. LEh10, assembly GCF_017814945.1. Taxonomy (GTDB): domain Bacteria; phylum Pseudomonadota; class Gammaproteobacteria; order Burkholderiales; family Burkholderiaceae; genus Paraburkholderia. The sequence goes on from NZ_JAGIPX010000044.1 coordinate 33,676, forward strand.
CTTGACCCTCTGTGACGAGGGCGCACAACGGTCAGTCGATGGCCAGCCAGAGTCGAATGACCCTTCGTGGCCGCACTGGGGCATTCTCCGATCTCGTTGCGAACTCCAGACAACGTCGTCAGAAGCCGCCCCAAACACATTGCAGCAAATCACCGACAGACTAGGGATCGTTAACTGCGTTGATGATGTCAGTGAGAAACCAAGGCAGGATCAATTGCGTATCGGAATAGCTGACACCAACGCTGAGCATCGGTGGCTTTGACGTGGAGTCGCCGCGCGTCGCACCGTGGTTGGCACGCGGGAGGTATGCATTCGAGTCGGCCGGAATTTGCTGGGCAATCTGGTTATTAGCGGGCGGCCATGTCGAGGCGCAGCCGGCAGTGAGTACGACGAGGGCAATTACGGAACAAAAGGGCTTCATGAGGGCGAACTCCAGCCGCATTACTTTGACAATATGGTCGATCATGAGTTCGTCGCGGTATGTGGCTGGCGTCTGCCGAGCGCGGGAGGCGTGGTCTGTAGCCCCTAAGCGGGCTGCCGGCCTATCGAAGCATCAACGGCTCATGGCGGATGGGTAGCGATCGCTCGAACGGCCATGTTGCAGTAGCGACGAACGGCAGTTGATGGGCGGCGACTTCTGTGAGACTCGCATCGTCGGCGGGCGATTGAATCGTAATCAACAGAATCAAGCGCGGGTCTTGGGCCGATAGCTTCTAACGCGAGACGCTGGACCCTCGATCGCATCACGTGGCGGTCTTCTGCGCGACGTATGTCTTCAATGCGCCCGAACCGCATTGGTGATCGCCCCCGCGCATTCGCGAACCATCGGCCCCAGCTTGCCGATCACTTCTTCGGCGGTCCAGCGGCTGCATGGCGCCACCACATGAACCGCCGCGATGGCGCGCCCATCCTTGTTGCGCACCGGCGCGCCGACGTTCATATGGCCTACGTAATACTCTTCGATGTTGATCGAAAAGCCGCGTGCACGGCTCTCATCGATCTGCGTGTAGATCTTCGCGGGCTCGGTGAGCGTCGCCGCCGTCAACGGCTTCAGTTCGGAGCGGCGCAGCAGCGAAAGCACTTCGTCCTCAGGCAAACCCGACAGATACGCGCGCCCCGCAGACGTGCAATACATGGGCATGCGGCTTCCAATTGCCATGTGCGCGACGATCGGTTTGCGGCTCGTGAACGACGCCACATACACCATGTCGGTGCCGCACGGTTCCGTCAACGAAACCGTTTCGTCGCACGTGCTGTTCATGGCCGACAGAAACGGATTCGCGCTGTCGATCAGCGCATTCGCGGCCACGTAGTTGCAGCCGATTTCCATCACCTTCGTGGCCAGTTCGTAGCGGCGCGTGTGCGGGTCTTTCGTCAGGTAGCCGAGGCACTCCAGCGTGAAGACGATCCGCTGCGCCGAACTGCGGCTGATGCCCGCCATCTCCGCGATCTGCGCAAGGCTCATGCGCCGGTTGCGCGCACCGAAGGCTGCGAGGATCGCGAGTCCCTTCTCGACCGATTGGTTGAACATCGGCGAAACGCTGTTCTCCTTTTCCATATTTTCCCTTCCGTCTGACGTTTTTCTTCAGTTACAAATTAATCGATATGCGGTTAAGCATACCCGTTTACCGAACATTATTCGTCTTTTAGACTTCGTCAAACCGCATACAGCTCAGTGCATATCGATATTCGATTACTTTACCCGATTTATCGGTGGAGTCGATGTCCGGCCTGAGGACACAGATCTGCCGCTTTCTGCTGACCAACCCGCTCCCCTGAGAAAACGAAGGACAAGACCACATGAAAGTCGGAGTCGAAGTAGGCGGTACGTTCACGGACCTCGTCGCGTACGGCGACGGCGAGGTGCGTGTGATCAAGGTGCCGAGCACGCCGGCGTCGCCCGATGCCGGCGTGCTCGAAGCGCTGCGGGTCGCGGGGATCAACTTCGCCGCAATCGAAGATTTCGCGCACGGTTCCACCGTTGCCACCAATGCCGTGCTGGAACGAAAAGGCGGCAAGGTGGCCTTCATCGCGACGCAAGGGTTCCGCGACATCCTCTTTCTGCAGCGCCACGACCGCAAGCAGATTTACGATCTCTTCTACAAAAAGCCCGTGCCGCCCGTGCAACGGCGCGCATGCTTCGAAGCGCACGAACGCGTGCTTGCAGACGGCAGCGTGCTCACCTCGCTGGATGAAGCGCGCTTTCGCGCCGACGTCCTGCCGCAACTCAAGGCGGGCCGCTACGACGCCGTCGCCATCTGCCTGCTCAATGCGTACCGGAACCCCGCGCACGAACGTCGCATCGCCGACATCATTCGTGCGGCGCTGCCGGGCATCGTGGTGACGTGCTCGCATCAGGTAGCGTGCGAGTTTCGTGAGTACGAACGGGCCAGCACCGCGACGCTTTCCGCGTTCGTACAGCCCGTGATCGCGGGATATCTGGGGCGCCTCACGAACGCGCTGGAGCGCGAGGGATTTCGCGGCCGCTTCTCGGTGATGCAATCGAATGGCGGCCGTCTGCCCGCCGAATCGATGCGCGAGAACGCGATCAGCGCGCTGTTCTCCGGTCCCGCTGCGGGTGTGGTGGGCGCGGTGCGTCAGGTCATCCTGTCGGGTTATCCGAACGTCATCACGTTCGATATGGGCGGCACTAGTTCCGACGTCTGTCTCGTCCAGGACGGCAAGCCCACACTCGCGTCCGAAACCGAAATCGACGGCCTGCCCGTTCGCACGCCCGTGCTCGATATCGTGTCCGTCGGCGCGGGTGGCGGAAGCCTGATCTGGATCGATGACGGCGGCATGCTGCGCGTCGGTCCCGAGAGCGCCGGCGCGGATCCGGGGCCGGCTTGCTATGGGCGGGGCGGCACGCGGCCGACCATCACCGATGCCCACGTCGTGCTCGGCACGGTGCGCCCGGAAGCCTTTCTCGGCGGTCAGATGAAACTCGACGTCGAGGCCGCGCATCGCGCATTCGCATCGCTGGCCGAACATTTCGGCTTGCCCGTCGAGGCCGTGGCCTATAACGCGGTGCGCCTCGCCAATGCCAACATCGTGCGGGCCATTCAGCTCGTGTCGACGCAACGCGGACGCGATCCGCGCGACTATGTACTCGTCCCGTTCGGCGGCGCGGGGCCGATGCAGGCGGCGCAGATCGCGGAAGAGCTTGGCATCGCGACAGTCGTGACGCCGCCCAGTCCCGGCGTGACCTCCGCCTATGGCCTCCTGGCATCCGATTTCATCAAGTACGAAACCCTGACCCATCGCGTGCAGGTGAGCGACGACACGTGCGACGATCTGCGCGTGCGGTTCGCGTCCCTGCAGCACGATCTGCAGGCGCAGTTTCGACGGATGGATTTCACCCAGCCTTTGTCGTTCAGCTACACGCTCGAAATGCGCTATCTCGGCCAGGCGTTCGAAGTGCCACTTGAACTGGACGCCGATGCACTCGCCGCGCTCGACAAGGAACGCCTGATCGCAGGATTCGTCGATGCACACCAGCGCATGTACTTTCATAGCGACAAGACGGGGCGCCCGGTCGAAGTGGTCGCGCTGCGTGCGGGCGCAACGCTCGCGACCGGACAGGTGAGCGCGCTTACCAGCGTCTCAGTGGGCTCGCGCGCCGTCGACACAGAGACGGGCCTGTATGACGGCAACGCGCGGCGCCCTTGCCAGCGCCTGTCCGTCACCGACCTCGCTACCACGGCTGACCATTCCGTTGCGGGTCCCGCAGTGCTTGAGGAGTACACGACCACAGTGCTCGTGCCGGCGGGCTGGCGCGCACACGTCGATTCCCAATCCAATCTCGTTCTCGCGAAGGAGGCGTGATCATGATCGTCAGCCCGTTCGACAATGCCATCATCAGCCAAAGCATTCTGGCGGCCGCCCGCGAGATGGGCGCGAAGCTGATCCGCTCCGCCTATTCGACCATTCTTCGCGAAGCCAGCGACGGCTCCGCCGCGATTGCCAACGTGCACGGCGATATCGTCGCGCAGGCCGAGCTGATTCCGATCCAGCTCGGGCCGATCGGCATTACGCTCAAGCAGTGCCTCGCGCGCTATCCGGCGCACACGATCCGCCCCGACGATTTCATGATTACCAACGACCCTTATGCGGGCGGGCAGCATCTCCCCGATGTCTACATCTTCTGTCCGATCTTCTACGATGGACAGTTGATCGGCTTCTCGGCAAGCGTTGCGCACCAGATCGACTTTGGCGGCGGCGCGCCCGGACTCGACACAGACGCCTCCGACATCTATCAGGAAGGCTTGCGCTTTCCGCCCACGCGGTGGTCGCAGTCGCGTGACTGGAACGGCGGGCCGCTCGAACAGCTGGTACGCGCGAATGTCCGCGTGCCCGACCTGACCATCGGCGACATGAACGCGATGTTCGCCGCCAACGCCATCGCCTGTGTGCGCGTCGTGCAGCTGTGCGACAAGTATGGCGTCGGGATGGTGACGGAAGTCATGAACGAGATGGTCAATTACTCGGAACGGCGCTTTCGCGCCGCCATCGCGACCTTGCCGCCGGGTATCTACTACGGCGAAGACATGATCGATGATGACGGCGTGACCGATCAGCCGCTCATGATCAAGGTCAAGGTCAGCGTCACGCACGACGCGATCGATATCGACTTTGCGGGCAGCAGCCCGCAAGTGCGCCGCAATCTGAACTCGCCGTTTTCGTGCACCGTGTCGGCGGCTGTGACGTGCGTGAAGTCCATCCTGACTTCGCCCGACATTCCATTCAACGAAGGCATCTTGCGGGCCGTCAGCATTTCCGCGCCCTACGGGTCGATCCTGAACCCCGCCCCGCCCTCGCCCGTACGCGCGCGTCTCGAAGCAAACTACCGCATCTACAACGCGATCATGCGGGCACTGGCGCCCGTTGCGCCCGGCAAGGTGATCTCCACGGGCTTCGACACGTTGACGGCCGCGTGCTTCTCATTGCAACGCGACGAAAAATACAGCGTGTATCTGGAGATTTTCGGCGGCGGCTATGGCGCGTCGGAACATGGCGACGGCTGCGATGCCGTCGATTCGCCGCTGTCCAACTGCGCGAACACACCCGTCGAAGCACTCGATATGGAATACGACTTCTTCAGGCTGGAACGCTATGCGCTCGAACCCGATTCGTTCGGCATGGGCAAGCATCGCGGCGGCGCGGGTTTCAGCCGTGAGTACTCGGTGCTGGCGGATGACGTCGGCTTTGCGATCTATGCCGATCGCCATCGCTATGCACCGCAAGGTCTTTTCGGTGGCGAAGAAGGCAAGTGCGGGTACTGCGAAGTGACACGCAATGGCGTGACCGAGCGCATCGCGTCGAAATCGATGCTGACGCTGATGAAGGGAGATCGCGTGAAGGTATTCATGGGCGGCGGCGGCGGTTACGGCGACGTGCATGAGCGTCATCCATCGCTCGTCGAAGCCGACGGTCGCGACGGCATGGTCGACAACGCCCGTGCATAACGCACGCTGAATCCAGCACGCCCATTCAACGCCTTTGAGGAGAACGACAATGACCAGGCCATACAGCCGCTTTTTATGCTTCTCTGCAATCATCACGGCAATCAGCATGATCGGGGCTTCACCGGTACACGCCGAAATCTCGGACGGCGTCGTCAAGATCGGACTGTTGACGGACATGAGCGGCGCGTTTTCAGCGCTATCCGGTCAAGGTTCCGTGGTCGCAGCAAAGATGGCGATTGACGACTGCCTTGCCAAGGAATGCAAGGGCATGAAGATCGAACTGCTGACGCTCGATCATCAGAACAAGACCGATATCGCGCTGGCAAAGGCGCGCGAATGGGCCGACGTCGATCACGTCGACGCGTATGCCGACATGGTGAATTCGGCGGTCGCGCTGGGCATGGAAGACCTCGCGGTTCAGAAGAAGAAAGTGGCGCTGTTCGTCGGCGGGCCCAATCGCATCACCAATGAAGATTGCCAGCCCGACTATACGGTGCAGTGGATGTGGGACACCTATTCACAGACGACAGCCGCCGTCAAAGGTATCGCCAAGCCGAATCAGAAGTGGTACTTCATCGCGGTGGACTATGCGTATGGCGCAGCCGCTGTATCGGAAGCACGCAAGCAGCTCGACGCGATCGGCGCGCATACCGTGGGCGAGTCGAAGCATCCGTTAAACAGCAGCGACATGTCTTCGCAAATCATCTCGGCACAGCAATCGACCGCCGATATCGTCGCGTTCGCCAATTCGGGTGCCGATGCCGCCAATTCGATCAAGACAGCCAGCGAATTTCAACTGGGCGCGAAAAAGCAGGAGGCGGCATTCTTCCCGACGATCTACGAGATCAAGGGCGTGGGACTGTCGCAGGCGAAAGGCTTGCAGTTCCCCGAGAGCTTCTACTGGGATCTCGACGACGGCACGCGCCGCTTCAGCAAGCGGTTCATGGAGATCTACAAGAAGGGGCCGCCGTCGCTCACGCATGCCGGCGTGTACTCGTCGGTCTATCACTATCTGAAGGCCGTTGCGGCAGCGAAATCGGATGATCCCGCTATCGTCGTGCGCAAGATGCACGAACTGCCGATCGTCGACGACGTCGTGCGCAATGCGCGCCTGAGAGCGGACGGCCGGATGGTGCACGACTACTACTATTTCCGCGTCAAGTCGCCGGAAGAATCCAAAGGACCGTGGGATCTGTATTCGCTTGTCAAGACGTTGCCCGGCGATCAGGTCTTCGTGCCCGAGAACCGCAGCCAGTGCCGCGTGTTTCGCACGGCAGGCCAGTAGCTTACGGCACTGACGTTATGTCGTTTTCTTCGATCTGGTCCGCCACCGCGCCGCCGGCCGTGCCGACGCCTCCTCTCGCGGCGTCGCGCCGGGCCGACGTCGCGATTATCGGCGCCGGCATCACTGGCCTGTCGACGGCGTTGCATCTGGCCGAACGTGGATGCGATGTCTGCGTGCTCGACGCCGCCGAGCCCGGCTGGGGTGCATCGGGGCGTAACGGCGGCCAGGTCATTCCCGGCCTCAAGCACGATCCCGATGACCTCATGCGCGCGTTGGGCCGCGAAACGGCCCTACCGCTGATCGAACTCGCCAGCGGCACCGCGGACGTCGTGTTCGATCTGATCGCCCGCTATCGGCTCGACTGCGACGCCGTCAGAGCCGGATGGATTCAGCCGGCACATTCAAGCGCGATGCTGGAAACACAGCGGCGACGCGTCGCGCAATGGCAGGCGCGCGGCGCGTCCGTCGACATGCTCGACCGTGCCGCAGTCGCGGCGCGCACGGGCTGTGCCGGCTATCTGGGTGGATGGATCGACCGCCGCGCGGGCAGCGTGCATCCGCTGAAGTATCTGCGCGGCTTGCTGAACGCGGCGACGCAACACGGCGTATCCGTGCATGGGCAGTCAAAGGTCGGCAGTCTCACGCGCGCGGGCCGGGGTTGGCGCGTCACTACGGCAGCCGGTGACACAGTCGATGCCGACGACGTGCTGATCGCGACCAACGGTTACACGGATGGGCTCTGGCCAGGGTTGAAGCAAACGGTGATTGCAGCCAACAGTTTCATGCTCGCGACCGAGCCCTTGCCACCCTCCATCGGCGCAACGGTTCTGGGCGGCGGCGAAGTCGCATCCGATTCGCGGCGACTGCTGCTGTACTTCCGCAAAGACGCGGCGGGCCGCTTGCTGCTCGGTGGACGAGGTCCGTTTTCCGATCCCGATTCCGCACGGTCATGGGCGCATCTCGAACGCTCGCTGGTGCGGCTGTTTCCGCAGGCTGAAGGCGTTCGCATCGGGCATCGATGGGCGGGACGCGTCGCTGTCACACGCGATGGCATCCCCCATCTGCACATGCCCGCGCCGGGACTCACGATTGCCCTCGGTTACAACGGTCGCGGCATCGCGATGGCGACGGCGTTAGGTCAGGAACTGGCGGGCCATCTGATGGGACACAGGCCGCTCAGGTTTCCGGTAAGCCCGATTCGCCCGATTCCTTTTCACGGTTTGCAGCGGCTGTACTTTGCTGCGGCTGTGACGTGGTATCGCGCGATGGACGTGCTCGGATGAACCCGATACACGCGGCCCTGTGCGCCCAATGCTATCGGTTCGGCTTGCCGTAACCGATATGAAACGGCTCCAGCGCGTGCCGGCTCGGCGGCGTAGTCGAAATCAGGCGTGCGGTTTCCAGCAGGCGCGGCACGAGTTCCGCGATTGCGCGCTCCTTCGTCCAGTGCGCGACTGACACAGAAATATTGAGCGCGCCGATAGGCTTGCCCGATGCCCCGAACAACGGCGCCGCGAACGCAAGATCGCCACGGTAGTATTCCTGCTCGCTGCACGCGAAGCCCGTCTCGCGAACCTCGGTAACCATGCTCATCAGCCGATCCACGTCCGTCACCGTGTGCGGCGTATATTGCAGACGCTCCGAGCGTTCAATGATGCCGCGCGCTTCGGCATCGCTCAGTCCCGACAGATACGCCCGGCCAGACGATGTGCAAAACATCGGCAGTGCGCGTCCTACGGGCATGAACACAATCGCGCGCGCGGGATTCGGAAAGCGGCCGATATAGACCATCTGATCGCCGTCCGGCTCCGAGAGATTCACCGTCTCCGCCACTTCCCGATTGAGTTCGAGCAGATACGGATTCGCGCGCTCGAGCAACGCGTGCGATTGCAGATAGCGATAGCCGAGTTCAAGCGTGCGCGGCGACAACGAATAACGCTTGCTCACGGGGTCTTTGCGCAACAAACCCAACGCTTCGAGCGTAAAGGCAAAGCGCTGCGCGGCGCTCTTCGATATGCCCGCCGCCGTGGCGATCTCAGGCAGGCTCATCGACGAATGCTCGATGTTGAACGCGCCGAGCACGGACAGGCCCGTGGCGAACGACTGGATGAAGAGTGTCGATTCTTCTGGATTGTTCATGAGAAGAGGTTATAAAGTGCCGCCCTGTGTCAGTCGCATTTCCCTTACGCAGCGATGCCTGGTCGATCACCCGAAGCGCGCGACCTCGTAGGGCTTCAGTTTGTCGTGATGCATGTCACCTCTGATTGCCTCCGCGAGCCATTGACCCGTGCGTGCTGATCCCGTCACACCGAGATGGCCGTGCCCGAACGCGCACCACATGCCGCGCAACGACGGCACGGCGCCGATTACGGGCAACGAGTCCGGCAAGCACGGACGATGCCCCATCCATGTGTCGGCTTGCGCGGGACGGCGCAGCGCGGGAATCCCCGCTTGCGCGTGCTCCAGCAGCAATTGCGCCCGCTTTTCGCTGGGCGGCCGCGAGAATCCGCCGAATTCCACCGTGCCGGCTATTCTCAAACCGCTTTCGAGTGGAGACACGAACACCTTGCGGTCAGCGAGCACCACCTGACGGCTGATCGGCGCGGCGTCTCTATGCAGTTGCACATGATAACCACGCTGGCTCTCGAGCGGAACTTTCACGCCTAACGCACCAAGCAGCCGCCCGGACCACGCCCCCGCCGCCAGCACGATATGACGCGCCGTCAACGATGTGCCCGCGCAATCGATGCGCCAGTCGAGCCCTTGCCGCCCGATATGCTCCGCTGCCGTCTGAATGAACTGCACGCCGCGCGCCCGCGCCGCTTCCGCGATACAGAGCGCGTATTGTCTCGGCTCCGACACCCATGCCTGATCCGGCAGAAAGAGACCGACGTTGTACGCATCGCCGATATGAGGTTCGAGCGCGAGTATGCCGGCCCGGTCGACTTCTTCGATCACAAGACCATACGACGCTTTCAGCGCCCAACTCCGCCGATCCTTGTCGAGCGCTTGCCGGTCCGGATAAAGATGCAGCTGGCCGTTCGTGCGAATGCGCTCGCGACACCCCACTTCTTGCGCAAGCTGCTGATGAAGTGTCACGGCGTCCTCGTGCAGCGCATTGAGGCCTTGAGCGATCTGGTTCACGCGTTCCGGCCTGGAGGCCGCGATGAACCTCAATAGCCAGGGCGCGACGCTCAGGATATAGCTACGCGGGATATACAACGGCCCCGTCGGATCCAGCAACATGCCCGGGACGCTCTTCAACAACCCGGGCATCGCCAGCGGCGCCACCGCGCGCGACGAGATCGCGCCCGCGTTGCCCGCCGAACACTGGCTGGCTGGCGGCTGCGGATCGATCACCGTCACGTCGAGGCCCGTTTTTGCAAGGCTGTAGGCAACGCACAAGCCGACAATGCCCGCGCCCAGCACGATGACGCGATTTTCTTCAGATGCCGCTCGCGCAACCATCTCGTTCTCCCCGGATTGGATTATCAGCGTAGATCGTCGTGCGCCGTCTCGCGCATCGTGAGGACGAACGCAACCGACACGACGGACGACAGCGCGAGGTACGCGGTGGGCGATAGCGGAGAGTGCGTGATGCCGATCAGCATCGTCGACACGAACGGCGCGAACCCGCCGAACAGCACGGCGGCGAGACTGTAGCCAATCGACATCCACGTCGAGCGCGAACGCGTCGGAAACATCTCGGCGATGGCGGCCGGGCCCGGCCCCGAGAACAACGCGATCGAAGCGGCAAACACGATCTGCGCCGTGAGTATCACCCCGATGTGCCGGCTCGCGAGAACCCAGCTCAGCAGGATGTACGGCAGTACGATGAACGCGATGCACGATGCAAGCAGCAGCGGCTTGCGGCCGATACGATCGGACAGCTTGCCCACCAACGGCACCGCCACCACGAGCACGAGCAAACCTGCCGTGTTCGACCACAATGCGCTTGCATGGTCCAGGCCGACGAACTTCTGAAAGAAGGTCGGCATATAGGCCAGCATGATGTAGTAGGACACGTTCCACAGTATTGCAAAGCCGAAGGCCCTGAACGCAAGCCGCAACCCCGCCGGTACGCTCAACGATTCCGACTTCACCACTGCATCGGAAAACGTAGGCGCTTCGGCGATATTGCGGCGCATGTACATGCCCACCGGACCGAGCAGACAGCCGAGCAGAAAGGGCACACGCCAGCCCCAGCTGTCCATCGCATCGGGGCCTAGCGCCGTACTGCAGAGCGCACTGACACCCGAGCCGAGCAGCATGCCGAGCGCCACGCTGCTTTGCTGGAAGCTGCCGAACAGGCCACGCTTTCCATCAGGTGCCCATTCGACGATGAACGCCGTCGCGCCGCCCCACTCGCCGCCCGCGGAAAAGCCTTGCAGCAACCGCGCGCTCATCACCAGCAGCGGCGCGGCAATGCCGATCGATGCGTACGTCGGCACCAGCCCGATTGCGACTGTGCTGCCCGCCATCATGAACATCGTGACCAACAGCGCGGCTTTACGGCCTCGCATGTCGGCGAATCTGCCGAGCACGATGCCGCCCAATGGCCGCATGACGAAACCCGCGCCAAACACCGCGAAGGTCGCGAGCATCGACGTGAAGTCGTCTTTCGCCGGGAAAAACTTGTGCGCGATGATCGTCGCGAGAAAGCCGTAGACGGCGAAGTCGTACCACTCGAGCACGTTGCCGATCGCCGCTGCGGCAACCGCGCGTCGCGCGCCGGCGCGATCGTTTGTCGGTACGTCGGACGATGCGGGTCGCGCGTCGGCACGCACCCGTTCTAGCGTAGATGTATTCACTGGAAGCCTCTCACCCGTTCGGACACTACTGCTTCGCAAATCCCGGCCACGGCATGCATGAAGCGCCGCCGGGATCATTCACTCAACGCATGGCAAGCGGCGCTACACCTTGCCCGCCGCGCGGTCGCTAGCACGCGCCGCTTCGTCGCGTGTGGCTGGATCGCCCCAGCCGCCGCCGCCCGCTGTCCCGACGATCAGCCTGTCACCACGCCGCATCGTCGTGACAATCTTCGAGTTGATCGGCTCGGTCTCGCCCGAACGGCGAACGATTGCGCTCTGCGCGCAAAGGCCCGGCTCTCCGCCCGATGCGCCCTGTGCGGCATGCCGATGCCCTTCGCCGCGATGCGTGACCGTCAGATGGTCGCAAAGGACTTCGAACTCCTTGACCAGACCGAGGCCGCCGCGAAAGTGGCCGTCGCCACCCGAGCCGGTGCGCAATGCGACTTGCCGCACGCGCAGCGGCGCGTTCATCTCGATGGCCTCGGCGGGATAGTTCATGCAGTTCGACGCATCGGTTTCAATCACGTCGACGCCGTCGCCATCGCGGCTCGCGCCGTTGCCGCCCGCGATCAATTCGCCCACCACGAAACGCCGCCCGTCATCGTCCACGCCGCCGAACGCGATGGCCGTCAAGGTGCTGGCGGAATCGGCGCCGACCTTGTCGGGCAACACTTCCTTGAATGCCGCGAGCAGGCAGGCCGTAATGCGCTTGATCGTGGAGGTGCGTGAACACACGGGCGCCGGCGCTTCCGGATTGACGAGCGAGCGTTCCGGCAAGGTCAGCGTCACGGGACGAAAGCAGCCGCCGTTGGTGGGAATGGTCGAATCGGTCAGCACCCGCACGGCGAAATACGCGGCCGCCTGAGAACCGGACGGCACGCAGTTGAACGGCCCGCGAACTTGCGCAGCCGTGCCAGTGAAGTCGACGTGGAAACGTCCATCGGAGACTTCGACGGCCACCTGAATCTTCACCGGTTCGTCGAGATCGATGCCGTCGTTGTCGAGCCAGCCGGTGTACGTGTAACGCCCGGCGGGAACCGCGCGCAACGCTTCGAGCGTCATGCGTTCGGAGTGATCGAGCAGTTCGGCGGACATCGCCGACAACGCCGCTTCGCCAAACACGGATTCCACTTCCTGCAGCCGCCGGATACCGATCTTGCACCCTGCTATCTGCGCCGTGATATCGCCCATCAAGGTATCGGGAATGCGCACGTTCAGGCGCATCATCGCGTCGAGCGTTTCGTTAAGCTGGCCCGCGTCGTACAGCTTGAGCGGCGGAATGCGCAGCCCTTCCTGGAAGATTTCCGTCGCGTTGGTGGGAATCGAGCCTGGCGTCATGCCGCCCACGTCCTGGTGGTGCGCCATCGTGGCCGCCAGCGCGATCGGCTTGCCCGCGAGCCCGAACACGGGCGCAACGAGTGCGATGTCCGGCAGATGGGTGCCGCCAAGATACGGGTCGTTCATGATGTAGACATCGCCATCGCGCATCGAATCGAGCGGATAGCGGGCGAGAATGGCCGCGACGATCGGGATCAGGGTCGCGAGGTGAATCGGCACCGAGCACGCTTGCGCCAAGGTCTCGCCTAGCGGCGTGAACAGGCTGGCCGATGCATCCAGACCTTCCTTGACGATGGGCGAAAAGGAACTGCGCAACAGCGTCAGTTCCATTTCGTTTGCGATCCCGTCGAGCTTGTGGCGCATCACTTCGAGCGTGATGGGATCGATGGAAACGGGGTTGGCGTTCATCATGGATTCTCCAGGCGTTATCAGCGGCGGTTCAGCAAGAGATTGCCCGCGGCGTCGACTTCACCGTGCCAGCCCGGATGAACGAGCGTCGTGGTGTCGGCCTGCTCGACAATCGCGGGACCTTCGAAGGTGTATCCAACGGGCAACGATTCGCGGCGCAACACGCGCGCATCGACCGGGCCGCTTTCCGGCGAGATCACGATCGGACGCGTGGAGGTTTTCGGCTCGCCGTCGCGCGAAGGCGCGTAAGCCGTATCGGGCACACGCGGCGCCGGCACGCGATGCAGCGAACGCAGATTGACGATGCGCACGCGTCCCGCCGTGCAATGTCCATACACGCGATGGTGTTGCGCGTAAAACGCCTCGACCAGTGCTTCGAGTGGCGCGTCGTGGGCGCGGTCGAACGACACTTCCAGCGTGTACGACTGGCCGACGAAACAGACGTCGGCGAAATAGAGGCGCTGCAACGCTTCGCTGCCGATTGCCTCGCTGGCCATCAATGCATCGCATCGTGCATCCAGCACGTCGAGCGCGGAGTTGACGGCAGCGATCGACGTCCGGTCGACATCCTGCCCAAACGCGGACGACGCCTCGTGCTCGACGGGAGCCGACAGCAGCCCGTACGCGGCGAGCACACCCGGATAACGCGGCACGAGTACGCGCGACATGCCGAGATCGGCCGCCAGCGAGGTCACGTGCATGCCGCCTCCGCCGCCGAGCGGCAGCAGGCTGAAGCCACGCGGATCGACGCCCTGCTTCACCGACACGAGCCGGATGCCTTCCGCCATTTGCGCATTGACCACGCGATGAATACCCAGCGCCGCGTGTTCGACGCTCACACCCATCGGGCGCGCGATGTGCGTGTAGATGGCTTCGCGCGCGCGGTCCGGTTCCAGCGTCAACGCGCCGCCCGCGAAATAGGCGGGATCGATGTATCCGAGAACCACGGATGCGTCCGTGACCGTCGCAAGCGTGCCACCCCTGCCATAACAGGCCGGCCCAGGCTGCGAACCCGCCGATCGCGGACCGACCCGCAAGCCGCCGCCTGCATCGATCCATGCAATCGAGCCGCCGCCCGAGCCGATCGAGTTGACATCGACCATCGGCACGCGAACCGTATAGCCGTCGACGTAACCTTCGGAGCGGATCAGCGCTTCCCCTTCGCTGATGAGTGCGATGTCGCTGCTCGTGCCGCCCACGTCGACGGTAATCAGATTGCGGATGCCCGCGCTGTCACCGACCCGTTGCGCGCCGATCACGCCCGCAGCGGGGCCCGACAGAAACAGGCGCACAGGACGCTCGCGCGCCACCGTCGACGCCATCAGGCCGCCGCGCGACTGGATAACCTGAAGCGGTGCACCGACGCCTTTGCGGCGCAAGCCATCATCCAGCCGACGCAGATAGCCGTCGATAACAGGCTTCACGTACGCGTCGAAAGCCGTCACCACGGTGCGCTCGTACTCGCGGAACGATGGATCGACTTCGTGAGACAGCGCCACCGACAGATCAGGCCACGCTTGCTGGATCAGTTCGCGGGCTCGCAGCTCATGCGCCGGATTGGCAAAGGAAAACAGGAAGCAGATTGCGATGGCTTCGACACCCGCGCCCACGAGCTTGCCGACGGCTTCAAGCAGGTCGGCATCCTGCATCGCTTCGAGGACGGTGCCGTCGTGAGCGATGCGCTCGCCCACTTCCAGACGAAACTCCCCGCTCGCGAGAAATGACGGCGTCTCCGGTTTCAGCACCGCGCGGTACATGTCGCGGCGCATCTGACGCCCGATTTCGAGCACGTCGCGAAAGCCGCGCGTCGTGACGATGCCGATGCGTGCGCCGCGCCGTTCCAGCACGGCATTCGTCGCGACGGTCGTACCGTGCGCAAAGCGGACCACGGACGCCGGTTCGATCCCGTAGCTCGCCGCAAGCTGTCCGATCGCCTCGACGACCGCGATGCTCTCGTCTTCGCGCGTCGTCGGTGTCTTGAAGAACTGGATTCGCCCGCGTTCATCTTGTGCAACGACATCGGTAAACGTGCCCCCAATGTCTACGCCCACCGTGAAAGTCTCAGCCATCATCGCTCCTGTCGGGTTAATGCTCATATATCGCTATACGATATTCACGTATCGTTATTAAATTTAGGTGGCCATATTGACCATGTCAATAAGCGGTCTGCCCTGGGTTTTCCAGTAGAAAGACGCGTAAAACGCGCGCGAAGGCATGCAGTGCAAAGCTGTAGCGGGAGTCTGACGGCGCCGGTTTTATTCGCGGCGCAGCGCCAAAAAAGCCGGCGGGGCGTGTTTATAATAGTGAACAGCGTGAAATTCGCTCCCTGCCTTTTCTCTTTCCAAGCACTCATGCCTCGAGAATCTCGCATCGCCCACGATGCCGAACAGTCGGCTGGAACGCGCGGTCCCACCATT
The DNA here is from genome assembly GCF_017814945.1 of Paraburkholderia sp. LEh10. Lineage (GTDB taxonomy): Bacteria > Pseudomonadota > Gammaproteobacteria > Burkholderiales > Burkholderiaceae > Paraburkholderia. The sequence goes on from NZ_JAGIPX010000044.1 coordinate 49,400, forward strand.
CCCAAAATCGGCCCCGCGGTCAAACGGCTGAGGCAGGAGAAAGGGCTCTCGCTGAAGGAGCTTTCGGAGCGCTCCGGCGTGTCCACGGGCATGCTGAGCCGGATCGAACGGAACCTCGCGAACCCGTCGTTGCGCGTCATGACCCAGATCCGTCATGCGCTGGGCGCCGCGGCCGGCGCATTGTTCACCGACTCGCCTCCCCAGCCCGCGCCTGTCGTCCGCATCGCGCCTTCCGTCGGCACGTCGTCGTTCATCTGCAAGCAGGATCAGCGTCCGCAGCTGGATTTCGGGTACATGCGCAAGGAATTGCTGACGCCGCGCTCGTCCGTCGGCATGCAGATGATGATTCTCAGCATCCCGCCACAAGGCGCTTCGGGTAGCGAGCCGTTCCGTTATCCGGCGGAAAAGGCTGGGCTGATGCTGGAAGGCGAGATGATCCTCACAGTTGGCGACGAGAAGTTCATGCTCGAAGAAGGCGACAGTTTCCTGTTCGACGGATCGCTCGCCCACACGGTGTCGAATCCTGGCGACACGCCCTGCAAGGTGCTGTGGATCATCGGTGCAGTGTCGGGCGGACAGCATATTTAGCGGAAATATCCCGTCATGCATGCCGCAGCATGCACGACGGGAAGCAACGCGTTCGACGCAGCAAACGCTCAGGCCACCGTCAGCCTCTTGATCCCGTAAGTCGTCTCCACGACACCCAGAATCACCACGGCCATCAGCATCTGCACGGTGCTGATCGCGGCAATCGACGGATCGAACTGGTTCTGCATGTAACTCAGCATCACGACGGGAAGCGTATTCGTACTCGCGGTGCCGAAGAAAAACGACAGTGGCAGGTTGTCGAGCGAAATCAGAAAGGCGAACAGGCCTCCCGCGAATATGCCAGGGCGGATCAGCGGCAATATGGTGTGCCGAAGTGTCTGCAGACGCGTGGCGCCCAGAATCGCCGAGGCTTCCTCGAGATTCGGTGAAATGCTGCGATATACCGCCAGCACCGTGCGCACCATATACGGTATCGAAACGACCGTATGCGCAATCAGCAGCGCGCCCATCGAAATACCCAGCGAGATCGACGACAGGAAGTACAGCAACGACAGTCCCAGCATGATCGCCGGTACGGAAATGGGCGCGAGCAGCAGGTCCGCGACGAGCGACGCCACCGGATGAGTCGATCGCGCGATCACCATCGCGGCGGGAATGCCCAGCAGCGCCGCCATCAACGACGAACCCAGCGCCACTTCGATGCTTACCAGCAGCGAGTCCATAAAGGGCTTGTATTCGATCATGCGGGTGTACCAGTCGAACGAAAAACGCTCGATGGGGAACATGATGAACGATGACTCGGAAAACGACACGATCACGACCGAGACAATTGGCGCCAGCAGAAACAGCATCACAATCACAGTGAAGCCAGCCAGCAGATAGCGGGACAGGTTCAGCGGCGCACGACGTGCGCGGCCATCGCCTTGAATCAGTTCAACGCTCATGATTTGGCATTCCTCTTTCGAACGAGACGGGCCTGCAAAACAAGTCCGATCAGCGCGACGAGCAACAGCACATTGCCCATCGCGGCGGCAAACGCAACATCGTGTGTGACGTTGAACTGTTGATAGATCAGCAGCGCAATCGTCGTCACCTTGCCGCCACCCAGCAGCAGCATCGTGAGAAAGCTGCCGTTCGTGATCACGAACACGAGAATGCATCCCGTCAGAATGCCGTCGAAACTGAGCGGCAACGTGACGCTCAGAAACGCCCGCAAGCGTCCTGCACCGAGTGAACGTGCTGAATCTTCGAGACGCAGGTCGACGGACTGCAATATCGACGAGATCGACAGCACCATGAACGGCAACATCACGTGCACGAGGCCGAGATACACCGAGACAGGACTGTTGAGAATGTCCGCGGCACGGTCGATAAGTCCGAACTTCATCAGCGCAACGTTCAGTAGCCCTCTTCTTGCAAGCAGGACGTTCCAGCCGAACGTTCGCATGATGATGGACGTGAGCAACGGCGCAACGAGACAGAAGACGATCGCGCCGCTCGCGCGGCCGGCATGCCGGCACATGAAGTAGGCAATCGGATAGCCCACTATCAGGCAGAAGAAGGTCGTTACGCAACTGACCTTCAATGTCACACCGAGAATGCCCAGATAGTACGGGTCGGTGAACAGCTGCCTGTAGTACACAAAGTGGCCGGATGTTGCAGCCGCGCCGCCCGTCATGCTGCGCACCACATTCTCGAGCAGCGGAATGAGGAAGAACACGGCGAGAAACGCGAGTGCGGGCAACGCCCACCATCGCTGCGCAACGGTGTAGGACCGCGACGGCCGTTTGCGCGCCACCGGTACGGCGGTCGCTGTCGTCTGAACATCGAAGTTCATGTTCCTATCCTTTCAGGCGAGAATCATCGCCGATTCCGGCAGCCAGTTGAGGCCGACCGGCGCGCTACGCTCGACGGGCAACGGCTCCTGGCTGTAGACGAGCGCCGTGCGGCTGCTAACGCCTTCGAGTGCGAGTTCATAGGCGAAGTAGTTGCCACGGAATACGATGTCGAGCACCGTCGCGGGCAAACCCTGCTCCCTGCCGACAATCTTCATCTTTTCCGGCCGCACGGCGATTTTGATCGGCTGTCCGGCGCCGGCTTCCGCGTCGGAAGGAATGGGACCATCGAATGCGGGCGCGAAATCGAATTCCATGGCCGGCGCGTTCGCCGACCGCTTCACCGTGCCCGAGAAGATATTGGCCGCACCGAGAAATTCCGAAACGAACTGCGATTTCGGCGACGCGTATATCTCCGTCGGCGTGCCGACCTGCAGCACCTGCCCTTCCGACATCACAGCGATGCGATCGCTCATCGTCAAGGCTTCTTCCTGATCGTGCGTCACCATGATCGACGTGATCTGAAAGCGCCGCTGTATTTCGCGCAGTTCGAATTGCATCCGCTCGCGCAGATTCTTGTCGAGCGCGCCGAGCGGCTCGTCGAGCAGCAGCACGGAAGGATTGGTGATGAGCGCGCGAGCCAGCGCGACACGCTGCTGCTGTCCGCCGGAGAGCTGATGAATCCGGCGATCTTCAAATCCACCGAGACGAACCGTTTCGAGCATTTCTCCAACGCGCTGCCGCTGCTCGGCGCGGCTCACGCCGCGCATCTTCAGTCCATATGCAACGTTCTCGCCGATCGTCATGTGCGGGAACAGTCCATAGTTCTGAAACACCATCCCGATCGAGCGACGATTGGGCGGCACCAGGGTGACGTCGTCGTTGCCGAACCAGACGCTGCCGACATCGGGCACGTCGAAGCCGGCGATCATGCGCAACGTCGTGGTCTTCCCACATCCCGATGGCCCAAGCAACGACAACAGTTCGCCGGGTTTCACATCGATGTTCAGTGGCTTGAGCGCCTGCACGGCACCGAACGATTTGCTGACGCCGCGTAGCCTCACGGAAACCGAGTTTCTCATCAAACTTCCTCCATTTTTTCCGCTTGCTGACGATCGAGCGCGTCGCGGAACTGATACCAGCTGCCAAGCGCCGACATGAACCACGGCTTGCCGTAATACAACGGATGCGTGGGCATTTGTGCCGTGTCGTACGCGGATTGCGGCGCATCCCGACCGTGAATGATTTTTTGCGCGATCAGGTGCCCGAGGTGGGTCATCATGACGACGCCGCTGCCGTTGCAGCCCATCGCGTAGTGCATGCCTTCGTATTCGCCGATATGCGGCAGAAAATCGAACGTCATCGCGACGTTGCCTTCCCAGCTATGCGACACCTTGATATCCGCCAGCTGCGGAAATCTGCGCAACATCTGCCGATGCAGCAACTGGGCCGTCGTGCGCGCGTCGGTATGCACGAAACGCGCGCGTCCTCCGTAGACGAGCCGTGTGCCATCGGGCGACATGCGGTAATAGCAGGTCACCCTGCGCGTCTCCACGACCGCGCGATCACGCGGGATCAATGTGTTGCGCAACGCTTCGGGCAACGGTTCGGTCGCAATGATGTGACTCGTCACGGGCACGACGCGACGACGAAGATCGCCGATGATGGACGACGGATAACCGTTGGTCGCCAGCACCACATGCTTTGCGCGCACGTTGCCGCGCGCTGTCTTTACGACGAACGCCGCGCCGCAGCGTTCAACCGACTGAACAGCCGTCATGCCGAATACTTTTGCGCCCTGCGCTCGCGCTGCACCCAGTACGCCGCGATAGTAGAGCGCCGGTTGAAGATGTCCTGCGCGCTCGATCAGCACGCCGCCGTAATAGCTGTCGGTGGCGACTTCAGCGCTGATTTCGCTGCGCGTCAGCAGCTTTGCGCCCGCATCCGTAAACCGGTTCAGATCGTCGATCGAATCCGCCCATTTGTCGCGATGCGAAGGAACCCAGAAGCCCGTCACGCGGCCCGTGCGTTTGTACTCGCACGCAACGCCGTGCTCATCGATGAGTTGTTCGACATAGCGCATGCCCTCGGCACATTCGCGCAACATCGCTTCCCTGCGGCGCGCACGGGCTTCGTCCATTTCGAACGAACTCTTACCTGTCGGATTCTTGCCGACGTTGACGCCGCCCGTGATCTCCCCACCCGAACGCGTACTGGCGCCGCTGCCGAGCCGTTGCGCATCGAGCACCAGAACGTCGATACCGTGTTTCGCCAGCGTCAGCGCGCAACTCACACCTGCGTATCCCGAGCCGACAACCAGCACTTCCGTTTCGCCCGGCAGCACGTCCGGTACGTCTTCGGGTGGACTGAAATCCCGCCACCAATAAGGTGTTTCTGAAAAGTCACTCGCGAAGATCGCGTTCCGAAGTTCCATGTACCTGATTTTCCTGGTCAAGAGTCGGGGATCGCTTCCGGCGAATCGCATGAAACGCCGCCTGCCGTTCATTTACTATATTCAACATATTCAACAGAAAGCAAGCAACCAAAATTGCCCCAGGGTACACCCTGACGACACAGCGAAATACCTATGAACAGGCATCGCATAGCGATACGGAGAACGTTTCTGCGACGTTGCACGTATTTTTTCGTTGCATCGGAATTTACTATAGTGAATACTAAATTGCATCTGGAGACAGCGGCAGGATGCAACGCTTCCAGACATCAATTCTTCGACCATTCAGGAATACAAATTGCCATGAAGACGATCAAGCGATTCGTATCGACGGTGACACCCGCTCTGCTCCTCGTTTCTCCCCTTGCAGCCCACGCGGGCGATCTGGTCGTTGCCGCATTCGGCGGATTGTGGGAACAGAGCTTTCGCCAATGCGTGATCAAGCCTTATGAGCAGCAGACGGGCAAACACGTCGACGTCGTGCTCGGCACGCCGGCGCAGTGGCTCAACCAGATCGGCGCGAATCCGTCCAAACCGCCCATCGACGTCATCGCGACGCCGGCCGACAACGCAATCGATGCAACGAAGCGCGGGCTCGTGATGAAGCTCGACGCGGGCCACGTTCCGCGCATCAAGGAAATTCCCGCCCGCTTCGTCGATCCCGTCGACGGCTATGGCGCAGTGTTCGATTACGGCGCGATGGGTGCGCTGTACAACCGCAAGACCGTTCCGAATCCGCCTACCGACTGGAAGTCGTTCGTTCAGGGAACGATTGCGGGCAAATGGCACGCATCGATGCCGAGCATCAACTACTTCGGCGGCGGTATCTCGACGCTATGGATGTACTCGTCGCTGTATGGCGGCAACCTGCAGAACATCCAGCCCGCGCTCGACCAGATCAAGCAGATGGTGGCAAGCGGCCATCTCGACATGTGGACCGATCCCAATCAGGTGCTGAACGCGCTGAAGTCGGGCGATGTCGACATTGCGATGTACTGGGACGGACGCGCATGGGCGTTTATCAATGGCGGCAACAAGGAATTCAACTACTACACGCCGTCGCCGGGCGCGACGATTTCGATGACGTTCCTGCAAAAGGTCAAGGGCGGCTCCGATCTCGCATGGGACTTCATCAATCTCGCGATGAGCCCCGGACCGCAAGCCTGTTTCGCCGCCGCGACGCGCTATGGCGTGACGAATCAGAACGTCGTGTATCCGGCTGACATCAAGCCGCAGATCACACAGATCGACAAGCTCATTTTCCCGCCCTTCAAGGACTTTCCGCAGTACCAGTCCAGCTGGGTGGATCAATGGAACAAACAGGTCGGCCGCTAGGCACCCTGCCGTAAGCACTTCAATTTGCCGGGCGGATCACGCACGACGTGCCGCGCCGCCCGCGAACTGCATCGATTTCATTTCGGAGAAGTTCTATGTCTTATAGAGTTGGCGTCGACATTGGAGGGTCGTTTACCGACTTCGCTGTTCTGAACGAAGACACCAGGGAGATCAAGAGCCTCAAGGTCTTTTCGCGGCCGGATCAGCCAGGTGCGGAAGTGCTCGCCGGCATCTCGGCGCTGGGCGAGCGATATGGCGTCGAGCCAAAGGACATCGCGTACTTCACGCACGGCACGACGGTAGGCATCAACACCGTGATCCAGCGCAAAGGCTTGCGGCTCGCGCTGTTCACGAACGAGCACTTCTGCGACGTGCTCGAACTCGCCCGCCTGAAGATTCCGGACATGTACAACCTGCTGTCCAAACGCCCCGCACCGCTGATCGAACGGGACATGGTGTTCGGCATTCCCGGCCGGATCGATGCACGCGGCAACGAACTCACACCGCTCGACGAAGAAGCGCTTGCACAAGCGCTGCGTCGGGCCGTAGCTTCGGGTGCGCAGGGCATCGTGATTTCGTTCCTGCATTCGTACACGAATCCCGAGCACGAAATTCAGGCCAAGGCGTTTCTGGAGAAAGCGCGACCCGGGTTCCCCGTGTTCCGCTCCAGCGAGACGTGGCCGATCATCCGCGAATACGAACGCACCATCACTGCTGTGGTGGGCGGCTACGTGCAGCCGCGTGTCGCGCACTATCTCGAAGCGTTGCAATACGCGCTGAAGGACGCCGGCGTTTCCGCCGAGGCGCATCTGACGAAAACCAACGGCGGCATCATGACCGCCGAACAGGGCAAACGCGACTGCGTGCAGATGATCCTGTCCGGCACCGCGTCCGGCGTGATCGGAGCGAGCTACGTTGCAGAAACCAGCAACATCGCGCACTGCATGAGTCTGGATATCGGCGGCACCAGCGCTGACGTCGCGCTCATCGAAAACGGTCAGCCGCAGTATGGTGTCGGCGAGAAGATCGGTGACTTCAACATTCATATTCCGTCGGTGTCGGTGACGTCCATCGGCGAAGGCGGCGGCTCGATTGCTTGGATCGACGAATATGGCGTGCTGAAAGTCGGCCCGGATAGCGCAGGCTCGCGCCCCGGCCCCGCCTGCTACGGCATGGGCGGCACCAGAGCGACCATCACCGACGCGTTCGTCGCATGCGGGCTGGTCGGCCACTCGCAACTCGGCTACAACGCTGTCAATGTCGATCGCGCGAAGGCACGCGATGCCGTGGGCGAACTCGCCAGCCAGCTCGGCCGATCGATCGAAGAGACGGCGGAAGCGATCATCAGGATCGCGATCTCCGGCATGTATGCCGACGTCAGCGCGCTCGTGTCGCGCTTCGGCATCGACGTGACGGAATATGCGCTGCTGGCGTTCGGCGGCGCGGGCCCGATGATGGCCTGTTTCCTCGCGCGCGAACTTAAGATGCCCGAAACGCTCGTGCCGCCCACGCCGGGCGTGCTGAGCGCACTGGGCGGTCTGATTGCCGACCTGAAGAACGATTTCATCAAGACGGTCTACGCCGATCTCCGGCCCGAAATCTCGCAGAACCTCGCAGTCGAATTCAAGAAGCTGCGCGAAGAAGCGCTGCACTGGTTGAAGACCGATCAGGGTTACAACGGCAAGCCGACATTCGTGTTCTCGGCGGAGATGCGTTATCGCGGGCAATCGTTCGAGATCGACACGGAGCTCGATCCGTCGCTCGTCGAACACTGCGACGCCGATGCGCTTGCAGCGGCCTTCCATGCCGCCCACCGACGCATGTACGGGCACGCGGACGACAGCGCCGCCGTGCAGGTCATCACGCTGCGTCTCGTGGCGATCGGCAAGACGGACAAGCCGCAATTCCCGCGCCGCGAACTGAACGTGGCGACGCCGAATCCCGTTGGCACCGTCACCTGCCACCTGGATGGCGAGATCCGCGAAATCGGCCTGTATCGACGTGCATCGCTCGAACCGGGCCATCACTTCGACGGCCCCGCCGTGATCGCACAGGACGACTGCACGACTGTCGTTCCCCCCGGCTTCCGCGTCAACGTGGATGAATTCAGCAACCTGCGCATCGTTCTGGAGAACACGCGATGACTATCGACAAGGCAGTGCTTCAGGTCCTCGCCAACCACTGCAAGGCAGCGGCGGAGAGCATGGGCTATACGCTGATGAGAACGGCGTATTCGACCTTCGTGAAAGAGACGGAGGACTTCTCGTGCCAGCTGCTCACCAAAGAAGGGCTGACGTTCGCGTCGCCGAAGACGATGGGCGCGACCTGGTATACCGGTCTCGACTACAGCGCGGTGATCGCGATGACCGACGATTATCGGGAAGGCGACGTCTACATGACGAACGACCCGTATAGCGGCTATGTCGCGACGCATTCGCCCGACATCCATATCTGGAAGCCGGTGTTCAGCGAAGGCCAGCTGGTGTGCTTCGTCGGATGCCATGTGCACAACACCGATGTCGGCGGCGCCGTGCCCGCGACGCTGTCGCGCACGTTGACGGAAGTGCAGCAGGAAGGCCTGCGCATTCCGCCAGTTCTTTTGATGCGCGACGGCGTGCTGAACCAGGAAGTGCTCGACATCATGCGCATCAACGTGCGCGTGCCGGACCAGAACCGCGGTGACCTGAATGCGCAGCTGGCGTGCGTGAACACGGGTGAAGCGAAGGTGCTCGAGATCATCGAGCGCATGGGCCGCGAGCAGTTCGTGGAGGGGATCGAAGAGCTGCTGAACTACGCGGACCAGCAGGCGCGCGACATCATCCGCTCGATTCCCGACGGCGACTATTCGTTCGCCGACTACGCCGACGAAGATTCCACCAACGGCTTTCCTGCGCGCATCTGCCTCACGGCGCGCGTGCGCGGCGACTCCGTCGAACTCGACTTCACCGGCACGGACCCGCAACTCGCGTCGTCGCTGAACATGCCGACGGGCGGCAACGAGCGACACGCGCTGATCGCAGTCGGCTTCATCTATGTGCTGTACGCGCTGAAGCCGAACATCGAACTGAACTCGGGTTCGGTGCGCGCATTGCGGGCGATCCTGCCCCCCGGTTCCGTCGTGAATGCCGTGTATCCCGCCGCTGTGGGCATGCGCAGCCTGCTGTGCAACGTCACGCAAACTGCGATCATTGGCGCGTTCACGCAGGCCCTGCCTGCCCGTCTGCCTGCGTCGCCCGGCAGCGGCGTGTCGATCCTCAACGTGAAGACCACGACCCACGACGGCCGCATGGTGATGGCGTCGATCGGTCCGGTCGGCGGCGGCGCGGGCGGTGGCCCAGCCGAAGACGGCGCGGAAGGCAGCGGCGCCAACATGTCGTTCCTCAAGAACACGCCCGTCGAAATCAACGAAGCCGAAGTGCCGATTTACATCCGCAAGTACGGCCTCGTTCCGGACTCCGGCGGCCCCGGACGTTTCCGCGGCGGCAGCGCAACGTTCATGGAGTTCCAGTTGTTCGCGCCGAACAGCATGGTGACGGCGCGCAACCGCGACCGGACCATTATTTCCGCGTGGGGCATTCTCGGCGGCGCGCCCGGCCGCACGTCGCGCTTCGTCAAGAACCCGGATTCCGCAAACCCGGTTGAACTTGGCAACGCGGACATCGTGATGTGCGAACCGGGCGACGTCATTCTCGTCGAGGGTCCCGGTGCGGGCGGCTACGGACACGCATACGAGCGTCCCGTCGCAGCTGTCGTGGCAGACGTCCGCCGTGGGCTGGTGTCGCGCGAACAGGCGAAGGAAGGCTACGGCGTATCGGTCGACAAGGACTATATCGTCGATGAAAAGGCAACAACCGCGCTGCGCGATGCAATGCGTGCCAAAACCGTTGGCGGCCACTACGCGCATGGGCCGGGACGCACGGCTTTCGAACAGGTCTGGACCACGGCCCGCTACCAGGCGCTTACGGAGATTCTCGCGAAGGCACCCATCTCGTGGCGCTACTTCGTCAAGCACAAGCTGTTCGCAGCGATCGGCGAGCAGGTCGCGGGACCGGATGGCGGCGCTGGCGACGTGAACGCAGCGTACATCGAACTGACGCGCCAGTTTCCCGAACTTGCCGCGCTCGCCGACACCGTCGCCGCGTAATCGAACAGGACAGCGGCGCGCCACGCGCGTCACGAATCACCAATCAGGAGTACAGGCATGAATGCCAATCCCGCCATGCTCGAATCGCAACCCGCAGCCACGCTTTTCACCCCGTTCACGCTGCGTGGCGTGACGTTTCCGAACCGCATCGTGATCGCACCGATGCAGATGTACAAGTCGAAGCCCGACGGCATTCTGACCGACTGGCATTTCCAGCATCTGGCGAAGTTCGCGGTCGGCGGTGCGGGCACCGTGATGACGGAAGGCCTCATCGTCGATGAAGTGGGCCGCAACACCTACGGCGATCTCGGCATCTGGTCCGACGCGCAGGTGCCCGCGTTGTCGCGTCTCACTGGCTTTCTGCACGAGGCCGGCTCGCTCGCCGCTGCGCAACTGCATCACGCGGGTCCGAAGTCGGCACGTCAGCGGCCATGGGAAGGACTCGGGCCGCTCGGCGACGCCGAAGCCGCACGAGGCGAAGTGCCCTGGCAGCCGGTGAGTTCGTCGGATGGCCGCTCGGTCGACGGCTGGCATCAGCCGCGCGCGCTGACGAAAGATGAAATCCGCCAGCTCGTCGACCGCTATGCAGCGGGTGCGCGCCGCGCCGATCAGGCAGGCTTCGACGTGCTCGATGTCCACGCCGCGCACGGCTATCTGATTCACTCGTTCCTCTCGCCAATCGCCAATCGACGTGACGACGAGTACGGCGGCGACCGCGACGGACGCATGCGTTTCGCACTCGAAATCGCCAGTGCGCTGCGCGCCAACTGGCCCGCGCACAAACCGATCTTTTTCCGGCTGTCGTGCGTCGACTGGCGTCCGGACGTCGACTCGCGCAGCGACGGCTGGACGATTGAAGACAGCTGCGTGCTGGCCACCGAGTTGCACAAACGCGGCGTCGATCTGATCGACTGCTCGTCGGGTGGTATCCGCGCTGAAAACTCGTTGATGGACTACGCGAAAAAACGTCAGCGGCTCACGCGCGGCCATCAGGTGCCGTATGCCGAACAGATCCGCAAGACCACGGGCGTGCCGACCATGGCCGTCGGCGTCATTCTCGATGGGCCACAAGCCGAACAGATTCTCGCCGAAGAGAAAGCCGATCTGATCGCGATCGGCCGCGAAGCGCTGATCGATCCGCACTGGGCGCTGCACGCGGCGCAGGCGCTCGGCGTCGATCCGGACTGGAAGCGGTGGCCATCGTCGTACGGATGGTGGCTCGCGTTGCGCGAACGAATCGGCATTCAGGACTGACGGGCGTTCATCCACCTCTCGGTCTCTATCGATGAACACATTGCGGACAGAAAAATGGCTCACAGAATCGGCGTAGATATCGGCGGATCGTTTACGGATTTCGCCGTCCTCGATGAACAGACCAAAGAAGTGCGCGCACTGAAGGTCTTTTCCAGGCCCGACTCGCCCGGTGCCGAAGTACTGACGGGCATCGCCCAGTTGACCGCGCGCTACGGCATCAAGCCGGAAGACATCAGCTATTTCACACACGGCACGACGGTGGGCGTCAACACCGTGATCCAGAAGAAAGGCCTGCGCCTCGCGCTCTTCACGACGGCCGACTTCTGCGATGTGCTCGAACTCGGCCGCCTGAAGCTGCCGAACATGTTCGATCTGCTCTCGCGCCGCCCAGCCCCGCTGATTCCGCGCGAGCGCGTGTTCGGCATTCGCGAGCGCCTGCTCGCCGACGGTTCGGTCGACGTCAGCCCCGATGAAGACGACATCAAACGTGCAGTGAATCTCGCTATCAAGGCGGGCGCGGAAGGCATCGTCATCGCGTTCCTGCACTCGTACCGCAACGGCATGCACGAAACGGCCGTCAAGAAGATCGTGCGCGAGATCGCGCCGACCTTGCCGGTGTTCTGTTCGTCGGAAGTGTGGCCGATCATTCGCGAATACGAACGCACTATGACGGCCGTGATCGACGGATATGTTCAGCCGCGTGTCGCGCATTACCTCGCGTCATTGCAGGCGGCGTTGAAAGAAGCGGGCGTGATGCCGGAGCCGCGCATCACGAAGTCCAATGGCGGCGTGATGACGGCCGAGCAAGGCAAGCGCGATTCGGTGCAGATGATTCTGTCTGGCACGGCATCGGGCGTGATCGGCGCGGCGTTCGTGGCGCAATCGTGCGGACTCAACGACTGCATGAGTCTCGATATCGGCGGCACCAGCGCGGACGTCGCGATCATTACAGACGGCAAGCCGCGCTATGGCATCGGCGAATACATCGGCGATTACCAGATCTATATTCCGTCCGTGTCGGTGACCTCGATCGGCGAAGGCGGCGGCTCGATCGCGTGGATCGATTCACTCGGTGTGCTGAAGGTCGGCCCCGACAGCGCCGGCTCAACGCCGGGTCCGGCTTGCTATGGCCGCGGCGGCAAGCTGCCGACCATCACCGACGCGTTCGCCGTGTGCGGCATCGTCGGACAGGAACAGCTCGGCTTCAATGCTGTGTCCGTCGATGTCCCGGCTGCTCGCGCGGCTATTGGCACGCTGGCGCACGAGCTGAACAAATCGATCGAAGAGACCGCCGAATCGATCATCCGCATCGCGGTGGCGCGCATGTTCGCCAAGGTCAGCGCACTGGTGACGAAGTTCGGCATCGACCCGCGCACGATGTCGATGCTGCCCTTCGGCGGTGCCGGCCCGATGATGGGCTGTCTGCTCGCACGCGAACTCGGCATGCGCCGCACCGTCGTGCCTGTCACGCCCGGCGTGCTGAGCGCGCTCGGCGGCCTGCTCGCCGACTTCAAGAACGACTTCATCAAGATGCTGTTCGTCGAACTCGACGACAGCGTGCTGCCCGGGTTGCGCAGCGGCTTTGCCGACCTGCGGGAGCGGGGCGCAGCCTGGCTGCGCGACGATCAGGGCTACGAAGGCGAGGCCGAACTGCAGTTTTCCGCCGACATGCGCTATCGCGGGCAGTCGTTTGAAATCGAAGTGGCGCTCACGCAGGAAGTCGCATGCGAAGGTACGGCCGAGCAACTCAAGGCCGCCTTCCATGCCGCGCACGAAGCGATGTACGGCCACTCCGACCCGGACGCGGCGGTGCAGCTCGTAAGCCTGCGGCTCGTCGCGAGCGGCAAGACGCCGCGCCCCGAGATGAAGCGCATCCGCGAAAACGACGGCACGCCGCCGTCGTTCCGCGAGATCGAGATCTGGGCGGAAGGCAAGAAGCAGCGCGTGCCGCTTTACGTGCGCGCAGGACTGCTGGCCGGTCACACGTTCGCAGGTCCCGCCGTCGTCGCGCAGGACGACACGACCACCTTCATTCCGTCGGGCAGCGACGTCAACGTCGATGCGTTCGGCAACCTCGACATCACATTCGTAAGGCAGTCAAGACATGCGAATCGATAACACGACGCTTCAGATTCTGGCGGACTATTGCGCCGCCGCGACGGAAGTGATGGCGCACACGCTGATGCGTACTGCCCACTCCACTTTTGTGAAGGAAACCGAGGACTTTACCGCGCAACTCGTCACGCCCGACGGCGTGACCTTCGCTTCGCCCAAAGGCCTCGGCGCGACCTGGTTCACGGGTCTCGATTACGGCACCGCGTTCGGGATGATCGACGCGTACGAAGAAGGCGACATCTGCGTCACCAACGATCCCTACAGCGGCTACGTCGCGACGCATTCGCCCGATCTGCACATGTGGAAGCCCGTCTTCCACGAGGGCGAACTGGTGTGTTTCGTCGCGGGCCACGTGCACAACACGGACGTGGGCGGCGCAGTGCCCGCCTCGCTGTCACGCGCACTGACGGAAGTGCAGCAGGAAGGCTTGCGCCTGCCGCCACTCAAGATCTGCACGCGCAACGGCTTCAACGAAAACGTGCTGCGCATCATCCAGACGAACGTGCGCGTGCCGGAGCAGAACTGGGGCGACCTGAAAGCGCAGATCGCGGCGATGAATGTCGGCGAGCGCCGCGTGCACGAGATCATCGCGCGCTTCGGCGTCGAGACGTTCCGTGAGGCGCAGCGCGAGCTGCTCAACTATGCGGAGCGGCAAGCGCGGCAGATCGTCGAATCGATCCCCGACGGCGAGTATTCGTTCTCTGATTACGCCGATGAAGACGGCCCGTACGGCAACCCGTGCCGCGTCGCGGTGAAACTGACCGTGCGCGGCGACAGCCTGACGATGGACTTCACGGGCAGCGATCCGCAGCTCGCGTCGTCGTTGAACATGCCGACAGGCGGCAACGAGCGGCATGCGCTCGTCACGCCCGCGCTGATTCTCGTGCTGTCCACGCTTAATCCGCATCTCGTGCTCAACTACGGGACGGCGCGCGTGGCGCGTGCGATCCTTCCCGAAGGCACGATCATGAATGCGGTCGCGCCCGCCGCGGTCGGCATGCGCAGCCTGATCGTCGGCGTCGTTCAACTGGCCGTGCTCGGTGCGTTCCAGCAGGCGTTGCCCGAGCAACTCGCAGCATCGCCGGCGGGCAGCGCGTCGCTGCTCAACGTGAAGACCGCGGACCGGCATGGCCGCACGATCATGGCGTCGATCGGACCGATCAGCGGCGGCGGCGGCGGCTCACCCGAAGACGACGGCGTCGAAGGTTGCGGGGGCAACCGTTCGTTCCTCAAGAACACGCCCGTCGAAATCAACGAAGTGGAAGTGCCCATCAAGATCTTGCGCTACGGCCTCGTCACCGATTCGGGCGGTGCCGGCAAGTATCGCGGCGGCACGGCAATGGTGATGGACTTCCAGGTGTTCTCGCCCGGCTCCGTCGTCACGGCGCGCAACCGTAACCGCACGCGCTTCGCTTCGTGGGGCGTGCTGGGCGGCAAGGCGGGCGGCACGTCGCAATTCCTGCTCAATCCCGGTACGCCGGGCGAACGCGACCTCGGCAACACGGACGTGGTCGGCTGCAATCCGGGCGACGTCCTGTCGGTGCGCGGTCCTGGCGGCGGTGGCTGGGGCGTGCCGTACGACCGCCCTGTCGAACTGGTCGCCACCGATGTGCGCGGCCGTTTTGTCAGCCGTGAAGCTGCCGAACGCGTCTATGGCGTCGTGCTCGACGACAACCTTCGGGTCGACACGGATTTGACCACGAAGCTGCGCAAGAACGTCGCCGTCGGCGCGATCCGCGAACCGTTCGATCTCGGCGAAGCACGCGCGTCGTATGAAAAAGTCTGGAACGACGAACGATACGGCGCGCTCACCGACATCCTGAGCGGCTTGCCCGTGATCTGGCGTCACTACGTGAAGCAGAAGATTTTTGCGCTGATCGGCAACGCGCCGTCCGACAACGGCAAGGCATCGGTGAAGGCGGCCTATCTGAAGCTGTTGGATCAGGACGCCGCGCTCAAACGCAGTCTCATCGGCGAATAAGGATCAGCGCGGTTTCGCGCAAAGCGTTTTCTCTCGCAGTAGTTCGGGCGTTCACGGCTTTCTGCATACCCTGGCAGCCGTGGACGCCTATCTTTTTGCCTGGATATCTACTAGACGACTGGTCTACTCGGTGCTACATTAGCGCTATGGCTAACGCAAACACCATTGAAACAGTCGACGTCCGCGAGAAAATCCTTGCGGTTGGTCAGGAGATCATGGGCGCCAAAGGCTTTGCAGCCGTGGGGCTGAACGAAGTCCTGACGGCGGCCGGCGTGCCAAAGGGGTCGTTCTACCATTACTTCGGCTCGAAGGACGGATTTGGTGAGGCAATGCTCGAACGCTATTTCGAGGACTACCTTGCCGATCTCGACGGAACGCTCGCGCAGCCTGGCCTCAATATGGCGCAGCGGCTGATGAACTACTGGCAGATCTGGAAAGAAACCCAGTCTTTCTTCGACTGTCAGGGCAAGTGTCTGGCGGTGAAGCTTGGCGCCGAAGTCGCGGATATGTCGGAAGCGATGCGCGCGTCGCTCGACCGCGGCACAGCGGGGATCATCACGCGGCTGGCTGCAGCAATCGACGCTGGCGTGCAGGAAGGGTCGCTCGAAATCGACGGTGATCCGCTAGGCACCGCGCAAAGTCTTTACGAGCTGTGGCTGGGCGCGAGTGTAATGGTCAAGATCGTGCGCCATGCGCGGCCGTTCGATACCGCATTGGCCACCACGCGGCAATTGTTGCGCGTCAAGGCCTGACGAAACAGATTGGCTGAAGGCACTTCTCATCAAGTGCCTTTTTTTGGGCGAATTTACTAGACGACTGGTCTACTACACATTGAATGCAAATCTTTATTCGCGGAGAAGCAATATGAAAGTCCTGATGGTTCTTACGTCGCATGACGAGCTTGGTACCACCGGCCGCAAGACCGGATTCTGGCTCGAAGAACTGGCCGCGCCGTACTACACGCTCAAGGATGCCGGCGTGGAGATCACGCTCGCTTCGCCCAAGGGCGGACAGCCGCCTCTCGATCCAAAGAGCAACGAGCCGGCCAATCAGACTGACCTGACGCGCCGATTCGAAGCCGATCCGCACGCGATGGCGCAACTCGCCGACACGATGCGCCTTGACAGCGTCACGCCTGTGGATTTCGATGCCGTGTTCTATCCGGGCGGACATGGTCCGCTGTGGGACCTGGTCGACGACCGGAATTCCATTGAACTGATCGAGTCGTTTATCGCTGCGGGCCAACCCGTTGCGCTCGTTTGCCACGCGCCTGGCGTGCTTCGTCACGCCAGGTCGCCGGATGGCCAACCGTTGCTGAACGGCAAGGAAGTCACGGGATTCAGCAACACCGAAGAAGCCGCCGTCGGTCTGACCTATGTGGTGCCGTTCCTGGTCGAGGACGTACTCAAGGACAAAGGCGCCACGTATTCGAAAACGGAGGACTGGGCTCCGTACGTAGTCAGCGACGGCCCGCTGATTACGGGGCAGAACCCCGCGTCGTCTGCACTCGCGGCAACTCATCTGCTGAATCAGCTTGCGCTGGCAGCGAACGCGTAACCGGCTCGTCTTTGGCGGTCTGATGCGCCGCCTGTCGAACAGCTTCGATTTGATAGTTACTTTGGCAATCTAATCAGTTCGATCCGTTCGGCGAATGGTCTAGGTGGGCATGCGATAAACGCGCCCACACGTACCGACAAAAAGATCCCGCAGTTGTGCTTCTCTCGCGTCGGTTAGCGCTTTGCATCGGCGTGATCATCTACAACCGCGCCAACTCCAGGCTGAACGCCAATACGCTGGAACAACTCGCGGACAAGTGCCCGAACCTGATCGGCTTCAAGGTCTTGCGCCGCCGTTTAGTGTCGGATTTAGACCGCCGGCAACACAGACCGAGCAGTCATACTCCGAGCCTCGCGCTTCGCATGGCCATTCTTTCGGGAGCAGCCGCTCGTGCGTACGGAGCAGCCGCACAGATTCCGGACACCGTAGAAAAGGCAGTCGTGACCGCTGCAATCGGCGGGCTCCCTGTGGGAGTTGCCGGTGACGAGCAGGCCGTCAAAGAAGCCTTAGACAACGAGCACCCATTGTGCTTGACTCGTTGGATCCAGACCAACGCAAAACCAAAGGGCGCAGCGGTGTGATTTCTCCCTTGTGTCTACGGTTACAAGGATATCGCCACCTCTTCCTGGGATAACGCCGTTAGGATCGCCCCTTCCTGTCAACTTGAATATATCCAACGGGTCCAGATGCACTTGGGCTACGGTCTGTGATTGGAAAAAGGCGCCGTTGCCTTTCTCGCTCGAACCGCGAACACCGACATCTTCGACGCTCGCGCCAAACACGCCACGACCTTGCGCACAGAAACCGTACACGCCAGAATGAAGTGGGGGAATGACTGTTGTAGGGTCGGGAACGGCAGTTCATGGAATGAAATTAACTCCAGAAAATGCCTGACTGTCTAGCTCGCGAAACCCAACATCGTGGTAGGGGTTCTGAGCCTCACCGTTCTGAACGAGCACACCGAGACATGTACACTTCTCGAATCTGGACTGCTCTACTTCGGCGACGTATGGACCTGCCCAAACCGCCCCGTCTTCAGCCTCGACATAGTAATAAAACCATCTGTTACTGGTCGGATTTGAACGAGTCTCCGTCTCTCCCGGGTCCAAATTTATCCATCCCAAGACGTCCCATATGCCACCACATTCGCCTTGACAGTTAAAATCGCGACGCATGTACGCAACGTAAAGCTTCTTTCCATAAGAGTTAGTGAAGGTTAGCTCAGAGCGTCCGCTCGACATGGCTATTCTCCCTTGCGAGGGTTGGAAATCCGATCCGCGAGTGAGCGTTGTGGAATACGATTCTGCTCGCTACGGCGAAAGCGATGGTCCCCGTTGGCTTCACGCTCTCTTTCCAGGGTTCCGTATTCAATCCCGGGTTTGTGATGCGCGACGGGCGCGTGGGACATAAAGCCGCCATTTCCGTCGTCGCCGGATTTCGACCGTTTTGATGTCGTCATTTCTTGCTCCTTTCAGGACAATAAGCGACCCGCCACTTTTCCGCTAGTAAAACATTACATTCGGAATCCTTAATTAACAAAATATTATATTTACCGTCGATTGGAATTTTGATTCGACCTTACTCGGTGAATTAAGGGGACTATCGGAAGCGGTTGGCTAGATGCTTTTGCGTATATGCACAATTTAAACGTCGGCAGCACGATCCGAACCCGCCTAATCTCACTCTAGGCGGATGACACACGCATATCAAGTGTTTGTTACTCTTCCCGAACACTTGATTACGCTTTGGCAGATTCTGTCCCGTTGCCAAATCCCATCCGAAGCAACCCGAAAACCGAGGACACCCGTATTCACACCGCCTCGTCCCCAAGCCGACCTTCGATACGATACCTGCCCGGTGTTACGTCTCTTTTCGATGCGCAGCCGGTCATTGCGCAGCGGGAATACCACGGCCCATCATCCGGGGAAAGACGCCAGCTCGCTCGCCTCACGCGTCAATCATTGAGCGGAAGCTTCGCAACGATCTTGATTTCAAAGTCGAAGCCGTAGAGCCATGTCACTCCGACTGCGCGGACCCTCGGGAGCCTCCCTAACTTTTGCTTGCTCTCGTGCCCCTTAATACCATCTACGTCTACGTCAATGGCTTCCGCAACGAACTCGCCTGCCACGTCAGCGAACACGAGCCCGCACCGTTTGGCGCGTCGCCAAATTGATGTAATTGCCGATCGCTCAAACGAAGTGATTGTAAAAGCACGAGGCATCTGGTGTCACAACGCCGGATTGCCTTGCACGGATTCAGGTACCGCTTTGGGCAAGTGAAGTTTGCTTCTGCGATATAGATGCGGCACGAGGCCGCC
The DNA here is from genome assembly GCF_017814945.1 of Paraburkholderia sp. LEh10. Taxonomy (GTDB): domain Bacteria; phylum Pseudomonadota; class Gammaproteobacteria; order Burkholderiales; family Burkholderiaceae; genus Paraburkholderia. Next base: position 68,939 of record NZ_JAGIPX010000044.1, read on the forward strand.
GACAACGACCCCAATGATTGCTGCAGTCAGAAGCAATTTGGGCTGACTGAGTTTAGCGGCAAAATCCGGTGTCGATGCTTCCAGCAATGCAAACGTTATCCATTGTGCCGCCACGAATACCAGACACATCCCTATGCTCTCGACCGCCCGTAACCATGCAGGGACGTTTTCCACCGAGCCCGCGCGATTGTCGGCCGTCCAGGCGATCGCAATGGTCGCGATAAACGTCGTGACCAGCCAAGGCGAACGCTGCACCGAAACCTCGAATGCTCGTCGAAAAGCTCCCGGAGTCGAGATAGTCTGAAACAGATTCCCAGACTGGTCGAATACGAACCTGAACAATAGCGAAACGAAGAATGCCGCAACTACGGCCACGAAAGCGGAAGCGACATAGGCGGCGACGGGCCGGGTTCCGACGCGGACAATATCTGCGAAACTCCAGATAGCCTTCGGGTATATCGCTACGACAATTGCAATTCCATAAATGATGCTGACCAGAACCGCGGTGCGAAAATTCTGACCCAATGGCGTAGGCTCGAAAAACCTTCTGGTGGCGAGCGATACGAACATCATCGCAAGGAAAATCAGACCAGTAATGAGCACGACCTCATGCGACCCCAGTACGTGTCGCGGTTTGTCGAGATCCCTGAACCCCATGCCGACGAGTCTCGCATGGCGTTGGGCGAACGTCCACTCCGTCTCGAGGACGCCGGCACTGATATAGTCGCAAAGCATTTCATGCAAGTCATCGATGTCCTTTCGCACCTTTCTTTCCAGGTGTTTGGCGAGCGCTGAGCTTTTCGCGTCATCGAGTTGAACGAGCACACCAGGCTCGACACTTTGCAGCGATTCAAAACGTCGGTCGATTTCAGCGCGCACATCTTTCCGGCTATCAGCAAAGCGGAGAAAGCCCTTTGGCATGGCGCCGGTCTTGATTGTCATGTACAACGCCGCCGTACACGCCCAAATTTGCGCGAGCGAACCCTGCGGTGCATCGAGCCACTCGGGATCAATGCCGGCCTCCTTGATGTCGGAGCACATTCTCAGTAAGCGATCTTTGGACGGCCTGAATATACTGTCCTTCAAACGCTGGCTTAACTCTCGGACTTCAAAAGGAATATTGCCAACACGCTGAAACCACACCTTGATGAGCTCGTCGAACCGTTGTAGTAATGGAGCGTTTGGCAGAAGCGATGTGAGAATCAGGGCGGCGAGCAGCGGACCAGGTGGCTGGTCAGCCATCTTGATTGCGGCACTGATTTGCAGAAAGTCGAGGATCTGCCTCGGAAGATCGGTGCCGGCACCGCCCAACACAATGAAAAGAAGCAGCATGCTGCCCGCGTAGCCCGTCTTCGCAAGCCAGTACTGCCAGAAGGTTGTTGTCGCGCGCGTGGGCCCGGGACTTTCGAAACGCCGGAATGCGTAAAAGCACACGACCGCGCCGCCGAACAGCCATTGCAGCATCAACCCTTGATCTGAGACCAGTTGCTCGTTCATGATTGCGCCCCTCCGATTCATACCGGTTTGAGCGGGGTACCGACAGGACAACGTGCCCCGTCGGGTGGACATAACGACCTTTACGGGTCGCGCCACTGGATGGGACTTTTCCCGAGCACGCTCCTCGGTGCTATCGAACACAGTGTGGGCCAGGCGCGCGACCCAGGTCTATATGCATTCGGTAATAGACAATCAGATTCGGCGCAATCCGCATGGGAGCGTTAGAAACCTGTGGCGTCATAACCGCGATGCCAGATGAACCGATCAATCGTCGAACCGTGAGACCCGTCGGCCTGCTCCGGCTCTCGCAGGGTCCACTTCACGACACATTTCGGGTGCCCGAAAATCGTTTGATGACGTCTCCGGTTGCCGGCACGGTTCAATCTGCTTCGGGCCACTCCAGCATGTCGCAAGCGCCAGGTGATAGGACAGCGACTGTTCCCGCGCGGACTTCGCGTCCATGGGTAATAGCATTGCTTTCGAGAGGGGTCGTCTGGGCCTGCTCACGCTGCCCGGACCTCGCTTTGAACTCATGTGATGTAGTCAACGGCCGCGTCCGATCGGTGACCTTATTGTAGCCAAACCGGGTCTTGCGGCGCAGTGTCAGCGCCGCCGCCCCCGGCCCGGTGCACGGCATATCCCTTCGCTTCCGGAGAGAGAATGCTTTTACAGATAACGTATCAATCACACTACGGTGCACCCCGCGCCGCTTGAACGGCTCGTGATTCCGGCCGCGCTCGACGGCCGCGCGGGCACCGTCCGCGCCGCGGGCGGCGTCGCGCAGCTCGCCGCCGCGAACGACCTCGACGCGATCCGCGCGTGGCTCGCGCGGTTCGCCGACAGGCAGACCACCTTCGACAGCTACCGGAAAGAGGCCGAGCGGCTGCTGCTGTGGTCGCTCGTGCAACTGGGCAAGCCCCTGTCGTCACTCACGCAGGAGGACTGCCTGCGCTACCAGCGCTTCCTCGCCGATCCGCAGCCCGCCGCCACCTGGATCGCCAACGCCGGCGCGGGCGGCGGCCGCAAACATGCGCGCGGCGATGCGCGCTGGCGGCCGTTTTACGGCCCGCTGTCACCCGCGAGCGTGCGCCAGGCGATGGTGATCCTCAACGTGCTGTTTTCGTGGCTGGTGCAGGCCAGCTATCTCGCCGGCAACCCGCTCGCGATGTCGCGCCAGCGCACGCGCAAGGTCGCGCCGCGCATCACCCGCTATCTGGAGCCCGCCCCGGGGGCAGGAGGTCAAGGACACGATTGCAGCGATGCCGCAGGACACGGCCCGCGAGCGTGCGCGCTATCACCGCGCACGGTGGCTCTTCACGCTGCTCTATCTGGGTGGCCTGCGCATTGCCGAGGTCGGCGGCAATATCATGGGGCAGTTTTTCGTGCGGCGCGATATCGACGGCACGATCCGCTGCTGGCTGACGGTGCACGGCAAGGGCGACAGGGAACGGCTGGTGCCCGCGACACGTGAGCTGATGACCGAACTGTCGCGCTACCGGCAGTCGTTGGGAATGACGGCCCTGCCCTCACCCAATGAACTCACACCGCTGCTGCTGCCGATCGGCAGCGCGACGGACGAGAGTGCGATGAAGGCGGCGAGAGGCACAGGCGGACGGACCTCACGCGGCAGCCATACGGTACCGCCCCGGCCTCTGACGCGGGCTGCCGTGCACACAATCGTCAAGGACGTGTTTGCTCGCGCCGCCGGGCGGCTACGCGAGCGTGGCAGCGAACACGCTGCACGCGCGGACCTGCTCGAAAAAGCATCGGCGCACTGGCTGCGGCACACGGCCGGCTCGCACATGGCCGACCATCAGGTGGATCTGCGGCATGTACGCGACAACTTCGGGCATGCCTCGCTGACGACGACCAGCATTTATTACCGGCTGTAGATCTTTATGTAGAGTAGCAACGTCAAACGCTTCGTGAGCAAGGCGCCTGGTTTGAACTACTG
>NZ_JAGIPX010000045.1 GCF_017814945.1 Paraburkholderia sp. LEh10
AGCTCCTCAGGCGTTCTTCCGGCCTTCACCAGCTCGACCATGTGGGCCCGGAATTCCACAGGGTATGGGGTACGATGTCTGCCCATTTCGACACCTCCTGATCAAAAGGATAGGTGTCCGTTTTCGCGGGTCAATCTCAAGGTGGCCTTGGGGGTCGCTCGGAGCGCGAGTGATCTTGGACGGATCGTCGTACAGAAGCGTGGCATTTCCCCACGAAAAGTCGGTGTGGCCCGTTTCCAGGACCGTGGTCAACCGCTGTCTGGCTTGCACAACGTAGGGAGAGTCATGTTCCGATCTGATGTATTCGTCCAGCTTCACGCGGTAGGCGGCTAACGCGGTCGGATCCGCCGGATGTCCCATCAGTTGTTCGATTGAGTAACTCGATCCAGAATTCCAGAACTCGTCGAAGGCGTCGGAGACCTTCCTGACAATCGGACCGTGCACCAGAACATCGAGGTCCCCAAACGTAACGACACTCGATGCACCAAAGTATTCATCGCCGATATTTCGACCACCAAGAATGGCGGCCTCGTTGTCCGCCATCAGTGCCTTGTTGTGCATGCGCCGATCGACCCGGGAAAATTCCAGCGCAGCAGCGACTGACTTGAAGTGGCGATTCGCGACCGGGTTGAATAACCACACCTTCACATTCGGGTGCGAGCTGAGCGTGAGCAGAGCCTGGTCATCTGCATTGGTGCCAAGGTCGTCAAGCAGGATACGAACGCGTACTCCGCGGTCAGTTGCTTTAAGCGCCGCTGCAGCCAGTTCACGGCCTGTCAGGTCGCCGTGCCAGATGTAGTACTGCAGATCAAGCGAGCGCTCGGCCGTTTCGGTGAGCACAATGCGGGCGACAATCGCGTCGGTGGGGTCCGGCAGCAGGTGAAACGCGCTGCTGCCTGGATGATTCTGCTCTTCGGGCGCCAGGAGGTTGCCGAGTCGTGTGGACTCCGTGTTTTGAAGGGCAAGAGTTCGTGGCCGGTTGCTCTGCGGCGGCAGGCTGGCGCACGCGGTCAACACACCGGCTAGAACGCATACGATGAGACGCTGAAGCCTTGTCATGTGCGCACCTCGCTGATGCATCCGACGGGAGATTCACTGAGCGACGTGACGGATTTGCGAAAAACGCCCCGCTTGTGCTCACAGCGGACCTTCTATCGACAGAGCCGGCCACCAGACGAAGCGGTGCCCTGCGTAGGGTTGGCCGTTTCAGACGCCCGGCCGATGTGCTCACGCGTGCTGCCGGTCCGATGCCAGGAAGTCCTGATATCGATTCGACGCAGCCGACACACCCTCTCGCGCTCAACACGCCGTCCGCCAGGGGCGACAAGAACACACAATACGTCCTGTCACCCGGGCCCACGTATCTCGTCGTGATGGCTCGTCATCCGCGCCTTGCACCACCAAAGGGTCGTCCTTGTGTTTGTCGGTGGCAACCACCGACGAGCGCGAAGTGCTAGCCCGTCAATACATCAATACATCAATACATCAATACAATGTCCGCCAGCTTCAAATACGGGACACTACCGGCAAGCCGGTGCATTCGGATCGCGCTTTGCATGCGCAAGCACGAAAGCCGGCGCGCCGAAATGAGGTCTATTTATTGCCCTACCTCCTTGACTGTCAGTGAATTTTTCACGGACGTAACGCCCTGTACACCCTTTGCAAGCTCGCCCGCCTTATCGATTTGCGCCGGGTCAGGAACCGATCCCTCAAGCACCACTGCACCGCCCTTTGCGATCACGTTGATTCCCGAAGTCTTGACACCGCCCTTCGAGAGCGTGTGACGCACGTTCTTGCTGAGCGTGCGATTGGCCTGCTTGGTGGCGTGCGGACTTTCGGTTGACGGCGTAACCGGTTCGCTGGTTTGCGACCAGGCATTGATGGAAATGGCAACGATCAACGTACCGCCGGCCAGGGTCAGTGGCTTGATTACATTCATTGCTCGCTCCGGTTGTAAACCGCCGCGATGTCTTCCGGCGGCCTGTTCTTCAATCCGATCGAAGTACGCCAGCCCACATGCCTGACGCCACTGTGTGGGCGACGCCCTCTGTCACTAGCATATGAAATCCGTTGCAGGCCGCGTATTGGACTTTGGACCCATAACCGCGCGGTGGAAGGCAGCAACGACCCTGCACGGGAGCGGAGTAAGTAAGACGCTAAAGCATCCACGCTGGTCGACAGCGGGGACGACCGTCAGCAAAATGAAATTTCGCGTCCGCCCCTTAAATAGGGAAATCCCAGGATCGCGCGTGGCCGGGGCCCCACCTCTGGGTTCGCGGTGCAGCTTGTCCATTTCCTTCTCGATCTGGAGGATCCGCAACCGAAAGGCGTGCTTCCATGCGCAACCCGATTTTGGTGTTGACTTGCGTCAATTCTCGTAATCATTCCGGCGCTACCCTTTGAGTCGACATAGCCGGCGCGCATGAAACGTATGTACAGATAGTGACGTGTCGATGAGTAGAGGCATTGACTGCCTTGTGAACGCGATAGCGCTTGCTACCTCAGCGTCACCTGTCAAACCGTCACCGAGTTGAAGAGGTCCAGTCCGCAATGAACCGGCTCGCTGCAGCACCCCCGCCTGCCGCACCACGGACAGCGGCGGTCGCCGGGCTCGCCTTTTCGTTGTTGATGCTCATCAGTCTCGTGATCATGCGCCTTGCGGTCCCGGATGTCGCTACAGAGCGGGTTCCCGTAGAGCACGGTGTTGGCCGTGCCGTCTCACTTGCCCTTCACCTCATACCCTTTGCGGGCGTGGCGTTCCTATGGCTACTCGGCGTGCTGCGGGACAGGATCGGCGCACTGGAAGACCGTTTCTTCGGAACAGTGTTGCTGGGGAGCGGACTACTTTTCGTGGCAAGCCTGTTCGCGTCGGCGGCTGTTGCCGGAGCGCTCGTGAGTTCATCCAGTGCGCGATCCGCTGTCCGGATCAGCAGCGAAGTCTACTTTTTCGCGCGGGAAGTGTCTTACGCGTTTATGAACATATTCGCCATCAAGATGGCGGGCGTCTTCATGGCGTCAGCCTGCGTCATTGCCCGGCGCACGGCAATTTTCCCGCGCTGGATTGCGTCCATCGGATATGCGTGCAGCCTGACGCTTCTGCTCGTCATCTGGGGCTGGTTGTGGATAGTGATGCTGTTTCCGCTATGGACGCTGATGGTCAGCATCTACTTTCTCGCCGCAAAGAAACTCGATGCGGGCTGAGGTGTTCGTCAAACGGCGCCACGTACTCGAGCGAGACGAGCACCGTCGGTGACCAGAGGATCAATGAAAGACTATGCCGACGATATTGAATGCGTTAAGCGGCAGCCCGTTACTTGAGTCGAACACAGTCGATAGCGTGTAAAGGGCGCTCGTGCCTATGTCGCCATAGACGACGCAGAGTGCAGCAATTGCGAGCGCCGGGGGTGGCCGGTGCGGGCGGGACACGCCCATGTAGTCGGCCTGGCGTGCTGCGGAATGTCCCATGTTTCCCTCCTGACGCCGGCCATGACAGCAGATCGTCGTTACGGATCAACTGCACAGTTATTCTGCAGCGAAGGCTGATATCCCTGCACTCGCTCAGTTAAAGCACGCTTTTGGATTGGCAATGACCCCGTCTGACGGAGCTGTGGTCCCGGTGCCGTCACTGGCTTTTCCAGCAACTTCCACTCGCGAAGGCCGTCGACGAGTACGACGCGCTGCCACCCCGGAAAATGTGCGGTTGATTCCGCAAAACTTCCTCTCCCAGCAAGGTATTTACGGTCCTTTCGTCGCGATTCGCGGTGACGTTACCGAGTTCAATTCACCTCTCTTTCGCGGCACCGGGTTTGATCGCAGCACTCGTTCGAAAGAAGCGCTTGTCCGCCTTGCGCCGCACCGCCTTGGCGCACCTGGCGAACTCAGCACCGAACTCGTCATACCAGCAACGGAATCGATGAAGCGATCAACCAGACGAAATTGCTTTATCACGGCCATCGCTTCCCTGCCGTCGTCATCAGTTGCGCGTTTCGCTGGTATTTCTGGTTCAGCCTGATCCTGCGCGACATCGAAGAGTTGTTGCTCGAATGCGGCGTCGTGGTCACATACGAAACGCCTACCCCGCCCGTCCACCAACCTGATACAGCCTCGTGCGCCTCTCTTTCGCACAAGTCTCGGACTTCCAACGGCGTACGTAAATACTTGGCGAAAATCAACGAGGCGTGTAAGAGAACTTCTGGCCGCCGACGCTTGCTTCGTACATCAGCCCACCCTTGGCCACTGTAAATATGGCCATGCCTTTTCGATAAGCACCCGTCGTTTTGGCGTCTTTCTTGCCACCACTCACGTTAGTCGACGTGCCCGTCGTGCCTGTCTTTGCGCCAGCCGCCGCAGTGATCGCGATCGCATTGGCATCTGCGCCGAATTCAAAGTTGCCATTGGTGAATTCCTTGAGGGCTTGTTCATCCTCGAACAGAATGAGTTCACTGTACACTTGGCCGCCTAGTTGCAAGCCCACGGTGACCTGAGTCATCGACGTATCGCCGATATATTTCCCTTTCTCATAGACGCGGCCCTTGCCATGGGCACCGCCTATACCGACCCCTCCCTTGCCAATCTTCGGAAACACAGCGTACCCATAGGCACTATGCAGAAGACTGCCGCTTTCTCCCGCGTTCCTGAACAGGTTGAGTGTGTCCGTATATTCGTCGGCCCGAGCAGCAGAAACAGGCAACATCAGCAGGATGGTGAGCATCAATATCAGACGTTTGAGCATGATATGTTCTCCATGGTGAGGCCTCCGGCCCTCAGGACTAGCGTAATGCACGAGTTCGGTATTCGCTATTGGACCAAAGTCCAATGGCTTTTGAAGGTGGCGTTGCCGGATACTGATGCTGTCGAGCGCATTCCCAGCCACCCCCTCGGCTGTCGCGAGCAAACGTTCGTGTCGTTGGGTACGTGTACGCCGCTACAGGCACCGGCGACGTCAAAGGGGAGACGCTCATGGCGTTTTTGTGAAATGAGCGACGAGACCTCTTCCGCTGATCTCGGGCATATGGCGCGGATCATGCCATTTGCAATGTCGTTCCGTCTGCGGCTGGTCGAAATGTGAGGGCAAGCGGAATGAGTCGCCCACCCGAGCTACCGAACGCCGTCACCGCGCCGCGCAAGCGCTGGCGCATCCAGTGGATCTGGCTCGTGCCCACTGTCGCGGTGCTGGTTGGCATTTGGCTCGCAGTGCAGGCGGTGCTGTCGCATGGCCCGACCATCACGATCAGCTTCAAGACGGGCGAGGGTCTCGAAGCGGGCAAGACCAAGATCAAATTCAAGGACGTCGACATCGGCGTCGTCAAGAAAGTCGCGCTGTCGAAAGACTACAAGCGCGTGATCGCCACGGCCGAACTCACGCGCGACGCAAGCAACATGCTCATCGACGACACGCGCTTCTGGGTTGTGAGGCCGCGCATCGCGGGCGGCACGGTCTCGGGCATCAGCACACTGCTGTCGGGCGCCTACATCGGTATGGACATCGGACACGCGAAAGCGGAGCGGCGCGATTATACCGGCCTGGAAGTCCCCCCGGTGATTGCGAGTGACGTGCCGGGCCGCAAGTTCGTGCTGAAGGCGGCGGACCTGGGCTCAGTCGCCGTCGGCACCCCGATCTACTTCAGGCGCCTGCAGGTCGGACAGGTCACGTCATTCGATCTCGACAAGGACGGCGGCGGCGTCACGCTGCACATCTTCATCAATGCGCCCTACGACCGCTATGTGAACGGTGACTCGCGTTTCTGGCAGGCGGGCGGCATCGATGTGACGCTCGGCACCGGAGGCGTGCAGATCAACACGCAGTCGGTGGTGTCGATACTCGTTGGCGGCCTTGCGTTCGAAACGCCCGCGGCATCGCTGAACCAGCCCGAGGCACAGGTAAATGCAATCTTCCCGCTGTTCAACACGCGTGACGACGCGATGAAGCTGCACGACCGGGTGGTCGAGACGTACGTACTCGTTTTCCCTGGCTCGGTGCGCGGACTGGTCGTGGGCGCGCCAGTCGATTTTCGCGGCATCACGGTCGGCGAGGTTTCGGCGATCTACACACGCTTTGATCCCGACACGAAGCAGATCAGCATTCCCGTCGAAATCAAGTTCTATCCCGAGCGCTTCACGTCACGTTATGCAGCGGCGCTAAAGGGCGGCCGCCTGAGCGACAACCCCCGGGCGATGGCCGATTTCCTCGTCGATCGTGGTCTGCGCGGTCAGCTCAAAACGGGCAGTCTGATTACGGGGCAACTGTATGTCGCACTCGAGTTCTTCCCGAATGCGCCGAAAGCGCACATCGACTGGAGCCGCACGCCGCCTGAGCTGCCCACCACGCCAAGCGGAATGCAATCGCTGCAGGAGGCGATGAACCGGATCATCGCGCGCATCGACAAGCTGCCGCTCGAACAGATCGGCAACAACGCACAACAGACGCTCGCCAATAGCGCGCTGCTCATGCGCAACCTCAATACGCAGGTGGTGCCGCAGGCGAAGAGCGCGTTGTCGGCGGCGCAAGCGACGCTCGACTCCGCGAACACAGCGTTGCAGCCGGACTCGGCATTGCAGCAGGACACCAGCGACGCAGTGCGCGAACTGGCCCGCACGGCCGCCTCGTTCCGGGCGCTGTCCGACTATCTGCAGCGGCATCCGGAAGCGCTGGTGCGCGGCAAAGCGGGGGACTCGAAGTAAGGCCGTCCATGGAATCCGTCACGCCGCCGCCCTGGTCCCGCTTGCCATCGCGGCGGGCTCACTGAGCGGCTGCAAGTTGCCGCGCACGAACTCCTACACGTTGAGCCCCGATGCATCGCTCCAGCAAAGCGGCGATGCGCTGGCGGGCACCGTCGTCCGGCGATGTTCCGTGATCAACCGGATGCAGCTCGCAGCGCTGCAGATCCTCGACGGTGATTGGTGTCAGGCGCGAGCCCGGGAAACCGGGAGAACTCGCGTACGATGCTCAGATAGCTGTCCTGCGTCTTGGGGAAGGCGCGCATGGGCGTGCGCAGGGGACTGATGTTTGCGTGTCAGGAGATCAGGGATTGGGCTCCCGCTGGAGAACGAGGCGGATTGCCTGATTCGCCAACACAAGCAACGGCATCATGGACCTCTCAATAGCCACTAGCGTCGGGCCGGAGCCTTCCCACATGGAGGTAGTCAGACGCGAACGACCGACTACAATGAATGGTTGCAAGCGAAGCTGAAAAAGCGGGCTATCCGGAAATAGCCGTCAGCAATGTAACGTTTCAATTCCTTCATTGGAGGCATGCCCATGACGTGCCTGAACGAAAGGATTCTCGTTGCGCTATTTTTTCTGCTCAGCGGTTATGCGTACGCAGACGGTTTTGTCATCGACTCGCGCGAAGCGATGACGGTTGCGAACATCGCGCCTTTGCCCATGGAGCTTGTTCCGCCCATTCCGGAACCGCAACGCTATTTGCAGCGATACGAAATGGAATCCCGGTCGAATCAGTTAGAGCCGTATTACGCGCAAATCAAGGACTTCTATAGCGCGCCGCTAACGCACGACTTGCAACCCGGCACCTGGAAAACCGCACCACCTCGGGACCTGGCGCCGCAACAGGCATCGAATCTTCTACACCTGGGTCCGTCGACGGCGCCCCAACTCTCCATCGTCCAGTTACCGAACACGACTCTAACGCTCGGTGCACAACCGCAGCGAAGGCTGTCATTGACAGTCAATGACTGGGTCTTTTCCGCCACGGCGCGTGTCGCGGTTCTCCATTCACACGATACGGGCGCGACCTTTTCCGCTCGGCACCGCTATTAATCTGGAAAGCCGCGGTTGACTCGATGCCATTCGACCGCTAACGCTGCGTCAATACAATGTGAATGTCGCCTGTCCTGGAGAGCTGTCATTTCCGGGTAGCTCCGTCGAGCGGCAGTTCAGGCTCAACCGGTTGCTGACGCTTCGGTCCATGACCATGCCGATTCCGACTCCAGCAACAACGCCAGGCACAACTCGTGTAATTCCCGCCACGTCCAGAGCTTCGCGAGCGACTGCGCTGTGCCCGAAGAACAGGACACGGCGATTACCTGCTAATGGCTCATATCGCCAGAAACGCTTTAGTGTTATTTCGGCCGGACCAGTTGTTACAATTTGCAAAAGCTGTAACACAATGGTACTGGGATGGAATAGAAGATATTAGAGATTGGTTGCGCGCTAATGTGGCGGACTCATGACGATTCGTATACAAATCCGTTCGCGCCTTGCTGTGTCTGCTTGAGAGCCCGATGGACGCCTCTTTCTGCGGCAGACCGTTTGTCCGGAAAATTGGAGAAAATTCACGGTTAGTGCAATATCCCTGCATCCGAAATCTTCCACCCGGCAATAATTACACTCATGGTGACAATTCCGCCATCTTTCCAGAAGATTCCGACAACCCTGGCCGTCGCCTTCGCCGTAAGCTAACCTTTCTGCATAGGGGAATAGATATTCATTTTGGAGATCTAATGACTCTATCGGTTACTCATTCGGCCGCGTCGCTCACCCACCAAACGATCGAAGATCTTAAGCCCCGAAAACGTATTGGCCTTGTCATCTCGCAGGACTGTTCGATGGCGATCGTGGGCGCCGTTGCAGATGCCTTTCGGCTCGCGAACGAACTGACGCAAGCGGACAGTCGATCATCGTGGTACGAGCTGTCCTTGTTGTCGTCAGGCGGCGGTACCGTCGACGTCTCCTTCAGTCTTTCGTTTGGCACGCAAAGGCTCGACCAGTACGAACTCACCGACTTTCATGCCCGACCAGGCAGAAAATATGCAAATCTGCGTGCTGGATGAGGAACAACTACAGCGGACCCATATCCGTTGCGAACGCCGCGCAATACGCGGCGATGAGCAAGCGCAATTACCAGCGGCGCTTTAAGGTCGAATTTGGCATCACGCCCCTCGAATATCTGCTGCGTACTCGATTCGAGGCGGTGTGCTCAATGCTCGAAGACACTGAGTTGCCGATCGACAAGATCGCACGGTGTTGCGGTATGGGAGATGGGAACAGACTTGGCCGGATTTTCAAAGCGCGCACTGGAATGTCGCCCACGCAGTACCGGGCGCGAAAGTACGCGGCAAAGCCGGAAGACGCCCTTACGCCGCCATTACGCCCGTGATGCATTCGACACATGGCATCTCCAATGGGTACGGCCATCTGGACTCGACGGATCGATGGCCCCTTTTGGAAGCTGCAGTGCTATAGCTAAAGGATCCATCGGAGCCATTGTTAACTGGCGGACTGCGAACTGCACTGGCTGGCAAAAAACACCATGAGCGCATACGTTCATGTCGCGCAGGAGCTCGCGCATATCGGGCGGATGATCTCGCAGCTGGAGCGCATGGCTCCGAAGGACCTGTGCGGGCCAACAACTTCAGTGATATCGCCGACTTACTGGCGTGCACGGATCGAGGAACTAGCGACGGGGCTGCCTCCAGTTTTCGAACCGCAAGTGCGTGCGCTGCTGGTGCGCCTGGACGCGCTCTCGGAATCGCGCAGAACCCACGATGCGCGGCATCAGGCGTCAGTGGAATTCACGCTAACCCGTCAGCGTGCCGCCCATGCTTGAACCACCGAGAATCTGATCGCGAAGAAAGCCCCGAACATGTGGTTCAACCTATATCGTCAGCGCTTTGAGAAGCTTTCGCAAGACCCGTGCGGGTGGAAGCCAATTTGCCTGGCAAAGCGGACACTTGATGCCATTGCACGACACAACGTTTGCAGAATGGTGGACCCCGCAAGGCAACAGCCGGACTTCATTTTGCGTTAGCCCGACGTATGCCCGTGCCTATAGAGATGACTGCCTCGCCGCACGGAACCCCACTGGCGCAATATTGCGGCGCGTGACATAAATCGCGCTGCGGTTTACTGATCTGGTCGCCAGGCGCGATTGTCCGGTTTGCTTGCCGGTTGATCTGTATCAACTCCTCGCCTATCGTACATTGCAGGTCGGTCGGCAATCGCCGCATTCAGAAAGACTGTGTGAACGGGGCCGACGAGCTCAATGCGTCCCTTGCTTCGCGTGTCGGCCATCGCGGAGCCGGAAATGATGCCCTGCCTGACTTGCGGTTCGGGACGACACATCCGTTATCAAGCCGGAATCCGAACCGTCGCAAGCAGGCTTCTGCAGAGTGCGGCGAATGCTGAATCGTGAGACCGCCACGCATGGAGTGAGCGCGCCAGCGAACCGACCCGACACGGTCGACTGACTTTGTCAACCGGCTTTCTTCGAGAGAAATTTCCAGAAGGAGTTAACGTGAAATACTTATCGAGTATAGCCATGGCTGCGGCCCTCTCCGCGTGCGCCGCGCAACCCCCGGCCGGGGTGCAGTCCGTGGGAACCAGCCAGCAGCAGCCGAATGCCGTCGGCCATTGTATTGCCCAAAAATGGGCTGACCGGTCGCAGCAGCAGGTCGTGTCGCAAACCACGCTGGCCAACAACATGGCGATGGACGTGTATGTCCCCGGCCAGCAGCCGCCCAATGGAGCGGCCGCCGTCGTACGTCCAAACTATCAGGGCTCGGGCACGTGGGTGGGATTCCGTGCCTCGGGCGGCGCCAGCAGCGATGCGACAGGCGACGTCAGCGCCTGCCTATGACATGTCGGGTTCTCGCGGTCCAGCGGCATGCCGGACGAGCGATTGACTTGCCACTATCCCGCGGGTGTCACAGCCAGTAGCCGTCGCAATTCCCGGGACGACGACCTGCGCGACGGTTACCGGGCTGCCATCGCGATTCGAACTCGCAGCAAGACGGGGAAGCATTTGCCCGCAACCATGATGTCATCACGTGTGTGCTGTTCATCAACACAGGATCACTCGAACACCGGGTTGTCCTTACGTCCGGCTTGAGAATCACCTATTCTCTACGTTGTTCATCGGATGCCGCGCTGCTTTTCTCCTTGCCCGATGGTGGACAGGAGATCAATAACCAACCCTGGTGGAGGGCACGATGCAAAGAAGAAGCTTTATCTGCGCAACAGCCGCATTGACGGTGGGAGGCATCACCCTTGCAGCATGTTCGACCAGCGGTGACACGACGGACATGGCGAAGCGCCAGTCCATCGACACAGGCGTCGACCAGACGCTCACCCGACTCTACTCGAGTGTGCAGGGTTCGCGTGAACTAGCCGACCGGGCTAAAGGTGTACTTGTTTTTCCCTCGATAATCGAGGCGGGTCTGATCGTCGGAGGACAGCACGGCGACGGTGCCTTACGCGTCAACGGCACGACAGTCGGCTACTACAGTACGACGTCAGCATCGTTTGGTCTTCTTGCGGGCGCACAGTCGAAGGCGCTCATCATGATGTTCATGACTGCGGATGCACTCGACAAGTTTCGCAACTCGAACGGATGGACCGCGGGTGTCGATGCATCGGTTACGGTCATGAAAACTGGCGCCAGCAAGGCGATCGATACCGCTTCGGCAACTGCACCCGTCACGGCGATGGTGCTTACGAACGCCGGCCTGATGGGCGACCTGTCGCTGCAAGGGACCAAGGTCTCACGCCTGAAGATATGAACTACCTATGCTGTGCTTCAGCGACCATTGTGTCAGGATCTGCGTAGTGCTTCCTGTTCGCTCGGGAAGTCCGTCAACCGGTGCCGGCACGCTTTCCAGCTATCGGGCGAGACACTGACAACGCCGACATCCGAACGAGCACTGTCGCGACAGTTGTTCGATGTACTGATCCGCGCCGGATTGATTGCGGCGCTGTCAGTGTTCTGCTTTCGGATCTTTGTCCCGTTCCTGGATCTGATGGTATGGGCGCTGATCCTCGCAATCACGCTTTATCCGGTGCAGGTCCGGTTGCGGAGCAGGTTTCCGAACCGCGTATGCCTGATCGTGGAAGAAGAAGCCGACGGGCTCGCTCTCGCTTACGATGCTTACCGTCAATCCGCTCCTGAGAGGCTTTCACAAACCGCGCGATGAACAGCGCTCTGTCCGTGATCGTCCCCCGACGGAATACGCAGACTGGCTGTCGTGCAGGTCCACCGATGAGGCGCATTCACTTCTGCAGCTTTATACTGCCGAGGCGATGCACGCCCAGCCATATCCGCTGCACCTCGCAATCGGGTGCCGACGCAGCCGGAAGACGATCAACCGCCGCTGCCTTGAAGCCGCCGCATTGCCATGACCAGCAATCTCCACACGGATGCGCGGACACGCGCAGCAATGGGTCACACGCGCCGTCACGGGCGAAGTGAGGATCAAGCTGCGCCGTGGCAACGACCAATCTGGTTTCTGTGCGAGTCCCAGTTCTTTCAGGACGAAGCATGCAATTAATGCACACGCTTGAAGTTCATTTTGTTGAGCACCTGCTTTATTGCGGCGGCTACGCGTACGATTCCTTTGTGAAGTCTCCTGGTCTGTCCTAGACTCGGACTGAGTAGGCTTTACCTGCGGCGTTCCTCTGGCGGCGGAAAGATCTCCGTTAGATCAATAAACCGTCATGGCCTGATCCCGGCGGAGTCGCTTCTGTAACACCGGGCACTGGCGAGGCTCCCGCATGCCGGCGGTGGGGAGGCCGGCCCCACTGATCATGGTCCCTGGCAAGTGTGGTCTGCCGCCCGGATACCCCGCGGCAAGCTGCGAGGAGGCATGTGATGATGCTCACGCCGATTCCCCAACGCCCGTATCCCCGAGAGCTGCTCGACGTCCTGATCCGCGCGGGGCTTATAGCGGTTCTCGCCGTCTTCTGCTTTCGGATCTTCGTCCCGTTCCTCGATCTCATGGTCTGGGCGCTGATTCTCGCGATCACGTTGTATCCGCTTCAGGTCACACTCCGGGGCCCGCTTGCCGGCAAGGATGGCCTCATCGCCACGCTGATCATCCTCGTCGCATTCGCCGTCGTTCTCGTGCCGACCTATCTGCTCGGCGTCGCGGTGGCCAATTCAATAGAGCGCGCGATGGCCATTTTCAGGAGCGGCAGCTTCCACATTCCGCCGCCTGCCGAGTCAGTGGCCGCATGGCCAATAGTGGGTCAACGCGTGTATGACTTCTGGGCGCAGGCCGCAACCGATATCACTGGGCTCGCGCAACGGTTCGCCCCCCAGGTCAAGGAAGGCGGTCTCGCAGTGCTCGGCACGGTCACGGGCCTGGGAGCCGCTCTGGTCGTGTTCTTCATCGCGCTGGTCGTCGCGGGAATTTTCATGGCTTATGGCGAGAAGGGTTATCACAGCGCGGTGCAGATTGCTTCGCGCATCTTCGGACCTGAAAACGGCCGGCAGATCGCCGATCTTTGCACGGCCACCATCCGGGCTGTGGCCCAGGGCGTGGTCGGGATCGCGTTCATCCAGATGCTGCTGATCGGCATCGGGTTCGTCGTGATGGGTATTCCCGGTGCGGGCCTGCTTGCGCTCGCCGTGCTGCTGATCGGCATCATGCAGTTACCCGCGACATTGATCACTGTTCCCGTAATCGTCTATGTGATCGTTACGGAGGGCGTGAGCACGACGACGATCATTTTCTCGGTCTATGTTTTTGTCGCGGGACTCGCTGATAACGTGCTCAAGCCTCTCCTGCTTGGACGTGGTGTCGCCGTACCGATGCCCGTGGTGCTGATCGGGGCGCTTGGGGGCATGGTCACGGGCGGCGTGATAGGCCTCTTTATCGGTCCCGTGATGCTTGCTGTGGCTTACCAGCTATTCTGGCGGTGGGTGAAAGAGCAGCCGGAACGAGCCGCGCGTGTCCAGGAGGACCAACAGCAACTCAGGCAGCAACGGCAACCCGGACCGCGACATGTACAGCAGCGCCACCGGCACCCTTGAAGCTGAGGGGACGCCGTGTCGCCGCCTTCCATTCGCCCCTACGGGATGGCCGTAGTGCTCGGGGCAACCTGCTGCCTGAGTGGGTCGTGCGTGGAGCGCGGACTGACTTTCATCCGCAGGGCGCGCGGTGAATCAGTTGAAAAATTAGACCGCCGAGAACAAGCGAAAAGTCACGGATAGACGACAGCAACAAATGACCTCCCAAAGGTCGCAGCGATACTGGCTGCGCAATCCGTTGGAACGGGCATGCGTTGCGTTCCAGGGAGACAGAAAGCGCGTATAAGCCTTGACCGGTTTAACCGGGACTAAGAATGTCCGGCATTGATCCAGGCCATGGCATCAGCATGCAAGCAGCGAAGACTGACTGATATCGCGGTGACAAATCGCAGCGTCGGGGTAAGCACGGTCGCGTTGTCTATCTTGAGTGGAGGCCATATGAGCACCGTCACCCCGGCCGGGCATGTTGAACCGGAACAGCGTGAACCGATTCTGAATACCGTTGACCGCGTCTGCGAACTGTGTTTTGGTCTGTTCATGGCTCTGACGTTCATCGGCGCCGTCAAGGCAGTCACCGCTGGCGAAGACGCTGGATACAAGATGTTCCTCGCCGCCCTCGGGTGCAATCTCGCCTGGGGCCTCGCCGACGCAGTGATGTATCTCGTACGCACGCTTGCCGATCGAGGTCAGCGCCTGAAGCTCGTACTGACTGTGCGGCGGGAGGAAGACCAGGCGGTTGCCGTGCGTGCGCTGCGCGACGCATTGCCTGAGACGCTGGAACCACTTGTCGAAGACGCTGACCTCGAGCGGATTCGTGCGCGCCTGGCGACCTTATCGACGCTGCCATCTCGAGCGAATTTCGTGCGTGACGACTTCATCGGCGCGTCGGGCATCTTTCTGCTTGTTGTCCTGGGAACCTTCCCGGTCGCGGTGCCGTTTCTGGTCATCAAGGATCTTACGATGGCACTCATCGCCTCGCGCGCGCTCACACTCGTGATGCTTTTCACCGCGGGCCTAGCATTGGGACGCTATTCCGGCGCGGGGGCGATGAAAGCAGGCTTCGCAATGATCGCGCTTGGCGTTGTGCTGACGATGGCAATCATTGCGCTGGGCGGGTGATCGAGGCCTGAAGCTTGATTCGGACGCGCGTGATAGCGATATCGAATATCCAGCAGATATCGCGTGTGGCCATTCGATAAGTAAGTCGCGCGTCTCCGTTCAGCACGGAAATCACACCACTTCCCAAACGCCAGCGTGTTGTGGTCAGCGTCATGCTCAGCTCGGATGCCTCTGCAGTACAACTATCCGTCAATCAGGGAACACCATCAGGCTAGACTGACGACTTCCACCCCCAAGCTGTTGCGCATGTTCGGCGCACCAAGAAAAACCCGCCTCACGGCGGGTTTCTCCTCAATACCAAAGCAGACTGCCGCGAATCACGCCAGCAGCTTCCGCTCCGTCTTCCCGTACTTCACCGACTTCTCATCCGGAATCATCAGCCCGGTGTGCTCGTCCCGCCCCTGCAGAATGAAACGCGCGTTCGGGTTGCCGAGCTGCTCGGCCGCGAGCTTGCTATCCGCGCCGATCTCGCCCTTCTTCATCCGGTTCACGATCACGCCGACCGCAGTGTCCTTAAAGTCGCGCAGCATCCACGCGTCGCCGTCGCTGTCGCCGAACACGAGCAGCGGGCCATAGCCCTTCTTCGACTCCAGTTCGCCGCGAATGCCCACGGTCTTGCCCGGACCGTAGTTGAAGTGCCAGCCGTTCTTGTAGTCGCTCGTGTATTTGCCGTCCTTCATCTCCAAACGCATGCCGATCACGTTTTCCGGCGGCACGCCGTAGCCGTAGTTCGGATGGCCGGCAAACACGCGCACGACATCGTCGAGCGACGCGGTGCTCACGTACACGTCGATCCCGTTCGCACGCAGCGTATGCATCACCGCGCGAATTTCCTCGTGAATGCGGATGCCGTGGAAATGCTTGTCCGACACGACGCCAGCCTTGCCCGGCAGCGTATTCGGGCTTTGATACGCGACCTTGCGCAGCGCATCGCCGATCCCGTGGTCGTTCGACGCCGCCGCCATCGCCTGCATCTCGACAGGCGTCATGTTCTTGTAGAAGTAGATGATCCACTTGTATCCGACTTCCAGCGGATGCGTATCGCAGATCGCGTCGTACATGAAGTACAGCTTCGCGCGGAAATCCTTGAACTGGTCGGTTTCCTGGATCGCTTCGAGGCTCTTGTCGCCGGCGAGGCCCTTGTAGTTCGCATACAGCCAGCGGTAGTCGGATTCGACGTCGGCGGCGAGATCCTCCATCGTCACCGGTTTGCCTTCCGCCGTCGTGTAGTCCTTCATGAACGGGCCCTTAGGCACGTCCTTCCACATCACCTGAACGAATTCATCCGGCGTCATCTTGTACTGCAGATGATTGATCTGGTACATCAGCAACGCTTCTTCGCAGTCGTTCATGATGCACGTGTTGTCCCAATCGAACACCGCGTACGGACGACGATTCGGGTTGTATTGCTTGCTTTTCACGCCGTGCTGGTCGAGCACCGACTGCAGGCGCGCCGCGTTCAGCGGCGACCAGCGGCCCGGGTCGAGCGAGTCGGCCGTCGGCTTCCCGGCTTCGGCCGCACCTGCTTTGGTGACGAGCGAACCGGCCGCAGTGGCGACGGCAAGGGTGTTCAGAAACTGGCGGCGTTGCATGGCCTCTCTCCGTTGATTTGGCGACCCTGATTCCGCTTGGGTTGCGCTCGGCCGCTGCGCACAACGGCCGGCGTTCGTTCTCACGCCCACGCCGCCGGACGAGGCGTTAGAGCCTCGGGGCGACAGCGCATGACCCTGTGAAAATATGACGGAAATATGACAACGACCCGCCGCCTTGCGACGGCAAGCTGTCCAGGAACGACATGCGGAGGGATACGCCGCCAGCTAACGCCTCTTTCCCGCAGTGCCTAACACGCTCTTCCATGTGGCTCGGCCCGATGTGCAAGAGATTCACCAATTACCTGCACAACGGTCGAACTGCCCGCACCGTCGCCGCGTTCTCAGTACGCGCTTGGCCCGGCTGGCTATTTCGTTGCCGATCGCGTGAGACGAGTTAAAGGAGATAAATAGCGGGAGGTCAACCTTGAGGATGGCCCCCCTGGCCGAATAGTCCCGCCAGCACAGTCAGCCGTCCAATGGCGGTTGTGCACCCGGACTATGACACTACGCGCTTTATGCGCTCACCAGCAGCAACGGGTTGGGCTGCGTCAGTCCGCTCTTCAAACTGATCGCTGGAAAGCGGCCAGTGGAATTGAGCTCCCCGGAAGCGGCCAGTCGGCAGTGCGTACTCCCGACCCGTTACTGTGCTTGGAGAAACGTCAGCGAACGTCTCACGGCCGCCCAATCGCAGCCGCTCAAAGTCAACGACTAAACGTCCTGTAGATAGCCCACGGAAGTTTAGATATTCGAGCGACGATGCGACACTCACTACGCCCTTGGATGCCGAAGAACAGAAAGACAGCCTCATCAATCCGGAGGCGAGCAGCATATACGACATCGCTTCATGCTGGACCCCGCGCTTCGCGCCGTACCGCCTGCGGCGGCAGGCCAAAGCCACGCACAAAGGCTTCGCGCATATGGCGTCGATCGCGAAAGCCGGTCTCTCTCGCGATCACGTCCAGCGGATGCCGGCTTTGCTCAATCATCAGCCGCGCAGCCTCCAGGCGCAGCCCCTCGATGGCCCTGGCGGGTGACTGCCCTGTCTCCAGCGTGAATACGCGGCTGAACTGACGCGGGCTCAGGTTGACCTTCTGGGCCAATTCGTCGACGGTCAGCGGCCGACTCAAGTTTTTGCGCGCGTAGTTCAACGCGTTCTGGATACGGTCCGACTTCGGCGCGAGCTCGAGTATTTCGGAGTGCTGAGACTGTCCTCCCAAACGGTGTTGATGCATCACCAGTTTGTGCGCGACCGAACGCGCCACGTCCGCGCCCAGGTCCCTTTCCACCATCGCCAGCGCGAGATCGAGCCCAGCGGTCATCCCCGCAGACGTCCACATCGGACCGTCGACGATATAGATGCGGTCGGCCTCCACGCGGATGTCAGGAAAGCGCTTCTGCATCTCTTGCGCGAACGCCCAGTGAGTCGTGGCACGCCGCTTCGAGAGCAAGCCTGCTTCCGCGGCGATGAATCCACCGGTGCAGATCGCGGCGATTCGCCGCGCCCGGCTGCTGGCCTTGCGCAAGAAGGCGATCACCTCGGCGGACGGGGGCGACGCGATCGGGTCCCTGACGCCTACGACGATCCACGTGTCGATCGCGCTACGCGTGGCGAATGAATGCGCTCCGACCGCGATACCCATCGACGAGTACACATCCCCGCCCCCCACCGAGAAATTTTCCACTTTATAGAAGGCTTCACCCGCCACCACGTTGGCGAATTCGAAGACGGCCTGGGTCGCGAGCGCCATCACCTGAAAACCGTCGCTCAGCAGGTAACCAATGCGGTGCATGTCCGTTCTCCGTCGAAGGCATGGCATAAAAAACGACCATATTCGTCATTTGCGTCACCGTCACGGCAAACCATAATCCACTCACGCTATTCGGCAACCTCCAAACAAGGAGTGACATCATGACGCAAACACATCACGGGACAGCGCTTATCACCGGCGCATCCTCGGGTATCGGTGCGGTATACGCGGACCGCCTCGCCCGCCGCGGATATGACCTTATCCTCGTCGCACGCAATCGCGAGCGTCTCGTTAGCCTCGCCAATCGCATCACGACCGAAACGCGCCGGAACGTCGAGATTATGGACGCGGATCTCAGCGACAAGGATGGGCTGGCTGTCGTCGAATCAAAGCTCAGGCAAGACGCCACCATCACGCTGCTGGTCAACAACGCGGGCGTCGGCACGCACACGCCGCTGCTCGGCAGCAACGTCGATGCGATGTCGCGGATGATCGACCTGAACGTCTCCGCTCTGACGCGCCTAACATACGCCGCCGTGCCCGGCCTTGTCTCACGTGGCAAGGGCGCCGTCATCAATATCTCTTCAATCGTCGCCATCGCACCGGAGATCCTCAACGGCGTGTACGGCGGCAGCAAGGCTTTCGTGCTTGCTTTCAGCCAGTCTCTCCATCATGAACTGGCCGACAAGGGCGTCCAGGTCCAGGCAGTCTTGCCCGGCGCCACGGCCACCGAGTTTTGGCAGACGGGCGGCCTTCCTCTGGAGAATCTCGACAAGGCGATTGTCATGTCCGCCGACGACATGGTCGACGCGGCCTTGACCGGCTTCGACCGCCGCGAACTCGTCACTATCCCGTCGCTGCATGCCGTGGAGAAGTGGGAAGCCTATGAAGCCGCGCGCGGCGCAATGTCCACGCTTCTGTCTAGCAACATACCCGCGCCGCGCTATACCGCCGCGCAGTGAACGTGTGCCTTCGATAGTGCTAACGGAACGCATAACCCTGCGCGCGCCTCAGACTCGCGCGCTCTTGTTCGGAAATGATCATGTTTATTGTATCGCCAGCGCCGGCCCGGCGCAGCTCATTTGCATCGGCGACGGCTGCCCTTGGCATTGTCCTGAGCGCTGCCTTTAGTTACGCCCATGCTGCTCCAGTTGCCGATCAGCCTTCCGCGACACGGCGTGCGACCGCTGAAGACGACTCAATCCGTCCGTTCCCCAAAATCCATGTGCCGCAGCGAGCCCTTGACGACCTTCGTCGGCGGATCGCTGCCACCCAATGGCCCGAGAAGGAGACCGTCACAGATACTTCGCAGGGCGTGCCGCTCGCGACCATGAAAAGGCTCGCCCATTATTGGGCGACGGACTACGACTGGCGGAAGGCGGAAGCAAAGCTGAACGCGCTTCCCCAGTTCGAGACGACGATCGACGGCGTGAAAATCCACTTTATCCATGTGCGCTCGAAGAATCCCCACGCGCTTCCATTGATCATCAACCATGGCTGGCCCGGCTCTGTGCTCGAACAGACCAAGCTCATCGGTTTGCTGACGGATCCCGTCGCGTATGGTGGCAAGGCCGAGGACGCGTTCGACGTTGTGATTCCGTCGATGCCGGGGTACGGTTTCTCCGGCAAGCCGACCGGCACCGGTTGGGGTCCCGAGCACATGGCGCGCGCGTGGGCCGAGCTGATGCGCCGTCTCGGATACCAGCGCTACGTTGCCCAAGGCGGCGACTGGGGCGCGTTCGTTGTCGACCAGATGGGCTTGCAAGCTCCTGCGGGACTGCTCGGGATACACACCAACATGCCAGCGACTGTGCCGGCCGAGGTCGACAAGGCGCTCCAGATCGGCGCTCCCGCACCCGCCGCACTGTCGGCGGACGAGGAGCGTGCCTACGAGCAGTTAGCCCGGACGTTCAAGCAAGTGGATTACGCACGGATCATGGGTTCGCGTCCGCAGACGCTTTACGGCATTGCCGATTCACCCGTGGGACTTGCCGCGTGGCTGCTCGACCATAACGATGCCGATGGCCAGCCGGCCGCGGCTGTCGCTTCGGCCTTGGACCGCGCCACGAGCGCCACAGGTGAACTGACGCGCGACGAAATCCTGGACAACATCACCTTGTACTGGCTGACCAACACGGGCGTATCCGCGTCTCGTCTTTACTGGGAATACAAGGGTGGCTTCTTCAACGCCAAAGGCGTCAAGATCCCGGTGGCCGTGAGCGTGTTCCCCGGCGAGCAGTATCAGGCGCCGCGAAGCTGGACGGAGAAGGCCTACCCGAACCTCGTCTACTACCATCAGGCCGAGAAAGGCGGCCACTTCGCTGCGTGGGAGCAGCCAACGATCTTTGCTCAGGAACTGAGGGCGGCATTCAGGACGCTGCGTTGACCGACTTTCGCATCGCGCCACATCAGGCCGCAGCAAGGATATGTGCTCCGACAGAGTCGGCCTTCATGCGCTCGCGCAATACATTGTTCTCCTTAAACGCGTTCCTGGCGGGCAGCGATGTGATTGCCACCAGCGCAATACCCAATGCGCCAATCAATAAGTTGTTCGAACTGAACCCAAACATTGAGGAAACTGTTGTGACCAAGCTGGAAAAAGTCGTTTACTCGGGTAAGACCCATACCACTGTCAACCGCGACCCAAGTGCCCAGCGTGGCGACTACGGCGTCGTCGACATCAGGCTGTCCGCGCCTGGTGGTGACACCCATGAGATCGTCGCTGCCGAACCACACCCGACCGCTGAGCAGTTGTTTGCAGGCGCGTGGTCGGCCTGTTACATCACCGCGCTGGGGCTTGTGGCTGCGCAGAAGAAGGTGGTGCTACCGTCCGACTATTCCGTCGACATCCAGATCGATCTGGGCCAGACGGGGCCGGGCTGGTTCTTCAATGCGCGGTTCACTATCCACATGCCTGGCTTGGCACAGGACATCGCCGAAGCCATCGCGAACTCGGCGCATCAGCTTTGCCCATACTCGAGGGCGGTGCACGAAACCATCGATCTTGAGCAAACCATCATTACGTCGTGATGTGCTGCCGGCCGGTTGACCGGTCCAGCGTTCGCCGCACCGGCCAGCGGTGACGGCGAACGCCAGCCCGACTACCGAGGGGGCTCACGCTCTCGCCTGCAACATTGGTCGCTGGGCGGCGGTTCGCCGTTTTCGCCGGCGGCCTGCCGATCAATGTCATGCCGACCAACGGAGCCGTGTTATGAATGATCTTCTGAAGCAAGTGCTTGCTGCTCATGGCGGCCTTGACCGCTGGAATGCCTTCACGACGGTAAGCGCCAGAATCGTTTCCGGAGGTGAGTTCTGGGCGACCAAGGGTATTGCCACGGATGCTAACCCGCGCAGTCTTACTACTAAGACACAGGAAGAGTTGGCGACCATCACCCCCTATGGAGCCCCTGAGTTTGTCATGACGTTCGTTCCGGACCGCGTTGTGATCAGGAACAGCCAGGGAGAGACCATCGCGGGGCGCGACAATCCCAGGTCAGAGTTTGACGGGCACGGCGTGGACACACCCTGGGACCCACTACACCGGGCCTATTTCAGTGGCTATGCTCTGTGGACCTATCTGTCGACGCCATTCGTGCTTGCCATGCCAGGGGTTGCCGTACAAGAGGTCGCCCCTTGGGACGAGTACGGTGAAATCTGGCGGGTTCTGCGTGCGAAGTTCCCCCCGGCTATCGCCACCCACAGTGCCGTTCAGGATTTCTACTTTGGGCCTGATTTCCTGCTGCGCCGCCACGACTATGAGCTAGAAGTGTCTGGTGGCTTGGCGGTGGCTCAGTATGTGCATGACTTCGTCGCAATGCAGGGCATCCGCTTTCCGAGTCGCAGGCGGGCCCACCCACGTGGCGCTGACATGCGACCGGATCGCAGTCACACCTTGGTCTGGATTGATCTGTCCGATTTCGAGTTGCGCTAAGCCAACAGCTATGCGTAGCCGTTGAAAGGCGAGACATCGCTGGTAAATCCTGCCGGAACGCGAAAGGAATCAACGACCTCCATATTCATCCGGCCGAGCCGAGGACGTTCCGCGTGGGCGTCGTATGGAGTTTCTGAGCGTCGACGCTTCTCGATGCTTTCCGAAAGCAAGTCGAACGTCATGAGTTGGCCAGCAAGCAGTCATTGCGAAGATGGCTAACCCTGCGATCTGCTCGCCGAAGAATTCGACTCCCGCCGTCCCGGCCTTTCAGCTGGCATTGGGACATTGCCCGCGGTAGCGAAGGGACATTGGCGGGCGTCGCCCCCAGGGGCGAAGTACATGCCAGAAACCGAATCTAACCATCGAGTGAACGATATGGCTTTGCACAAAGCAGTCTTGGTAGCAGTGGCACTTGCAGCATGTATCGATGCGCACGCACAGATCGCCGGCACACAGCCTTTGAGCGTGACTATCGAGCAGTCCCAGGCGCTTCTGCAGGGATGGAGCGTCAAGAAGAGCGTGCTGGGCAAATCGGTCTACAACGACCAGAACGAAAAAATCGGCGCAGTCAAAGATCTGATCGTGGCCCCGGACGGCTCCGTGTCGGCGGCCATTGTCGCTACAGGCGGCTTCCTCGGCGTCGCCACGCATGACGTAGCGGTTCCCATCGCGGCTCTCGACCGATGTTGCTTGCGTTGAATTGCATGCCGTCGGTGAAGAATGGGTCCGCTTATGTTTTCGCCTCGGGATAATCGTGGGCATGCAGAAACCTGCTCGCAGCGTCCGCGCCATCGCATTACACCCCCACGTATTCATCATGGTTGAACCAGGTCGAGAACTGGCGACTTCGAAGCGCTTATCTGCACATGGTCCTCCGACAATCCCAGGTCGTGAAGCAGCGATGCGAGATAAACCAGCTCGCGGTCATACTTCATTTGCCGCTTCTTGCCGATAAACTCCGCGAACCACCATGTCCTGTGGACATGATTGAGGAGCGGCCTCGAATGAGCATCCGCGGCGAGCGCCGCCGCTTTCCGGGCGAGCTCGGAATCTGGTGCGACCATGCCACCGATAGTGACAGCGGATTTCATAGCCCTCCCTCGAATGACTACTTGTTTGACGAACCACGTTGTTGCCGCAATGCATCCGGAGGCTTAGTCTTGCGACGAACGCATCGACACGTCGCCGATCAGCACCCCTCTCAACCCTTCTCGCAACGCCGTAACATTGTCCACACCGTTCAGTTGCTCGAACTCCCGTTGCGCTTCCTGCCACAGAGGGGATGCTCTTTCGTGCAGGCGCCGTCCCTCCTCGGTGAGTTCGACAAGGCGGCTTCGGCCGTCGGTGGGCGAGGGCTTGATCGTGACGAAACCGTCGCGCTCCAGGAAGCCAACCATTTTCCCCATCGCCGTTCGTTCGATATCGAGCCGTTCGGCAAGGGCGTTGACAGGGGTACTTCCCACTTCGTGCAGGGCGGCCAGGGTGAGGAATTGCGTGATGCGCAGACCCGAGGGCTCGAGATGGCTATCGTAGAGTCGGGAGATCTGCCTGCTCGCCTTCCTCACGGCGAAGCAGTTGCATTGATCGATTCCGAGCGGCTGGTTAACGGGCAACATCTGTTGCACTCCTGATTTCGGTTAATTGCGCGAACGTTACGCGCGCGTCGTGCGAAAGTAACGGGTGACGCTCAGGTTGGATGGGTGACATTTTCAAGCCTCTCGATTCGTTTCAAGGACGTGTTCACACGAATGCGGCCCGATACTTCGCGACGAACTGCTGGACCGACAGCGGCGGCCTTCCGGTGATCTTCTCGACGGCGTCGTTGGTGCCCGAGAAGATGCCGTCGCGGTAGTTCTGCGCGACTTCGACCAGATGCTGCGTGAGGAACGGCGGAAACTTGTAAAGGGTTTCCATCTTGATTCGGAATTCCTCGATGGAAGTCGGCGCGTATTCGATCCGGGCGCCAAGAACCTCGCTCATCGCGGCTGCGATCTCGACGTGGTTCATCTCGACTGGGCCGTGGAGCGTGTAGGTCTTGCCCTCGTGGCCTTCGGGGTTGGCGAGGATGTGGGCGATCACGCGTCCCTGATCGTCGCTGGCGATGGGCGCGTGACGGCCGTTGTCAAACGGAAATTCGATCTTCTTCGTGGCCCATATCTCCCGCGCAAAATGTGGATAGACGAGCCAATCGGCAAAGAAGGTCGGGCGCAAATGCGTAGTCGCGACACCCGACCAATCGAAGACCTGCTCGGAGACCCAGTGATCCTGTGCCGCGTGGCTCATCGACTCCCGGCGCGCGGAAATCTGCGACATGTTGACGATCGCCGTGACGCCCGCTTCCTTTGCTGCCTGCGCGAAATAGGCCGCGGCCCCGATGATTCCCGGCGCGATCGGATGAAGGAAATACGCCGATCGGATGCCTTCCATTGCTGCCCGAATGCCGTCGATGTCGGTGAAGTCCCCGACCGCGACATCGACACCGCGCTGCCTCAGGACTGCCGCCCGATCATCATCTGTGCGCACATAGGCCCGCACGCGTTTACGCATCTTGAGCAGTTCGTCAATGGCAATACCTCCGGTGCGGCCGGTTGCACCGCTCACAAGAATCTCAGGCTCGTTCATGCTTCGCTCCAGTTCGAAAGTAAGAGCATATGCTCTCTTGAGGCAAATATTAGGAGCATATGCTCGTATGGTCAAGTTTTTTTGATTGGCGCCCCGGATAACATCACGCTCGGTTCGGCTGACGGCATTTCTCGTGAGCATCGACGGGATGCTGCGTAGGTGTCCCCGCAATTGAAAGCGCCACAGGCGTCGATATCGTCCTTGCTTACCTGGATGGCGGAATTTTCAGTGTCCGCTCACCTTGAGAAGAGACGGGGCCGTGCGAATCGACGAAGTGATTTCCTGTGATGTGGCTAGGGCGCTGGAGATCATCGGTAACGGCCCCGAGTATTCGATCTGCCCGCAGATTCGTACCAGCTGCAAACCGCAAATTGCCGTTCGCGCTGGTCATCGCTAGCAATTCACTGACCGACGATGCGACTGATCAGCTAGATGTGTAAGGGCCGCTACTATCTCTGGAGCCGACATTTGAGTGTCCATCCGCGGGCGAAATTCGCTGATCAGCGACAAGTTCACGGGGAGATATCACTCTCGCCGGTTCTCCACAGCTTTTTCAACAGAAAATGTGGATAACACCAAGGCATGATCAGACGTTAAGAGGTGATCTTTCAGACACGCGGCCGCTTCACAGTTCTCGCAGCACGGCCGCGCTCTTTTTTGCCCCGCGTTATCCCCAGGATTGGAACGAACTTTACTTTTGCAAATACTCCGCTTGTTTAACATCGTCGCGTCCATCGAGAACGGCGCAGCGAAAGCTGTGTCGAGCGCTTAGCGGATCGCGCACGTGCGCGGTTCGAACAACGGCATGCGGAGACCCATCAATGACAATGCCTTCGGGAACGGATTCGGACGCCCTGCACGCAATCGGCGGAGGCGTCTCACTGCGCGACGGCTGCGCGGCCGCCGTCAGGGACAGGAATAGCGATGCGATATGGCGCAGGATCACGCTGCGGCTCATGCCGCTGCTGTTTATTTCCTTCGTATTCAACTATATCGACCGCATCAACATCGGCTACGCGCAACTTCAAATGAAGCCGCAACTCGGCTTCACGGATGCGGTGTATGGCATCGGGGCCAGCATGTTCTATGTCGGCTATCTCCTGTTCGAGATACCTAGCAATCTCGCGATGCAGAAGATCGGCGCCCGCAAGACGCTCCTGCGAATCATGTTTCTTTGGGGGCTGGCATCCGCATCGACCATGTTCATCAGGACACCATTTGAATTCTATGCAGTTCGCTTTCTCCTTGGTGTCTTCGAGGCGGGGTTCTTTCCGGGCGTCGTGCTTTACCTGACTTTCTGGTACCCGCCTGAACGACGCGCCCGAATCGTCGCCATTCTCATGTCGGCTGGCGTCGCGGCCGGTATCGTCGCCGGGCCGTTATCGGGGTCGATCATCCAGAATCTCGATGGGCTTTGCGGCCTGAAGGGATGGCAATGGATGTATGTACTGCAGGGTTTGCCTTGCTGCCTGCTAGGGTTCCTCGCCTACTTCTACTTGAGTGACCGGCCTGAACAGGCAAGGTGGCTTGGTAAAGACGAGCGCGAACTGATTGCGTCGCAGGTCGGACAAGCACACCCACAAGTTCACGCGTCCGCATTGAGAGGGCTACACGCAGCCTGGCGACTTCCCTCGCTCTTTGTCCTCGCCTACCTCTATTTCGCACTCTGCTGCGGTGTCTACATGATGAGCTTCTGGCTGCCCGCGATGATTCAAGGATGGCGAGTTTTGAGTGTTCAGGCGATCGGCTTTTATTCCGTCATTCCCTATTCGATCGGGATGCTGGTCATGTTCTGGTTGGCACGCCGGTCAGATGCGCGGGACGGACACCGTAAGAACTTTGCCGTTTGTCTTTGCGTGGCTGCGTTCGGACTTGCCGCAACGACCTGCACGTCGGACAACTTCTGGATCTCGATGGCGCTCGTTTCGGCTGGGATGGCGGGACTCATATCGGCGTTGCCGCTTTTCTGGGCGCTAGCGACGAACATGCTGCCGAAAGAAGCAGCGCCAGTCGGCATTGCCACCATCACAACCGTATCGGGGCTCGCGGGCGCGTTATGCCCGTCCGCAATCGGTCTGGTCAAAACGCTGACGGGAAGCACTGCTATTGGCGTGTATCTCGTCGCCGCCCTGCTTGTCTCGGCTGGCATTGTCACATGGCAGCAGCGCTTGCTCTCGGCTCGCGCGTCGCGACGCTCCGTTCAGCAGTGAACGGTGAACTAACCAGTTCCTGGTTTGGGAAGAAAAGAAACTCACCGCGCTAATGAGGCGTGGCAACAATCACAAGGGAGACACATGGAATTGACGGCAAAGGCACTATGCGGCGCGACGTTGCTGCTCACGGTCGGAAGTGCGGCCGCGCAGTCGAGTGTCACGATGTACGGTGTGCTCGATACATTCGTGCAATACCTGAACAATGGCGGGACTGCTTCCTATTCGGAAAGAAGCGGCGGCTCGACAGGTTCGCTGCTCGGACTAAGGGGGAAAGAAGATCTCGGCGGAGGGCTTCAGGCAAAGTTCGACATTGAAACAGGCTACAACCTCAACAACGGCTCCCTGTTCGCCGACACGACAACGTTGTTCTATCGTCAGGCCTGGGTCGGACTGTTCGACGAGAAATATGGCTCGCTGACGTTCGGACGGCAGTATCAGCCCACTTTCACGGTCGCCTATAACGCCGATCCGTTTGCACTGAACGAGGTCCTGTCACCGCTTTCGGCATCCGTGCTGGCCGTCGACCGGAACACACTCGCGACCCAGGCCATCACCGGGCGCACCAGCAATGCCATGCTGTATCAGTCGCCGAACATGGATGGCGTACGGCTCTACGCGATGTACGCGTTCAGTGCGACGGTAACGCAACCCGTGCCGGCCACGACGGGGAATGTTCTCGACGTGGCGGTCACCTACACGGGATTCGGCCTGTACGCGGGTTTTGCCTATCAGTTCCAGCACCCCGGAACGGAGACGATCACTGTGGGTCCATTCACTTCGATGAACCTCGTCGCAAGCGAACACTACACGGGCGCCCTCGCCTACCGGTTCGGCATCGCGAACATCCAGCTCGTCTATACATACGCGCGGCCGAAAGATCCGCAGGCGGGCTCAGCAGCGGCACTCGTCGGGGCGGCACATCCCTTGAGTGTTGCCGGAGTCGGTGCGACGATCCAGGCAACGTCAGCGGACGTTATCGAAATCGAGTGCTTCGAACGCAACGTGCGCGGGGCTCACGACAACACGCCCGGCATCGAACTCGGTTACGACCACTTGCTGTCAAAACGTACCAGCCTGTACCTGCGAGCTGGCTATATAAAGAACAACGGAAGCGCCGCGACGAGCTGGCCCGGAATACGGGTCGTCACATCCACGGGCGCGACTAATTTTGGTGCGTCCCAGACGCTGGTCGCCGCGGGTGTCACACATCGCTTCTGATGCGCCGCTCGCGCGTTGGAAAAGGCATCGCATCGCTGCTGAAATGCGCGGCGTCGTGAGCGTTCGCCTCACACGCTCGCGACGCTCTGACGCAGTCGGAGTTGTATCGAACTAATCGTCGAATGATCTGAGTATGTCCATCGAGATAATTTCGACATGCCCGTAGCGCAGCGCAATCGCACCCTGAGCAGCCATCTCCTTGAGTTCGAGCGCGAGCGTTTGACGTGAGATGCCAAGCATCGTCGCCAGTGTGTCGTGCGAAACCCGGATGTCCGATCGATTTTCCGGCGCCAGCGTAGCGTCGCCACGAGCGAGGCGCATGAGACGACGCGCAATCCTCGTGCGCGTGGAATGCAATGTCGCGTCCTCGATCATCTGATAGAGAAGGCCCGTATGCTGACAGACCAACGTGGCGATTGCCTTCGCAAACACGGCGCGGTCCATGGACGCGTTGAACGCCTCAAGCGGAAACTTTAGGACTTGCGCGGGTTCGAGCGCCAGGACGTCGTGAGCATAGGGCCACCCCGTAACAGCAGACATTTGCGCGAACCAGTTGCCCGGTTCAAGGATGGCCAGAATAGCTTCCTTTCCGTCGCTTCGGACGTTCGACGCTTTCAGACGCCCTTCGACGATGCCGTAAAAGCCATCCGGCGCGTCGCCGCGCCGAAACAGCCGCTCGCCCATGTCGACGCGGACCAGCGTGCTATTGACGACCAGATTCTGTTGTTCCGCCAGCGGCAGCGAAGCAAACCACGCATTGCCGGACAACTTCTCAACGAGGGAGGTGCTGAATTCCATGGTGGGGCCGCATCGAAAATTGCTTGGAAAAGCCTGGGAATGCCTGAGATCTTACAGACTGGCGGGCATGCGCGATCGTAGCATGTGATCAAACCGCCTGGTTTGGCGGTGCAATGAGAATGGAGACAGCACAGTGAATGCGAGAGCCACGTTCCACGACATGAAGGAGAGTTCCCGTGAGGACTGGGAACGGATAAGCGCGGAATTTCCAGCCTTTGCGCGCGCGTTGCCAGATCGCGTGATCGCGCATCTGAAGCTGCTGGAGGGCGACTACGGCGGCTTTCCCGTCGACCGTTACACACATAGCCTGCAGACCGCCACGCGCGCGTTGCGCGACGGACGCGACGAAGAGTACGTCGTGGTCGCACTGCTTCACGACATCGGAGATACGCTCGGTGCGTTCAACCATCCCGACATCGCAGCGGCCATCCTGAAGCCGTTCGTGAGCGAGGCCAATCTGTGGATGGTCCAGAACCACGGGATCTTTCAGGGCCACTACTTCTTCCACCACCTCGGCATGGACCGGGACATGCGCGAGAAATTCCGGGGGCACCCGCACTACGACCGGACCGCCGAGTTCTGCGAACTGTACGACGCGCCGGCTTTCGATCCGCGCGCGCAAACGCTCCCCATCAGCGAGTTCGAACCCATGCTCCGGCGGTTGATGGCGCGCCCGCGCACGAGCATCTACACCGACTCGGCATCCTGATCCCGCCTACCCTCACCCATCGATACCTTCATGAATATTCCCTCCATCAAAGACGACGTCAGCGCGGAAGAATGGGCGCTGCGTTGCGATCTTGCCGCCTGCTACCGGTTGATTTCCCAATACGGCTGGACCGACCTCGTGTTCACGCACATCAGCGCGCGGCTGCCAGGACCGCAACATCATTTTCTGATCAACCCCTATGGTCTGCTGTTCGACGAGGTCACGGCCTCGTCGCTTGTGCTCGTCGATGGCGAGGGCCACAAAGTGCGTGACTCGCAATTTGACGTCAATCGCGCGGGCTTCGTCATTCACAGCGCGATTCATGCCGCACGCAGCGACGTGCAATGCGTGATCCACACCCATACGCGCGCCGGCGTTGCCGTGAGTGCGCAAAAACGCGGGATCCTGCCGATTTCCCAGCAATCGACATTCGTGCTCGGGTCTTTGGGATATCACGCGTATGAAGGGGTTGCGCTGCACGACGAAGAAAAGCCGCGACTTCAGGCGGATCTTGGTAATTCCACGTTCCTGATGCTTCGGAACCACGGCCTGCTGACGGTCGGCGCTACCGTCCCGGACGCATTTCTCGCCATGTATGTCTTCGAGCAAACCTGCCAGATACAGCTGGCGGCGCAGACGGGAGAAGAGCTGGAATTCATCGATTCCGCAATCCTTTCAGGCGCTCAGGAATCCGCGCGGGCCCAGACCAAAGGACTGGGTGGCCAGTTCGTCTGGCCCGCGTTGCTGCGAAAACTGGATCGCATCGACGATAGCTACCGGAGCTAGGGCAATCAGGAACGCGCCAGCAGTGATACGAATAGAGACGCAGAGAGGAAGATGCAATGTCATTTGAAGGAAAAGTCATATGGGTGACGGGCGCTTCGTCGGGCATTGGAGAAGCGTTGTCTCGCGAATTGCTGGATCGCGGCGCCTACGTCATCTTGTCGGGCAGGCAAACGGACGCGCTTGAGCGCGTCGCGGCAGACGCGCCGCAACGCGCGCTCGTCCTCCCGTTCGAGGCCACGAACTGGGATGCGCTGCCAGACATCGTCGACAAAGCGTGGAAGTGGCGTGGCGCGATCGACCTACTCGTCAACAATGCGGGCATCAGTCAGCGTAGTCTCGCAATCGACACCCAGTTGCCGGTCTACCGCACGCTGATGGAAGTCGATTATCTGGCGCCCGTCGCGCTCACCCAGCTTGTCCTTCCCCGCATGATCGCGCGAGGCGTCGGGCATATCGCGGCTGTCAGCTCAGTGGCAGGGAAAGTGGGCGTTCCGCTCAGGACAGGCTACTGCGGCGCCAAGCATGCCGTGGTCGGATACTTTTCCGCCCTGCGCGCGGAAATCGAAGCCGCATACGGCATTGCGGTCACGGTGATCCTGCCCGGTTCCGTGAAAACGCCGATTGCCATTAACGCCATAGAGGGCAACGGTGAGCGGCGCGGGCGCTCGGACCCGAACATCGAGCGTGGAATCGATGCGAACGTTGCTGCCCGCACCATCCTTGACGGAATCGCAGAGCTAAGAAGGGAAGTGGTTGTGGCAGACGGGATCGAGGCCATCGCATTGCAACTCTTGCGGGACCATCCCGAGAAGCTGTACGAGGTGACGGGTCAGGAAGGCGCCCGCCTCGCCAGCATGCGCAACGACGCAGGCTCCGGCACCTCGCTCGACCCGGACCATAGCGGGCTCATCCAGCCTTGATGTCCTGTGATGGCCGCTGCGGCAGTTTCCCGTCGTAGCTCGCCGTCCCCTCTTCCTCGACCATGCGCACGATGCGCGTGGACTCGATTACGCAGGCTCAATGACGCAGAAGTCAACGATATTGGCGCGCTGCATCCGGGCCAACAGGCAAGTGGAATTGAACGCGATTCGCGCTCATCCGCTGCTTGCCCTTTCACTGTGGAGATCTCTAATTATGCGCATGCAGATCGGGACTTTTCTCGCCCGAAGGCTCGTGGAGACAGGTGTACGTCACCTCTTTGGCGTGCCGGGCGATTTCAACCTGTCGTTCCTCGAACAGATTCAGGAGGCCGATGGCATCGAATTCGTCGGCAACTGCAACGAGCTGAATGCCGCGTACGCGGCCGACGGCTACGCCCGTACCTCGGGCCTCGCCGCGTTCGTCACGACCTTCGGCGTTGGCGATCTCGGTGCGATCGGCGGTATCGCGGGCGCCTATGCGGAGAACGTGCCCATCGTGCACATCACCGGCGCGCCGCCGCTACATGCCGTGAATAGCGGTGCACTGGTCCATCACACGCTCGTCGACGGCGATTACGACAACATCGGCCGCTGCATGGCCGAGTTCACCGTTGCGCAGGCGCGCATCACGCCCGCCAACGCGGCATTCGAAATCGACCGGGTGCTGCGCTCGTGCTGGCTCGAACGGCGGCCGGTCCATTTGCAACTGCCTTCGGACGTCACGCATATCGTCATCGACGTTCCGGATTCGCCGCTTGTGCTGGCCGACCCGTCGAGCGATCCTGAGCAACTGCGCATCGCGGCGCTGCGCATTGTCGAAGCGCTGGACGCCGCGAGCGCTCCCGTGCTCGTCGTCGATGCAGATGCTGACCGCTTCGGCGTGACGGACCTCGTGCTGAAGCTCGCGGAAAAATGCGGCATACCCTGTGCGTCGCTCATGCCGGCAAAGGGCGCGCTCGACGAAACGTCCCCGCACTATATCGGCATCTACGCCGGCGCGGCGAGCGCGGGACCGGTGCGCGCTTGCGTCGAGAATGCAGATTGTGTCATCGGAGTCGGCCTGCGCTTTACCGACTCGAGCACCGGGCTGTTCTCGCAACGCATCAACCGGGAGACGTTCATCGATCTGCGTCGGCATGACCTGAGCATCGGTGCGCTGCAAATGCCGGGCGTCATGCTGCGGGATGTGCTCGCCAAGGTCGTGGAAAACGCGAAACCGGTCGCCCGCGCTGCGGCAATCGATTCGCCCGTTGCCGCGTACAGCGTCGAACCTGCTCCATCACGCGCCGACGAAGCCTTGACGCACGCAACGCTATGGCCGCGCGTGTGCCGTTTCCTGAAACCCGGTGACGTGATCGTCGGCGAGGCCGGCACTGCGCATGCAGCGCTGGTTTCGATGAGTCTACCTGCAGCCGCCAGCTACATCGCGGCGCCGACCTGGGGCGCCGTCGGCTACGCGCTGCCGGCGCTATTCGGTTCGCTCACGGGTGCGTCGTCGCGCCGGCATCTGCTCTTCATGGGCGACGGATCGTTCCAGCTCACCGTGCAGGAGCTGTCTTCTATCCTGCGCCGCGACCAGAAGCCCGTGATCTTTCTGTTGAACAATGGCGGCTACACGATTGAGCGGCTGATTCTGGGCGCACGATCCGCCTACAACGATGTCGACAATTGGCGTTATGCGGAGTTGCCACGCGTATTCGACCGGCGCGACAACGCACTATCGCTCGTTGTAAAGACGGTTGATGAACTGGAAGCCGCGCTCACGCAGGCAGAGGCCGCCGACCGGCTCGTATTCATCGAACTGAAGCTTCCGACCATGGACGCACCTGCTTTACTGAAGCAGTTCGCCGGTCGACTGGCCGACTTCGACTACGGCGAGCGCGGTCCGAGAAATCCGTCGCCGACAGTTGCGCACGTCAGCGATGCACATATCGCAGTCAACCACGCCGTGGACGAGCGAGCATGAACGGCATCGCAAACCGGAACGACGTACTCACGCTCGAAGCGCAAGGGCTGCCTGCAGACCTCCCGGCCAGCACGTACGAGATGATCTGCCGCGGCGCCGCCATCGATCCGTCGGCGCCCGCGCTCTCGTTTTTTCTCACCGCCGACGCATATCGCGAGGCCGAGTGCTGGAGCTATGGCGAGCTGGTCCGTGACATCACGCGCACGGCCAATCTGTTCACGAGATTGGGCACACACGCGGATTCAATTGTGGCTTACGTTCTGCCGAATCTGCCAGAAACGCAATTCGTGATTTGGGGCGGTCAGGCTGCGGGTATCGTTTGTGCGATCAATCCGCTGCTCGAAGGCGAGGCGATAGCCGAGTTGATCAACGCATCCGGCGCCGAAGTTCTCGTGACACTCGGGCCCTCCCCAGGCACAGCGTTGTGGCAGAAGGTGCAAGCCGTCCTGCACAAGATCGGGTCGTTGCGGCATCTCGTGCTCGTAAATCGGGCTGAGCGCGTCGCGTGTTCGCAGCCATCGCGCGATGACAGTGTGCGCAGCGCTATTCCGGCGCATATCGGAATACACGACTTCGCGAGCGCCATTGCGAGTGAATCGGGAACCACACTCAATCGCACTCGCCCGCCGAGCGCCGACGACTTGTCATCCTACTTCTGCACGGGCGGCACCACAGGTCTGCCCAAAATCGCCATGCGCCGCCATGGCAACGAAGTCGCCAATGCGTGGAGCGCGGGCCAGTTCTTCGGTGAAAGCATTGGTCCTGGCAAGACGCTCTTTTGTGGACTGCCGCTTTTCCATGTGAATGCCGTCATGGCGACGGGGCTATTGCCCTTCTCGAAGGGCGCCCACGTTGTGCTTGGCACGCCAAACGGCTATCGCGGCGATGACGTCGTCGAACGCTTCTGGGAGATCGTCGCGCACTATCGCATCAATTTTTTCAGCGCGGTCCCAACGCTCTATGCGTCGCTGCTCCAGATCCCCGTAGGCGTGCATGATGTGAGTTCGCTCGAGTATGGCCTTTGCGGCGCCGCCGCGCTGCCAGTCGAGGTCTTTCGCGCCTTCGAGAAGCGAACTGGCATTCGGATTCTCGAAGGTTATGGCATGACCGAGGGAACGTGCGTGAGCAGCGTCAACCCACCGTTCGGCGAACGCAGGCCCGGGTCGATCGGGCTGAGCCTCCCAGGCCAGGCGATGAAAGCGGTCGTCGTCGACGAAGCCGGTCACTATGTCCGCGACTGCGAACCCGATGAGGTCGGTGTGATCGTCAGTTCAGGGCCCAACATTTTCGTCGGGTATGCGCGTCCCGAACACGACGACGGACTCTGGCTGGAACTCGGGGACGGAAAACGCTGGCTCAACACAGGCGATCTGGGGCGTTGCGATGCCGAAGGCTATTTCTGGCTGACCGGGCGCAAGAAAGACCTGATCATTCGGGGTGGACACAATATCGATCCGGCGGCAATCGAAGAACCGCTTCATCGTCATCCTGCTGTCCAGCTTGCTGCGGCTGTCGGTCGTCCGGATGCGCATGCCGGAGAGCTTCCTGTCGTCTATGTTCAACTGAAACCGGGCGCGACCACATCCGAGGCCGATCTCGGCGAGTTCATGTACCGCGAGATCGGCGAGCGTGCGGCGATGCCAAAACAGATCAGAATCGTGGACGCAATACCGCTCACCGGTGTCGGCAAGATTTTCAAGCCGGAGCTCAAGCGCCGCGAAACGGCAGACGTCGTTCGTCTGGCGCTCGTCGAGGCAGGAATCGATGGCGCATCAGTCAAGGTAGACATGGACGGACTGCGCGGGATGTCGGTCTCCGTCGGATTGCCCGAACTCGCATACGAGCAAGCGGCGATTTCCGTACTCGGGGGTTTCCCTTTCGAAGTTGAACTCTCGATTCTGGTACAGCCATGAACGCCCCACATCCACAAGCCGCCGCGAATGACGAAATCGGCGCGAGTCTCCCTGCAAATATCGAGGCCCGCTACCGCAATCTCCCGCGCCCGCCTCAGTTCGATACGCTCGCGCAAGAGCGGCTGCACCGCAAACAACGCCTCGCAGCCGCCTTCCGGCTTTTCTCCAGGTTCGGCTTCGACGAAGGCGCAGCCGGCCACATCACTGCGCGGGACCCGGAGTTCACGGACACTTTCTGGGTCAATCCGTTCGGCGTTCACTTCAGCCAGGTGAACGTTTCTAACCTGATTCGTTGCGACCACCACGGCAATGTCGTCGAAGGCTACTATCCCGTCAATGCGGCAGCCTTTGCCATTCATTCTCGCCTGCACCAGACACGGCCTGACGCGGTCGCTGCCGCGCATTCGCACAGCACCTACGGCCGCGCATGGTCGACGCTCGGCCGCCTGCTCGACCCGATTACTCAGGACGTTTGCGCCTTTTACGGGGATCACGCCGTCTACAATGAATTTGGCGGCGTGGCAGTCGAGCTGGACGAAGGACAGCGCATCGCCAATGCACTCGGGCCGTACAAGGCGGCGATCCTCCAGAGCCACGGTTTGCTGACGGTTGGCAAGACTGTTGACGAGGCCGCATGGTGGTTCATCACGATGGAGCGCTCCTGCCAGGTTCAGTTGCTGGCGGAAGCCGCGGCGGCGCGCACGGGAGCGCCGCCGAAGACGATTGCCGATGACGCGGCACGCCAGGCGCATTCGATCGTCGGCAGCGCGCACGCGGGCTGGTTCCAGTTCCAGCTCCTCTATACCCGCATCGTCAAGGAACAACCTGACCTGCTGGACTAACCTACGCCAGGAGCATTGATTGTGATTGCTGTTCGAGCACTGCTGTTCGATACCTTTGGGACCGTTGTGGACTGGCGCGGAGGTTTGATTTCTCGCCTCGATGAGTGGGGGAAAGCTCGTGGCATCGCCGCGGACTGGCCAAATCTGGTGGATCGTTGGCGAATGGCCTATCCACCGTCGATGCAACGTGTGCGAACGGGCGAGCGAGAATGGGCCGTACTGGACGTACTGCAACGGGAATCGCTGCAACAGCTCGTCATTGAATTGGGGATCCCGGGTTTGGACGACACTGCGGCTGACGAAATGGTCCGTATGTGGCACGAGTTGCCGCCCTGGCCAGACTCCGTAGCGGGCCTGCAAAGGCTGCGCACGCGGTACGTCATCGCACCGCTATCCAACGGGCAAGTCGCGCTGCTCGTGCGGATGGCGAAAACCGCAGGGCTTCCGTGGGATGCAATATTCGGGGCAGACCTGTTCCGTCATTACAAGCCGGATCCAGAGACGTATTTTGGTGCAACGTCTTTGCTTGGCTGCGAGCCTCACGAAGTGATGCTCGTGGCCTCGCATCCATCCGATCTTGATGCAGCCGCAAAGTGCGGGCTGCGGACATGCCATGTTTCGCGGCCACTGGAATACGGGGCCGGTCGCATGGTTGAGGCGACACCAGAGCCCGGCCGCTTCGATATGACGGTCGATAGCCTCGAAGCATTGGCAAGCGCACTGGGTTGCTAGCAGGCCTGCCCCTACGTCGAAGCGCAGCAGGTCCATGCATGACGTCTAGCTGGTCAGCGCACCGCTGATTTAGTTAGACCGGCGATGCGCACGGAACGCTGTATGTCGACCCCATCCACGATTCAAGAGAGAAGCAGGTCTTCGATTCAAGCGGTGAAATGCGGGATGCAAGATCACCCGCGGCGTTTCGCGGATTTCGATGTGGCAGGCGGACGTGCAGTCGGCTTTTCAGATGCAACCGAACGGGTAGCCTTCGACGTGCCGGGACCAGTGTCGTCCTTCGCCTTTTTCAGGGCGGCGGCGCCGGACTTAGCGGTCTGCGTCGCGACCTTGCCTTTCGGTGCCGATTTCACGGTTCCGGACAACTTCTTCGGCGTAGTCAGAGTAGACTTTCTCGCTTTTTGCGAAATGGATGGTTTGCGCGTGCTGCCTCGGACCTTGTCGGCATCTGCAAAGGGTTCCGTGTCAATGTCGATACCGAACACATCGCCTAGAACCGCATTGTCGAGCAGCTTGCCAGACGCCGGGACGGCTTTCCCCGCACCGGACAAATTCGCGCTTGTGTTATTGACGAGATCGGAAGGGTCAACGCCACGTAACGTAAAGAGCAATTCGGGCTGCTGGTCGAGCCGTGCGCCGATGCCATACAGTACTGCCGCGACGTGCTTGCACATCACAGCCCAATCCAGGCAGTCGCAGCCGAACCTGATATCTTTCGGTGCGGGGAAAAGCCCGGTGCCGGGTTTGCAGATGCGGCCCATCACGGCAGCCGATAGCTTGCCCAGCAGCAATTCGACGATGGAGTCAATCGACGACGAACAGTCGGCGCTCAACGCGCGCCACTGCTTTTCAGGACAGGCTGCGACATCAATATTGATCTCGTACAGGCTGGATCCCATGACCTGCGCATGGATCTTGCCAGCCGTAATCTGCAGATCGATCACCGAACCATTGCGCACGTAGGTGCGACCTCTCGGCAGGCGACTGTCGTAGTCGCTGTAATGCTCCAGATTATCGCACCACGCTTTGCCCCAGAAAGTCTTCGCAATCGCGCCGCGATACGGTGCGATGGGTGACAGGGTCCTGCCATCCTTGATCGCTCTGGCGACCAGCTGCTCCGCTTTTTTTCGGCGCTCGGCCACCGGCACGTATGGTTTCCATCCACCGAAATTAGCCATCAGCGTTCCTCTCAATGATCAGTTTTCCTGCGCGCAATGAATATCGAGCCTGACAAGATCGAGCAGCTCCCGGTCACTCATCTCGGTCAGCTGCAGTTCCGCACCGCCTTCAAGCACATCCTTCACCAACTGCTGCTTCGTTTCGATCAACCGGTCAATCCGATCCTCGACCGTACCCTGGCAGACAAACTTGTGCACCAGAACATTCCTGCACTGGCCAATGCGAAATGCCCGATCGGTCGCCTGATTCTCTACGGCGGGATTCCACCAACGGTCGAAGTGAATCACGTGAGAAGCCGCTGTGAGATTGAGTCCCGATCCTCCTGCTTTGAGCGACAGCACAAAGAACGGTGTCGATTCGTCTTCCTGGAATTGCCTGACCAGTTCGCGCCGTTTGCCTACGGGTGTTCCGCCATGGAGAATCAGGCCCTCCCTGCCGAAAAGCGATCCAAGGAACGCGGCAAGTGGCTCGGTGGTCTCGCGGAATTGCGTAAACACCAGTACCTTCTCCTGCTTCGCCGCGATCACGTCGACCAACTCCCGCAGGCGGGCAAATTTGCCGCTGGCTTCGGGGCTCCACGCCGCGTCGCCAAGCCACTGGGACGGATGGTTGCATATCTGCTTGAAACGCATCAGGTAGCTTAATACGATGCCTTTGCGTTCAATACCGTCGGCGCCGTCAAGCGCCGCCGCCAGGTCCTTTACCGCGCGTTGGTACAACGCGGCCTGAACGGGGCTCAGGTGACACCATGCTTTGAGTTCGGTTTTTTCGGGAAGATCTGCGATAACACGCTTGTCTGTTTTCAGGCGGCGCAAAATATAGGGCCGCACAAGCGTGCGAAGCGGACCGAAATGCTCGATTTTTGCCAAACGCCGGCTGAGATCGGCAAACTCCTTCGCCGACCCCAACAGGCCCGGATGCGTGAAATCAAAGATGGACCACAGATCCGACAGGCGATTTTCCACCGGGGTACCCGTCAGCGCGATGCGTGACTGTGCCTGAAGCTTCTTTACCTGTTTCGTCTGCCTCGCACCGGGATTCTTGATCGCCTGGGCCTCGTCGACAATTGCGATCCGCCACTGGATCGTTTCCAAAGCGGGTTGACGCAGCAGCGAACCGAAACTGGTAATCACGAGGTCTGTCTGCGTGAGCCGGGCACCGTTCAGTGCACGTAGTTCTTCTGCTGGCGTCATCGACGGGTGAGCCACCAGCACACGCAGGCCCGGTGCGAAGCGTTCAGCTTCTGCTGCCCAGTTTGCCAGCAGGGACGCGGGTGCGACCAGCAGGCTCGGGGGCGAGTCGGCCTGTTCGCGCTTCAGGATCAATAGCAGGGAGAGTACCTGCATCGTCTTTCCGAGGCCCATGTCGTCGGCCAGACATGCACCCAGCCCGAGCCGGCTAAGCAGGTATAGCCATCGCACGCCGGCTTGCTGGTACGGCCGAAGCTGGGCTCTCAGGTCGGGGCCCGGATCGACTTGCGCCAACCCTTCCGGTTTTCGCAAATGCCCAAGTGTCTCTGCAAGCCAGTTTCCAGCAACGACCTCTGCCCAGTCGCGCTCTTCGCAGCCTTCAGATTCGTCTCCTGACACACCCGCCAGGAGACGCAAGGCATCGTTCAATGGCAGTCCTGATTGCGCGGCCTTCTCCAGACTCTCAAAACGTTGCAGCACGTGGCCAAGCTTTTTCGTGTCCACTTCGATCCAGCGCCCGCGAATCCATTGGAGACCATCGGCGCCTCTGAGCAGATGCCGGATCTCGGCAGGACTTAACGCCTCGCCACCGAGCGACACCTCCATTCTGAAGTCGAGCAGCGCATCCTTGCCGAGGAGCGACGGAGGCTGCGCCCCAACGCTGGCCTTGACCACAGGTCGCGCGGGGCGCCCCATCGTCCAGGTAGCCGGCAGCCGAACCATGATTCCGGCAGATCCCAGAGCGGGTAGATCGCAGAGAAGGCGGTAGGCGTCAGCCGGCATCCAGCGCAACGGGTGGTATATTTCGCGCGATTCGAGCATCGCACGAAGCCAGTCGCAGCGTTCAGCGGCACGCCGAACCGGCATCAGGAGGGAGAGCAGCTTCGCCTTGTTCCGCGCACCGGAAAATTCCTCGAGCGCCCGTGAGAGTGGTTGATGTTGTGTCTTGCCATGGGCCGAGATGCGCGCTGCGTAGGTTGCGAGGAAGGCGAATGGGGCTTCAGGATCCTTGCGGTTTTCGGCAAGGTTGAAGTGAACACGGCCCACAAGATTCCAGGCCGGATGACGCGACCTGAGAAATGCCTGAAGCGACTCCCCTGTGCTTGCCAACTCATCACGCAAAGCGATGTCGATTTCGCCCCACAGTGCCGCCAGAACATCCGGCGCGAGATATTCGGCACCTGTCATGGGCGGCGCATCTTCGATCAGCCTGTCGAAGTCCCCTGTGTCCGGTTGAGAGACCGCGACTTCCTCGCCTTCTGGCGTCGTGCATAAAGACGTGACATAGCGCGCCCCAAAGTCGCGCCACCATGCCCACGCAGGCGGCAGTGCACGCCCTATGGTTGCGCTCCCCAGATAGAGCAGCCCATGACCCGTGCCGCGCCTGAAGGAAGCACCCAGTGCAACGTCATCTGGCAAGGCAGGCGCATCGACGTCTGGCGTTGCAAGGAGGTGGCCTGCCGGCGTGATTCTTGGCGCGAGACGATCGCTATCGTTCGAAGACATGGATGGTCGAGAGGAAAGTTCCTGGGGCGAATGGCGGTTCGAATGCAGGCGGGCAAGTAGCCTCGCGGGCAGATCACGTAATATCCATCTACCATCAATCTGTATAAAGATACAGTACTTCCGGAAGGTGTGATGGAACACCTGATCAGGGTCTACAACGAGAGAGGCCGATAACCGCTCGACTGGCTTCGCCGG
Organism: Paraburkholderia sp. LEh10; assembly: GCF_017814945.1. Classification (GTDB taxonomy): domain Bacteria; phylum Pseudomonadota; class Gammaproteobacteria; order Burkholderiales; family Burkholderiaceae; genus Paraburkholderia. The sequence goes on from NZ_JAGIPX010000045.1 coordinate 40,943, forward strand.
CAGGTTGGCGACGCGACGATTGCCAGCGCCGTCGAGCGGTGTGCTGTATCCGGCAAGCCGTATCTCTCCGCTGTTTGCAGACGCCTTGGTGTTCGAGCCGAACACTCTCTGGCTACCATGCGGAGCATCCTTGCGGCGCGAACGCCGTCAGCAAAACTGGGCTACCTGGCCTACCCGTTTTCGTTGAGTAACCACGGGGGAATATCCTGCACGCGATGGAGCACGCGCCAAATTTCAACGTGATCGGCGCGATCTAGATAGAAAACGAGGTGCGGGTAACGTTTGAGCGGCCACGACCCAAGTCCAGGCAGATCGAGGGCGGATCAGTTCGCGGACATATTCGCTGCTGGTGCCATAGCCCCGTTCGTTCACCTGCTCATCGACGAAGCTCTTCAGCGTATCCGGTAAGGAAATGTTCATGGTCGTCATGGACCAATCATAGGAGGCTTGCCAAATTTTGCCAAAAAGGCGGTTCGCCGGGCTGACATATTCAGGGCGCGGCCATTTGGCGTTGAGCCGGTTCATGCAACCGGCGCCGGCATCCGGTGACGCTCGCAGCCCGTTTCCTGAGGGCAACCGGCTGGCCCGCCTGCGGCCCCATCACAAAACGGAAATGGCCCACAACGGACCATTGACTTTGCAGAATGGGGTTATCGAAGCCGGTTACAGCGGTTGAATGTTTGCCGCCTGCTTGCCTTTGGGTCCCTGCTTCACCTCAAAGCTCACCTTCTGATTTTCCTGCAGTGACCTGAAGCCTTTAGCCTGAATTTCGGAGAAGTGCGCGAACAGGTCTTCGCTACCGTCGTCCGGTGTAATGAACCCAAAACCCTTCGCATCGTTAAACCACTTTACTGTACCTGTTGCCATTTTGCCGTCGTTTCCAAAACCGTTGTAGTGAATTCCGACCGGCACCCGCCGATCGCACTATCTATTTTTACCTGATGGACTTCGATCTAGCAACAGGCATTTTCGAGGGCCAGAGAGACATATCGTTGTCACATTACTGCGCCAGGAGGCGCCGCACCACACAAGAAAATGCAAACCCGGTGGCAAACGGTCAACTCCGACTCTAAATCAGCTGCCGATATGGCTAACTAATTCGAGCGGAATGTTCTGTCAGTTCTTGCGGTCGTCTTACATACCTCATGAAGCAAATTCAGGTCGGAAGTACCTAATGTATTTTCGACTGACCGATCGGAGACTGCTTCAATGTCGGCCAACGAGAAAAAGTGAGTGCACGCCGCTAAATACGACCCTATCACCGTCGGATGACTTCCATCGGGCTCGTATAGGTCGATTTCAGGTCGCAGTCTGCGAAACTGAGCCCAAGCCAAGCCGACTGGGATAACTCTGGCACTGGTCGCTTTAGCCAAACCCTGAAACGCCGTAACGATATTTGCCTGCGACGCCGGGTCATTCTTCCGAGCCCAAGTCATGTACAGATATGGCTTCGCACCGGAGATTTGAATCTCATCGACGAATCTTCGCACATGTTCCTGCATGCTTTTCAATGCACGGAGCGGTCGAGTGCTTTGGTCCTGCAACACGACCGCATTCCATTTCTGGGCGGCTAGACGCTTTTGGACTTCGCCCCGGTTCCAATGCGCCGCAAGCGATGCTCCGCCAAATGCGATGACATCTGCCTTCACCCGCAGATCGGGAATGCTTGTCTCAAGGAGGCTGGCAAGCATCGTTGGCATATCGTTCCTCGTTGTATAGCTATTGCCAACAAAGAGGACTCGAAACTCGCTGCTCATGGTGATGGGATGTAACGACGCGTCCGCGAATCGATGTGATGACTCAACGACATATTAATGTTCATCTACTTCATCCACATAGTACGCCGATTGAACGCCGGTCGCCTGTGCGATGTCGAACAAGCTTCCCCAAGGTTGGTAGAAACAGGTCCGACGGGCCCGCTTGCCATTGGCCTTCGGGATAAACACCTTCTGATAGGGTCCGGCCGGTAAGTTTCCTGCCTGAGCGCAAGCGCCAGTTCGCCGAGCCACTTCTGCACTCCGTACGCTTCGACCTCCGCGAAGTCCTGCTGATCGACACCCGCGACACTGAGCGTACGCATGCGCCAGCACATCCTCGGGATAGATCTTGTCGTACAGAGCGTAGAAGCGGTACCCGGCTTCTGCCTTCGGTTTCGCGGACACCTGCTCGGACGCCACGGGCCTGGTTTGTCTACCGACTTGACTTCCAGATGGCACGAACCGAACGCAGTGCGTGCGTACGTTGCGCATGCGAATGTCTGCGCGTGCACAGCTTCGGCTCGTCGAGCAAACTCAATCGGGGGCGAGCCATGGCGACGATTCTAGCCGTCGATCGCTCCAGTAAGCTCTGGCGCGACCGTAAAAAGATCGCCGACGACACCGTAGTCCGCGACACCGAAAATGGGCGCTTCCGGATCCTTGTTGATCGCGACGATCACTTTCGAGTCTTTCATGCCGGCGAGGTGCTGGATCGCACCCGAGATACCCACGGCCACGTACAGTTGCGGCGCGACGATCTTGCCGGTTTGCCCGACCTGATAGTCGTTCGGCACGAAACCCGCGTCGACTGCGGCACGCGAGGCGCCCAGCGCGGCGTTCAGCTTGTCGGCGAGCGGTTCGAGCACCTTCGTGTAGTTCTCGCCGTTGCCCAGACCACGGCCACCCGAGACGATGATCTTTGCCGACGTCAGTTCCGGACGGTCCAGCTTCGTCACTTCACGGCTCACAAACCGTGAGGTGCCCGCATCGGGCGCTGCTTCGATCTTCTCGACCGTTGCACTGCCGCCTTCGGCTGCGATTGCATCAAAGCCGGTCGTGCGTACCGTGATGACCTTGATCGGGTCTTGAGATTGCACCGTCGCAATTGCGTTGCCCGCGTAGATCGGACGCTCGAACGTATCGGGTGAATCGACTGCCGTGATGTCGCTGATCTGAGCGACGTCGAGCTTCGCGGCGATACGCGGCACGATGTTCTTGCCGTAGGCGGTGGCCGGAGCCAGGATGTGCGAATAGTCCGTTGCGATATTCAGCACCGTCGCTTCGATGTTTTCCGCGAGGCCCACTTCGAGTTGCGGCGCATCGGCCAGAAATACTTTGCTAACGCCCGCGATGTTCGCTGCCGCGTCGGCTGCGGCCTGCGCGTTGTAGCCCGCGACCAGCACGTGAATGTCACCGCCGATCTTCTTCGCGGCTGAAATAGTAGTCAGCGTCGCGGCCTTGATCGACGCGTTATCGTGTTCTGCTATTACCAGGCTAACCAGATTCGTCATTTGCTCTGTCTCCACGTTCTACCTAAAGCACCTTCGCTTCCGTCTTCAGCTTCTCGACCAGCGTCTTTACGTCCGGCACTGTCACACCAGCGGAGCGCTTGGGCGGCTCGGCGACTTTCAGCGTCTTGAGACGCGGCGTGACATCGACGCCGAGGTCTTCGGGCCTGATCGTTTCGAGCGGCTTTTTCTTCGCCTTCATGATGTTCGGCAACGTCACGTAGCGCGGCTCGTTCAGGCGTAGATCAGTTGTGACCACGGCGGGAAGCGTCAGCGACAGCGTTTCAGCTCCGCCGTCCACTTCGCGCGACACGCTCGCCTTCCCGTCAGCCACAACAACCTTCGAAGCGAACGTCGCTTGCGGAAGGTTAGCCAAAGCGGCGAGCATCTGCCCGGTCTGATTCGAGTCGTCGTCGATGGCCTGCTTGCCCAGCAATACCAACGAAGGCTGTTCCTTGTCGACCAGCGCCTTGAGCAGTTTGGCAACGGCCAGAGGCTGCAGGTCTTCGGATGACTCGATCAACACAGCACGATCCGCGCCTATCGCCAACGCCGTACGCAGCGTGTCCTGCGCCTGAGCTACACCGCAAGAAACCGCCACCACCTCGCTAACCACGCCGGCTTCCTTCAACCGCACCGCTTCCTCAACCGCGATTTCATCGAACGGATTCATCGACATCTTCACGTTCGCAATGTCGACACCTGTGCCGTCCGACTTGATCCGGACCTTCACGTTGTAGTCGACCACTCGCTTTACACCTACCAGCACTTTCATACCGTCTCCTTCGAATATGTCGAACCCGTGCGCGCCGCCATCGGCGAACGGATCATGTCAGCTGCGCGCTCGGCCAGCATCAGCACCGTCGCATTGGTGTTGGTCGAGGTTATCGACGGCATCACCGACCCGTCGACGATGCGCAGGCCGGTCGTTCCGCGCACCCGCATTTCAGAATCGACGACGCTCATTTCGTCCTCTCCCATCCGGCACGTGCCAACCGCGTGATACACAGTCGAGCCATTGTCACGCACGTATTGCAGTAACGTCTCATCGGTGTCCGCCTGACGGCCTGGTACGGTTTCGTCGACGATGTAGCGGGCGATCTCGGGCTGCGCGAAGATCCGGCGGCCGATCTTGAGTCCTTCCACCATCGTGTTGCGGTCCAGTTCGCTGCTGAGGTATGACGGTGCGATCGTCGGCGCTGCCGCGATCTCGCTGCTGGTGATATGCACGTGCCCACGGCTTTCCGGGCGCATCTGCCAGACGCCGCAGGAGACGCCGGGCTCCGACTCCAGCACTCCGATCCGGCCCTCGACGAAGCTGCCTGGCGCGATCACGAACTGCACGTCGGGCCGGGTTGCGAGCCGTGTCTGTGCAAAGCCGCCGACGATCGCCGCACTATAGGTCAGTACGCCGGTCCCCGACACGACGTAGCGCATCATCTCGCGCGCGAGCGCGAGTCCGTGCGAGCGCTCGTTCGCGGTTCCTGCACCCCGTACCCGATAGCCGAGCCGGACTACATAGTGATCTTGCAAATTGTTGCCGACGCCCGGTAACGCGATGCGTGTTCGAATGCCCGCATTGTCGAGCACGTTCTTATCGCCGATGCCACTCATTTCGAGCAGCCTGGGCGTGCCGATCACGCCGGCGCTTAGAATGACCTCGCGGGTCGCGCGAAACTGCATCGAAACGCCTGCGGTCGTCGTCGCATTGACGCCGCTCACGTGCTTGCCGTTCATTTCGAGCCCGGACACCTGGACGCCGGTCACAACCGTGAGATTCGGCCGCGCCATTGCTGGCCGCAGATAACCGCGCGCTGCGCTGGACCGGCGACGTCCGTCGCGCGTTTGCTGGTAGTACCAGATCGACGGACCGCGCGTGTCGCTGTTCGGATCATCTACAAAATCGAGACCGGCCTTTTGGGCGGCTTGCACGACCGCAGCGCAAATCTCCGGCGGATTCTCCACCCGGCTGACCTGGATCGGACCATGCGTGCCGCGTTGCGGACTGTTGCCCTCGGTCCACGTTTCGGAGCGGCGGTAGAACGGCAGACAGTTGCCGAAGGTCCAGCCCTTGGCGCCCGACTGCTCCCAGCTATCGATATCCTCCGCAAACGGGCGCACATAAAGCAGGCCGTTGATCGCGCTGGACCCGCCGAGTCCGCGTCCACGCGGAAACAGGATTGCACGGCCGCTGGTCTCGGCGTCGGCCCGCGTGCGATAGCGCCATGTCACGGTTGGATGATCGAGCAATCGCACGAAGCCGGCCGGTACGTGGATGAACGGGTGACGATCGCGCTCGCCGGCTTCGACAAGAATCACTTTGACGTTCGGGTCTTCGGTCAGGCGGTTTGCGAGCACGCAACCCGCCGTCCCCGCGCCGACGATTACATAGTCCGTTGTGTACGATTTCATGACTTCTCTCCGACCGCGGCCGGTTCACGACCTTCGAGTGCTGCGATCTCCTCCTCGGCAAAACCGAACTCGGCAAGTACTTCAGCTGTGTGTTGTCCGAGCGTAGGCGGCGGACGGCGGTAAGCTACCGGGCTGCCGTGAAAATTCACCGGACTCGCGATGTTCGTTACCCTGCCCGCAAGCGGATGCTCGATCTCGACGACTGCGTGGTTATGCGCGATCTGCGGGTCCTCCGTCAACGCGGTGTGATAGTCCTGCACGATCGCGCACGGCACGTCCGCGGCACTCAGATGCGCCACCCAGTATTCGGCGGTATGCAGCAGAAACTGCTGTTCGAGGATCACGTCGAGCGCATGCCGATTCGCAGTCCGCGCGGTGTTGCCGACAAAGCGTTCATCGCTCAGCAAGTCTTCGCGGCCCAACGCCCGGCAAAGGTTCTGCCAGAATTTTTCGGTGAAGCAGGCTGCAAAGAAATAGCGGCCATCGGACCCCTGATAGTTGCGATACGGCACCATCGTCGGATGGCCGCTGCCGAGACGCTCCGGCGCTTTGCCGCTTCTCAGCGTCTCGCCGTCGCGCGGGATGGTGCTGAAAAGCGCAGCCGACAGCAGCGACGTATCGATGCGCTGACCTTCGCCGTGCCGTTCGCGATGCAACAGCGCCGCAGAGATGCCGAACGCGAGCAGCGCAGCCGCGCCGAAGTCCGGCAACGGCGCCCCGAGCCGAACCGGATTGCCGCCGGCTTCGCCCGTCATGTCCATGAGACCCGCCACGGCCTGCACGATCGGATCGTTCGCGGGCCATGCGGCGTAAGGACCGCTTTGTCCGAACGCCGACACGCTTGCATAGACGATCATCGGATTGCGCGCTTTCACGGTCTCGTAGCCGATGCCGAGGCGATCCACCGTGCCCGGTCGAAAGTTTTCGACGACGACATCCGCCTGCTCCGCCATGCGCAGAAACGCATCGCGTCCTTTCGGCGACTTCAGGTCGAGGCGGATGCTGCGCTTGTTACGGTTCTGCGACAGGAACTGCACGCTTTCGCCTTCGACGAATTGATTACCGAGATTGCGCGAGAGGTCACCGGCCTTCGGTTCCTCAACCTTGATCACGTCCGCGCCGAGGTCGGCAAGCAGCACGGTCCCGACGGGACCCGCGGTCATGACGGTGAGATCGAGAATGCGGTAGCCCGACAACGGGCCGACTTGCTTCTTATCCATGATTTGCCACCTGGGAATGCGATGCGTCCGTGAGTTCGGGACGGGGGTAATCGAGCACGTCGAAGGCGAGACGGAACGGGTCGGCCTCACCGCGCGTGATGGTCAATGCATGACCGAAACGGGCGTCGTCGCGCTCAGGACAGTCGGTGCGATAGTGGCTGCTGCGCGATTCGCGCCGCTCGATACACGCCTGCACGATGACGTCGGCAGTCGTCGCCATGTTGTCGATCGTCAACGCATCGATCACCTGCGGCGGCGTGGCCGCGCCCCCTGCGGCAAACTCGGCGCGCGCCTCGCGAGCGGCGGCTAACGCGATGTTCAGACCGCTTTCCGTCTTCTCGACGAGGCAATGCGCCTGCATCGCTGCACGCAGATCGGAGGCGATACGTTGAGCGTCGAACGACGCATTCGGTTTCAGCGCTGTTTCGAGGCGCCGTGCAAGTGGCGCCACATCGGACGTGCCGGGTGCCGCGCTGCCGCGTGCGAATGCGGCCGCACCCACGCCTGCGCGATGGCCGAAAACCTGACCTTCGGCAAGCGAGTTGCCGCCCGGACGATCCGGACCGCGCACGCCGCCCGCGAGTTCGCCGATCACGAAGAGCCCCTCGATGGTCGACATCGCGTCGGTGTTGGTCATCCGGACACCGCCATTCAGGCATTGAAAAGCAATCCCGACGTCGAGCAGATCACGCTTCGGATCGAGTCCCTTGGCGCGCATCCAGCGCATGGTGTTCGGAATGGCGGCCGCCAACCGTTCCTCGGCGATGTCGGCGAAAGAGAAATGCACCGCGCCGCGTTCCGTGCCTCTGCCCTGCGCGATTTCCGTTGCGATCGCGATATCGATATAGCGCGACTCGTTCGAGATCGTGAACGGGAACACTTTCTCGTCCATCGCAGCCTCGGGCGTCACGCCCGTTGGCAGATAGTCCGGGAGGAATTCGTGACCGTCGCGATTGAGCATCTTCGGATGCAGGATGAAGCACGACTTGCTGAAGAGTTGCACGTAAGGGTGCACCATCGCCGGCCCGAACTGGTGGAACTCCATGTTCACGAGTTCTGCGCCGTGGCGGAAGCAGATCGCCTGGCCGTCACCGGTCATCTCCGCTGTCGACACCTGCTGCGAGAACAGACCGTGCGCGCCGCCCGTGCCAAGCACGACGGCCCCCGCCGAGACCACCAGCAGCCGCCGCGAATCGAGGTCCATCGCAACCACGCCGCTCACGCGCCCTGTCGAATCGCGCAGAAGGTCGATCAACGCCGCCGGCTGACGGGTCTCGACACCGAGCTTTCTGGCTTGCTCGGCGAGCGCGCCCACGAAGGCCTTGCCGGTTTTGCCCTTCACGCCTAGCGCGCGCGCATAGCTGCCGAAGTCGCTGCGGATGAGCTTATAGCCATCGTCGACGCGGTCGAACGGCACGCCGAGTTCGATCAGGTCTGCGATGCGCTTCGGTGCGTCCTCCGCCAGAACGCGCACCAGGTCGCGGTCGATGAAGCCGGCTGCCGGACGCATGGTGTCTTCGTAGTGCACGGTTGCGCTATCGTCGGGACTGCCGTAGCCGGATGCCCCCATGCTCATGATTTCGCTAGCGCCGTGCACCGTACTGCCACCCTGTCCGACGGGCGCCTTGGCCAGCATGAGGACCTTCGCACCCGCCTGTGCCGCCGACACGGCAGCACGCGACGCCGCGCCGCCACCGCCGACCACCACTACGTCGGCTTGCGCGTAGTCGACGCCAAAGCCGAATTTCTCCAATGTCCGAACTGCCGTCACGTCTGTCTCCGCTTACGATTTGAGCGCGCGCGCCACGATGTTGCGCTGAATTTGATTGGTGCCGCCGAAGATCTGGAACATCTTGGCTTCGCGGTAATGACGCTGCATCGCGTATTCGGCGGAGTAGCCATTGGCACCCATGATCTGGATGCCGTCGGTCGCGACCTGCACGTAGGTGTCCGACGCGAAGTACTTCGCCTGCGACGACTCCACGTCGCAGTTTTCGCCTTCGTCGAGCAGCTTCGCCGCCCGAAACGCCATCAGGCGAGCGGCATCCACGCGCGTCTGCATATCGGCGAGCAGATGCGACACGGCCTGGAAATCGATGATCGACTGCCCGAACTGTTTCCGGTCGTTCGCATACCAGCGCGCAAGATCGATCGCCGCCTGTGCGCCGCCCACGCACATCGCCGACAACGCGATGCGCTCCTTCGACAGCACCGTGGTGAGCTTCTTCCAACCCACGTGCAAGCCGCCCACGATCATTTCTTTCGGGACACGCACTCCGTCGTACACCACTTCGCAGGTCCGGATAGCGTGGCCGCCGAGCAAATCGATCGGATTGATGGTCAGGCCTCTGGATTCCTTCGGTACGAGGAAGAGGCTGATCCCGTCGTGCTTCTTCGCTTCCGGATTGGTGCGCACCGCGGTCAGAATGTAGTCGGCCTGCAGCGCGCCGGAAATCCACATCTTGGTGCCGTCGAGAATGAAGTCGTTTCCGTCGGCCACGCCGCGCGTCGTCAGCGAGGCGGCATCCGAGCCGGAGCCGTTTTCGCTCAGTGCGAAGGCAAGAAAGGCACGCCCTTCGGCTAGCTTCGGCAACACCAGAGCCTTGATATCGTCCGGAGCAAAGCGCGCCAGCGCGCCGCCCACCATGTTCACGTTGGCATTCCAGAAGCGCGCGAGCGCGATGGTGTGATACGCGACGACCTCCAGATACGCGGCCATGTCGAGATAGCCACCGACGCCGCCGTACTCTTCGGGCAGCGTGATGCCGAACCAGCCCTGTGCGGCGGCCACCTTCACGAGTTCCTCTGGGAAGCGCTTCTCTTCGTCGCACTGGCGAACGTATTCCGGCGATGCATGGCGCGTCAGCACCCGATTCACCGAATCTCGAAATTCGAATTGATCGGCATTCAGATAGGGTTTCAGGTCGCGCCGGTTGACCAGATTGCTTGCGTATTCGGGATTCACTCTGTTTCCTCCTTGTCCGATCAGTACACCTTGCGTTGAGCCATGTCTTGTTCGGCTTGGCCGAGCGGGATTGCACGCAACATCTCCGAACGCGACTTCGCCCCCGTCATCAGGAACGCAAGATCCGAGCCGCTGAGAATGAAACGCGCGCCTTTTTGCACGTAGGCGGTCATCAGTGCCTCGTCGTACACCCCCCCGACGCCCGGCACCTTGCCGTGCCGGTGACATGCGGCGCACACGGCGTCGACGGCGGCCGCTACACGCACATGGCCGAGTTGTCCGGTGATACCGAGATCCGCCGCGAGATCGGTCGCGCCCACCAGCAGCACGTCGATGCCCGGCACCGCCGCGATCGCGTCGGCGTTCTCGAGCCCTTCGCGGGTTTCGATCATCGCCACGACCAGCACTTCTTCGTTGATCGCGCGAACCACATCGGCGATCGGAAGAGCCTGGAAGCCGACCTGCGGCAACATGCCCGGGATCGACCGCCCGCCGGCAGGCGGGAAGCGGCACATGTCGGCGATCCGCGCGGCCTGTTCGGGCGTACTCACGTGCGGCACCACGATGCCCATCGCGCCGGTATCGAGCAGTCGAGTGGCGTGGAACGGCTCGTGCCCCGGCACGCGGATGATCGGCGTCACACCGCCCACCAGAGCGGCGGCGCAAATCTGGGCGGCCGTGTCGATGTCCATCGAATTGTGTTCCATATCGATGAACAGCCAGTCGAAACCCGCCGTCTGCGCGATCTGCGCAATGTCGACGGTGCGGGCCTGGCGCAGCCCCATGCCGAGTGCCAGTTCACCCGCGGCGAGTTGTGCTTTCGCGTGATTCTTGATGGTTTTCATGATGGATTCCATTCAGGCGGTGCCGTCGAGCGGCTCGTCGTTCGCCAGTTCCAGGTTGATGAATTTGGTGTCCATGTAGTCGCGGATCGCGTTCGGTCCGCCTTCGCGTCCAAACCCGCTGTCCTTGCTGCCGCCGAATGGCGTCTCCGCCGTCGACGCCACGAACGTGTTCACGCCGACCACGCCGGCCTGCAAGCGCTCCGTGGTTTCCAGCGTGTTGCGCATCGAGCGCGTGAAGACATACGCCGCGAGCGCGAACGGCAGCCGGTTCGCCTCGGTGATGACTTCGTCCATCGTCGTGAACGGGGTGAGCGTCCCGACCGGGCCGAACGGCTCGTCGTTCATCAGGCCGATGTGCGAAGCGGGGTTGGCGACGAGCGTCGGCTCGTAGAACCAGCCGCGACCGAATTGCGAGGGGCGTCGGCCACCGCATAGCACGCTGGCGCCTTCACTCACGGCTTCATCGACGAGACGTTCGATCGCGTCGCGGCGCTTCGACGTGGTCAGCGGACCGAGATCGGTGTTCTGCTGCAACGGATCGCCGACGCGCAGCGCTTCGGAGCGCTCGACCAGCGCCTTCACGGTCTTGTCGAAGATCGATTCGTGGATGTAAAAACGAGTCGGCGATGCGCAAACCTGGCCCGCATTTCGGAACTTGCCCAGCGATGCCAGATGCGCAAAAGCGCCGATGTCAGCGTCGCGATGCACGATCACGGGCGCATGGCCGCCGAGTTCCATCGTGACCTTCTTGAGGGTCTTCGCGGACATTTCGACGATCTGACGGCCGATAGGCACCGAGCCGGTGAAGCTGATCTTCGCCACGCGCGGGTCGGCCATGATCGTCGGCGTAACCGTGTCGGGTTTGCCGATCACCAGATTGACCGCGCCCTCGGGGAACCCGGCATCGACGAAACAGCGCACCAGTGCCATCGTCGCGCCGGCCGCTTCGTTTGACGGCCGGATCACGATCGTGTTGCCGGCGGCCAGCGCCGGGCCCATCTTGCGGGCCAGCAGTAGCAGCGGGAAATTCCACGGCGTAAAGGCGGCGACCACCCCGAGCGGCTCGTAATGCACCAGATACCGTCCGCCCTTGACGCGACTTTCGTAAGACATACCGAACACACGGCGCGCTTCATCGGCGAACCAGTCGATCGACTCAGCGGACGCAATCGCTTCCCCACTGGCCTGTGCGATCGGCTTGCCTGTTTCCAGCGCGACGATTCGCGCGAGCTGCGGCGTGCGTTCGCGGATGAGCGCCGCAGCCCGGCGCAGCAGCGCCGAACGCTCCCACGGCGTGAGCTTGCGCATTGCGGCTGAGGCCTCGGTCGCGGCGTCGATGGCCTCGGTGACCTGTGCCTGCGTGGCCAGCGGCATATAGCCCAGCCGCTGTTCCGTCGCAGGATTGATCGAAAGCTTGCCGTTGTCAGCCGTCGCGGCTTGCCAGCGTCCTCCGAGCAGCAAGCCGTGCTCGCGGTAGTGCGCCTCTAGTTCCATTTGCTTCCTCCTGATAGGTATCGCGGATGCTCCCGGCTTTGTAGGTGCTTTCCCGGGAAGTCATTGCATGCACTCTTTTTCTTATAACAACATCTTGACACCGAAGTGTCAACACTTTTATAGTTTGTGTCAGCGAAATATGATTCGTCGCATACACTTTCAGTAGCCGAGGTTCACAACAAGAACGCCACCGGCGCCGCCGAATGCGTCATCCAGCATTTCCTTTCCATGGAGCGAGACGAAAATGAGTGTGTATTCCCGTCGTAACTTTCTTCAAACGCTCGGAGCCGCCACGGTGGCGGCGATGGGGACCGGCGCCTTGCCGTCGCTCGCTCGGGCGCAGACCGCGCAGTTCAAGCTGAAGTACGCGAACAACCTCGCGCTGTCCCATCCGCTCAACGTTCGCGCGAAAGAAGCCGCGGACGCCATCAAGAAGGAATCCGGCGGCCGTGTCGAGTTGCAGATTTTCCCGAACGGTCAGATGGGCACGGATACCGACATGCTGTCGCAGGTTCGATCGGGCGCCATCGACTTCCTGACCCAAGGTGGCGTGGTGCTGTCGACGCTCGTGCCCGTCTCGGCGATCAACGGCATCGGCTTCGCGTTCAAGGACTACAACCAGGTATGGGCAGCAATGGACGGCGAGCTCGGGAGCCACATCCGCACGGCGATCTCGAAGGTCGGGCTCGTCGCGATGGAGAAACCGTGGGACAACGGCTTTCGGCATCTCACGAGCTCGGTCAAGCCGGTGCAAACCCCGGCCGACCTTAAAGGCTTAAAGATTCGCGTGCCGGTCAGCCCCCTTTGGACCTCGATGTTCAAGGCGCTCGACGCCTCGCCCACCAGCATCAACTTCAGCGAGGCGTATTCGGCGCTGCAAACCAAGGTCGTTGATGCAGAAGAAAACCCCCTCGCGCTGATCGAAACCGGACGCTTCTATGAAGTCCAGAAGTTCTGCTCGTTGACCGGCCATATCTGGGACGGCTTCTGGTTTCTCGGCAACGCGCGGTCTTGGGGCAAGCTGCCGCCGGACTTGCAGACGATCGTGGCGAAACACCTGAATGCGGCCGCAGTGGCTGAACGCGCGGACGTCGCCGCACTGAGCACATCGCTGATCGGGAAGTTGCAGTCACAGGGCATGGCGTTCAACAAGCCCGATATCCAGCCGTTCCGTGCCGCGCTGCAAAAAGCCGGCTTTTACGACCAGTGGCGCAAGAAATACGGCGATGAAGCCTGGGCGTTGCTCGAAAAGTACACGCAAAAGTTCGCATGAGCGCGGACCATCGAAGAGTTTCCGGAGAGCGAGTCATGACTTACCGAGTTCATCCCGAGCAGGTGTTCGCCCACGACATGGGCGCGCCGAAAGACCGACATGCGACATCGAAGGTCGTGCGCTTCGGCAACGCACTGGAGTTGGCCATCAAGTGGATCACCGAAGTGCCCGCCGCGTTGCTGCTGGTGGCCGAGGTCGTCCTGCTGCTCACCAACGTTACCTGCCGCTACGTGCTGCATAATCCGTTGATCTGGGGTGACGAACTCGCGTCGATCCTGTTCATCTGGCTGTCCATGCTCGGCGCGGTGGTGGCGTTGCGGCGTGGCGAGCATTTGCGGCTGACGATGTTCGTCGCCAGAATGTCGCCGCAAAACCGCGCGTTTGCGGAAACGCTTGGAAATTTCATCGTGATGACGTTCGTGCTGCTGCTGGTGCGGCCGGCAACCGATTGGGCGATGGACGAGTGGATCATCAGTACACCGGCACTGGATCTGCCAAATACCGTTTCCGCGGCCGCGATTCCCGTGGCGGCTGCGCTGATGCTCGTGCTCGCCATTACCCGGTTGCTCGAACGCTCGTCGATGCGCGATTGCGCGAAGGCTTTAGCGCTGGTGGGCGGGGTCGCCATTACGCTCTACTTTGCACGGCAAGCGCTTGCGCCACTGACCGCGGTCAGCCTGATCCTTTTCTTCGCCGTCGGCGTGATTACGATCATCTGTCTCGGCGTGCCGATCATGGTCGCCTTTGGCGTGTGCACGTTTGCTTATCTCGCAACCATCACCGGCGCGCCGTTGTCGATCGTCGTGAGCACCATGAATCAGGGAATGTCCAGCCTGATCCTGCTCGCCGTCCCGCTCTTCATCCTGCTCGGCGCGCTGATGGAAGCGATGGGGCTCGCCGAAGCGATGATCCGCTTCCTCGCCTCGCTGATTGGCCATAAGCGCGGCGGCCTCGCCTACGTGCTGATCGGCGCCATGTACCTGGTGTCCGGCATCTCCGGTTCGAAGGTGGCGGATATGGCGGCGCTCGCGCCGGGCCTGTTCCCGGAAATGAAAAAGCGCGGCGCGAATGAAGGCGATCTCGTCGCAATGCTCAGTTCGTCGGCGGCCATGTCGGAAACAATTCCGCCCAGTCTCGTGCTGATCACGATTGGGTCGGTAACCGGCGTTTCGATTGCGGCGCTGTTCACGGGCGGCTTCATGCCGGCCGTAGTCGGCGCGGTAGCACTCGCGGCAGTCGTCTGGTTCAAAAGCCGCGGGGAAATCCTGCAAGGCGTTCGACGGGCCTCCCGGGCCGAGATCGGCCGCGCATTTATGATGTCGCTACCTGCGCTCGCGCTGCCCGTCGTGATCCGCGCAGCCGTGGTGGAAGGGATTGCGACCGCGACGGAAGTGGCCACGATCGGCGTCGCTTACACCTGCGTGGCGGGTTTGTTACTATACCGCCGCTTCGACTGGAGCCGGCTCTATCCTATTCTGGTGGAAGCGGCCTCGCTGTCCGGCGCGATCCTGATCATCATCGGTTGCGCAACGGCGATGGGATGGGCGCTTACGCAGTCGGGCTTCTCCGCGCAACTCGCGACCTTGATGATGGCAGCGCCCGGGGGCTCGCTCGGCTTCCTGGCGATCTCCGCCATTACGTTCGTGATGCTCGGCAGCTTTCTGGAAGGAATTCCGGCAATCGTACTGTTCGGGCCGCTGCTGTTCCCGATCGCGCGTGCGATGGGCATCTCCGACGTGCACTATGCAATGGTCGTGGTATTCGCAATGGGACTGGGCCTGTTCGCGCCACCGCTTGGCCTCGGCTTCTACGCGGCGTGCGCGGTCGGCAAGGTCGATCCGTCAACCGCAATGCGCCGCGTTTGGCCCTATCTGGGGGCTTTGGCGGTGGCCCTCATCGTGATAGTGCTGGTTCCGTGGGTATCGACGGGTTTTCTGCAAGCAAAATAAAGGTATCGAATGGCACAGAAAGGGCAACGGACATGAAAAACGCGTTTAACAGTGAACTGAACGGCAAGGGGAACGCGCGCGCGCCCGAGGTAATTGCGTCGAAGCTCGACGACATTCGCGATCAGGTGCGCGCCATGATTCAGCGGGGGGACTTGCGCCCCGGTGAACGCGTGAATGAGCAGGCGCTCGCAAACCAGATCGGCGTCGGCCGCAATTCGGCGCGCGAGGCCCTGCGCTCGCTCGAACAGGCGGGGCTCGTGCGAATCGTCCCTAATCGGGGCGCCGAAGTACGGCGGCTGTCGCTCGAAGAGGCGATGGATCTCTACGAGATTCGAGCAGGGCTCGCACGCACGGCGGGACGTCTCGCCGCGCTGCGTCTGACCACCGACGAGGAGCAGTCGCTGAGCCTTCTCGTTGACAAGATGGACTCCGCCGTAGCCGAGCGCAACACCTCTCTGTATCAGACTCTGAACACCGAGTTCCACCGTCAACTAATGGCAGCCACCAAGAATCCGCGGCTGATCACGATCAACCAGGCTGTCGAAGACGAGCTGACGCTTTACATCCACAAAGGCGTGTATTCGTTCACGCAGATGCAGCGTTCCTCGAAAGAACACCGCGAGCTTTTCGAGGCGCTGCGTGCGGGTCAGGCCGACGCGGCTGCACAGGCTTTCGAGAATCACGTGCAGAC
Organism: Paraburkholderia sp. LEh10; assembly: GCF_017814945.1. Lineage (GTDB taxonomy): Bacteria > Pseudomonadota > Gammaproteobacteria > Burkholderiales > Burkholderiaceae > Paraburkholderia. The sequence goes on from NZ_JAGIPX010000045.1 coordinate 57,057, forward strand.
GGGCAAGAAGCGCATGCTCGACACCGTGTCCACGAGCCCGTCCGAACGTTAATGACCTTGGAGTAGCTTGTTGAAAACCATAGTGTTTCTGGACCGCGCGACGCTGTCGGCCGATCTACCCGATTTTCCGTTCCCACATCGCTGGGTTGAATATCCGTCCACTACGCAAGAACAGGTGGTACAGCGCTGCCGTGACGCGCAGATCGTCGTGACCAACAAGGTGCCGCTGACGGGAGAGGTGCTTGCGCAGTTGCCGCAACTGGAAGTGATCGGCGTGCCGGCCGCAGGCGTCAATCATCTGGATATAAAAACATGCCGCCAACGGAGCATCGAAGTAGTCGCATGTCCGGGCTATTCGACGATCTCCGTGCCGGAGCACGCGTTCGCGCTGATGCTCGCGCTGCGCCGCAACCTGGTTCCTTACTGGAACGACGTTTATGGTGGAGGCTGGAGCGGGTCACCCACTTTTTACGCTGAACTGCATCCGATCGCGGATCTGCACGGTTCGACGCTCGGCATCGTCGGCGCCGGTCACGGTGGAAAGCGACTCGCCGAACTGGCCGGCGCGTTCGGCATGCGTGTGCTCTTCGCCGAGCGCAGGCACGCCAAGGCGGTGCGCGAAGGCTACGCTGCATTCGACGAAGTGCTGCGTGAGGCGGATGTGATCAGCCTGCACTGCCCGCTTACCGACGAAACGCGGCATCTGTTCGGTCTCGCCGAATTCGAGCGAATGAAGCGCAGCGCGTCGCTCGTGAACGCCGCGCGCGGCGGCATCGTCGACGAGGGGGCGCTGATCGAGGCGCTCGACCGCAAGCTGATCGCGAATGCCGCGCTCGACGTCCTCGAGCAGGAGCCGCCAGCCGTCGATCATCCGCTGTTGACCAGCGCGCGCACGGATCTGATCGTGACTCCACATGTCGCATGGCGGACTCAGGTGGCGATGCAGCGGCTCGTCACACAGCTCGCGCAAGGCATCGAACAGCATTACGCGCGGCGCTGAGAGCGAAATTCGACGAGGTAGTGTTGCGCCTCCTCAAGCTGCTCCGCGCCGTCGCGGCTGCAAGGCTGAGAGAATCAAGCTTACGATGGAAACAGATTGCTTGTCGTGTCCTCAACGCCCTCCCCTAGCATCGCATCAATAAAGGTGCGAGCCCTGCGATCGACGCAAGTGAGAGCGGCGTTCTCCGAATCGTACATGATGGGATCGGCAACATCCTCCGTGACCTTTTGTGTTGATCTCCTTCTACGCAACGACCACGTGACGCGATACCTCACTATGACACCGTCGAGTAAGCGAATGGTGCGCGGCTCTACACGTGCTGTGATAACAAATCCGCGATATCGTCCGACGATATGATCCTTCATTCATTGAATCCACAAGTCATTGCTTGATTGGCGATGGCGCTTCACGATGCACTATCTGTTACTGCTCGTAGGTCTGAGGCACGGCCGGTTCGTGGATGAACAAGGCGCAAAGAGTGGAAGAGGAGTCCAGTGTAGAAGCGCAGCGGATCTCGTTTCTGCATCGAGCCGGGTTGCGGTCGTACTGGCGACCGTCGACTGATCGCCATTTCCAACGCGATCGCGAGGCACACTGGATCCGCAGCTCGGACGGCCGAAGCGACCACAGGCCCCGTGAACTCCACCCCGTTCAGCTTACGCGATGCGAAGCTGCACCCTTGCTCGGTATAGCCGGAAATCAAGCTAAGAATGGGTTGAATCCTGTTTAGGGATTTTCTTATCTGCGGTAATCGTACTTCCGTGGTGCGACGCGTGTCGCCGTCAGTCGCGCGTCATGTGTGCGAAGCCTGCACCAAACTTCTCGCACGACCGGCCGACCGTCCCGTAGCTGACGACCACGCCATGTTCAACTAGCAGCTCTTCAAAGTCGCGCAGCTCAACCGAAACCGAAAGTACCAGCGAACCGCGCAACTGACGACAACTGCCGGAAAGCGATAGCCGTGATAGAGCGATTTCGTCTTTTTCACCATCACATGTTTCGCGACCGGTTCAGCAACGTGACAACGCCCCGGGGATGTCAATTCCGCGAGATTCTGGCGCAATATGGAGTGCGACAACCGTCGATCAGGTCGGAGGCAAGCGTGGAAAACTCCGTTAGGCTTGAGCTGTTTTGCCGGCTATTCCTCGGTCTCTTCGTAGGCTTTTTTGGCGTGACGGCCGTGCTTTTCGTGCGTTACGAGTCGGGGAGCCAACTGCCGCAATTGAACGTCGCGCGGTCGAAGAGCGCATCGCAAGCCTTGGCGGCCAACGCCCCGGCAGTCCCATTCTCATCCGCTTCCCAATCACGACCGGCAACGCAATTACCCGCTACTGAGGAAAAGACACTCATTGCGTCGTCGACCTCGACTCTAGTCACGTTCATTGCCGCTGTAGTGGCAAACCTCCTAAGTTGGAGGAAGGACAAGCGGGGAACCGGTCAAAGGAAAGCGGGACGCCTCCCTCGAGTTCCTCGAGTCAAAGAAAGACGGAAACGGACATGAGAGAGCTGGCAGAGATGACAGTCCGGAACTGAGGTGGTATACCGCGCGAAGGCGCCCGATCAGGCGGCATTCACGATGTCCCTGAACACCTAGCCGGCGCTGTACCTGATCCTAAATGCGCCATGTGCACGAAGGCGCATCCTGGCGCGCCTCATAAGCGCCCCGCTAACGACAGGTCGATACTGCCGCTTTGCAAAAACTGTACTTGACGCATGCCCGTCGACCTTCAATCGAACGTGAGTTAAATAATTAATCGGGAGGCATGCAATCCGACGGAAGGCTTTGCGGAAAAGAGCGGATCAGGGCGAGCGGGCGCAGACGGCACGACAAACGCCGAGCATACACACGCCATCGCGCAAATCGTCAGAACTTTCCCGAATCGCATCCGCTACGCTCTCCTTGAAGTGATGACTCGAATCCCTGGCCGCTCTGCGAACAGCGTTGCCGCAGGGGCGATGCCGCCTGAACCCCTTCGCTGTACCCGCGACATCCCGGCGGAGCGTCGCGACATTCAGCGGTGCCGGTGTGTCCGCACCCGGCAACATCACACAGTGACACCAATGGTCGACATGTCAACTATATGTGTGAATACGGACAGAACGCCGCAGTGGAGGTAACCCTCGTTTACCGGACAGCGTAACCGCCAGGCACCAGACCATTCCGTCGGGAAAGAGTGGAGCGCCGAGAGATTTCCTCGTCTTCCGCAAGGCCGCAGGCACCACGTCTATCACCCGCGACAGCCTTTTCAAAAGCTCCTCACTTTACTCGGCTCGGTTCCCGACCGTTCGGACGCCGCGATTTAAGCACGCATTGGCGACAGATGGACGCATACAAATAGCTTACATCGCCCTATATAGTAGACATGTCAACGTGACGATGACGTAAATCAACTTCGATAGAGAAGCCGATGTTTCAGAAGGTCATTACGGGCGCGCTCGCGGGATCCCCGCGAGTGAACCGGTGCATGTTAGGAGACTTGATATGGTGACACGTAGCGAATGGGCGAGAGGCACGAGTACTTCAGCTTACGAACCTCTGAATCCCCTCGAAGTCCTCTTCGACGGCGTCAGGCACAGCGGCACATATCGGGTGATGACAGGATCGGTCATCGTCAACTACGGAGGGCAGATCAAGGTCGCTTCGTTTGGCATGGACCGGCCCGAACTGGTTGCCAGGTGGCTCCTGACTGATCTCGTTCGGCGTTCAAGCGGTAAGCCGAAGAAATAACGTGAGATATGAAACTCTTTCCGCCGCAAGCAAGGCGGCTCAAGAAACGTCGCGGATGGAAGGGTCCATTCTGGAAGTCCGCTCCGATACACAGACGTATGAGGTGGTAGCGCCTGGCGTGCCGTCCGAGAAGGCCGGCGTCTGCCGTGTGATCGCTGTCTATGACAACGGCGAGTTAAGGACAGGTAGGAAGGAAAGCGTTGCCGAAACTAAAAGCGGCATATTCTTATTGGTCTATCTGGCCGGAGGCATTCCGCTCATGTTTCTCCTCGCGGCACTTCATGACGTCTTCGGGTACGGATGGAAGCATGTGTTAGGTGCATTCGTCATTCTAACGATAGCGGTAGGATTTTGTTACGCAGTAGGAGACTTTGAGAAAGAAGACTAAGCAATAACCGACACCACCTAGATCGTGAACGCAGCATGGACAGAATGGAAAAGTTTCCCCATCCGACACAAGGCGTTCTCCTCGCACCATTCGCTCCAGGGTGATACAAACTCCGGAACGGCACGCAACGGGCGGTCTTCGGGATGTGTGGGAACGTTTCGCCTATCGTATGTCGTCTCTCCTTCCAAAGGATAAAGGCGGCGCCGGGCGAGCGCAGCAACACCGCCAAGCGCGGTTATGTGTGGGCGAATATCGACGCGATAGAGTACTGGACACCTTTCTTCCTTGATGCTGATGTGAGCGGTTTCGGGACATACGCCTTGACTCCGGCCAGATCGCACGCGCAGATATCGGGACCGCTGAAGTAGCCTCGTCGGCCTGGACCTTAAGTGTTGGCTTGCCCATCACATTCCTGGCGGACACAGCCATCTTGCTGAGTTGTCCATGATCGCCTCCAACATTTGTGACCTCATGCTCAACGACCAGATGATGCTCTGGACTCTTCCGTAACGACAGGAACGTAGCGAAACCGTGCGCCGCTTCCAAACCGCCAAGGCACAAGAATTGTCTTAACGACACGTGCGTTGTCAATGCCATTCCTTGGTATGGTTGTATTGGCAACGTTCCGTGCTGCACGCCTGACACACCAATCACCTTATCAATTTCGTGACTACCGTCAAGTCAGCGCAATGCGACGCACCCCTGCATAGATAGTGCCAACTCTGAATTTTTGTATGTTTATGAGATCGCTTTGGTGATATTGTTTGCAGTCCTTTATGTCTCGACAACGCATCGGCATGAGTTCGAAGTTGCTCGATTTATACCTGCGCGAACATTCTTTTCTGACAGAACTGGCGTTGGAATTCGCGATCAGGCACCCGAAGATCGGCCGCCGGCTTGGCATGCAGGCGGGCGAAGTGGCCGACGTGTACGTCGAAAAGTTGATCCAGTCGGCCAGTTTCGCGCTCGCGCAAGCGCGCGCACGCATTGATGCCGCCTTCCCCGAACTTACCCGGCGCCAACTGGAAACCAGCTATCCAAACTACATATCACCGACACCGTCGATGTCGGTCGTGCAGTTCCACCCGACAGGTGACCAGGGCGATCTCGTGGCAGGCTTCAGGATCCCGCGCGGGACCCGCCTCACCAGTCGCGTGCCATCGGGAGAAGTCACCCCCTGCGAATTTCGCAGTACGCAGGATGTGGTGCTCTATCCGCTAGCGATAGTCAATGTGCGTAATACAGGCATTCCGCCAGATGTTCCGGGTATCGACCGCTTTGTGCCTGCGCACGCCACGGTCAGGGGTGCCTTGCGCCTGCGCATCCGCACGACGATGAACGTGCAGATCGCAGAACTCGCAGACCTGGACCGTCTTACCTTCTATCTGACAGGTGAAGAAGCGATCGCCTCCCAGATCTTTGAACTGGTGCATGCGGGAACGGTGGCAACGATCACCGGCCAACCAGGGCGACTCGCCGACGCTGACCAGCCCTTCGTGGCCGTGTCCACAAGACCGGTACTGCATGAAGGCCTTGGGCTGGACCAGACCATGCTTCCGCTGGTGTGGCCAAAGTTTCATGGCCACAATCTCCTTCATGAATTCGTCGCCTTTCCAGCCCGATTCTTCTTTTTCACGCTGACAGGCCTTGGGGCGGGTTTGCGCAAGGTCAGGAGCAACGAGGCCGAGATCCTGCTGCTGCTCGACCGCGCTCCGGGCGACCTGGCGGGTCTCATCGATGCGTCCCGTTTCGCGCTCTTCTGTACGCCCGTCATCAATCTGCTGGAGCGACGCAACAAGCGTATCGAGTTGCTGGAGGCCAGTACCGAATTCCCACTCGTGCCGCGTGTGCAGACACCTTTTGATTACGAGGTGTTCTCGATTGAGGCCCTGTCAGGGCAGGTTGGCAAAAAGTCCGAGAAGCTGCGCTTTCTGCCACGCTACCAGCCCCTCTACAACGACGAAGATGGCGCAAAGCGCTACTTTTCGATCCAGCGCACACCGCAACGGCATACCGCCGCACACCGCCGCTATGACACACGCACGTCCTACACGGGTTCCGACGTACATATCACGCTGCTCGACGGGCACGGCGAAATCTATCACCAGGGGATGCGCTATCTGAACGTTCATGTCTGGCTCACCAACCGCGATCTCCCACGGATGATCCAGCGCAACGGTCTGGATGATCTCACGCCGCTCATGTCGATTCCATCGGCCACGGCCGGCCTGATCCGGGACCCGAGCGCGCCGCGTGCGCCCTATGCCGAGGGCAGGAAGGCGTGGGCGCTGATCCGGCAACTGAACTTCAACTACCTCGCGCTAGAGAATGGTGGTGAGGGGCTGCGCGACATGCTGCGTCTGTTCCTGCTGTCCGAAGACGTGGCCCTGCGCCAGCAGATTGACAGTCTCGTGAACGTGAGGACACAAGGTGTTACACGCAAGCTGCCCGGCAACGGGGACCTCGTATTTGGGCGAGGCATCGACTGCGAACTGACCGTCGACGAGACCGCGTTCAACGGCACGAGTCCGTACCTGTTCGGTCTCGTACTCGAGCACTATATTGCGCGCAGCGAGTCGGCCCACTCGTTCACGCAGACACGGCTGCGTTCGCTGCAGCGCGGCCCCATCATGCGCTGGCCCGTGCGCATGGGCAGGAGGGGCGGCTGATGAACCGTCTGCCGTCTCCCAGTCTTCGCGCCACGCTGCCGCACGACACGCTGGAGCACCTGCAGCGCGAGCCGTGGCGTTTCGGCTGGCTTGCACTCATGCGGCGTATCGGTGCCGATCCCGCCATCGATCCGGTGGGTATGGCGCAGCGACCAGGTGCCGAACCGTTCCGCCTCGGCCAGCGGCCCAACCTGAGCTTTGCGCCCAGTGAAATCGCCGACGCCGTGCAGCGTGATGACGGGAGACTGTTCCTGCGTCTGTTTAGTCTGGGGATGCTGGGCCCCAATGGGCCCCTGCCGATCCACATCACCGAGATCGCGCGCGAGCGCGAGGTGAACCGTCGCGACAGTACGCTCGTCGATTTCCTCGACATCTTTCACCACCGCTTTTTGACCCAGCTCTACCTTGCATGGGCTTCCACGCAGGCGACGGCAGGACTGGATCGTCCCGGCCCGGAGACAGAAACGTTTTCGTTTTATGTCGGCTCACTTGCAGGCAAGGACCCTGCACTGCTCGAAAGCGTGGCCGTTCCTTTCCATGCGCAGCTGGCTGCATCGGCGCACATGGTGCGCGAAAACCACGACACCGACGGCATCCGCCAGACGCTGGCGCAGTTTTTCCAGGTCCCGGTCGCGATCGATCCGTTCGTCTTTCACTGGATGGAATTGCCGTCCGATGAAATCAGTCGGCTGTCCGTGCCTGGTGAGGCTTCGACGCTCGGTGGCGCGGTGCTCGGCGAAGTCATCCCTGACAGGCAGCACCGCTTCAGGATCGCAATAGGGCCGCTTGATCTTGCGCAGTATCTGCGCTTCACGCCCGATGGCGAGGACCTGCCGCTGCTGGTCGATCTGGTACGCGGGTTTGTAGGCAAGAGCCGTCACTGGCAACTCGAACTGAAGCTCAAGACCTCAAGCGCGACCCCGGCCACCGCGGGCGGCGAACAGCAATTAGGCTGGTCGACCTGGCTGGGCGAGAACCCAGCTGCAGAGGAGTCAATCAAGGGCATGTGCTTCGAGCCCGAGCGTGACGTCGACCGTTTTGACCGGAAAGCCTGACCCGCCAGACGTCCCGACAAAGGAACATACGTCCATGCCCACCACGACCACCCATTGCTCCGCCAATCCGCCCACCGACGCCAATGCAAACCTTTCCCTGTCGGCGGAGGGCCAGCGTGCCCTGCAGCAAAACGAAGGGCTGCGGCGCGTGTACTACAACGACACCGCGAACAACTGTACGTTCGGAGTGGGCTCACTCGCGCACATGGGCCCCTGCACGGCACGAGAACTTGGGCAGCCGGTGCCCGATTCCGCCATCCGCGCGCAACTTGCCACAGGCATCCGGCGCGCCGAGCAAATCGTCCGGAACGCAGTGCCCGGCCAGGCACTGACGCAGGAGCAGTTCGACGCAGCCGTGAGCTTTGCCTACAACGTGCCCGGGGGCGCGCGTGCGGCGCTGAACCCGGCCAACCGCGGTGACATGGCCGCCGTCGCGCGGAACATGAACGACTACGTCTATGTGCATGCGCACGATGCGCATGGTCGCCCTGTTGGTCCTCCGCTTCGCAGCGACGGGCTGGTCAGCCGTCGACGCCGGGAAGCCGCGCCGTTTCTCGCGTCACCTCCGGCACCTGCATCGGCTCTCGAACCTGCTTCGGGAGCAACACCATGAGGATTCGCGCGGCAGGTTACCTCGCGGCCGCGGCAACGCTTTCTGCGATGGCGTCGGCCACGCCAGCAGCGGCTTCGCACGCCCCGTTCGGCTTTGACGGCATCTGGCGCGTAACGAGGATTGTGGGCTACAGCGAAGTGTCCGTGAGCCCCGACAGGGCACATCGTCTTGTCGGACAGACGGTCACGATCGGACCCAGACAGCTACGCATCGGTGACGACGACTGTGTACCGGACGCAATGCATGCAGACACACGCGCGACCGCCCCTGTCCTGCTCGACAGATATCACGCGGGGCCAGCGGATGCCGGTGTCCCGGCTCGCACCCTGATGCTTGACGCAGGACAGTGCGGTCATGTGTTCCGCATCGGTGCGGACATCGTGGTCTACCAGGGCGGCGTGTTCTATCGGGCGTCCCGAGTCAAGCCGGCCGATAAACGCCGGTAGCACGGACACGAAACACAAGGAAATCGCGGTGTCGCGGGATGCGACACCGCACTATCAGGAAGGATGGGGCAAGTCATGCTTGATTTCGTAAAACCGCGCACGCTCACGATGAGCGGGCCTGCGCTGCCGGAGGGACCGGGCGGCGAATCGATGCTGGAACTCAAGGGCATCAGCGGCGATGAGGCACTCTCGGAAATCTACGCCTACACACTTGATTGCCTGACGGCCCCCGACCTTCCCCCCGGTGTGGCGGCCAATATCGACCTGAAATCGATGATCGGACAGGAGCTTACGGTCATGATTCAGCTTGAGGGGATGGGCTCATTTATTCCCGGCCTCGCGGGCGCCGCCGGGGCGACGAATATCGGTGCCGGCACGCGCGAAATCAGCGGAATTGTCGCCCACGCACGCTACGTCAATCAGTCAAACCGGCAAAGCCGCTACGAACTGATCCTGAAACCATGGATCTGGCTTGCGGACCAGCGCTCCGACTTCCGCATCTTCCAGCGGAAGACAGTGATTGAAATCGTCGAGGAGGTGTTCGACACGTACACGTACTCGTACGACCTGCGGCTTGGCGACCAGTATCCCATGCTCGACTACCAGGTCCAGTATGGCGAAACGGACTACCGTTTCGTGCAGCGCATGCTCGCCGAGCACGGCATTTACTGGTTCTTCGAGCACAGCAACACGTTTCATCGCATGGTACTGGTCGATCATCTGGGCTCACACAAGCCCGTAGAAAGCGAGGCCTATCACAAGCTCTGGTACTACCCGCCCGGACACAAGATCGATATGGAGTACATCGATCACTTCGACCTCACGGGCAGCCTGCAGTCGGGCCGCTGGACGACGAACGATTTTGACTTCAAGAATCCCGGTGCCCGGCTCTCGGCCGAGAACGAACTGATCCAGGACACGGCGCACAACGACTTCGAACGCTACGAATGGCCGGGCGACTATACCGAGCTGGAACGGGGCGAGGATGTCGCCCGCCTTCGCATGGAAGAAGTGCGCGCGCATGGCGAGCGGGCACAAGGTAGTGGCGCGCTGCGAAACGTCGTGTGCGGCACAACCTTCGAACTCGAAGGCTACCCGTACGAAGCGGCCAACCGGGAATATCTCGTGATCAGCGCCGGACTGCACGCCAATGAACTGGCGCAGGCCAGCGGCGGCGGCGATTACCACTTCCAGACCTCGTTCGTGGTACAGCCTGCGACGACGATCTACCGGCCACAACGCGACCTTTACCCCAAGCCGCGTACCAGCGGCCCGCAGACGGCGATTGTTACAGGCGCGCCGGGCAGTGAAATATGGACCGACAAATATGGTCGGGTCAAGCTCAAATTCCACTGGGACCGCTCGGACGTGAGGGACCAGAACTCATCGTGCTGGATCCGCGTGTCGTATCCGTGGGCAGGGGGCGGCTTCGGCGGTGTCAACGTGCCGCGTGTCGGCACGGAAGTGATTGTAGATTTTGAGAATGGCGATCCCGATCGGCCGATTGTTGTAGGCCGGCTCTACAACGCCGCCACGATGCCGCCGTGGGATCTGCCGGGTAATGCGACGCAAAGCGGGCTTCTTTCGCGCTCGATGAAGGGGGGTGCGGGCAACGCCAATGCGATCCGCTTCGAGGACAAGCAGGGTGCAGAGGAACTGTGGCTGCAGGCCGAGAAGGACATGCGCACTGAAGTTGAGGATAGCGAACTCCACACCGTTGGCAACAACCGCATGAAGGCAGTCGGCCAGAACGAGGTTGCAACAGTGGGCGCACAGCGCTCCCATTCTGTCAAGTCAGATGACATAGCACTGATCGGCGCTGACAAGGTGATCCAGGTACTGAACAACTTCGTGTGTGCAGCCGGCGACAGCATCACACTGTCGTGCGGCGACAGCATCATCGAGCTCAGGAGCAACGGTGAGATCAACATGACGTGCACGAACTTCAACATTACCGCTGCGCAAAGCGGCAAGATCAATTCCCAAGGCGGCACGCTCGATCTGAACATGGGCAGCAAGGCGGCGAACATTGCTCCGCACGGTGCAGCCGAAAAGGCCGCAATCAAATCAGCGGTCGACAAGACTTTCCCTTCCGAAAAATAACGCCCGAATCTTGTTTTGGAATGTGATCGATGAGTACAACGCACTATCAGACCAATGAAATCGCACTCACCTTGCCTGCTGAGGAGTTTCTCGACAGCACCCTCAATGCAATCCGCCTTCCGTCGCTCGATGCATCGCTCGTCATCAGCCGCGGCGCGATGCCGGATGGCGCAACGCTTGAATCGGTCATCGACGAACAGATCCAGAAGCTGGGCTCACAGGTCCAGGATCTCCACTACGCGCCCCGGCAAGTCCTGAAGATCGGCGCAGGACATGACCTCACGGCGCTCGAGTTGAGAAGCCGCTTCACGCGGGGCAAGGAAACCCTGCACCAGTACCAGGTTGCTTTCGTTGTACCGGGAACGCGGTTGCTGATGGCGCTCACCTACACCCGCTCCAGCGCGCTCACGCAGGCTGACGCCGAGCACTGGGAAACGATAAAGAAAGGGCTCAGCCCTCTTCAACGAACCTGACGGGGACACGATGGGAGATCTATGGGCTGCCCGCGAGGGCGATGCGCTGTTGCATACGTCACCATGGGCCGATCTGGTTGGCGGCGTGCTGGAGGTCGCCGCCAACGCTGTAATTCAGATGGCGGCGCAAGCGCTGGTTGCGGCGGCCGTCGGGGTTGAGGCGTGTACGCTGGGTTGCGGAACGGTGCTTGCCATCGGTCTTGTCGTCGGTGCCGTCATGGTTGCCACGGGCCTCGGAGACAAGATATCGGAGGCATGTCAGGACATCGGCAATGCGCTCTTTCCCCCGACGATCCAGGCACATATCGCCACCGGCTCAAAAGACACGCATATTAACGGCAAGCCCGCCGCGCGCGCCGCGGGTATCCTTCTGACCACGGAGGAAATTGCGGCGCTGGAGAAGGCCGCAAAGGATGCCCCTCCAAAAGAGCAGTCGATCATTGATATTGCCGGCAGCTGGCTGCAGACGGCGAAAGAGTTCGTTTCGCAGATGGTGCAACCGACAGTCGCAAGTCCGGAACCGGCCATTCCGTGCGACGACGACAAGATCCGCTGCGACAAGCATCCCTCGCCCGAACCCAAAGAATATCTTGCAGAGGGTGTGAAGCATGTGACCATCAACGGCCAGCCGGCAGCGAGAAGCGGCGCGCGAAGCACGTGCGAAGCGAAGATTGCTGACGCGCCTGCGGAAGGTGCAGACGTCTCTCCGGACGTACGGATCGGCGGTCCGCTCGCGGTAGTGCGCGAAATCCGCAGTGGCAAGGCCCCCGTGGCGCTCGTCATAGGCATCGTCATGGCGTTCATGGGCCGCGGCAGCATGGCGTCGAAGGCCGGCTGTTTTCTTTTTGGCCTTGGCATGAACATCATTGCGCAGAAAGCGGGCGTGGCGCTGCGCAACCTGTTCAGCAGCTCGAACAATGCGGTGAACCAGCCTGTCAACGCGGCGACAGGGGCGAAGTACCTTGCCGGCGAAGAGGACATGGACTTCGCTCTCCCTGGCCGCTTCCCCCTTGTCTGGCAACGCGTTTACAACAGCCAGGACAAGCGCACTGAATGCCTGTTCGGCGCAGGCTGGAGTGTGCCGCTGGAAGTGTCGGTGGAACGCACGCCCGGAACGTCCGATACCGACTGCTGGACGTACATCGATGAAACGGGCCGGCGCCTGGACATGCAGGCGGTACGTCCGGGCAGTGGTTTCCGCAGCCCCGGCGAGAGCCTCGGTGTGCGGCGCGGCGAGGCTGGAAACTGGCTCATCGAAACCGATGACGGCGTGTACCGCATGTTCGAACCGGACCCGCATCACGACGGGCGTCAGCGGCTGGTGCTGCTGGGCGACCGCAACCGTAATGCACTCCAGCTGCAATACGACGAAGCGGGTCGTCTTGCCCGCATCACGGACGCCGCGCAGACGCTCTGTGCGGAGCTGCACTATGAGGAGCACGGGCAACCGTGCCGCGTGAGTCGCATCGGGCGTCGTTACGGCGACGGGCTGCGCCAGACCGAACTGCTCGTGCAATACCGTTATGACGCCGCAGGCGATCTGGCTGCGGTATGCAACGCCCAAGGCCATACGCTGCGTGAGTTCGCCTACGACGCTGGCCGGCGCATGGTGATGCATCGCCTGCCGGCGGGTCTGAAGTGCCATTACGGCTGGGGCCGCTTCGATGGCCCGGACGGCGAGGAATGGCGCGTCATCGAACACTGGACCGACAGCGGCGATCACTACTGGCTCGACCACGATCCCGTCGCGCGGCGCCTGACGGTACGCGACAGCCTGGGCCGCAGCAGCGTGCGCGAGTGGAACGCGCTATACCAGATCACGCGCTACGAAGATGAACTGGGCCAGGTGACGCACTTTGAGTGGAACGATGAGCGGCAGCTGTTGTCGGTGACCGATGCGCAGGGAGGCGTATGGCGCTGGTCGTATGACGATGCGGGACGGCCCGTGTCGAACACCGACCCCCTCGGACGTGTACAGCAGACCGAATGGCATCCTGTGTGGGCGTTACCGGTCACGGAAATCGATGCCGCCGGCAACGCATCGCGCTATCTGTACGACGAACGTGGCAACGGCGTCATGCAAATCGATCCACTGGCGCGACGCACCCTGCTTCACCATGACGTCTGGGGCCAGTTGATCCAGATCACCGATGCACGCGGCGGCGCACGGCAACTGGAGTGGAACGAAGACGGCCAGCTCGCGCGTCACACCGACTGCTCGGGTTCACAGACGTGCTTTTACTACGACCCGCGCGGACGCCTGGAGTGTGTGACGGACGCAGAGGGCAACAGCACGCGCTACCGCCATGACGCCTTGGGCCGGCTGACGGCCGTCATCCGCGCGGATGGCACTGAAGAGCACTTCATGCTCGATGGTGTGGGACAGCCGGTGGGACGCACTGATGCGCTGGGCCAGACCACCCGCTACACCCGCAATACACGCGGACAGGTCCTGGAGCGGCGCGATGCGTCGGGAGGCCGGATAGGTTTCGAGTACGACGCCTTCGGAAAGCTCAACGCGCTGGTCAACGAGAACGACGAGCGATACGGCTTCCGCTACGACGTATGCGACCGTCTGGTAGAACAGGTCAACCTGGACGGCCATCGTCAGCAGACCGAATACGACGGGCTGGGCTTCGCGACCCTCACGCGCCAGGCTGCCGGCACAAGCGTGCAGATCGAACAACGCTATGAACGTGATGCAGTGGGAAGGCTCACGCGCCGCACAAGCGCACACGACGTCACCGAATACCGCCACGACGCGAATGACAACCTGCTGGAGATCCGCCGCATTAAGACGCCGGACGGCGAACCACAGGAACCGGAAACCATCGCCTTCGCGTACGACGTGCTGGGCCAGTTGTTGGAGGAAACGAC